>DDWL01000009.1 GCA_002345675.1 Bacteroidales bacterium UBA2287 | reverse complement strand
TCCTGTTTTCAGCGTTGAGGCACCCTAAAAATTAAATGACAATTATTAAAGTCGCTTAGGATTCGATTTTCTCTTTTTAATGTCTTTTGAGAAATTATAAACAATTCTAGCGAATATAAAATAAAAAAATGCTGCTGTATAATGGCGGATTTTTGTAATCATTTAATTATCAGTACGTATTGAAATGAGGCACCCAAACATAGAAAAGATCTCAGCAATATCAAGGGTTGTAGAGGGCGCCTCGAAAAAATGCGGAAAACAGGAGAAAGTAAACCAAAGAATCAAGACAAAACGAAGCTGCCACCCGCCCTGCCAAATCGTAAGCCCCATGGCAAAGTAGCGATATGGCAGGTTTCTTGCGATTTCTAAGCTATTTCGCTTTGATATGCGTTGAACCCCCGCTTTCTCTTTGCTTTGGCAAATAGGCATTTTGTGTTGAAGAATAACTGTCTTTTTTAGTTAGCCTGACGGCTATGGATAGTTATCGGGATTTGCGTGAGATTATTTATTGCTGCTGAATAGTTACTCAAATTTAAAGCGAGAAAATTCTACTCATAATTTAAACGTTGATTCTGTATAACACTTTTTCACCATTTACAAGTAACTTATTGCTGTTTTTACAGTTATATTTGTAATTTACAATAAATGCTATGCCATGAAAATCATAACTATTATTATTAGTTTTGTCCTTTTAGTTACTTTTTCAGCAGTTGGTCAGCTGGTTAAGGATTTACACAAGGTGTATAGTAATGGATATTTTGAGGAGTCCAGTTACGATTCCTCTTCTTTTAAACCATGGAAGCGCTTTACTCCAGGAAAAACCGATTACTCATTCGAAATTGGTACTGGCTACTCATCGTTTAGAAACGGAATTGGCATGTCGTCGTCGTACGTAAGTCCATCGGTAGTTTTTTCGCCAACGCAAAATCTTTTAATCGAAGTGGGTGGTCGATTTTCGTACAACAGTTTCAATGGTGCGCCAATGACATTGCCGTTGGCAAATGGTGAAACCCAAATGACCAATACTGGTAATCCAACCGAAGCATATGTTCATGGAACTTATTTGATAAACAGCAAACTTCGCGTTTATGGCACAGGCGCCTTTGGCAACAATCAGTTATACTACTCACCGTATAATAGGGGTTTCTCAACAACCGATTACCAGCACATGTCGTTTGGAATGGACTACAAGCTAAGCGAAAAGGTTTCGATTGGCGCTTCGTTTGGCATTACCAACGGCCCCGTTTGGGGAAATTCGTACCAACAAAATAGCTGGAATTCGTTTATGCCATAGTTGTTTAGGAACTTTTCAACATGAAAAATTATTTACGATTTTTTTCCAATTTCATTTCGCTTAACCAATTAGTAGGCATAACATCTCAGAAAGTATTTCTGCCCTTTTACCACACTTTAAGCAATAATCGACTGCCACACATTAGCAATCTTTACACACTACGAAACGAAAATATTTTTAAAGAGGACATTGACTATTTATGTAAGCATTTTATTCCCGTTTCAATTGACGAGTTATTCGACATTGTGCATTACAACAAGCAGGTAACGAAACCAATAATGCATTTAACATTCGACGATGGCTTAAAGGAAATACATTCTACAATAGCACCTATTTTAGAGGAAAAAGGAGTTCCTGCCACAATTTTTATCAATTCTGGCTTCGTTGACAATAAAGACCTATTTTACAGGTATAAAGTGAGTTTAATTATTGAAGAGTTTAGAAACAATAAGAAATATGCAGCCGAAATATCGAGAGAATTAAATACAGCAGCGAAAAATGAACAAGAAATTTGTACCGAATTACTTCGTTTAACAATTCACGACCTTCCAAAAATTGAATCAATAGCAAAATTGTTAGGCCTAAACTTTAATGAATTTCTTTTAACTGAGCAGCCTTATTTAACTAGTGGCCAGATTGACGACTTAATTAAAAGAGGCTTTACCTTTGGTTCACACTCAGTAAACCATCCATTTTTTAAAGACATTAGTGATGACGAGAGAAAAAGACAGGTGTGCGACAGCTTTGCTACTTTAAATAACAAGTTTAATTTACAAAACAATTATTTCTCTTTTCCCTTTTCCGACGAAGGTGTCGATACTGAATTCTTTAAGTGGATGTATAACGAGCAGAACTGCAAACTATCCTTTGGGATATCGGGGTTGAAAAAAGATTTTAGTAAATACCATTTGCATCGAATTCCTTTTGAAGGGGCTTTACAGCCAGCGAAAGATATTGTTAAGACTGAATACTTATATTACATAATAAAATCATTTTTCAACAAAAATATTTATAACCGTATATAATGATTAAAGGCATTTACCGAAAAATAGTTTCTGAAAAAAACAGAAATGTCATAAGGCGTTTTTTTCAAAAATTAACCTACCCACTTTACCTTGGCAACAACTTTTACTGTAATTGCTGCAATAAAAGTTTTCGAAAGTTTTTACCTAAGGGGAACATTAAAAGGTTAAATGCTAAATGCCCCTATTGTTTATCGCTCGAAAGGGTTAGACTACTCGATTTGTATTTAACTAACGAAATGGGTTTGTTTAAAAAAAAGGGAATAAAGGTCCTTCACATTGCACCAGAGGATATACTGTTTAAAAAAATCGCCCCCCTCGATATCGAATACATTGATGGCGATATAAATCCTGCAAATTCAAGATATGTAGTCGATGTAACAAACATTCAGTTTAACGATAATTATTTCGACTTAATAATATGCTCTCACGTTTTAGGGCACGTTCCAAATGAAGCGCTGGCTTTACATGAGTTGAAAAGAGTGCTAAAAAATGATGGTGTTGCCTTGTTTATGTCGTTACTAAACCCCAATGAAAAGAACACCCTCGAAGATGCAAGAATAGTATCGCCAGAAGATAGATTAAAATTTTATGGTGAACCCGATTTATGTAGACTATACGGAACCGATTTTGGTGACAGGTTAGCTAAGCAAGGCTTTATAGTAGAACGAATTGACTACAGAGAAAAACTACCTAAGGAAACTTTAGTTAGGAATAGCTTGGGTAATGGAGAAAGAGAAATAATTTATAAGTGTACAAAATAAAACCTATCGCAGTTCCAGATAGTTTTTTCATTTTATGTAATTCGAAAGGTTAGCCGTAAATCTCCCTCTTTGCTGCTTTAAGCGTATTCTTTAAGAGCGAAACAATGGTTAATGGTCCAACTCCGCCCGGAACGGGAGTTATGTAGCTGCACTTGTGGGCAACCTCATCGAACTTAACATCGCCAACCAGCTTCCAGCCCGATTTGCTTGTTTCGCTCTTAATTCGTGTAATTCCTACATCGATAACAACTGCACCTTCCTTAACCATTTTACTTGTTACAAACTCGGGTTGGCCAAGAGCGGCAATAAGTATGTCGGCTGAGCGAAGAACTTCAGTTAAACTATTTGTACGGCTATGGCAAAGGGTTACAGTGCAGTCGCCGGGATACCCTTTTTGCGAAAGCAAATTGGCCATGGGGCGGCCAACAATATTGCTTCGGCCTAAAACCACGCAGTGCTTACCCGAAGTTTCAATTTTATAGCGACGAAGCAGCTCCATAATTCCATCAGGTGTTGCCGACACGTACGATGGGAGTCCAATGGTCATTCGACCAACGTTCATAGGGTGAAAACCATCAACATCCTTTTTGGGATCGATGGCTTCGATAACTTTTTGATCGGAAATATGCTTTGGCAGCGGAAGCTGAATTATAAACCCATCAATATCGCTGTCGTTATTTAACTCATCAACTTTACTAAGAAGTTCAGCTTCGGTAATGGTTTCGGGGAAACGAAGCACCGAACTTTTAAAGCCAACTTGGCTGCACGACTTCTCTTTGTGACCCACATAGGTTTCGCTGGCGCCATCGTTTCCAACAAGTATTGCCGCTAAGTGTGGCCTTTTTTTGCCGTTGGCAATCATTAAGGTTACTTCGGCAGCAATTTCCTGCTTAACCTCATCGGCAATTCTTTTTCCATCGAGAAGTTCCATGACTTTAAATTTTTAAAATGATTAGAATATGGTTATTTTTTTTTACAATAACCACGGCCTGATAAATATCGGGGAAAACTTGTCTTCCCAACGATTATTGGAAATCCAGAGTTCGTTTTATTCCTTTCTCCTTGATGAGAAAGGAACCAAAGAATCAAGGCAAAACGACGCTCCTCCCGCCCTGCCGAATCGTAAGCCCCATGGCAACGTAAGCGATATGGAACGCTGCATGGGGGAGACCCTTCCTTTCTATCCATCATTTTGCAAAGTTCCATATACTTTAACGCTCCCTAACAATGCGTTCCATCTCGAACGCAAGCGCCCTTGCACATGGGGCTAACGATTCGACATTCCCCCTCTTGCTGCCGCTCGTTTTACCGTCCCACCGCACGTCGCTCATGGTTAACTTCTTGAGATTTCTAAGCTATTTCGCATTGATACAAGTTGAACCCTCAGTATTCTCTTTGCTTTGGCAAATAGGCATGTGGTTATTGTCATTCTAATTTTCAATTAAAAAATTTAAACGCTTCTTAATCTATTTAATAAAACCTACCTTCTTGGCTGTCCCTGCATCATTCGTCCCAGCTGCTTTGCGCCACCCGACGAAACCATTTTCATCATTTTGCGCATTTCGTCGAACTGCTTAATAAGTCTATTAACTTCCTGTATTGAAGTTCCGCTGCCCGCAGCTATTCGTTTTCTACGGCTACCGCTTAAAATATGTGGTGTTTCGCGCTCAGTTGGAGTCATCGAACGAATAATAGCCTCTACTCCTTTAAACGAGTTATCGTCAATGTCAACATCCTTCATGGCTTTTCCCATTCCTGGGATCATCGATGCTAAATCTTTCAGGTTTCCCATTTTCTTTACCTGTCCAATTTGCTCAAGAAAATCGTTAAAGTTGAACTGATCTTTGGCAATTTTTTTCTGCAGCTTGCGAGCCTCCTCTTCGTCGTACTGCTCGTGGGCACGCTCAACAAGGGTAACAATATCGCCCATGCCAAGAATACGGTCGGCCATGCGTTCAGGATAGAAAACATCGAGGGCATCGAGCTTTTCGCCCATGCTAACAAACTTTATGGGCTTGTCGACTACGGTACGGATTGACAGCGCTGCTCCACCGCGGGTATCGCCATCGAGCTTAGTAAGAACAACTCCGTTGAAGTTAAGGCGTTCGTTGAACTCCTTTGCGGTGTTTACCGCATCTTGCCCAGTCATGGAGTCGACAACGAAAAGAATTTCCTGAGGATCGATGGCCTTTTTAATGCTGGCAACCTCGTTCATCATTTGCTCATCAACGGCCAAGCGGCCTGCTGTATCGACAATAACTACATTGTAGCCATGACTTTTAGCGTGCTTTACAGCATCGCGTGCTATGGAAACAGGGTCGGTGCTGCCATCGACTGTGTATACTGGAACTCCAATTTGCTCGCCTAAAACCTTAAGCTGCTCAATAGCCGCAGGACGGTAAACGTCGCCAGCTACGAGTAAAGGGCTTTTGCCCTTTTTGGTTTTAAGCATACTTGCCAACTTACCCGAAAAGGTTGTTTTACCCGATCCCTGCAAACCCGCAATGAGGATTACGGTTGGGTTTCCCGACATATTAATGTCCTGAGCTTTACCGCCCATAAGTTCGGCAAGTTCGTCGTGTACAATTTTAACAAGTAGCTGCCCTGGCTTAAGGGTATTTAATACGTTTTGACCCAAGGCCTTTCGTTTTACCTCGTCGGTAAAAGTTTTGGCTACCTTAAAGTTAACGTCGGCATCGAGTAGCGCTTTACGAACCTCTTTTAGGGTTTCGGCTACGTTTATTTCGGTTATCATTCCTTCTCCCTTAAGGAGTTTGAATGATCTTTCGAGTTTTTCGGTTAAATTTTCGAACATATGAATAGGATAATTTTTCGTTCAGGTTGCAAAAATAGAAATAATTGATGTGGGAAAGAAATAAAAAATAAAAGATGGGGCAGTTCGCAGTTCCAAGTCCTCAGTCTTCAGTCGGCAGTCTTCAGTCGGCAGTCCACAGTCTTCGGTCCACAACCTTCGGTCTTCGCCCCGATAACTATCGGGGTTCGGTCTTTTTCACTTATTTCAGAATTGTCCTATTCTTTATGTCGAACAAAAAGAGCGTGTCGGTAAAGCCTCCGTGTTCAATATACTTTACAAGTTGCTTTTTGGTTATTGGGGTTCGGTAAAATAAATTGCTCTGCGAAGCTGAATCGGGTAAAATGTTGAGGTTGGTTTTTAGCGAAAGTGAATCTTCCTTTGCAAGCCTTTTAATAATAAAAAGACTATCGCTTTTGTATCCAACGTATACGTTCCAAAAGCTGTTTGTGTTTAGGGTATTGAAGAAATAGTACTGCTTATACTTTTTCATTATAAGGCTGTCGGAAAGTTCGAATTCAACTTTTGTTGTTGTTACGCCAAGCGAATCGGTCGATTGAGATACCCATTTTGTTTTATCAATGCAGAGAGTTCCCTCGCTACCAGTCCATTTACCGCGAAGCGCACGAGGCATGCTTTTACACTGCTTTGCATCAATTGGTAAAGGTTTCTCGAAATAGAATGTAATACACGAATTCATGGCTGTTACTAAAACCATTAACGAAACATACAGTGACTTTTTCATATGATTACCATTTTTGTTGAATACCGAATTCAATCAAATTTAAACGTTTTTTTCATCTCGCTGTTACTTTGCAAGTAAATCTTGTAAACCAGTTTCCCCTTTTTAAACTACTTTTACACTAACAAATATTTTGTGAATTATGAATTCAGCAATAGTTTTTGGCTCCACAGGGCTAATTGGCAGGCAGCTAGTTGAGCAACTTGCCGTTAATTCGAACTTTTTAAAAACGGCTGCTTTTGGCCGAAACAAACCCGAATGGCTTCCAACCCTAGTAGATTTTTGCCATTTCAACCCAACCAATTTGGAAATTAAAGGGGAGCACACCCATGCATTTTGTGCGCTTGGCACAACAATGAATAAGGCTGGTAGCAAAAAGTCCTTTTTAGATATTGACCTTTATGCTGTTGTTTCGTCGGCACAAGGCGCAAAACGTGCTGGGGTAAAATGCTTTGCAGTGGTTAGCTCCATTGGGGCAAACCCAAAATCGGGAAACTTTTACCTTCGAACCAAAGGACAAATGGAGGAAGAACTAAAAGCCTTAAATTTCGAAAGGCTTATTATTGTTCGCCCATCGTTACTGTTAGGCAACCGAACCGAAAAACGATTTGGCGAAAAAGTTGGAATAATTCTTTATAAAATATTCCGTTTTATGTTTGTTGGTTCGTTACGAAAATATAGAGGAATTGAGGCTTCGGATGTGGCAAAGGCAATGATTACACTTTCGCTAAGCAACGAAAAGGGAGTTGTAGTTGTTGAGTCGGAAAAGCTAAAGGAGATTGCAAAGGGGTAGTTCTCGGTCGGCAGTCTTCAGTTCGCAGTTGGCAGTTGGCAGTCTTCAGTCTCCAATCTTCGGACTTCCGACTTCGGTCTCCAAAATCAACCAATTTTACACTGAGCGAAGTCGAAGTGCAACCAATTAACTAATCAACCAATTAACTCAATTAACTCAATTGTATCAATGAACATCATTTCAACCCAGTTTCAACAATTAGTAGTAAATCGCCAGAGCGATAGGGCATATAAAACAGCACCTGTTGAAAAGGAGAAAATTAATAGAATCCTAGAAGCCGCGAGGCTTGCTCCATCGGCATGTAATGCGCAGCCCTGGAAGTTTATTGTTGTCGACAACCCTGAAATAAAAAGTAAACTTGCCGACACTACGTCGAGCAAAATGCTGGGAATTAATCATTTTACCAAGCAAGCTCCGGTTCATATTGTAATAGTAATGGAGGAAGCCAACTTCACTTCGAATTTGGGAAGTTTAGTAAAACGCAAGCACTTTCCGCTAATCGATATTGGCATTGCAGCCGAACATATTTGCCTTGCAGCAGCTGCCGAAGGACTTGGTTCGTGCATGATTGGCTGGTTCGACGAAGCTGCTGTTAAAAAACTGCTGAGCATCCCCAAAAGCAAAAGGCCAATTCTTATAATTACCATTGGTTACCCCGAAAACGACATTCGCAAAGACAAAAGACGTAAACCGATTGAAGAAATTGTTAGCTTTAACGCTTATAAATAGAATTTAAAACTTTTAAGTTGAAGCGAGCAATACTTATAGCAGTCAGCGACTTAGTATTCGACCAGCGGGTTAACAGAACCGCAACGGCACTTGCCGAAGTTGGGTTTAAGGTTCTGATGGTTGGCCGTAAGCTACCATCGACACCTAAATGGAGCCCAAACGGATTCAGGACTTTTCATCTTAGAGTTCCCTTTCGAAAAAGCGCTGCTTTTTATGCATGCTTCAATTTGCAAGTATTCTTCTTTTTGCTTTTTAGTAGGTTCAACATAGCACAGGCCAACGACCTCGACACCCTGCTTGGCGTTCGGTTGGCTTGCTTTATTAGGCGAAAGCCTTTAGTTTACGACAGCCACGAGCTGTATACCGAACTTCCCGAACTTGTTAGCCGGCCCCGAACCCGTACCATTTGGCAATGGCTCGAACGCAAACTGGTTAAGGGCTTAAAGCACACAACAACCGTGTCGGAAGGCGTTGCCAACGAGCTAAAAAAAATGTATGGTATTACTTTTACGGTAGTCCGAAATTTACCCTTGAAAAAAAAACTAAACGCTGAAATTGCAAAGCAGCCAAACACCATAATTTATCAAGGTGCACTAAATTTGGGCCGCGGACTTGAAAAGCTAATTGCAGCAATGCAATTTTTGTCCAATTTCAAACTAATTATTGCCGGAACCGGCGATGTTGAAGGCGAACTGAAGCAGCTCTCGGAATCGCTCAACCTATCCGAAAGGATTACATTTCTTGGTCGCATTACACCAAACAAACTACATCCAATAACTTGCGCGGCAAGCATTGGTGTGTCGATTGAGGAAGATTATGGGCTAAACTACCGCTATGCATTGCCCAATAAACTGTTCGACTATATTCAGGCTGGCTTGCCTGTGTTGGTTTCGAATTTGCCCGAAATGGCCCGAATTGTTACAGATTATAATATTGGTCTTACAATTTCATCCTCCTCAACAGCAACTGAACTTGCCGAAAATATTAGCCAAATGCTTATCGATGAAAGCAAACTTGCCCAATGGCAATCAAATGTTGCAAAGGCCGCTAACGAATTGGTTTGGGAAAACGAAAAGGGAAAATTGGTTACTATTTTTCAAAATGCAATTAAACGCAAATAGACGTTAATCTGCCATTTGGCAGTTCCCAGCGAGCATTGTAATAAAAATCGAACCTGATTCGAAAATTTTCTATCTTTGAAAAAAATACATAATGCAACAGATACTAGAAAAACGAAAGAAAGATATAATCGCTATTTGTAAGGCGCTTAATATAAAGAGACTTTATGCTTTCGGCTCTGTCGTATCTGAAAACTTTCGGGATGATAGTGATGTTGATTTTTTAATCTCTTTTTCAGACAACTTATCAGTTGATGAATATACCAAAAACTATTTCGCTCTTCACTATAAATTAAGAGAACTATTTAACCGAGAAATTGATATAGTTACCGAAAAAACACTATCAAATCCATACTTTATTGAAAGTATTAATGAATCAAAACAATTGATTTATGAAGCGTGAAGTAAAGAAATATTTATTTGACATTAAAACATCAATTGAGTCAATAAACGAATTTCTAGGAAACAAGAGAGATTTTTTTGATTATCAAAAAAATAAATTACTAAGGCGAGGAGTAGAAAGAGAGATTGAGATTATTGGCGAGGCTATGAATAGAATAATGAAAATTGCCCCTGACTTTAAAATTGAAAATGCTAGGCAAATTATTGATACAAGAAACTGGGTAATACACGGTTATGACAAAGTTGATGATGTAGTAATTTGGGGTATAATATCAAACCATTTACCGAAATTAAAAAATGAAATTGAAGAATACCTTGATAAAGAATAAATAGGCCGCAAGTCATATGGCTGTAAATTTTTTTAAAATATTTATGGAAAATAAAATTACAACCAATGGAAAATAAAAACATTCAAATCGATATTCGTTTAGTTTGGGCTATTGTTGTTGCCGATATTACCAATACAGTTTTTGTAATTTACACAAGGAACAGCGAAATTGGTTCGTTTTCGTTTATAATGCTAATTACGCTAAGTATTGTATTGCAAGTAATTCTAATTTCGGATATTGTAAAGAACAGACTTTTTAATAAGTCGTTTTGGTTACTGAGCATGCTATTTTTCCAAAAGGTTGCGCAAATATTTTACTTGCTCCAGCGACAAAAACTCATACGGCTAGGAAATAAACTGGCAGAGGAAAAGAAGCAGTAACCTCACTTTTCGTCCACGAACACCGCTCCAAACTCAGGTCGTTGCGGAATATCGAGAAAAGGATATACAATTTTCGACAGATAAAGTCCCTGAGGGTACGCAGGTTTGTCTTTTGGAGGCTTGTTTACACCAATTAAATACGACTCAAACTCGTCGATGCTTAGTTCCCCTTTGCCAATGTCGATAAGTCGCTGAACAATAAGCCGTACCATTCCTTGAAGGAATCGCCTTGAGGATATTTGAAACTGTAACTTTTCGCCATTCGAACTAACAAGAAGCTGCGCTTTAGTAATTATACAAATGCTATTTTCGACTTTAAGAGGGCTTCGACAAAAGGCAGTGTAATCGTTGTGCTTTAAGAGTAGCGCTGCAGCCCGCTGCATTTTATCAATATTTAGATTGGGTAATAGGTACAACGAACTATGCATACTTAAAAACGGATCTTTATAAGTATGAATAAAATAATTGTATGTGCGCATGGTTGCGCTTAGCTGTGCATTTGGGTAACCATTAACCGGTATAATTTCGAAAATGGCAATGTCGGTAGGAAGCACTTTATTCAGCCTAAACATAAAATCGGTGGGAAGCTCCTCGAAATAATCGAAGTGAAAAAAGTACTGTGCGGCATGCACCATGGCATCGGTTCGGCCACAGCCAATACAGAATATTGGAGTTTTAAGAACATTTAAAAATGTTTTCTCAAAAACCTCCTGAATAGTAGTAACTTTGGGCTGTCGCTGCCATCCCCTATAGTTAAAGCCGTTGTAGCCACAGTGAACAAAATATCTCAAAATTCGTAATTATTAAACTTTTGCAAAGCTAGTAAATCAAAGCACGAAAGCAAATCAGTCGGCAGTTCACAGTCGGCAGTTCACAGTCGGCAGTTCACAGTCGGCAGTCGGCAGTCGGCAGTTAACTGACAACAAACAACCGACAACCGATAACCGATACTGAAAACAGATAACCGACAAATGTCCTCCCCAGCCAAACCCTCTCTCCTTCCCTATTTTGCTCTTGCGTTCGGAATTCTGTGCATTGGTTTTTCGGCAATTTTTGTAAAATTAGCCAATGTGCCGGGCTCGGTTTCTACGTTTTATAGAGTGTTTATTGCGCTTTTATTACTGGTCCCGTTCTGGATTTATAAAGGAATGAAAGTTCCAGCAAAAAGAGACTTATGGTTAATTTTTATTGGTGCAGCATTCTTTGCATTCGACTTGTTTTTGTGGAATACAAGCCTTTTACTTACAAGCGCTGCAACAGCCACTCTGCTTGCCAATAATGCGCCAATTTGGGTGGGATTAATTTCGCTCGTGGTGCTTCGCGAAAAACTGAATGCTAAATTTTGGTACGGCTTACTGCTCGCCGTTATTGGGCTTAACGTTTTAATTGGAATACAGGCCTGGCGCACGCTAAACTTTAACCATGGCGATATGCTTGCGCTTATTGCTGGGTTTTTTTATGCCGTATACTTGCTCTTCACGCTCGATTCGCGCAAACGGGTCGACACAATAACCTTTATGACCTTTTCGGTGCTGTTTATGGCAATTCTTCTTTTTTTCGCAAACCTATTTATGGAAAACCCATTTACAGGGTTTTCGACAAAAACTTGGACTTCGCTTATTGGCTTGGGCGTTATTGCTCACTTTGGTGGATGGGTTACCATAAACTATGCGCTTGGCCATTTAAAAGTCGAAAACGTATCGGTAACCCTTCTTTCACAGTCCATAGTAACCGCGCTTCTTGCCATTCCCCTATTGGGCGAAGCGGTAACCACAAACCAAATACTTGGCGGCTTGCTAATACTTGGTGGCATTTATGTGGTTAACCGTCGAAGGCATCGATAATAGCGTAAAGGTTTATCGTTTAAATTAGAAGTAGTATACCAGTTAGTATAGTACCAAACATTATAAGTAAACTTTAGTATTGTTAATTTTGACCCCAGTGCGCCTTTGTTTGTAGATCCGTTCTTCAAGCCATGGTATAAAAATCTGAAAAGGTAAGGTCAGCATCTATTTGCTGAATCCTAAAGTGGATAGAGATAACGGTTACCCTAAGTGTGGGTGTAACATAAGGGGGCGACTCGCTTGCTTCGTTTTAGCTGAATTAGTTTTTTACCTTGGATTGAACAATCGGGATAGGTTAATTTAATCCTTTTTTCAGTTTGTATTAAAGCAAAAATTTAAAAAGGGTGTAAAATTGAAATGCTAATAAACTCGAGGGAATTTGAGAGCAACTTCATAAAATATTATCGATTTAACTCCTTTTCCACTTCAATAATATGAATTTCGAGCCCATTTAGCTTTGCATACTTAATCATATTCTTTGTGCCAGTGCTCTTTCCATCCCAAAAAACAATTAGCATATTAGCATACTCTGCCATCTCTTTGTTTCTTGTAAAAGGGGCAAACCTTCCGTTTTTATCCCAATCGGCTGGAAACTGAACTAGGGTATATCCTCTTTCGCCGGCGTACTTTTCGCCCAGCGCATCGGCGCCCTTAGCCGCTCCGCTAACAATTTCAATACTATTTGTGCCACCTAAAATCCTATCGCATGCCGAACAAAGTAGGTTAAAATCGTTAAAATCGCGACTCCCTGCTATAATTACTCTTGTCATTTCTCCCATATTAGAACGTAAACATTGCGAAAGTAATCAATAAAAACTCAAGCAAAAATACGATTTAGAACATAGGCAAGCAGATGGGAAAACCCTTCATGATAATTTTTATGATTTTGTAATCATATTTTCTATATTTTAGTAAAAAAAATAAAAGCCCTTTTACTATGCTCAACATTGCTCTATTTGGCCCCCCTGGTGCAGGGAAGGGCACTCAAAGCGAATGGCTTACAAAAAAGTATAACCTTACCTACATTTCCACGGGCGATATTCTTCGCGAGGAAATAAATTTGGGAACTCCCCTTGGCGTTCAGGCAAAAAACATTATCGAAAAGGGAGGTTTGGTTTCCGACGAGCTTGTAATACAAATTATCGAGAACCGAATTACCAAAAAAACCGACACCAACGGGTTCCTGTTCGACGGATTTCCACGCACAACCGTGCAGTGCTACATTCTCGATGGGCTTTTAATGAATATGAACACCTCGCTAACCTGCATGCTTAGCCTCGAAGTACCCGACGATGAACTTGTTAGGCGATTAAAGTCGCGGGCGCAAATAGGCAATCGCAAGGACGATAACGACGACGTAATTCAGTTCCGACTACAGGAGTACTACTCCAAAACGGTACCAGTAGCCAAGTACTATCAGGATAAGGGAATTTGCTACTCAATTGATGGAACCGGTCCTATTGAAGATGTTCAGGCGCGCCTCGATACGGCTGTGCAAAAATCGCTCGAAAATCGATGGGTTAACATTATTCTGTTTGGGTACCCGGGCTCGGGAAAGGGAACGCAAGCAAAAAAAATGGCCGAAAAGTACAACTTGGTTTACATTTCCACCGGAAAAATGCTTCGGAAAGAGATAAAGGACGACACCGAAATTGGCCGCATTGCAAAACCTTACATGGACAAGGGGATGATTGTTCCCGACGAAATTGCCATTAAGCTTATTGAAGAAAAAATACAGGCAAGTCCAGGATCGCGTGGTTTTATTTTTAAAGGATTTCCACGAACCATTGTACAGGCATACATTGTTGATGCCATGCTGAAAAAAATGAACAGCTCCGTAACATCGGCCATCGAGCTACAGGTTAGCCCACTTGAAGCTATGAAAAGGCTAGCTCAACGAAGCAAAACCGACCGAAGTCGCTTATACGACATGGATACTGAAACCATTGTTTCGAGGCTAGAGGAGTACGAACAGGTTACCATGCTTGCACAACGATTTTACGAAAAACGACACCTACTGCAATCGGTTAGCGGCGATGGCAATGAGGATGAGGTTTTTAAAAACATTTGCAACCAAATTGATATAACGCTAAGGCAGGCGCTGTAAAAGCGTGTTTATTGCAATAACATTTTAAAGGGGCATTTTGCCCCTTTACTTTTTCAAATATTCCAGCCGTTTTACGCAGCCAAACCTAATAATTCATACTTTTACTTCTTTAATAAAACTTTGTAATCCAATGAAACGCTCACTCTCAGTTTTTTTACTCTCCAATATTTTACTTGCCATGTCGTGTAGCCCAAAGGAAAAAGTCGACCTTATTATTTCCAATGCCACCATTTACTCCGTAAACTCCGAGTTTGGCATTTACCAAAGTATGGCCATTGCCAACGGCAAAATTGTAGGAATAGGTACCGATGGCGAAATTGCAAATCGTTACGAATCAAAAGAAATTAAAAACCTCGATGGAGCATTTGTTTATCCAGGATTCATCGACCCTCACTGCCATTTTCTTGGCTACGGGCAGGTTTTGGCTAACGCAAATTTAAAGGGAGCCAAATCGTGGAACGAGGTAGTTGATCGTTTGGTTGAGCATCAAACCCAATTCCCCACAACTTGGGCTCAAGGCAGGGGCTGGAATCAAAACGAATGGGACATAAAAGAGTTTCCAACCAACGATTTGCTCAACAAGGTATTCCCCAACAAACCCGTGCTGTTAATTCGTATCGATGGGCATGCTGCAATGGCAAACTCCACTGCTTTAGCGTTGGCTGGAGTTACCGAAAATACAAAGATTGATGGCGGTCATATTGCTTTGCAAAACGGAAAACCAACGGGCTTACTAATCGACAATGCCATTGAGTTGGTTCGAAAGTTTGTTCCCGCTTACACCCTTGAGGAAAAGGAAAATGCTCTGATGAAAGCACAAGAAAACTGCTTTGCAGTTGGGCTAACATCTGTTGGCGATGCAGGACTCGAACTCGACGAAGTTCTACTTATCGACTCGCTTCAAAAAAACGGGAAACTTAAAATGAAGGTTAACGCCATGCTTAGCCCAACCAACGAGAACTTCGAGCACTTTTTAAAAAATGACCCCTACTCCACCCCAATGCTTACCGTTAGAACCATTAAACTTTACGCTGACGGTGCTTTAGGCTCTCGTGGAGCATTGCTGCTCGAGCCCTACTCCGATTCTCCCGAAACACAAGGGTTACAAGTTGAACCCACTCAAAAACTTACCGAAGTTTGCCAAAAAGCATACGAAGCGGGTTTTCAAGTTGCCACGCATTGCATTGGCGATTCGGCTGTTCGACTAATGCTCAATATTTACAGTCAATTTCTTCAACCCAAAAACGATCGCCGCTGGCGAATTGAGCACGCTCAAACCGTTCACCCAACCGACATGCCTCGCTTTGGACAATTGTCTGTAATTCCTTCAATTCAAACTACGCATGCCACTTCCGACATGTTTTGGGCAGATGAACGTTTAGGGAGCAGAATTACCTCGGCTTATGCCTATCAAGAACTCCTCAAGCAAAATGACTGGCTGCCCAACGGTAGCGACTTTCCCATTGAGGATATCAATCCCCTATACGGATTTTACGCTGCTGTTACCCGAAAAAATCAAATGGGAGAACCCGAAAACGGTTTCCAAATCGAAAACTCGCTCACTCGCCAGCAAGCGCTAATGGCTACGACAATTTGGGCTGCAAAAGCAGCATTTGAGGAAAATATTAAGGGAAGCCTCGAAATTGGAAAGGATGCCGATTTTGTAGTACTAACGGAAAACCTTTTTCAAACTTCCGATGAAGAACTTTTCCGTATTAAGGTAAAAAGTACATTTATTAACGGGCAACTTGTTTATTCTAATTTTTAATGTACTTTTAGTGGGTAATTCTTTCTTATTTTTTTATGGTTGAGATAAAACTGGCAAAGGAATCGCAGCTGCTCGAAGTACTCTACATTGTTAGAGAGTGCGCTCAGCAGTTACTCGACAAAGGCGTAAAATACTGGCATAATAGCCATGGCGATTACGCTAATATTTCGTGCGATATAGCGAACCAGTACGTTTACATTATATTCTTCAAAAAAGTACCAGCAGGAACGCTAACCCTAAAACCCGACGAAAATGTTGATAATGCACTCTTCATCGATCGGTTGGCTATTTTTCCACATTACCAGCGAAGAGGTTTGGCCAAAACCATGATCGACTTTGCCATTAGCGAAGCGCTTGTTCAAGGTTACCAAATAATAAGAGGAACTATTCCTGTTGACGATAAGGCACTTTGCCAAATGCTCGAGGATAAGGGATTTCAGAACCGAGGAATTGTTAGCCATGTGCCTAACGAAATAGTAAAAATTCTTTTCGAGAAATCGCTGATTTAAAAAACTGCTACAAATTTCTTGTAAATTATTTCCCCCAATAGTCACGGGCTACCCGAACTATACAAAGCAGTCAGGGTAATGTACAATGCCTTTTTGTTATTGTATTGAAAAGGACTGGAACTCAACAAAAATCAAAGCAAAATAGTTTAGAAATCCTAAAAGGTATACTATGAGCGACGTGCGGGGGGATGGCAATCCCGATAACTATCGGGAGAGCGGCAGCAAGAGAGGGAATGCCAAATCGTTAGCCCCATGTGCAAGGGCGCTTGCGTTCGAGATGGAACGCATGGACAGTGAGAGTTAAAGTTGATTGAACTTTGCATAATCATAGCAGCAATGGAATGGGCTCCCTTTGCTGCGTTCCATATCGCCTACGTTGCCATGGGGCTTACGATTTGGCAGGGCGGGTGGCAGCGTCGTTTTGCCTTGATTCTTTGCTTACTTTCCTGTTTTCCTCGCTGGGTCACCCAAATCAAAAAACGCACACTTGATTATCAGTAATTTATATATGGTTTTAATGATTTTATGAAAAACCGTGGAAAACAGGGCAGGGCGGGTGGCAGCGTCGTTTTGCCTTGATTCTTTGCTTACTTTCTCATCAAGGAGAAAGTAAGGAAATTTATAATGAACTATTAAGCCCTAAACCATTGGGGAAACGAACTTAACCTTTAAAGATAAATATGGTGCATGGCTAAAAAAATAAACAAAATTTAAACAGTTTCTAAAACTGCTTACCATTTATCTGTTTTAACCTGTTATTAAACATTTAGCAGAGTCTTCAATTGCCATAAAATTGACTTACAAACCTGTTTTCTCATATTACAGCCAACACTTTAAATAAACATAGCAAACCTATTTGCTGCAAAACTCCGTTATGTAAAGTGTTACATATTGATAATAATCATTTTAGGCAGCAATTTATTTTGTATTTTAGCTCCAAATATTTTGAATATAAATCCCAAAAATAATCAATTATGAACGTTAAGGAATTGAAAGCCAAGCAAAAGGTACTCAACTCGTTTAGTTACGATTGGAAAGCCCTTGAACGTGGCTACACCGACAAGATTCTTTACATCAACGTTTCCAAAAACGAGGTGAAAGAGAAAGCGGTTCCAGCTCAAATGAAAGAGAAATTCATTGGTGGAAAAGGTTACGGATTACGCCTGCTCTGGGATGCAACTACCCCAACAACCAAGTGGAACGATCCCGAAAACGAAATAATCATTAGTTCGGGGCCAATTGGTGGCATTACCCAATATTCTGGTACAGGCAAGTCGCTTTTAGTAAGCCTTTCGCCACAAACCAACTCAGTTATGGACTCGAACGTGGGCGGATTTTTTGGTTCATTTCTTAAATTCTCGGGCTTCGATGCGCTTGAACTTCAAGGAAAAGCAAACAAAGAGGTTATTATTTACATTGATGGTGTTAACCATAAAATTGAAATTTACGAAGATCCAGGATACTCAAACGATAGCCATATTTTAGCCGAAGAGCTAACCGAAGTTTTTGCCGACGACGAAAAAGACTACAAAAATATTGGTATTGTTTCAACCGGAGCTGGAGCTAAGCATTCGCTCATTGGCATGGTTAACTTCACATTTTACGACTCGAAACGTAAAAAAATTAGGCTTAAGCAGGCCGGTCGCGGAGGTATTGGAACCGTAATGAGCGACAAAAAAATTAAGGCAATTGTAGCAAAAATCCCAGGCGTTAAGGGAAATCTTAATAACGTTGCTAACCTCGAAGCCATTACCGAAAGGGGGCGCCGCTACCAAGCCGAAATTCGCGAACTCGACGACCATCAGTGCCAAATGCGCAAAAAGGGCACTGCCAACATTGCCAACGTAATGAACGACTACGATCTTCTTCCTACACACAACTTTAAGTTTGGTAGTTCGGTCGACGCTCAAAAAATTCACAGTAACATTTTCCGCGATAAGTACTTTACCCAAAACCTACCCGATGGCTGCTGGATTGGCTGCGCCATGAGCTGCTCAAAGGGTGTTGACGACTACGTTTTAAAAACTGGCCCATACAAAGGTCAAGCAGTTATTGTCGACGGCCCCGAGTACGAAACAGTTGCCGGCTTAGGCTCGAACCTTGGCATTTTCGATCCCGAAGCAATTATTGAAGCTAACTTTTACTGCGATACCTATGGCATTTGCACCATTACCTGGGGTACCTGCATGGCGTTTGTTATGGAGTGCTACGAAAATGGCATTTTAAATAAAGAGCGCACAGGCGGTCTCGACCTCAACTTTGGGCAGTACGAAAACATGATGGAGGTTATGCACCAACTTGCCCGTGGCGAAGGTTTTGGAGTAATTGTTGGACAAGGCGTTCGCAAAATGAAAGAGCACTTTGTTAAACACTTTGGTGCCGACGCTAAGTTTTTGCAAGACATAGGAATGGAAAATAAAGGTTTAGAGTACTCACAGTACGTTTCGAAAGAGTCGCTTGCTCAGCAAGGTGGTTACGCAATGACCAACAAGGGTCCTCAGCACGACGAGGCTTGGCTTATTTTTATGGACATGGTTAACAACCAGTTGCCAACATTCGAAAATAAAGCCGAAGCTCTTCACTACTTCCCAATGTTCCGCACATGGTTTGGCTTACAAGGACTTTGCAAGCTTCCTTGGAACGACGTAGTGCCCAAAGGCAACGCCGACACCTCCGAGCCACACAAAATTCCTGAGCATGTCGACAACTACGTAACCATTTACAATGCGGTTACTGGAAATAATATTGATAAAAACGAACTAGTTCGCCAAAGCGAGCGTGTTTACAACTTCCAGCGTATTTTCAATATTCGCCGTGGGTTTGGTCTTCGCAAGCACGACGCACAGCCATACCGCGCATGCGGACCTGTTACCGTTGAAGAGTACAATAGCCGCCAGGAGCGCTACGACAAGCAGCTAAAGGAGAACGTAGGAATTGACCCAACCAACATGACCGTTGAGGCAAAAATGGCCGCAATGCGTACTTACCGCGAAGGTCGTTACGAGCAGCTTCTCGATGCAGTTTACAAACGTCGCGGCTGGACTCCAAATGGCGTTCCAACCATTGAGCACCTTAAAAATATTAAAATGGATTTACCCGAACTAATGGAGGTTATTAAACCACTTCAGTAGGGTAATAAATATTTAAAATGAAAAGGGACAGCCGTTTGGTTGTCCCTTTTTTTATTGAATTAGACCGAGTGCGACTTTAAGTCGCGCCCGGACTACTTACACAAACCCTGTTTATGTCAATGCATTGATGTTTTTGTTGTATAATCATGTCAATGCATTGATGCTTTTGGGTTGAACATAGTAAAATAAAATGGCTTTTCGATGTATATTACTATCTCTCGCAGATTACGCAGATAAACGCGGATGATAAATATTTCAAATTATATTCTGTGCTTAACGGCGGTTTCTTTATGGAGTCTGCCGAAGTTTCAGTGCTAAATTGAGCAATCGTTATATTTTACCTGCGGATTTCAGATTTAATAATTAATTACGTTCCTAAAAAACTTGAAAAGTATTTATCGGCTTAACACATTATATTGAATTGGTTTCATAAATTTGAGATGCAAGTTTACCTCATAAAGAGGGATTGGATTAAACCCAAAAGTTTAAACAGCATGTTAAACACTTTAATTAATCAAAATCATATTATTATGGCAAAAACCGTTAACCCCAAAAGCACTAAGAATGAAATTCTTGACGCATACGAAGAACTTTTGACGAAAGTACAAGAAACTGCAACTGAAGCCCCTCGGAGGGACATGGAACGTAAGACAAACGAAACAATTGTTAAATCGGCATCGAGCCATACATTCGATGGAATTGTAAAGCATATGGCCGACCTAAAGGTGCAGCTTTCAACGGAACTCGATAAGCTTACCGAGAGCTTTACCACCGAGCACCAGCAATTTGCCGATTTGCAAAGGGCCATTGCCCTTGAAAAGGAGAACCTAAAAAACCTTTACCAACTTACAGCCGAAACCGACTCGTTGGCCGCAATGCTGCTTGCGCAAAGAGAGAAAAAGGCGCAATTCGAAGCAGAAATGGCCGAAGCCAATAGGACTCTCGAAACTGAAATGGCTGAGAAACGTGTAAGTTGGAAAAAAGAGCAGGAACTACAAACTCAACAGCAAAAAGAGTACGAAGAAAGTCTAAAGAAGACTCGCAAACGTGAGGAAGAGGAGTATGCCTACAGCTTAGCCCAGCAGCGAAAAAAGGAAAACGATGCCTATACTCAAAAAAGGGAGCAGCTCGAAAAGGAGCTTGTGCAACGCGAGGCATCCATTGCTGCATCTGAAGCCGAACTTGCCGAGTTACGCAAAAGGGTTGAAGCCTTTCCGAAGGAAATGGAACACGCAGTTAAAAGTGCCGAAACTACAGTTAACCAAAGGCTTACCAGTCAGTACGAATTCGAAAAGCAACTTAACGCCAAGCAACTCGAGGGCGATAAAAAGCTTAACGAGCAGGTTGTTGCTAACCTAAAGGAGAAGATTAAAGATTTGGAAGCCAACATTAAAGACCTTACAGTTAAATCGGCCGCCGCCGATGCAGGCGTTAAGGACATTGCCCTAAAAGCACTCGAAAGCACCAAGGGAAGGGCTACTGAGAGCAGGAAGGGAGAAGAGTAGCTGCTGCTTCGCTTGACTTAACTGTTTAAAGTAAATAGGGCAACTTTCGTTGCCCTATACGGATTAACTACTTTGCCAAATGAACCGATACGACCAACGAATTAGCAATAAGTTTTTATTTGGGGCTTATGAACAAGAAGTCAAGTAACAAAAAATTGGTATAATGGACAAAAATTAGGC
>DDWL01000064.1 GCA_002345675.1 Bacteroidales bacterium UBA2287 | reverse complement strand
CAGCCTAATTTTTGTCCATTATACCTTTATTTCAATAGATGGGTATTGTTCATTATGTTTTTTTAAGTCAAGTTTTAATTGTTTAGTGAGGTTCGATTTAAAAATCATAGCACTTACATTTTTGTTTCTCTTCGATAGAATTAATAGAACACTTTCATCTACATAGTTATCAATTAGGATGATAGATTTTTTAGAGGATTTAATCAAATCACTTACAAAAATATAAGCATCAAAAACTTGTCCTTCAAAAAATATCCCTTTGTTAGGTGGTAAGTTTGTTCTAATCTGGAAATCAAACTCATCAACTTTGTTTTTTAAGTAATTTACGTCCTTTTCAATTCTTTCAATGCGTTGATTTACTACATATCCTTTAAGCAAATAGTCTTTAAGTACTTTATTCGCCCATATTCTAAATTGAGTTCCACGAATCGATTTTACACGGTAACCAACGGATATTATTACATCAAGATTGTAAAACTTTGTTTTATATTTTTTCCCATCACTGGCAGTTAGTAAGGATTCCTTACCAACTGTTTTTTCGTCAAGTTCATTTTCTTTGAAAATGTTTGAAATATGAAGAGTTATATTGTTTCTTGTTGTTTGAAATAAGTCAGCCATTTGGGCTTGAGTCAACCAAACAGTATCTTCTTCAATTTTTACTTCTAATCTTACCGATTGCTCATCTGATTGATAGATAATAATTTCGTCTTTCATAAAATACCAATCAATTCATTCATTGTGTTATAGTCTATATAAAATATTTTTTTCACATAGATATTCTAAATGTAATACACAAATTGTACTAATTGATTCGATATTTGCGTATTACATTAAGTATTTGACGTTTAAAGGAAATGTGTTGTAACTTTTAAAATAGGAAATTCAGCCCAATATACGTTCCACTTTTGCCATCGCGCTTGTCGGTTGGTCGACCATGGTCCACAGCAATAATAAAGTTTTGGTTCATTACAATTCGTAAACCTGCGCCATAGCTAAGGTGAAGCGATTCATTGTCGGTGCTAAATACTTGAGCTTCGGTAAATAATTGTTCGTCGTTTTGTAACGTAATGCTATTCCAGTAAGCGCTGTTTTTGTTGAATTTTATAGGCGTAACAACTTGCCCTCCATCAACAAAAGTGTTTAGCGAAATGTAAAAGTTTTGGTTAATAAACTGGAATTTCCAGAACTTCCAGCGAAGTTCAAGGTTTGCATAGGCAACTCCGTCGCCAATAACCCGGTTGCGAATTACGCCTCGAAGCGATTTCCCTCCACCAAGTCCTTCGGAGGTTGACCCACGCAGAATAAGTGTAGTTAGGTTTTGCTGTAAGTAAAATGGCGTAGTACCTGCTATGGTTCCTTGGTAACCAACACGGTAAGCAAACGAAAGTCTTTCGGGAACAATTGTAAAATACTGACGGTGTGTAATTGAGAACTTAACGTGCTCATATTTTTTACCAATGCCAGCAAAAGAAGGGGCATAAGCAAAAACTGCTTCGGTCCACATTCCTTTGTTTGGGTTTGGTTCGTTGTCGCGAGTGTCGTACACAAGGCCAGCCTTTACGTAGGTAACAAAACTTCCTTTAGCCTCTTTGCTCGAAATAATTCCAGCATTAATAAAGTGATCGTATAATCCACGCATTACGGGTAATTTATCGGTGCCCTCTTTACCCTCGTTTAGTTTTGCAATGTCAACCGAACCAACTTTGTAGTCGTAAAATCCAACTCCAGCAGCCCATCCAAAGTTTGCCATGGGGAGCTTTCCTTGTAGGTCAACTGTGTAGCGGAAAAGCTTACGGTCGTACTTGTAGAATACACGCGACATGTAGCCAGCGGCTTCGTCGTCGGGCCATTCGGCGTTGTACATTGCCTCGTAGCCGTTATAGCCATAAAAGTCGTAGGTTTTATCGGTAAGGTAGCTAAGGTCGGAGGTGAAACGAATGCCAGGAATAAGGTACTTCGAATCGAAGAAAATTCTATTTATACCGCTGCCCTTTGTAAACCTCGACCATTCGAGGTAAAGGTTGTGCTTAAACTGTGGGTATGTTGAACCGTCACCATAGTTAAAAAGGTTAAGCAGCGCACCGTACTGAAACCCTAGGTCGGAGTCGAACGATACTACAGGAAGTCCTCCAAAATTCCATCCTTTTTTAACTTTTTCATCCTTTTTTGGCTCGGCGTCGGATTGTGCCACAGCAAAACCGAATAGCAAAAAACTAGCAGCTATAGTTAGTAGAATAGTCCTTCTTTTCATAGTTTAGGGTTTTAAGTTTACACAAACCTAACGAAAATAACTAAATTGAACATTAGCGTAAGGAGAAATTTATTTTTCGTTTGTCCGAATTTCGTGAGCAGCACTTTTTCCTGCAAGCCAACCGGTTGAGTAAGCAATTTGTAGGTTGTAGCCACCAGTGGGACCGTCGAGGTCGAGAGTTTCGCCTACAATGTAAAGGCCTTTTACTATATTCGACTCCATTGTTTTGGGGTTAACCTCCTTAAGCGAAACGCCACCAGCGGTAATTATGGCTTCGTCCCACCCACGCGACGATTTTACTTTGAAAACAATGCGTTTTAGGGTATCCCTAATGTTTTCAATGTCGGCTTTCGATAGCCGTGAGGCTACTTTTTGGCCTCCAATGCCCGTTTCTTCGAGAACGAAAAAAGCCATTTCGGAGGGAAGCAGCTTGCGCATAAGTTCAATTGCCGAAATTCTCGAAAAAGTGGCAATGTCGCGCTCAATTCTGTTGAATAGTTTTTCGGGACCTAACGCTGGTTTTAAATCTACTTCGAGTTCGCAGGGTTTGCCTTTGCTTAGCAGTTCAACGGCATTGCGACTAAGTTTCAGAATGGTTGGTCCACTTAGCCCGTAGGGCATAATTTCGAGTTCGCCAAATTCCTCTTCAATGGTTTTTCCATTCGAAATTAACGTAACCTTAACGTTTTTAAGTGTTAAGCCCTTTGTGTCGCTAATTTTTGGTTGTGTGTTTAGTCCTACGAGCACCGGTAAAAGAGGAGTTAAGGTATGCCCTAAATTTGCTAATAGTTGGTGCCCTTCGCCAGTTGAGCCAGTAAGTGGGTACGATTTTCCACCAGTGGCAATAATAACTTTTGAGCAGCCAATTGTTGTTGAATTCCTACTTTCTTTTGTGCTAAATGAAATCGATTCGACCTTTGAGTTTGCCGCTTTTATATCGGTAACACTCGAATGGCATTCAATGTTAACGCCTAAACTTTTTGTCCACTTTATTAGCGCTTCGGCAACATCCCAAGCCTTTCCGCTTGCAGGGAATACTCGCTGCCCACGTTCCTCAACGGTTGCAACGCCCATGGCGTTTAAAAGGCTAATAATGTCGTTCGCAAAAAACTCTTTAAGCGCATCGCGCAAAAAATTCCCGTTAGGTTTAACTTCCTCAATAAATTCGTCGAATGGCTTTGTGGTAGTTATGTTGCAGCGCCCTTTGCCCGAAATGCGAAGTTTACGGCAGGGCTTTTCCATTTTTTCGAGAACAAGAACACTCGCTCCGTCCATTGCTGCTTTTCCTGCTGCCAGTAATCCTGCGGGTCCTCCACCTACAACAACAATGTCGTACTTTTTATTGGAATGCTCCATATTGTATTTTAAAGAAATGAATTTAGTTGTTAAAAACCCTAAAAACGGGGTATCGCATAAATACTTTTTCGAAGTAGGGCGAATGTTGGTATATAAAGGTTAGCTGTGCGTATGGGTTGTTAGCAAACTGCTTATCGGCTTTCTTAATCTGCTCAAATTCCTCTTTTAGTTTAGGGTTCGAGTTCAGAAATTCCTCTGCGTAGTCTTCAAATATATAGGGCGCAAAGTACTCCTTACGCTGAAGAACCGTGTCGAAAAAGTTCCATGCAAAAAACGAATCGGAACTCTGTGGCTCAAGCATTTGAATAATATATTCGTTAACAACTTGATTGGTAGGAATTATGTAGTCGCCTTTGAAAAGATTGATGCTCTGAATTTCTTTCCGAACAGCAATATTAAAGTGTACATAATGACCATTATAGGGTCTTTCGTAGGTTTCGTAGTTTTCAATATAGTATGCTTCAACTTTTAAAGTTGTGTCCTTTTCGAGTTTAATTAATTTTACACCATTTATTTTTAGTCGATAAATAACTTCACTCCAAGTTTGCGAAATTACGTAATAGTCTGGCTTTTCAATTGTAATTTTTGGATTGTGGTGTCTATAGTAGGGGATAGGCTTTATAAATGGCTTGCTTCTGTCGTACTTAAGCCTCATTCCTCCAGTAATTTTGCTTGGAATATACTCTGCTTCGTAACCTAAAAAGTTAAAGTGTTCAACTTTAGTCGAATCGAGTTCCCATTGCAATACGAATTGTTTTTTTGATTTCAGATACTCGTTAACTTCGCTTTTTTTTACTGCAAGTTCGGCGCCATGTTGTTTTAAAAAGTTAAGCGTAACAACCATAAATTTGTAGGTTGCCAGCACCCTTTCGCGAAATGGCTTAAACATATGTGCTTCGGTGCAAAAAGTAAAGGTATTAAAAAGCGAACCATAGCCTGTACCGTAGCGAGGGTTACTTACATACTGCTCAAGCCCACTTTCGGGAGTATCGCCCATTGGGTCAACGTACGGAGTCATTGGGTAACCTTCGTTCTCCATGCCTTTATACATAAACGGTTCCATTTTACTGCTGTAAAACTCACCGTATGATTGAGGAAAATTAAGCGGATGTGGCTCAATTACAGTCATTACATACTGATAGTCGGCGCCGTTCGATGTGTGCGTGTCGATAAAAACATGAGGTGCCCACTGGTGAAAAATTTGAGCAAACGACTGGGCGTTTCGGCTATCCATAGGGGCAAAATCGCGATTAAGGTCGAGGTTTTTAGCATTAGCTCTAAATCCCTGCTTTTCGGGTCCGTTTTGGTTTGCTCTGTTGAATTCCGAACGATTTAAGGCACCGCCAATATTGTACATTGGTACTATGCAAATTACTGTGCTGTTGAGCAGTTGCCAAAGTTCGTTACGCTCTTCGAGAATTTCGCGGGCTAATTTAACGCTGGCATCAACGCCGCATGGTTCCCCAGGGTGAATGCCATTGTTTATAAGCAGAACCCTAAAGTTCCTTTTATGAACCTCCTCGGAATTAAATACTTTATGCTTCGAAATTACAAACAGGTGAAGCGGAAATCCCGAATCGGTTGGCCCATACTCAAGTAATTTGGCTTCGCTAAACTGGTCGTCGAGTTGCTTGTAGGCTTCAATGGTTTCGGGGTATGTAAGGCTATAGTTCTCTTCGTATCGAAGTACAACCCTTTTTTCAGTAATTTTCGAATGTTCAAATGCTTTGTAGGTAAAAACTCCAGCAAAAAAAAGAATAATAATAGTAAGGTATGCAAATCCAAACTGTTTCATAAAAATGAAGTATAATGGCGTTACTGTCTGCTAATTAAGTGCTTGAGCGATGCGGTTGTTTCGTTTTCGTATTTCAATCGCTTAAAAAAAGTGAGCACAAAATCGGATGTGCTTGTTTCGAGAACTTCGGCAATAAGTGGCGTTAAATCGGTTTGCCTACTGGCAACAAAACCAAAAAGAATGTTAAAAACTTCAACATGCCCATTTGGAATTTGGTTTTTTGCGCTTAGCTGAGCGTCGAGGTTGGCAAAAAAGCCTAAGGTTTGGCTATATCTAATTTTTTGTGTTTGGGCATACTGTTGAAGAAACGAGTACGATTGCCAAAAGTTATTGAAGCGACCCTTTAGATTGGAAATTATTTTACTTGGAATTTGGTAGGTGTCTACCTTTCGTTTAATGTAAATTTCGAGGTACCTAAACACACCAATATATCCAAATGCGTCGAGGTCGTCGGCTGTAGTAATAAGTCGGTGAGTGGTTTTCACTTCTTCAATGTTGTTTGCCTCAATGCTCTTTTCGCTTTTATCGTCGTGTTTTTCAATGGCATGTAAAAGCGATTCGGTGTTTTTAACGGTAAATTCTGGGTGGTCGGCTAGGTATAGCCTGCAAAGCAACCTGCTTTCGGCACCATGGTTTTCTCCAAGATCTTTAAGTAAACCTGTATCGTGAAAGAAACAGGCCATTAGCGACTGCTTAACGGTGTCTTCGTCAATTGGAACTCCAGCTTTCTCGAGTTCGAGCATTAACTCTCGGCAATGTACCCAAACCCTAAGGTGATGTTCGGCATCGTGCGAAGGTAGGTTGGTGCCAGAGAATAAACCATCAACATGAAGGTAAAGCGGTTTAAGCCATTCCTTCTCAACTTGGATTATAATATCGCTAAGGGTGCTCATTCTTTGGAGTTTTTGTCAAAAATAAAAATAAAAGGCAGAAAACGATTGTTTTCTGCCCCTTATTTTTCAGCTTAGCTGACGATTACACCTTTTGAATCGATTCTTGATCTAGTATTTCGTAGGCAAGGTCGAGTATCGTGGTGTCATCGAGCGTTACAATCCCTCCATCGGGTCCCTGTTCCCTATGAAAACCAATAGCTTCGCCTTTGTTGTAGTCGGTTCCGCCGAAGTAATTTCGTACGGTTTCAACGTTAAGGTTTAACCTCGATGCAATTTTATGCATGGTTCCTTCGGGTAGCTGAGCCTTTATCCTTCTAAGCTCGTTGAATGTGATTGTTTTAGTCATGCTATATTATTTTAAAAGATGAATAAAGCGGTATAAATATAGAAACATTTATATAAACTTAAAACTTTATTATCATACAATTATTAACAAAAACATTTTGCCAATAAAAAAGGCGTTACACGTAATCGAAATTGTCGTGAACACCTTATTGAAATATATTGAAGTAATTTTCAACCTTCATTTAAGTTTTTTCTCTAGTAACTTAAACGTAAATTCGCACGAAATGTTGTTGAATTTTAGTGCCATTTAGCTTTAAATTGACCAATGAAAATAAATCAAAAAAGTATTGTTGTTTCCGACCTCGATGGCACTTTGCTTAACTCGCTTGGTAAGTTTTCCAATATTGACATTGAAAGTCTTGTTGAACTTGGTCGAAAGGGTATTGTACGAGTTATTGCTACGGGTCGATCGCCATATTCATTCGAGAAAGTTGCTATTGACAATCTGCCAATCGATTACTTAGTGTTTACATCGGGTGCAGGAATTATGAAATGGAGTTCGCACGAACTACTTCACGTTAACGACTTTTCGGCAGGTAGCATTCAGTTAATAATCGAAAAGTTAA
This sequence comes from Bacteroidales bacterium UBA2287, assembly GCA_002345675.1. GTDB lineage: Bacteria > Bacteroidota > Bacteroidia > Bacteroidales > Tenuifilaceae > UBA2287. The sequence goes on along the minus strand of DDWL01000064.1, from coordinate 13,033 downwards.
TTGAACTCAATGTCGATTTTATGGTGCAGGAGCCAATTCCTACTAATCATCGGTTTTTATACTATTCGAAAGGCAATACCAATATCGATTTTAATAGGCGGGTTGAGCTCTATCGACCCTTTTGTATGCCGCTGGTTACTGGTGTTCCTTATTTGTCGGATGCATCGCAGGTAATTGCCATAATGGCAAACGACGTTGATAGGTTTAACTTTGTTAGTAGCCATTTTAAGGAGCATAAAGTTATACGAACTACTTCGCCCCTCGATGGGGAATCGATTTGGATGGAAATATTTCCCCCTCACGTTTCAAAGGCAACTGGTATTCATTGGCTTTGCAGCCATTTGGGAGTCGATAGCAGTAATGTAGTTGTTTTGGGTAACGACTATAACGACCTCGATATGCTAATTGAATTTAACCGAAGCTACGTTGTTGCAAATGCTCCCGACGATTTAAAACAGCGCTTTAAAACTGTTGCATCGAACTGCGACTCGGGTTTTAGCCAAATGGTAAGGTTAGAGGGGCTAATTTAGTAGGGTACACTACTTACATCTCTTACTATATATACATCGTAATCGCCTAAGTATTTAAATCCCAATTGTTTGTAAATGCTTATGGCGGCTAGGTTTTCCTTATGAACTTCGAGCTTAATTTGGTAACCCGTTTCTTTGGCATGTTTAAGCGAAAACTGCGTAAGCATGCTTCCAATCCCATTTCGCTGGTGGCTGGGTTTAACCCCAATATGGTGAAGGTGAATTCGTCGCCCATCGAAGGTCATCCAAGAAGTTCCAACAATTTCTTTTTGGCTTTCAACTGCCACAATTAGCCTTCCGCCCATGGCAATGCTTTGCTCAATAATTTCTTGCGTATCGCCTCGCTGGGCTCCGCCCAGTTGGGTTTCATGCCATACGTCCATAATCTGCCCAAAATCGGAAGGTTCGTAGTCGCGTATTTCAATTTTCATTTTAGGTTAACTTAGTTAAGTTCGACTTTTAAGTTGTAAATATATTGAATATTCAAACTGAGTTTGCTGTATTGAAAAGCATAAATTTTTTATTTAAATCGAATTTGTTGGTGACTCAAATCATTTTCAATTTTCTATTATTTCTTAAACCTTTACTACCTTTAATCTTCCAATTAAAATTGGAAAACATACTCCTTCCGTTTTTATGCTGAATTTTATACTACGTAACTTTTTCTTCGCTTCAATACTGGCAATTTCTTCCGCTCTGTTTGCTGCTCCAAATAAAAATACACTTGTTGTTAAACGTATTGTTGGTGCGCTAAAAATTGAAGGGGGGATTAAAATTGACGGTATCCTTAGCGAACCCCAATGGGAACTGGCTGAAGTTCAATCGGATTTTACCCAGTACGAGCCCTTTTTTGGGTCGGTTCCTTCCGAACTTTCCGAAATTAGGGTGCTATATTCCAACTCAGCTATTTATATAGGTGCAACCCTTTACGATTCGAATTCGGCCAAAATATTTCAGGAACTTGGCGTTCGAGACAACTCCGATAAGCTTAAAGCCGATTTGTTTAGCGTGTTAATTAGTCCTTATAACGATGGCATTAACTATCAGGAGTTTATGCTTTCAGCATCGGGGGTTCAAACCGATATTCGGCATACTGGAACTAACCGCGATAAAAGTTGGGATGCTGTTTGGGAAAGCCGTGTAAGTATAACCGATAATGGTTGGGTTGTTGAAATGCGAATACCCTTTTCGGCACTAAGGTTTTCGAGTAATGTGAGTGGAAATTGGGGCATAAACTTTCGACGGTTAATAAAGCGATACAACGAATGGAGCTCTTGGAATCCAATCGACGTTTCTATTTCGGGAATGGTTAACCAGTCGGGCGAACTTAGCGGAATTGCAAATATCGAGTCGCCCATTCGACTATCGTTTAGTCCATACGTTTCAACCCATTCAAATATTGATATCGATAAAAAGGAAATTGATTTTAAGTTGAATGGCGGCATGGATTTAAAGCTTGGCCTTTCGGAAAGTTTCACTCTCGACTTAACGCTTATTCCCGATTTTGGACAGGTAAAATCGGACGATAAAATTCTGAATATTTCACCATTCGAAATAATGTACGATGAGCAGCGCCCATTTTTTACCGAAGGAATGGACCTGTTTAGTAAGGGCAATGTTTTTTACTCAAGGCGAATAGGTTCAACGCCAAAGTACTCTCAAAAACCAAATGAGTTGCTTAACGAAAACGAGATAGTTGAAAACAACCCGCTCGAAACAAAAATGGTAAATGCAACAAAAGTTTCGGGACGAACGGGTAGGGGTTTAGGTATTGGAGCGTTTAATGCAATAACAAGTGCAGCATTTGCAACCATTTTCGACACTATAACGGGTGAAAACAGGAAAATGAAAACGCAAGGCTTAACAAATTACAATATTTTGGTTTTCGACCAAACGCTTCCGCGAAATTCGTACGTAAGTGTTATAAACACAAACTTAACCATTCCCGACACTTCGTACTCGGCAAATGTTACAGCAACCGATTTTGTTGTTCGCGACAAAAATAATTTTTACGCAGTAAAAGGGAAGGCAGCCTTAAGCCAAATTTTCACCGATACAGTTTCTCGCGGATACGCATATAACTTTTCGTTAAGTAAAACCTCGGGCAACTACCTGTTTTCTCTTTGGCATAACACCGAAAGTAAAAACTACAACCCTAACGATATGGGCTTTTTACAAAAGCCCAACGAGTTTAGTAATGGTATTGAACTGGGGTATAAAATTTACAAACCCTTTTGGCGACTTTTAAATTGGTCTAGCTGGTTTGGCTACTCAAATTCGTACATTTTTAGTCCAAGGGTTTTTAATCGCGCTTCAATATATTTCGATGCTATTACAACATTTACAAAGAGTTATCATACAATAGGTTTTGGTTTTTCGTTAAATACTAAGGACACTCACGACTACGATGAGCCAAAAAGTTCTGGACAAATGGTGATTATTCCAAAGAGGTTTAATGGAAATATTTGGACCTCGTCCGATTACCGAAAACCTTTGGCTATCGATACTAAAATAGGCGCCTGGGCAGGCGACCAGTATAACCAAAAAGGTATTTGGGCAAGTTTTTCGCCACGTATTCGGTTTAGCAATAAACTATTTGTTGTTTACGAAATTCGTAAGGACTTCGATTTTAATACTATAGGGTTTGCAGGGTATGCCCCCGTTGGAGTATACATGGGACTTCGAAATGTAAGTACATTAACAAATACCATAAATGGGCTGCTTGCCTTTAGTGCAAATTCGTCGATAAATTTAAGGGCAAGGCACTACTGGCGATGGCTCGAGTATAGCAGTTACCACAACCTAAACTCCAATGGTACTTTATCCAAACCATTAACAAATATTGGTATTAACCGAAATGTAAACTATAGTACGTTTAATATCGACCTAATTTACCAATGGAATTTTGCGCCAGGCAGCGTTTTGTCGGTAGTGTGGAAAAATGCTGTAGAGATGCGTGGCAGCGAGGTTGTTAAGAATTTTAGCAATTCATTTTCAAGTTTAATGGATAACCATCAGTACAATAGCATTTCGTTTAAAGTTCTTTACTACCTCGATTACCAATCGCTTCGAAGGAGAGGTTAGGAGCGCTTTGCTTGTTCATCCAATTTTAGTTACGTTTGTAAAAAGGATAATATTTTGAATTTTATGGAACAAAATACCACTAAGCGCGGCTTTGCCAGCGATAACAATTCGGGTGTGCACCCCAATATTTTCGACGAAATGCTAAAGGCTAACTCGGGGCACACCATAGCTTATGGCGACGATATTTACACAGCAAAAGCTGTTGAACTTTTTCGAAAAGAACTTGGTTCACATGTCGAGGTTTTCTTTGTTTTTATTGGCTCGGCAGCTAATGTGTTGGGTATTAAAGCCGCAACCCAATCGCATAATGCCATTATTTGTGCCGAAACGGCACACATAAACGTCGACGAATGCGGTGCTCCCGAGCGATTTACGGGTTGTAAACTGCTTACTGTTGAAACCGTAAATGGAAAGTTGACTCCCGAACTCATTAAAAAACACATGCATGGTTTTGGCTTTCAGCATCATGCACAGCCAAAGGTGATTTCAATTTCGCAGCCAACCGAGTTGGGAACGGTTTACACCCCAACCGAAATTGAAGCCCTTGCGAATTACGCACACTCCAATGGTTTGCTACTGCATATGGATGGCGCACGGCTTGCCAATGCTGCCGTTTCGCTTAAAATGCCGTTTAAAAATTTTACAACCGATGTGGGAGTCGACATACTTTCGTTTGGAGGTACTAAAAACGGCATGATGTATGGCGAAGCCATAGTTTTCTTTCAACCAAAGCTGGCCGAAGACTTTATGTACACTCGTAAGCAAGGGTTGCAACTGGCTTCGAAAATGCGCTACATTTCGGCACAGTTTATTGCATACCTTAGTAATAACCAATGGCGTAAAACAGCAGAGCATGCAAATGCTATGGCTGCCCTTTTAGCAAGTAAACTTAAAAACGTTCCCCAGGTAAAAATTACTCAACCAGTCGATGCAAATGGTGTTTTTGCCATTGTTCCACCCCAAATTATACCTAAATTAAAGGAGCAATACTTTTTTTACGACTGGGACGAAAGTCGTAACGAAGTGCGCTGGATGGCTTCGTGGGATACCACCGAGGAGGATATTGACGGGTTTGTTGCGTTGCTGTCGTCGTTACTGTAGTTGCTTTTTTGCAGCAAAAATGTGTGTTAATAAGTAAGGAAGGATTTTTTTGTTTAAAGAAATTTGATTCAAAAAAATTTGATATATACGGATTAATGTTGTATGTTTGTACGTATAATAATTTCGAGTTATGGATGCAAAACTAACATTGAAGCTTGATAAATATGTGATTGACAAAGCAAAGGAATATGCCTCGTTGCACAATAGGAGTCTTTCTCGAATGATTGAATCGTACCTTAAATCATTAATCGACAAGGAAGGTAAACATCCAAATAATGACATTGAAATTTCACCATTTGTGAAAAGTATGATAACTGGTGTTAATATTCCAGCCGATTATGATTATAAAAAAGAGTACACTGATTATTTATCGGAAAAGTACAAATGAAAAACAAAGTTTTTATTGACACCAACGTAATGTTGGACTTACTTGGCGAAAGAGTTCCGTTTTACGAATCAATTGCAAAAATTGCAACTCTTGCCGATAAAGGACAAATTAAAATGGTCGTTTCGGCTCTTTCCTATTCAACCGTTTTTTATTTGCTTTCAAAATTTGAGGATAGTGAGGTTGTAAAAGAAAAACTTCGAAAATTCAAGGTAATTACTGAAACATCCGATTTGACTGATAAGATAATTGAGAAAGGTCTTGTTTCAAAATTCACCGACTTTGAGGATGCACTTCAATATAATTGCGCAATTAAGTCGGATTGTAATGTTTTAATAACTAGAAATCTAAAAGACTTTAGGCTTTCGGCAATTCCGGTTATGACACCCGATGAGTACTTAAAAAGTTTGAAGAATAAGTAAAGTTATTATTGCCTTTCAACCAAATTTGGTATTTTAACCAAACCTAGTTAAAAAACTTCCCCACTTTATTAATTGCCGATGGCAAAGCAAATACAACCACTCTGTCGTAGGCTTTAATTTCCGAGTCGCCCTTGGCAATAAAGCTGTTGTCGGCTCTAACAATTCCACCTATAATAGCATCCTTAGGAAAGTTAATGCTCTTTATTTTACCCTTAGTAACTGGCGAATTGGGTTTAACTATAAACTCAAGAACTTCGGCATCGCTACCAGTTAAGCATTTTATTGCCGAAACTTCGGTGCTCATGGTGTAGCGAAAAATACGGCTGGCAGTAATTAGTTTTTTGTTAATAACAGTGTCGATTCCCATTCCTTCGGCAAGCTGAATGTAGTCGATATTTTCAATTTCAGCTATGGTCTTTTTAACGCCCATGCGTTTAGCAACAAGGCACGAAAGAATATTGGTTTCGGAGTTTCCGGTAACGGCAATAAAAGCATCCATGTTCTGAAGTCCTTCCTGCATTAGCAGGTTGGTGTCGCGACCATCGCCATTAATAACCAGCGTATTAGTGAAAAGCGAGGCTAACTTAAGACTTTTTGTTTTATCGCTTTCAACCAGTTTAATATTTATTTGCTTGTCGAGGGCTTCGGCAATTTTAACACCAATTCGGCTGCCACCAAGAATCATCATGTTGTGAACGTCGATATTGGTTTTGCCCGAGTACTTAAGCATTGCTTTTACGCCACCCTGATTGGTAATAACGTACACAAGGTCGTTTACTTTAAACTCGTCGCTGCCACGGGGAATAATAGTTTCGCCCTCGCGGGCAATGGCAACCGCTCGAAATTCGAGATTTTCGTTATCCTTGGTGGCTTGGTTTAAAGTCATGTTAACAACTGGAGCGTCGGGTTCGAGCCTAAAAACAGCAAGCGAAAGCTTTCCTCCCGAAAAATCGACAAACTCGGTAGAACTCGTTTGCCCTAATAGTGCTATTACCTCTTTAGCTGCAAGCTTTTCGGGGTAAATAAGGTTGTCGATTCCAAGGTTAAGGAAAATTTCTTTACTATTTGGTAAAAGGTACTCGTTATTGTCGATGCGAGCAATTACCTTTTTAGCGCCCAAGCGTTTGGCAAGCGTTGCTGATATTATATTGGTTTCTTCCGACTGGGCAACGGCTATAAATAAGTCGGTTTTTTTAATGTTTGCTTCCCTAAGCGAATTTATTGAGGTTGCCGAACCCTCAACTACAAGTATGTCGGCGGTAGAGCTTAACTGGTTCAACTTTTCGGCATCGGGGTCAATAACCACAATGTCGTGATACTCATTCGACAACATTTTTGCCAAATGAATTCCTACTTCGCCTGCTCCTGCAATTACAATATTCATATCGAAATTATTCCAACTTGCAAAGTAAGCTTAAAACTATTGCATTTAGTATGAAATTTAACGAAATATTTCATTAAAGAACTCATGCGTTTTAAATCTAAAGTTGAAATGCACCTTCGCTCGAAACCTTATGACAATGAATGCCATAGGCAATTAATTGTCGCGAAATGGCGTCGGCTTTCCATTCCGAAACCGACGAATCGATGATTACCCTTTTGGGAGTTACTATTTTTAGTACATCTTCAATCCTATTTTTATTCATCGACGATAGAATTAATAGGTCAACTATTAGCGGTTTTTGTGAAATAGCAGCCTTTAAATTATCGCCTTGCGGAATGTAAATATTTACGTTGTTAAAAATAACTATTTTCCCTGCATCGCTTTGCTGTAAACTAAAGTGTAATGGTGGGTTCGATTCGTAATTAACTAACGACAAATGCGTAACCTTGGGCGATCCAGTAATTCGGTGGTAACCACTAATTGCATCGGAATAAACTTTTAGTGGGTTAATGGGTAACGAATCGCTCGACAGAAACGAAAGTTCCCCTTTTTGCAAAATGCCAATTAGCGTTTTTCCTTTTACGCTAAAAATTGCAATTTCCGACTTGTCTTTTAATTCAACATAGTTAACGGTTTTTATACTTAGAGTAATAAGGATGCAGCCTAATACTAACGCTAAAACTTTTCCCTTTTTGCTTTCGAAAAATATTCCTAAAAGAATTACAGCCATAAACAGTAGAATCAATTGTAGTATTCCTAAGTTTATTCCCGAAGTTGACGAAAAGGGTAGCGTATCGATAAAGCCTAACGAAATGTTTAACAGTTCGATAACTGCGTTCAGTAGCCAACCAAAAAATTTAATCATTAATTGAATGGGGGAGAATACGATTAGCAACATGGAAAAGTATATTATTAGCGTAGCTAGTGGTATTGCAATAATATTTGTAATTAAAAAGTAATTAGGAAACTGATTAAAGTAGAAAAGGGTAAGAGGCAGTGTACCTAGTTGAGCCGCAGTTGAAACCGCAATTAGCGCCCAAACCTTATCGAAATACTTATTGCGAACATATATTAACACGTAAATATGCGGATAGAAGAAAACTATTGATAAAACAGCAAGGTACGAAAGTTGAAAACCAACCTCGGTTATAAACATTGGGTTTGCTACAAGTAGAACAAATGCCGATGAGGCAAGAGTATTGTATATGTTCGAATTTCGACTTAACGATTTGCCAACTATTACCAGCGAAAACATTAACGTTGCTCGCAGCACCGAGGGCGATAACCCTGTAAATACGGCAAATGCCCAAAGCATTGCTATAAGCGCTATTGCTTTATAAAATTTGCCGTTACGTATACGGTCGAAAAAGAATAGAATAGATGAGAAAACAATGAAAATTACCCCAACATGCAGCCCCGAAACGGCAAGAATATGCATTGCTCCTGTAGTCGAAAAGGTTCGCTGAGTTTCGGAATCGAGCAGCGCCTTGTAGCCCGAAGTAAGCGCTGTAGCCACCGCAAGGTTTCGTTCCGAAAGACCACCGCGGGCGAAAAGCGTTGTTAGGTTTTCACGCAAATCGAATGCCTTCGAAATTATTGGGTTAGCATTACTGCTTAAGTAAATCCAGTTTTCAGGTGAAATGTATGCCGATCGAAAGACACTCTTCTTTGCCAAATAGCTGCTGTAGTTAAACTGTGCAGGATTTTTTGATGTTGGTATGCTATTGAATTTGCATTTTAGGGCAATGCTATTGCCGTATTTTAGTTTTAACGCAAGCGAATCGGAAAGGCTAAAGTACATCAACACATCTTCGTCAATTTTTTTGCGACTTTCCTTGTTGGCAATGTACTCAACGTTAGCCATTACCCGTACCGATGAACTTCGAACGTTAACAGGCTCTAAGAGTCTAACAACACAGCTAGCTTCGCTGTTGGCTGCAATTTTACTCTCGCTTTGCACTTGCGAAACCAGTAAAATTCCCGAAGTAACAAGAAACGCATTAACAGCAACTCCCGTTAACCAGCGGTACTGCCAGTTTTCGACAAACCAAAGGCTTACGACAAAAAGCAATGCCGCAATTGAAGTTACGAGTAGCCATACCAAGGGAATTACTGTATTCCATGGCGAAAGCCCAATGGCTATACCAACTACAAAGGGCAATAGCAGCCTAAGAAACGGAATTTGCTTATAGGTTATCGATTCCGACATAAAGGGCTAAGGGTTATACGAGTATAAATATGTAAATTATTTTTGGAAACACAAGGGGATGTTGGATTATTGGATGTTGGATGTTTGATGTTTGATGTTTGATGTTTGATGTTGGATGTTGGATGTTGGATGTTGGGAATCCGTCCGACCGTTCAAGGCGGTTACCAATACTCACGGGGCGACTTTGCTTCGATTTGCTCAGCAACTAAGTCACTCCCTGAATGAATAAACCCAGAGGGTTTAAATGTTTATAGAAAAATATTTTGGATTTATTTTGTACGACCCCAGCTGGGGTCGAATGTCTATTCGATTATTGTTTCTATTAACATTCGATGCCTCCGGCATCCTTTACAAGATCTGTCCGACCGTTCAAGATCCGTCTGACCGCTCAAGGCGGTCTGACGGATGAAACACAAGGCGGTTACCAATACTCACGGGGTGACTCAAAGTCACCCCGTGAGTTAATACACGGGCAGCATCGGTAACCCGTCAGACCGCTCCAAGCGGTCGGACGAGAAATATGGCACAAAAAAAGCCACAGTTTCCTGAGGCTTTTTTGTTTATCAATACTCACGGGGCGACTTTGCTTCGACTTGCTCAGCAACCAAGTCACCCCGTGAGTGAAATTATTTCTTAACCATTTTTCTAACTACCTTTTCGCCTTTGGCGTTTTCGATAGTTATAAGGTAAATGCCTTGAGCAAAGTTTTCGGTCGAAAGTTCAACGCGATTTTGTCCGTTAAGTTTAACGCTAACAACTTGCTGACCAATTAGGTTCGAAACGCTAACGCGGGTAGCAGTGCTAATGTTTTCGATATTAATTACCGAGCCAAATGGATTAGGATAGGTCGAAATGCTATTCTTCCAATCGTTGTTTGGGGTCGAAGTTATTAAAAGAATATCATCGGCCGAACGAGGAATCATTTTTCGCTCACTGTAGCTGTAGTACATAATACCAGTAACGTTATAATGAGCATTAAGCGTTAATGTAAAATCGTAATTATCGTCGTCGAGAAGTAGTGCGCCCGAACCGTCGTTAACTATTGCTGTACCGTAACCTGCATCAGCATTAGTACATGTTACATTTTCAACTTTTACAAGAACACCTTCCCATTTCTCGGTATTCGCATCGAGGGTTGTAGTTACAGCCGCTGCTGGAAGAGTGTTCCCAGTTGAAAGGATTACATTTTCTTCGGTAATTGAGTTGATCTCTGTGTTGTCAAAACTTTCCTTTACTGTTCCTTTAATACGCACTAAGTCGCCTACGTTAGGGCGGTTTGTGGTACTTGAGTTAAATACCCTTATGCCATTCCATGCGCCAGCGCCATCTTGTAAAAAGTAACCTTTGTAATTTTGAGCAGCAGGGGTTCCTTCCCATGCATAATGGTATGCGGTTACAATACCCGAAGTTGCAACAATTTGATCTTTATAAGGACTATCGGCTGGGGTAGCTGTTGTGTACTGAATGTTGTAGATTGGAACCAATGTTTCGTACGAAACCGTTACAGTCCAAACTTTTTCAGTTACATTATCGGCAGCAGTTACGGTATAAACTACTGGGTTGGTAAAGTTTTGTACAACTCCCGATGCAGGGCTAATTGTTGCTCCCTCCGAAATGGTAATGGTTGGGGTTAGCGACGAAACGTTGGTGCCAGTAACAACTTTTACGCTAACAGTACCAGCTTCGCTGTTAATAGCCGTTGAAACCGATTGTGGGAAAGTGAAATTAATAATATCGTTCGAGCCCGAGTATATAAAATCGTCCAAATTACGAGCAGTAAGCCTAAAGCCCGCAGTCGCATCGTAGTTTACGAATGCAATAAGTTCAACTTCAACAAGGGGAATTGGCTGATTAATATAATTGGATTCGCTAAAAGTTGTGCGGAATTTTGCAGCACCCTTCGAAGCATCGCTTAGTGGGAAATCTTGAGCAATGGTAAATACTCCCGATCCACCTTCGTAATCGCTAAAGGTAACGTCGCTAACCCTAATAAGCTTTGCTTGGTCGGCTTCGGTTAACGATGTAAGGGTTTTGTTCTCAATTACAATTGCATTTCCGGTTGAAGTGGCTGGGCCAGGATCCTGAACAGGAACAAACTGAAGCATACCATTAAATAAGCTCAGTTTTCCTGTAATGCCAGTAATGCCATCGCCAACGTTGTACGAAGTTGTTATTTTTCCCAAATCGTCATCAATAAGAATCGATGCAGTTGCATCTTGAATATACTTTTGGTTACGCGCCACACGACCGTATACTAAAACAGCCTCGCTGTCTAAGCGGTATACGCTTGTTCCGTCGGCTTCTTGCTCCCTGAGTTCGGCAATGTTGAATACATAGCCACTGGGGTCGGCAAATGTGTAAATAGCAGTAACTATATTACTTGGGGTTAAATCTGTTTTGTAACCACGAGCTTTAATAGTGGTTGTTTCGGTAAGAGCAAAGGGGCCAGTGTATAGTGTCGACGCTTCGGTTGGGTCATCACCATTTGTGGTATAATAAATTGCTGCACCTTCAGTTGGAGTTGTAATTGAAACGTTTATTGATGTATAGTAAGTTCCAGTTTCGGGAGTAATAAGTAAACTGCTTACTTGTGTAACTTCGCTTTCCCACTCAAAAACAAAGTCATCAATTGAAGTTCCGTGATCACTACCCCCATGGTCAGGGTCGCTCCACTTGAGCATTAAATATTCTCCGTCTTGAAGGTTAACACCACCTAATTCAACTTGATTAAAAATTACTCTATTATTTATATCGTTCCCATCTATTGCCCCTGCAGTTCCTCCAGTTATTGGAGTAACAAAGTCTAAACTGTTAAACGGAGTCCAGTCAGTATTGACGTTTGGTGTTAAATCATCAATTGAAGTAGTTGATTTTTTATACCAAAAGGAAATAATATTTGCTGTGGCTGCAGAATTTCTCCATTGCTCTCCAGTGTATGATATTTTTATAACAGGAATTGTTCCTCCGCTTGTGTTTTTTAACTGAACACCGTAGGCAAAATGGCCTGCATTCGCATTGCCAGATCCAAGCGATCCTAAAGCCCTGTCGCTTGAACCTGTCGAACCATACGAATACCTTCCCCCTCCATTGAGTCCTCCATTATCAGTGCTATATGTTTTTACTAAGCCTGTGTTTTGCCAATACCAACCTTGAATTGTTGAGTTGTCAGTCCAAGCATTTGTCGTACCTGAGGAAGAAAGTGTATTGAAATTCTGTGAGTAAGAACCACTTGGTTGTTCGAGTAGAACTTGTGCCATTCCTTGAGTGCTAATAAGCGCAAAGGAAATAGCAATAATGGCCTTTTTTAGTAAATTTAGTAGTCTCATGGTTTATGTATTTAGTTATTAATGTGTGTTTTAAGTTTAAATTACCTATGTCAAAAAATTAGGAAAATGGTTTGCAATATAGCTCTTTTTTTGGGTAAGGGCAAATTTTGAAGTCCGAAGAAGGGGGGCTTTTTACCACAGTAGGCACATAGGGCACAATAGAAAAAATGTTAAAACATTAGGTTGTTGCTCTTAAAAAGTCTGAATAATACTCACGAGGTGACTTGCTTCGACTTGCTCAGCAACCAGGTTACCCCGTAGGTGATTACGTGAGTGAGTAAACCCAGAGGGTTTAAATGTTTATAGAAAATTGTTTTGGATTATTGTGTACGACCCCAGCTGGGCATAGCCGTCAAGCTAACGCGGATTATGTTGTTGATATATAGCACGATATAAAGATATAAAGTTTTTTAAAATAGCTTTGAAAAAAGCTTGTAATATATAGGGGGGTATACGATTCCTCTATAAAAAAATTAAACGGTAAAATCAAAACAGTTTTTACCGATAGATATTTGAGGTTAAAAGCATTTGAAACTGGTTTCTGTAAACGAGCTTCAAAGTTTTCGCCGACTATGTTCATTGACAATTTATT
>DDWL01000071.1 GCA_002345675.1 Bacteroidales bacterium UBA2287 | reverse complement strand
CATTATATTATTCTAATTACTTAGTTCATCCTAATTTAACCAATAGTTTCTTAACCTTTAAAAATAAAAACATGAAGAACCTAAAAAACTACATTCTTTTTGCATCTGTAGCATTTGTTTTTGCCGCCTGTGGCGGAAATCAAAAACCTGCCGAAACCGAACAGGCAACCAAAACCGACATGGCAATTATTGAGGTGTCGGTCGATTCGCTACTTTCCGATGCTTCGGCTCTCGATGGCAAAACTGTTAAGTTTACTGCAACTGTCGATCATGCTTGTATGCACGGTGGAAAACGCCTTACCGTTTTTGGTAAGGTTGAAGGTAAAACCATGAAGGTTGAAGGTGGCGATGCTGTTCAAAAATTCGAAACCTCGCTTATGGGCAAGCAGGTTGAAGTAATTGGAAAAGTTAAAAAGGTTCCAGGAAGCGTAGTTGCCGACTGCGAAACCGAGGAGGGAAAAGAAGTTCCAACCTTTGCCTATGTTGTTGAGTGCATTAGCTACAAGCAGTTGTAGGTTGCTGATATTCAATTGTTGTGCTTCATGCAATTACAGCAGTTTGCACTAGCTCCAAATCTTTTGTATATTTGTCAAAATTGGTATGTTATGGAAGCATTAAGAATTGAAATTTTAAACCCAAAAGTTAAAAGCATTTTAAAACAACTTGCTGACCTTGACTTAATTTCAATAACAAAAGTTGAAAGTTCTGAAATTCAATTAAAAAAGTTATTGGACAAATTTCGCTCAAAAGCAAATGAGTCTCCATCAATAGAAGAAATAACTAAAGAAATTGAAAACGTAAGAGCAGATCGTTATGCCAAGGAAAAAAAGAGTTAAGATTATCCTTGACACAAACTTTTGGGTTTCATACTTAATCTCCGATAAGATTAAATATCTTGACAAGTATTTGTTTAGCAAAGAAGTTTTACTCATTTTCTCAAATGAATTGCTTGAAGAATTTTTAATTGTATCCCAAAGAGAGAAGTTTAAGAGTTTTTTTCATTTTACCGACATTGAAAAACTTTTAGAACTTATTGGGAATTACGGTAAAATAGTTAAAGTAACAAGTAGCCTGAAATTATGTAGAGACCCAAAAGATGATTTTTTATTGAGCCTCGCATTAGATTCTAAAGCAGACTACCTTGTTACTGGCGACAATGATTTGCTTGATTTAAAAACAATTGAAAAAACAAAAATTATTTCAATAAAAGACCTTGACGAAATATTTAGTTAATAGTAAACGAAAATACATCATTAAGTATCGCCAATCTGGAGGTGCAAAAGCCTTCTGTTTAGGTTTCAAGTTATTGTGATATTTAATTAATAAAGCAGGGTGCAAAATTCTATAAGTTTATTAGAATAGCACTCTGTTTTTTTCTTCAACGAAAATGAACATTCGAAAAATAAATAGGGTTCTTCATCGCGACTTGAGCTACTTTTTTGCCGGAATGGTGTTAATTTACAGCATTTCGGGTATTGCGCTAAACCACAAGCACCAGTGGAACCCAAACTATATAATTTCAAAAATTGAATTTAAAGCGCAACTGCCTTCCGATACTTCGGAAATAACAAAGTTGCTTATTGAGCAAAAGGTAAATGAATTCGACCAAAGCCCAATTCTTTCGTACTACTACCCAAAACAGTCGACCCTAAAAGCATTTTTAAAAAACGGTACTGTTACCTTTAACCTCGAAACTGGTGAGGCGCTAATTGAAAAGGTACAACAACGACCAATTTTTAGTCAACTAAATTTTTTGCACTACAATAATCCCCGTAAATGGTGGACTGCCTTTAGCGATATTTTTGCCGTTGGCCTTATTGTTATTACAATTACTGGGCTATTTATAATTAAAGGTAAAAACGGAATTTCCCGAAGAGGAGCAATACTAGTAGCAGCAGGAATAGTTCTCCCTTTGCTTGCGTTGATTCTCTACTTTTAGTAGTTTTTTTTCATATATCTTCTTAAATTTGCATCCTCATTCGATGTTGAATTTTAGCATTTGCAAATGACTTTAGCCCTTTTTATAAACTTTGTAGCGAAACACGTTTTTCGCAATATTAAAAACCGCGACACCTTTTAGTTACCGCGCGCCGTTCCCGTTGGCGCATTTTCACCCTCCCTTTTTCAATTTTTCTTTTTAAACTTCTTACTAACTTTTAAATAATTCGAACTATGGAACTTCCATTTGCCGAATCGTATAAAATAAAAATGGTTGAACCCATTCGCCGTAGCACACGCAGTCAGCGCGAAGAGTGGATTAAAGCCGCCAATTACAACCTTTTTAACCTAAAAAGCGAACAGGTTTTTATCGACCTACTAACCGACTCGGGTACGGGCGCCATGAGCGACCGCCAGTGGGCTGCCATAATGTTGGGCGACGAGAGCTATGCCGGTGCTTCGTCGTACTTTAACATGAAAAATGCCATTCAAAGCATACTTGGTTTTCCTCACTTTCTGCCTACGCATCAAGGTCGTGCAGCCGAAAACGTACTATTCTCGGCACTTGTAAAAGAGGGCGACTGTGTTCCTGGAAACTCGCATTTCGACACAACTAAGGGTCATATTGAGTTTCGAAAAGCACATGCAATCGACTTAACCCTCGATATTGCCAGCGATACTGAGGCTTTTCATCCATTTAAAGGGAATGTCGACACCGAAAAGTTAGAGAAATACCTTGCCGAAAATGCCAGTAAAGTTCCATTTGTAATTGTTACAGTAACAAATAATACCGCTGGTGGTCAGCCAGTTTCAATGGAATGCCTTCGCGAAGTTAAGCGCATTTCTACTAAATACGGAAAACCAGTTCTTTACGACTCGGCTCGATTTGCCGAGAATGCTTACTTCATTAAAGTTCGCGAAAAAGGTTACGAAAACAAGTCGATTAAAGAAATTGTTAAAGAAATGTTTTCGTATGCCGACATGATGACCATGAGCAGCAAGAAGGACGCCATTGTTAACATGGGTGGTTTTATTGCCATGAACTCCGAGGAACTTTGGAGGCAGTGTTCAACTTACAATATTATGTTTGAGGGCTACGTAACCTACGGCGGAATGAGCGGTAGGGACATGAATGCCTTGGCAACTGGCCTCGACGAGGGAACCGAGTTCGATTACCTCGACACTCGCATTAAACAGGTTGAATACCTTGGAAATAGGCTTCGCGATTTTGGAGTGCCAATTCAGTTTCCCATTGGCGGGCACGCCATTTTTGTCGATGCAAACAAGTTTCTACCCAATATGCCTAAGGAGGAATGCCGTGCGCAAACCCTTGCAATTGAACTTTATATTGAAGCCGGTGTTAGAGGTGTAGAAATTGGAACGCTGCTTGCCGACCGCGATCCTGTAACCCGTGAAAATAGGTATCCAAAGTTGGAACTTTTAAGGCTGGCAATTCCTCGTCGTACGTATACTAATAATCACATGGAGGTTGTAGCCGTTGGACTTAAGAATGTTTTCGACCGTCGTAACGAAATTTTGCGAGGGTATAAAATTGTTTGGGAAGCTCCAATAATGCGACACTTCACCGTAAAACTCGAAAAGGCGTAAGCCTTAATAATGAAAGACTTAACAAAAGGCAATGTTGCTGGAGTAATTCTTAAGTTTGCTCTTCCCATGCTGCTGGGCAATGTGTTTCAGCAACTATACAGCATTGTTGATGCAGTTATTGTAGGAAAATTTCTTGGTAAGGATGCCCTGGCTTCGGTTGGGGCTTCCTTTCCTATTATATTTACCATTATTGCTTTAGTAATAGGAATTGGAAGCGGCGCATCAGTAGTTATATCGCAGTACTTTGGTGCTCGCGACTACGACAAAGTGCGGAGAGCCATCGATACCGTTAATATCTTTTTACTTTTCACTGGAATTGGTATTTCAATAATTGGAATTTTAAGTAGTCGCTGGCTATTTACACTTCTTCAGTTACCCGAGGAACTTATGGCTCCTGCCATAACTTACCTTAATATTTACCTTGTTGGCATGGTTGTTTTCTTTGGTTTTAATGGCACAGCCTCAATTTTACGTGGCATTGGCGACTCCAAAACACCTTTATACTTTCTTATTGTAGCAACAATAATTAATATTAGTCTCGATTTACTTTTTGTTGTTGTTTTTAAATGGGGTATTGCTGGAGCAGCTTGGGCTACAGTTGTTTCTCAAGTATTAGCATTTACTGCGTTAATTATTTACATAAACAGAACCCACAACCTTGTTCGCTTTGCGATTAAGGGGCTTGTGTTCGATTGGGATATTTTTAGGCAAAGCATACGAATTGGCTTACCAACAGGTTTTCAGCAAACTTTTGTTGCACTTGGAATGATGGCCCTTATGGGCATTGTTAACACCTTTGGCACCGATGTTATTGCGGGCTATACCGCAGCAGGCCGTATCGACTCCATTGCTGGCCTACCGGCCATGAGCATTTCCATGGCGCTATCGGTATTTGTTGGTCAAAATCTTGGTGCAGGAAAAATTGAACGAATAAGAGCAGGCCTCCGTGCAGCACTACTTATTGGTTCAATTACGAGCATAGCAACAACAATAGCAGTGTGGCTTTGGGGCGATCCCATAATGAAAATTTTTACAAACGACGCAAATGTTATAGCGGTTGGTAAGGAGTACCTAATAATAGTTAGCCTTTTTTATATAGTTTTTTCAACAATGTTTACATTTACAGGCTTACTTCGTGGTGCTGGGGCAACATTAATTCCAATGTTTATTACGCTTTTTTCGCTTTGGTTAATTCGAATTCCGTTGGCATGGTTTCTTAGTAAACAAATTGGAGTACAAGGAATTTGGTGGTCGATACCCATTGCTTGGTTTAGCGGCATGATATTTTTGTTTATTTACTACAAAATGGGGCATTGGAAAAATAAGGCTGTTGTAAAGAGTGTTGTTGTTGCAGGAGAGTAGGGTGTTGTCGGTTGTCCCCCGATAACTATCGGGGCTCGGTTCTCAGTCTTCAGTCTTCAGTCTTCGGACTTTCAACATCCAACATCCAACATTGGATTCCCAACTTCGGTCTTCGGACTTCGGTCTCAATCAATCAGTCGAGCAACCAACATTAAGTCATTTTTCCATTTTCGTACTTTCTCATTTTCTCATTTTTCCGGTCTTCTGTCTTCCAACATCCAGTTCCCTGACTAGAATAGAACCAACGAATTCGGCATAACTCATATAGAGCCAAACAAAAAGAGTCGAAGGTTTTTCCTTCGACTCTTACTATTACATAGTTTGTATTGTGAATTTCAAATTTTGGCGTAATTACTGAAATGTTTACTTCTTTTTTGTCAGTTGCAACTGCAACCCAATATTCCAGTACCAATTAGTAATGCTTAATGGAGATATAGAAAAATTGGTCTTTTCAATATGGGAATATCGAACGCCAGTTCCAATGTAAAAGGCTTTAAATGATAAAAACTTTATACCCAAATCGGAATGGTAGTTGCTAAACTGTTTAAATTCCTTAAGGGAATTTGTGAACGATGCAGAAAGTTCAGCAGAAAAGTTTCCGGGTGCATTTTCATAAACAACGTATCCTAGTCCCACATGAGCCCCAAAACTGCTTTCGAATTGTTTCAGTTTAAGTTCGCTATCCTTTCGATTATCAAAACCTGCTCGCAAAATAATTTTGGTTGAAGGCATAAAGAATAAATAAACACCACTACTCTCCGAACTATGATTTTGTGGGCTCAAAGGAATGCTCACCAAATTTGACTGAAGTCCTAAGCCAAATGTGGAGCAGCTTTCCTGGGCACGAATTGGTGCCAGCGATAAGGAAAGGATTACTGATGTAAGGACAAATACTTTTTTCATCTGAATGAAATTTACGTTAGTTAAATAATTGATTTCGTTGTGTTCACATGCTTGGTTACAGCACCCGCTCCGGGCGGAACAAAAATTGCCACACCATTAACAACAATAATGCCACATGTAAATGATCCCAATACTCCTCCCGATGCATCAGCAGCTGCTTCAAAAGCTAATTTTTCCCAAAACATCCTACTGCATGGCGACCCTTTATTAATCTTAGTTTCATTTTTATTTTTTTTTGATCTATTTACTTATCGTACCAAAGAGTGCATGCCCCCTTAAAATTTCTGCACTCATCATTGTCGATTCAATATCCTCAAATGTAGCATCAGGGTGGGTACGGCAGTAGCAAATGGTGACAACTAGTGTTCTTAGTTGCTCAATGTAGTTTTCGCACAGTTCGCTGGACAATTCCTAACTTTAAGGCTAATTCCGATGGTCCAAAGTCGCTAGCACTTTGCCGTTCATTCTCCAATCATCTAAGATCCAACTACCTGACTTCGGACTTCGGACTTCGGACTCCCAACTTCCAACTCCCAACTCCCAACTTCAAAACTCCCCCTCATTTAAGGGTAACTCTTTCTTTGTGGGTATTGTGAAAAAAGTTATTTTCGTGGCTTATTCATTACCTAACAAATACCAAAACTATGACCAAGGAGAAGAAAAAGAGGGAATTTCCTCATACCTACGTTATTATATTTTCAATAATTGTTGTGGCGGCCATTTTAACATGGATTGTTCCTGGTGGCGAGTTTAGTCGCGAAACAAAACTAGTTAACGGCATAGCCCGTGAGGTAGTAGTTCCCGGATCATTTCAGCAGGTCGACAATCAACCACAGTCGTGGCAGGTATTTACCTCCATTTTTAAGGGCATGAAGCGCACCTACGATATTATTTTCTACATACTAATGATTGGTGGCGCTTTTTGGATTATGAACGAAAGTAAAGCGCTCGATGTTGCCATTTATTCTTTTTTGAATTTTACAAAAAAACTGGAACGCTTTAAGCCATTGAAAATGATTGGGGTAAACAATTTGGTTATTGCTCTTATAATGATATGTTTCAGCTTTTTTGGTGCAGTAATTGGCATGAGCGAGGAAACAATAGCCTTTGTTGTCATTTTTGTTCCACTTTCAATTAGCATGGGTTACGATTCCATCGTTGGTGTTAGCATGTGCTTTTTGGGTGCAGGGCTTGGTTTTGCTGGAGCACTGCTTAATCCTTTTACCATTGGAATTGCTCAAGGATTATCGGGAGTTCAACTTTTCACAGGAATTGAGTATAGATTTGTTATATGGATTGTTATTAATGCCATTGGCATTGGGTACGTGCTGCGCTATGCTCATAAAATAAAGAAAGATCCAACTAAATCGCCTGTTTACAATGAAGATGATTACTGGCGCAAAAAGGGAGCAGAGGAGGTAAATGGCTCGAAAAATAAAGCCGACAGGAATGCTTGGGGCGTTTTTACTGCGCTTAGCGCAGTTTTTATTGTCGCTTCAATATTTAACCCTATTACAAAAATGGCTATAGGCAACAGTACTATTACCGCTCCAATTATTCCTGTTGCTGCTGCAATTTGGATTGTCTCGGGAATTCTCGCTCTTCGCCATTCGGTGCAAATGCTTATAGTTAATATACTTTTCTTTACCATACTATTCCTCATTATTGGGGTTATGGGTTATGAGTGGTATATTATGGAAATTGCAACTCTTTTCCTTGTAATGGGTATTGTTTCGGGAGTTGCATTTGGCAAAAATGCCAATCAAATTGCTCGTCTCTTTATTGAAGGAGCAAAGGATATTATGTCGGCTGCGCTGGTAGTAGGCTTAGCAAGCGGTATTGTGGTGGTTTTGGAGCAGGGAAAGGTAATCGACACGCTTTTAAATTCCTCGGCAAACGCAATGCAGGGTTATGGAAAGCTAACTTCGGTAGGAATTATGTACGTTTTCTACAATTTACTCAATATAATTATAGCCTCAGGATCGGCCAAGGCTGCCCTTACAATTCCTTTAATGGCGCAATTCTCCGATTTAATTGGCATTTCGCGACAGGCAACCGTAACTATTTATCAGGTTGGTGGCGGTTTCACCAATTTGGCTTCGCCAACTTCGGGAGTAATGGTTGGCGTCCTTTCAATTGCTCGCGTGCCCTACAATAAGTGGCTTCGCTGGTTTTTACCTCTTCTTCTAATTCTTATTGTTGTAGGATTTTTACTGCTTATTCCTACTGTTTATATGAAACTGAGCGGGTTTTAGGCAGATTTCAGTCGGCACCCCGATAACTATCGGGGCTCAGTCCACAGTCGGCAGTCGGCAGTCGGCAGTCGGCAGTCAACAGTTCGCAGTTGGCAGCCCACAGTCCACAATTAGCAGTCGGCAGTTCTCATCGATAATTTGAAGACTGAGAACTGAGAACTGAGAACTGAAGACTGAAGACTGTGGACTGTAAACTATTATTTCTTTTCCGTAAGTAGTTTCCCAAGCGCAAGCATTTCGTCGCGGAGGCGAGCGGCTTCAATAAAATCGAGTTCTTTGGCTGCGGCTTCCATTGCCTTCTTTGCTCGTTCCAAAGCTTTCTTTAGGGCATCGGGACTCATTAAGCTGATAACTGGATCGGCTGCGTAGTCAATTTTGTTTGGCTCAATGTAGTATGGTCGTGCAGGTTTGCCCATTGTATCGCGGCCAAGCATCGATTTTTTTGCCTTAACAATTTGCTGAGGTGTTATACCATGTTTCTCGTTATAAATTAGCTGTTTTTCCCTTCTTCGATTAGTCTCATCAATGGTTTTCCGCATCGAATCGGTTACCTTTTGGGCGTACATTATAACCTTGCCATTTATGTTTCGGGCAGCACGTCCCGAAGTTTGGGTGAGCGAGCGAGCCGAACGTAGAAATCCTTCCTTGTCGGCATCGAGTATGGCAACAAGCGAGACTTCTGGAAGGTCGAGTCCTTCGCGAAGAAGGTTAACTCCAACCAGAACATCGAAAAGCCCTTCACGCAAATCTTCCATTATTTGAACCCTGTCGAGGGTATCAACGTCGGAGTGAATGTAGCGGCAACGAATATTTATTTTTTCGAGGTACTTAACCAGCTCTTCGGCCATTCGTTTTGTAAGGGTTGTAACAAGAATTCGTTCGTCGATTTTAGCACGTTTATTAATTTCCCCAATAAGGTCGTCAACTTGGGTAAGGCTTGGGCGAACCTCAATAACTGGGTCGAGCAGCCCTGTTGGCCTAACCACTTGTTCAACAACAACCCCTCCGCAGCGTTCGAGTTCGAAATCGGCTGGGGTTGCACTAACAAACATAACCTGCCCAATAAGGTTTTCGAACTCGTCGAACTTAAGCGGGCGGTTATCAATTGCCGCAGGCAACCGGAATCCGTATTCAACAAGGTTGTTTTTTCGAGATGCATCGCCTCCGTACATGGCTCGTACTTGGGGTAGGGTAGCGTGACTCTCGTCGATAATTGTAACGAAATCGTTTGGGAAATAATCGAGTAAGCAGAAAGGCCGTGTTCCCGCTTTACGACCGTCGAAGTATCGCGAGTAGTTCTCGATGCCTGGGCAGTAGCCAAGTTCGCGTATCATTTCCAAGTCGTATTCAACCCGTTGCTGAATACGTTTGGCTTCGGAAGGTTTTCCAATACCATTAAAAAAATCGATTTGCTTAACCAAGTCGTCCTGAATTTGCGAAATGGCCATGTTAATACGTTCACGAGTGGTAACAAAAATATTTGCAGGAAAAATGGTAACCGTTTCGAGTGTTTCGTAAAGCCCTCCCGAAACGGGGTTGAACTTTTCGATGGCTTCAATGTCGTCGCCCCAAAACACAATGCGGTAAGCAAAGTCGCCGTATGCGGCAAAAATATCGACACTATCGCCCTTTACACGAAACGTACCATTTTTAAATTCAACCTCGTTACGCGAGTAAAGGCTGTCGACCAACCGACGAAGAAAAACATTACGACCAATTTTTTGACCAACATGTAGCGAAATGGTGTTACTGTGAAAATCCTGCGGATTACCAATGCCGTAAAGGCACGAAACCGACGATACAACAATTACGTCCTTTCGTCCCGAAAGAAGCGATGAGGTTGCGCTAAGGCGAAGTTTTTCAATTTCTTGATTTATTGCCAAATCCTTCTCAATGTAGGTGTCGGAAACTGGCATGTACGCTTCGGGCTGGTAGTAATCGTAGTACGAAACAAAGTACTCCACCGCATTATCAGGGAAAAACGATTTAAACTCGCCATACAGCTGAGCTGCAAGTGTTTTATTGTGACTTAGAATTAGCGCAGGGCGATTAATTCGTTCAATAACATTGGCAACGGTAAACGTTTTGCCAGAACCCGTTACGCCAAGAAGCGTTTGAAATTTTTCGTTATTCTTTATCCCATCAACAAGTTGGTCGATGGCTTCTGGCTGATCGCCAGTTGGTTTAAAGTCCGATACAATTTTGAAATCCATAGTAAATGCTGAATTCCAAAATTAGAACTTTCGGAGATATAAAAGGGGAAAATTTAAAGAAAAGTGGTTTTGAGTTGGAAGTTGGAAGTCGGAAGTCGGAAGACCGAAGTCGGGAGTTGGGAGTTGGATGTTGGATTACTTATTACCGATTAATGCCGACGGAAGACTGCGAACTGAGCCCCGATAGTTATCGGGGTGCCGACTGCCGACTGCCGATTGAAGACTGTGGACTGACCCTTCGACAAGCTCAGGGCTCAAAACTGAAAACTGAGAACTGAGAACCGAGAACTGCGAACTGCCAGCCTGCCCTAATTTGTAAATACCGCTGTGTCGAGAAGATCCTGAACTGCCGACTTTTTAAAGTAGTAGTCGATTGTTTCGAGAAGAGTTTGTGTGTTTATTGGTTTTGCAAGGTATGCGTTACAACCAGCTTTGTAGCAGCTTTCCATATCGCCAATAATGGCGCAAGCGGTTTGTGCAATAATAGGTGTATTCGGACTTATTTGTTTAATTCTCGATGTGGCCTCAAGTCCATTTAGCCCTTTAAGCCTAATGTCCATAAGTACCATGTCAATTTCGCTTTGGTTTTCAATAAGTGTAACAGCCGATTCGCCATCCTCGGCAAAAAGAAGTCTTGCTCCGGTGCGCGAAAGAATTGCTTGAAGTAAAAGGCTACTCGACGTGTCGTCCTCAACTACCAGAATCACTTTGTCGTCCCAAAAGTACTTTTGTGCCATAATTTACTGTTTTTTTGAATTGCACTGCAAGTTATATACATTTTGTTTACTTATCAAAATATTTTTACAACTATTTTTCAACACTCAACTCCAAATAGAACAATTATTTACGGTAAAATGAATGGTAATGGTATGTGTACAAAATTAGGCTACTGGTCAATTTATTTAAATAATTAAAAGCTTATTGGTTGAATTTATTGTTAAAGTAACGTAAATTACCCATGTTGATAGTTGTGGGTAGTAGTTACAAAACACATTTAATTACGTTGTTAATAAAATTAAACCTAAGGATTAAATAAAAAACTATTATGCTTAAAAAGAATATTATTGCGCTTGTAGTATACCTGTTGGGCGTAATTGTATCGCTTTTATTTTTTAACGGGAACTACTGGTATTTATTTTTATGGATCCCGCTTGGCTTGTCCATAGCGCTAGTTGGGTTTAATGGTTACAAAATTCTACCTGGGATATTGGCAGCGCTTATTTTGTCGCGGCTTGCAGCAATTGCTTTTCCAAATTTAATAGACCTTGGCGCTTACAGTAGTTTCACTTTCGCATTTTGCGAAGCAATTGTATATGTTGGTTTTGCTGCAATAAGTAAGTATCGGCGCTGGCAAAACGACTCGTTTAAAAGCGACCGTGAGCTTACCTTCTTTTTCGGATTTCTTGTAGTTTTACTATTAGCATTGTCCCTTATTACATCCCTATTTATTAATGGATTTGTAGTTAATAGAATAGTCCTTTTCCAATTTGTTTTCCCATTTTTTTTAGTTCAACTTATTGTAACTGCAGTTTTTTCAAGTCTTGTCGAATCGTTTTATCGAGAGGATAAGTTCATCCCAGTTCATAGTGCGAGTAGCTTTATTCGTTTGGGTATTTATGTTGCATCAATTGCACTTATGATATTTCTGTATAGCTCTTCAATTTTTTCGAAACTTGCAGCTTACATTGTAATATTTCCCCTTTTACTCTTCATTTCGGTTAAGTATTCTTCAAAACTATTCTCCATAATATTTGCCCTTTTTTTAATTGCAGAAGTAATACTTACAAGCCAAACTTTTAAAAATAATGGATTCGATGGCGCTATAGGTTCCAACGAATTGGAACTATATTTGGTTGTTATTGTAACATTTGTAACTTCGGCATACCTGCGAGTACATACTGCTTCGCGCCGAGAAATGGTTCAACTGCTTAAGTCGCAGTACCGAAAGGTTGAAGGTGATATTGCCAAAAGAGTTAAAGATTATAAGGAAACAACAAAAAATCTTTTTGAGGAAATTGAAAAGCGTGTAAAAATTGAGCGGCAACTCGAAGAGAAAAAAATGCTCATATCAGAGGCTCAAAAGGCAGGTGCAATTTATGCTTGGGAATACTCATTTGTAGACCAAAACTTTAAGTGGATTGAGGATGGTGGATGCCCAATAAATTTGAATTCAGGAGTACTAACTCTTGCTTCTCTTGATTTAATAGTGCACCCCGACGACTTAGCAAAATACGCCACATTAAAAAGAAGGCTCTTTCTTAAAGCCGAAAGTTTCGATATAGCACTTAGAGCGCTTAACAGGGATGGTAATTTTGGTTACTATCAGCTTAGCGGAAAAACTATGTTCGAAAGCGATAAGCCTACACGGCTTGTTGGGGTAGTAATTGATATAACCGAACGGAAAAGAGTAGAACTTGAACTGCTCGAAAAGGAGCAGAAGTATCTCGCCCTGTTCGAATCGAATATCGATGCTGTTCTTGTAGTCGACCCAGAAACAATCGAAATACTTGATGTTAACAAGTCGTTTACCGAAATGTATGAGTACACTGTTGCAGAAATAATTGGCCAAAAATTTAATGTTCTATCAATGGAGCCCGACGAGTCTACTATGGCAATTCGTCAAGCGCAAAAACGAGGAACTTACCGTGTTAATAATAGGTTGCATAAAACAAAATCGGGTAAAATTTTGAATTTAGAAGGAAATCTTATTCGGCATAGGGTTAACGAAAAGGATTTGCTTTTTGTTGTAATACACGATGTTACCCAACGGAAAAAAACCGAACTTGAACTCATACAGCGAGAGCGGAAACTCCGAGCCTACTTCGAATCGAATTTAATTGGCATGGGCGAAACGTCGCTTACTCGCGAATGGAGTAGCTACAATAAAAAATTACTCGATATTTTAGGGCTTACCGAAAAGGAAATTAGCAACTTAACCTGGGATCAAATTACGCACCCCGACGATTTGCAGGTTGAACTAAGCCTTTACAATAAGCTGCTTACCCATGTAACCGATAACTATACAATTGAAAAGCGGTTTGTAAATTTACAGGGCGATACTATTTATTGTCAGGTAAGTGTTATGGTTGTTCGAAATGGACAAAGTAAGATTAGCTACTTTATTCATTTAATTGAAGACATAACCGACAAAAAACGATACGAGGAGGAAATGGTTTTAAGCCAAAAGCGACTACGACAAGCTCAGGAGGTTTCGAAAATTGGTAGCATTTGGTTTTACCCAGGCAGCGAAAATGTTAAGCTCTCCGACGAGGCGTTATCAATTTTAGGGTTTTCAAAACGGAATGGAAATATATTTCGAAAAGATTTGTATAAAATGGCAATCCCATCCGAAACAGGTCATTTCATCGAATTTGTTTGTAAAGTTGAGAATGGCGAAGAAATACCTCCATCAATAAACCAGTCGGTTATTTCTCAAAAAGGGGAGGTAAAGCATCTTCTTTTAAACTTTGGAGTTGTAAAAAAGGCAAATGAAGTTTCGGAGGTTTTAGTAACATTGATTGATATTACAAGAATAAAGGAGGCTGAAAATGCACTAATCGAGGCCAATGTGCTTAAGGATCAATTGTTCGCAATTATTGGTCACGACCTTCGATCGCCTATAGGTTCAATTAGTCAGCTTGTTGACCATTTTGCAACTACCAGAAACGAACTCGACGATGAAACTCAACAGGGAATAATCGATATTCTTAAAAAGACAGCGAATGACACCTATGCACTACTCGAAGACCTTTTAGGTTGGGCTAAGTCGCAGAAAACCTATTCGTTTAAACCTATTCATACAAATTTTACAACTATAGCCAACGAAGTTATTGGCTTATCGAAAACCATTGCTGAATCGAAGGGGATTGCCATTTCGTCTAACTTGCCACTTAAAGTGCCAGTTATTGCCGATACTGAAATGCTGAAAACAGCCTTGCGTAACTTGCTGTCGAACAGCATTAAGTTTACACCTAATGGGGGAAATGTAATTGTTAGCCTCGACGAGTTACCCAACTTTATTGAAGTGTTTGTAACCGATACGGGCATGGGCATTGAACCCACTGTGGCTGCAAAACTTTTCGACGACACCTACTCGCACACTTCGTTGGGAACCAATAGCGAAAAGGGGTTTGGGCTAGGACTTAAAATGGTTAAAAAGTTTGTTGAGAAGAATGGAGGTTCAATAAAAGTCGATTCGGTTCTCGGTCAGGGTTCAGTATTTCGATTTACAATTCCTAGGGCGCTCGAATAATTAAATTTTCAGGTTTCGGTGGCATTTGCTATTTTTACGCCAAAATTCCCCATGAGTTTCTTAACGCTTTTTATTTTGTCGGTAAGTTTATCGTTCGACTCGTTTGCCGTTTCGGTGTCGAGTGGATTAGCAAAAAAAGAGATTAAATTCCGACAAGCCTTACGAATTGCCTTTTTTCTTGCTCTTTTTCAGGCATTAATGCCTGTTATTGGTTGGTTTGGTGGCATTAGCGTTAAGGAATTCATCGAGCCAATCGACCACTGGGTAGCCCTTGGGTTACTTTCAATTATTGGAATAAAAATGATTGTCGAGTGCTATAAGTGCGACGAAGAAAAAACCCTCGACCCGCTTCGCTTCAGAACAATTATAACTATGGCACTTGCAACCAGTATCGATGCACTCGCCGTTGGTGTAAGCTTTGCTCTAATTAATGTAAACCTATATGTTGCGGTAATTGTAATTGGTGCGGTTACATTTATAGCCTCAATGATAGGAATTCTAATGGGCAAAAAAACTGGTGCGCGTTTTGGTAGGAAAATTGAAGCACTGGGCGGATTACTTTTAATTGCAATAGGAGTTAAAATTGTACTCGAGCACTACTTTATAATCTAAAAAAAAGGGGATGTCTCATTAGTTACAAACCCCTAACCACAAAGTGCACAAAGGTTTTATACAAAGTTCACAAAGCATTGTTTATTGGAGTATTAACTTTGTGGAACATTATGTCGTTTTCACTCAGTTATCCACACATGAATGACGCAGGCGGGCAGGTTTTTGGTTAATCTTTCTTTTTAGCCAGTTTTTCAAATGCTATACTTCAACTTGTTTTCAATCAATATTTGTTTTATTCAAATTATCTTTTACAAAGTCAATTGAGTTTCAAGATTAATTCATTTGGGTCTAATTCAATTTTCGAGAAAGCAAACCATTTTTTACCCAAATCCTTTAAAGATGCTCCTATATGATATACTGCTTCATTGTCAATTATGAGAAATCTATCGTGAGATTTATTAAATGCCTTTATTTCGGCTTAATGGTCAAAAATTAGGCTA
>DDWL01000002.1 GCA_002345675.1 Bacteroidales bacterium UBA2287 | reverse complement strand
TTTGAGTTTGGATTTCCTCCTTTTGAGAATTCAACAGTTTATTTCTTAACTCAATTTCATCTTTTTGGGTTGAAATTATTCGATAGTCTCTTTGCTTACGTTTTAGATTTGAAAAAACCAGAAAAACTAACAGAAGTACTAAGCAAAATCCTACGAAAAATGTGAGCGTAATTTGTTTTTGTCTTGATAGTTTGGCCTGCTGCTCTAGCTGCAGCTTTTCATTTTCAACCTTGTCTTTTTGGTACTTAAATTCGTACTCTAACCCAATTATTTTTTTGGTATTGTCATCGTTCTGAATGGTGTCGCTCAACGATTTATAAAGCACATGGTATTCGTAGGCCTCTTTATATCGACCTAAAGCGGCACTTGCATCGGCTATAAGTTTTGAACTAAGTTTAATCATCGAAATATCGCCAAGGTTATCTGCCCAACTATAAGCCTGTTTGCCATAGAAAAGCGCCCTTTGAAAATCGGACTGTTTAAACTTAACATCACCTAAACCAATAGTAGTACTTATTTTAATTGTTTGATTTCCTGTTTCTTCAGCTTGTTTAAACCCTTTTTCATAGAAGTCGTGAGCCAATTTTAAATCGTTTTTTCGGAGATATATGTCTCCCAAAATATTGAACGAGTAAGCAATACTCCTTTTTTCGTTAATTTCTAAGTTTAATACGAGTGATTCATTGGCATATTTAAGTGCGCTATCTAATTGTTTATCTTCAAAAAACGAAATTGCAATATTGCCATAGTTCGCCGCTTCACCACGTTGAAAACCAATTTCTTTGCGAATTACTAACGATTTTTTATAGTTTTCAATTGCGCTTGGGTAGTCGTTTAAGTGGCGATAAATTACACCAATATTGTTGTACGTGTCACTTGCACCAGCTTTATCGTGTATTTCCTCTTTAAGTGTTAACGACTTTTGATAGTAATCTAAAGCCATGGGTAAGTTTCCTTCCTTTCGGTACACAAGACCAATATTATTATAAGTTGCAGCAACTCTTTCTTTGTTAATAGGTTTTGCTTTAAACCAGTAGTCGAGCGATTTTTGATAGTAGTAAAGAGCGCTATCGTATTTACTCATTTGGTTGTGTGTAGCACCAATACTTAGAAGGCAATTTGCCATTCCGTTGTAATCTTTTAGTACTTGATATTTTGAAAATGCTAAGTTTAAATTATTGAATGCGTTTGGAAAGTCGGATTTTCGCATGTAGTAAACGCCAATGTTTCGTAAACTTTCGGCTTTGCCCTTTGCATAGTTTTTAATTGTACTTATCGAATCGGCTGTTTGTGAGTAAAGCTTAGACTTTTCTAAGTCGATTCGACTATACTCAATAGCCAGTTTATTTAATAGGTTAACTCTTGCAGTATCATCTACAGAAATTTTAAGAAGTTGCTGTAGTGAGTCAATTCTGTTTTGGGGAACAGTATTTTGAGCAAATAGGTCCTGGGTTAATAAAAAAAGGACTAAAACTGATATTAGTTTAGTTAAGGTCATTGAAAATAGCCTAATAGTTCATTGCAATATAAATGGTTATTACACAATTTGCAAGTTTAATTTGGCTATTAAGTGTGATATTTTGGTAGAATACAAAGGTTGGATTGTTTGCTAATTTTTGAAATTACGTTAAGATGTTAAAATACAGACAAATAAATATTGCATTATTTAGTTCAGAATCGTTTGAAATGCACGAAGTAAAAAAGCATTAAATATAGCCCCAGCGAACTAAATCATCCGTTGTTTTTACCTCTTTTATCCCCCCATCGTGCATAACAACGGTTCGTGTGGCTATCTTCAAAACATTCCGATAGTCGTGGTCGGTTACAATAAAACCTTTGGTTTTTGAATTTTCAACAATTAACTTTTTTATTTCCTCCCGAAATATGGGCGAAACCCCATTAAATGGCTCATCGATTAAAATATATTTAGCTTCGGAATAAATAATAAGCAAAATCTCAACTATCCTTTTTTCGCCACCCGAAAGTTGACCGCTATTTTTGTTAAGCAAGGGCTTAACAAGAGGATTTTCGGAAATTTTAATCGCTCCTTCGTTACTGCAAAAGAGATTAATAATTGTTTTAATTTTTATGTGATTGGGCAAGAAGTGGCTTTGAGGTAAGTATTTAATAAGATTATGATGCAAGCCATTTATGATGCTATTACCAACTTTTATAAATTTATTGTCGGCACTTAGCGAGCCAAATACGATTTTTAGCAGTGTCGATTTTCCACAGCCATTTCGGCCAACTAATCCAATAATTTCACCAATGCTGCAGGTTAAATAAACATCGGTTAGTACCTGCTTATCACCAAAGCTTTTTAAAACAGTATCAACATGCAATTGGCTCATAATTAAAATACTTTTAGGCTAATTACACATACTAAAAAACTTAAGGATAACGACATAACCCATAGCCTTAATCGACTTAATCCTAAGTTATTATAAAAGAAATATTCGTTGGGATTTCTTAATTCGTAAATAAAGTATTGAAATAAAGGGGTTAGCAAAAAGTATCCAATACTTACAGTAGTAAACGAAAAAATACCAGTAAATACAAAGCCTACAAATGCAATTGCAAGCGAAAACAGCAATGAGGGAAGAAGTAGTTTACGGTAAAAAAATAAAAAGCCTTGTATATAATTCATTTAAGGTTATTAAAATCAATATTTTTTCTACCTATCCAACCACTCCTTAAATTCGCTAACCTTTTCGCGGCTAACCAAAATATCCTCGTCGGTTTTTACGGTAAGTTTTAACTTTAAACGGCTACCCGAGTACGATATTATATCGGCAATAGCCGAAAGGGCAATAATATGCTTGCGACTAACCCTGAAAAATTGCTCAGGACTTACAGCCAATGCCACTTGCTCAAGGGTTTGATCGATTCCATAATCGCGACCTGCCACTGTGCGAATAAAGGTGTACTTTTCGCTGCTGAAAAAACATGCAATTTCTTCAACAGGAATTATGCGGATATGCTCGCCAACCTTTACCACAAAACGAGTTTTGAAGGTACTAGTAAGCATTGAAAGGGCTTTAGCAATGGAATCACTATTTAAAGCCTGTGGCTTTTGGGAAAATCCCTTTTGAAATTTTTGAATAGCTTTTTGAAGGTCAGCCTCGTCGATGGGTTTTAGCAAGTAGTCGATGCTGTTCACCTTAAACGCCTTTATGGCGTACTCGTTAAAGGCTGTGGTGAAAATTACTGGAAATTCGATTTCAACCTGCTCAAATATCTCGAAGCTTAACCCGTCGGCCAGCTGAATATCGAAAAATGCAAGGTTTGGATGCGGATTCGATTTGAGCCATTTTACTGCCGACGTAACCGAATCGAACGTTGCAACATGTTTGAACTCTAGCGCAATGCTCGATACCATTTTTTTCAGCCTTTCGGCTGTTGGTTTTTCGTCCTCGGCAATAATGTAGTTAATCATTGTTATAGCTAAACGGTTTTAATTATTGGAACTTTTACTGTATAATGATTAGCTGTATGAATAATTTCTATTCTCCTCTCGGAAATATACTCGTATCGCTTCGATATAGTTTCGAGTCCAACCCCTCCCGACTCGTGAATTGTGTTACGCCTTTGAAAATTATTTTGAACTACTATATAATCATTATCTCTCCAAACCCTTACAGTAAGTGGCTTTTCTTCGGAAATAATGTTATGCTTAAAGCAATTTTCCAAAAGAATTTGTAGCGAAAGAGGGATTATGTAACCAGTTGTATCATCAACATTAATGCTTACCTGCAAATTCTCTCCGTGCCGAATATGATGCAAATTTGTGAACGATTCAATAAAACTAACCTCCTCGGAAAGGGGAACAATTTCGCTATCGCGATGCTCCAAAACGTAACGGTAAATATTAGAAAATTGCTGAATAAACTGCTTTGCCTTCTGCGTATCGGTGTCGACTAACGATGTTAAAACGCTAAGGCTATTGAATAAAAAATGAGGGTTTACATTGCTCTTAAGCGCATCGTAGCGTAGCTGTATGGCTTCTTGTTTTAATTTTTCCTCATTAACCGAAGTTTTTAACCATTCTAAAAAAAACTGTTTAACGTAGAAAATGCTTGTTATGAGCAATGAAATAAAGAGTTGAATTATCCCGATTAAAAAGAATAGTCTTGGTGTTTTACCAATACCATGCCCGTAAAGCAAAGGAAACAGGAAATAGTTTACTGCAAAAATTACAAATGATGAGAAGAGTAATGTAGAAATTAAATTGAGTAGAAGTGTTCTCTTAGGGTTTTTATCCCAAGGGTAATAGTGATGAATAATATAACCAATAGCCTCGTTACCCTTCCATAGCGAGAAGCCAATTACAAAGGAGTATAGTCCTACTCTTTTAAAAGCCTCAAGGGATGTCCACAATCCAAACCCAGCAAAAATTGTACTTATTGCAAGGCCTATTGCCATTACAATTAGGGTGTCCCTTAAGGCTCTTATAATCCATTGCTTCACGTTGAGCATACTATTTTTTATTTCAAAGGTAAACATTTAGGTTTTATTGCCAATTCAGATTGCTTCCAAGAATTAGCTGCACTTGTCGAGTATTCGCTGGTTCGACTTAACTCCCCACTTTGGTTCAATACCACTTTTGCTATTCTCCTTTTCGAAAAGTTCCTTTGCCTTTTGAAATTTAGGTAAAGCATTTTTGCTTCCACCACCAAACATAGCAGGCGTATAGTAAATATTTTGTCCCATTAAAAAATGAGCACGAGGATTCTCGGGATTCTCCTTAATGGCTTTTTCCAAAATTTCGGCTGCTTTAGGCGAGTAGGTCATTCCACGCATGGAGCTAACCTGAATTCGACCTTGATACAAAAATCCCTGCAGTGCAAATAGCTCCGATTTATCCCCATTTATTTCGAGCGCTTTATCAATACTCTTTTGGGCCTCGTCGAGAATTGCATCTTTCTTGTCGCCGTCCTTTTCCCAAAAGCTAAAATTTATTTGCGTGTATGCAAGGTAGTAAAATGCCTCCCAACGGTTACTCTCGGCCTGTGAAATACGGGTAAATCGACCTAATACTTGTTGCATGTCGTTTGGAGTTTTGGCGCTATCGAGTAGCGTAAGCGTTTCCCTAATGGCGCTTTCGAAATTTGGCTGCTGAGCCATTACATTTCCTAACATGGTTAGGGCAATTGCGGTGATGATTAGTTTTTTCATTTTGTTTTGTTTGAGTTAATTAGTTGCACTTCGACCCTTCGATAAACTCAGGGCATCGCTGCTCAGTGTAAAATTGGTTAATTGAGTTAATTGAGTTGATTGAGTTGATTGAGTTAATTGAGTTAATTGAGTTAATTGCCCCGATAACTATCGGGGAATTGAGTTAATTTGTTAATTGATGTTGGATGTCGGTTTTCTGTTTTCTGTTTTCTGTTTGTCAAAAAATCTGTGGCTATCTGTTTAATCTGCGTCATCTGTGTTCTATTGTGTTCTATATAGTGATGAATACCCCTACAAAGTAAAACCGTTTCGATTCGGATTTAACGGGCATCGACTCGTAAACTCCTTGTGCATTTGGCTGTGTGTAGTATCTGTACCCAAAAACATTGTCGCGACCCAAGAGATTATTTATCGATAAGTAAATGATTGTTGGCTTATCGAGAATTGTGCGCAAATGGCTACAGTTAATGCTTATATCGTTGTAAAATGCTGTGCGTCCATCCATAAAACTTGAGCTATTTGGGTTATTGTATGGCCTACCAGTTGCAAAAGTTGCCGACATACCAAATTGCGTTGTAATGCTTTGAACCCACTTTTTACCAACAACACTTGCCGAATGGCTTGGTGCAAACGAAGGGGTTACCATTGTTGGGTAGTCGCGGTATTTACGTTTCGAGTCGACATACGAGTACGAAACCCAGTACTCAAAACTTTTAAACGTTCTGCGGTCGCGAAAAAACAAATCGATTCCCTGTGCGCGTCCTCTTCCCGAATTTGCGTAAAGGTTACCATTCCAAAATTCAGTTGAGTTGTAGGTTACTAAATCTTTATAGTCCTTTCGGTATGCTTCAACTCTTAAAATTCTATCGCTTTTTTCCCACTGGTAATTGACAATTAAATGGTTGGCTTGCTCAAAACCAAGCGAGTGTGTAAAGCGCAAAAGGTTCTCCTCGGGGGTTTGGTAAAAGTTACCGTAGGCAACCGAAACCTGTGCCGATTTGGTTAGCTTTACGGCAGCCGACAGCCTTGCAGCAACGTTTTGGTCGTTTAGCAAAGTGCTATGCTCACCCCTCACTCCTGCCCTAATTGCCAATCCGTTAATGGGTCGAAACTCCGTTTCGGCAAAAAGCGCCGAGCCAAAATCGTCGAAATTGCTGCTATTGGTAAAAAATGTACTTACAACTTTGTAGTTCTGGTTAAATCGATTAAACGTTTCCTCTGCGCCAAAAAGAAGCGATACATTTGGTGTAAATGTCTTTTTAAAAGAAATTTTTGCCTGTACATTTCTATTTCCTTCGTCAACCGTTGAGGTTTCCAAATTCAAATTATTCTCGTCGAGGGTAAGTGCAACTCCAGTTTTCATAAACCAGCCACTTCCCAACTCATCGCTAAACGATATGTTTGTATAGCTATTCTGATTGCTTATGGCAATGTTCGACATAGCACCTTGCTGCGAGAGGTCGGGGTATTTTAAGCCAAACCTTGTTCCCGAATAGGTGCTGAATACTTTCAATATGCCACTTTCGGTTAACTTTTGACGAAATATTACCGACGCACCAACCGATTCGGGATACTGATTCATAGTAAACTTGTTCGATACAATTTGAAAATATGGACCAAGATTGGTGTAATCCAACCCAAGCGAAACCGATGTTTTATCGCCCTTTAGTGTTTGCGAAACGCTACCGCCAATGGTCATTAACGAAATGTCGGTTTGGGTTTTCTGTGGAAATGCTGTTGTGTTTAAAATAAGTGCCGACGAAAGCGCCTGACCATACTCGGCTGAGTATCCTCCTGTGCTAAAAGTAGTTCCACTAAACATAAATGGCGAAAAGCGACCACGTGAGGGTAAATCGGGAACGTTCGAACTGTAAGGTTTTTTCGAAAGCAAACCATCAATAAAGGTTTTGGTTTCGTAGCCATCGCCTCCGCGAACAAACAGGCGACCATCTTCACCAACAGTAGCCGTTCCGGGCAATGCAGTTAGCGCACCATAAATGTCGCCTGCTGCACTTGGGGTTGTAACAATATCCAATGGCTGAAGTGTAACACTTCGCTTACGGTCGGCTGTTTCGTAGGTTCCTGCCGAAATTACCACATCGTTTATGCGGTTTGTTTCCTCTTTAAGCGTAAACTTTACTTCAACGGTTTTGGCGTCGAGCAAAATTTCCTTTTCCTGATTGGCGAAGCCAATAAAAGTTGCTACAAGGGTTTGCTTACCCGAAAGTGAAGTTTTAAACGAAAAGGAACCATCGTCAATTGTTGCGGTTCCATCGTACGAACCTTTTATGAATACGTTCGCCCCGGCTAAAACTTCTCCTTTCGAATCGGAAACTAAGCCTTTAACCACAATTTGGGCCGAAATACTTACTGCTGAAAGCAGAATTGCGAGTAGTAATGTTGTTGTTCTCATAGTTTTGTTTTTCTGCAAAGGTTGCCCTGTTATTTCTTTACTAATTGTCCAATCTTGCTTTGCGTATTGTCCAATCTTGCTGAATTACAGTGCAAATATGAGTTCAACTAAAATCTTAAAAAATAAAAACCCGACGAACTGTTGATTCGTCGGGTTGAACTGTAAAAATATTAGATTGAAACGTTTCGACTACCAGCCTTCGTCGGTTGAATTATACAGCAACCCCTTCATTATGCGTTCCGACTTCTCCTCATTTGTAAGGTTCATAAACTCCTTTCGCTTCTCCTCCGAAACAATGTTCATTTCCTGCGCTATTTGCGTTTTCAGTTCGAAAACTTCTGTTTCTTTTCTATTTTGAAGATAGTTTCGGGCAACATTTGGGAAAAGTTCGAGCAGTAAACGCTCCTCCTCAGTGGCAGCAAGCTGAATTCCGCCAAAGTCTTCGAGAATTATTGGGTTATCCTGAACTTTATAGCTAAGCGAATTGAAGGGAAACTCTTCCTCGCTACCGCAAATTTTCTTTCGAAACTCGGGCGCAATGGGAATAGGTGTTTTACCGTAAAGTCCCTTAACCAAATTGTAGTATTGAGTTGAAACGTTCGAATACAAATCTTTCCCTTGACTTTGCGAAATAACGCAGTTAACCGCCTGTGCACCTACAATTTGGCTAGTTGGCGTTACAAGTGGTGGGCAACCCGACTCGATTCGAACAAGTGGAACCATTTCGAGAACTCGAGGGAGCAGCTGTTCCATTTTCATTTGGCGTAGTTGTGCCAGCATATTGGTGTACATACCGCCAGGAATTTCGGCGTCGCGAACCATATTATCGGGCGCAATGAGGTTGAACCAAGCTTCAATTTTTCGGGTAACCTCAAGCAGTTCATCTTCATCTCCTTTACGTGCGAATATAATGGCATCGTCGAACCATTTTTCAACTTCCGCAGGAAGGTCGTCGGAGGTAATGTCGAAATCGATGGGGAACTGCTTGTACGAGTCGTATTCGGCTAGTTCGAGTCGAATTCGCTTCAATTCCCTGTTTATTTTAACAACAGCATCGAGGTTTACTCCAGTGTCGAGGCCCAACTTATCGGCAAAAATTTGAACTATCTCAAATGCAGGCGCAGCAGGTCCTCCAGCAAAATTCAGAATGCAAGTATCCACCATATCGGCTCCATGTAAAATTGCCATAAGTGTCGATGCCAAACCATAACCGGGAGTGCAATGCGTGTGAAAGTCGATAGGAACGTTAACTGCTTTTTTCAGTTTGCTAACCAGTTCGCCTGCATCGGTTGGAGTTATAAGCCCTGCCATATCCTTTATGGTAATCATATCGGCACCCATTCGCTCAAGTTCCATTGCCTTTTCAACAAAGTAATCGATGGTAAATACGTCGGTTGGCAACTTTTTGCCTTTTATAAAGGCAATAGCTTTTTGTTTGCCCGAAAACTTTGGGTTAACAGTGTAACAAATGGCGCAATCGGCAAGACCATTACTATCCTTAACGTACTTAATGGTTGTACGCATGTTGTTCAGGTCGTTCAAGCAATCGAAAATGCGCATTATATCAACACCATGCTTTACCGAAAGACGGTTAAATCCTTCAATAACATCCTCGGGGTAAGGATCGTAACCAAACAAATTTCGTCCGCGCGAAAGGGCTGTAAGTTTACTTCTTCCTTCTATTCCCTTTTTAATAACATGAAGTCGATACCAAGGATCTTCGTTCAGGTAACGCATTACGCTATCGGGAACTGCCCCACCCCAAACCTCAATTGCGTAAAAACCAGCTTCCTTGTAAAGCGGCAAAACGCTTTCCACTTGGGGTAAACTCATTCGGGTTGCTAGCATGCTTTGCTGACCATCGCGCAGGGTTAAGTCGCGAACAAGCAACTTTCCCTTAAATTTCATATTCTTACGTATTTCTGCCTTCTGAATTTTTCGCTCCTTGCGAATGTTTTCGAACTCGGCCTTACGTTGCTTTAGCAAAAAATCGTTGGCAACTGCAGGGAAAAGTTCAAGCAGAAGCATCTCCTTTTCGTCCTTTGCCAGTTTTAGGCCACCTACCTCTTTTAATGTAGGGTTTTCGGGAGATTTGTAGGCACCTATATCGTATGGACGCTCATCGTCGAAACCGCAAATCTTTTTGCGAAACTCGGGGCTTATGGGAATTGGTGTTTCGCCATATTCGCCCTTAACCATATTTAAAAATTGATTGGAAATATTAGTGTAGAATGGCTTTCCAGCGTTTTCGTCAATTACACAGTTTACTGCCTGCGCTCCAACAATTTGACTCGATGGTGTAACCAAAGGTGGGCAACCAGCATCGAGGCGAACCACAGGAACAACCTCGAGAACCCTGTCGAGTAAATGTGCTAACCCAAGTTGCTTTAGCTGCGAAAGCATATTGGTGTACATGCCGCCAGGAATTTCGGCACGTTTAACTCTTTCCTCGGGTGCTGGAAAATTGAAGTACAGCTCAATGGCATGACACGCCACAAGTAGTTTATCCTCATTCTCGTCCTTTGCAAAGGCAATGGCTTCGTCGAATAGCCTGTCGATGTTCTCGGGCAGTGTATCCTTCGCAATGTCAAAATCGATGGGAATTTGCTTGTAGCTGTCAACGCTTGCTAGACTGTTAAGCCTAATATCCTTAAGTAATACGTTTATTTGGGAAATAACTTCGGGGTTACCATCGACTTCAATTCCTAACTTTTTACAAAAAAGGTAAACCAGCTCCCATGCAGGTGCAGCGCTTCCGCCAGCAAAGTATAAAAGGTTTGTGTCGATAATGTCGGCACCATTTAAAATGGCAGTTAAGGTTGATGCTAAACCGTATCCGGGTGTGCAATGGGTGTGAAAATCGACAGGAACTTTAAGATTCGCTTTAAAACCCTTAATAATGCGAGCCGTTTCAATTGGCGAAGCCAAACCGGCCATGTCCTTAAGCGAAATCATATCGGCGCCCATTGCCTCCATTGCTTTAGCCTTATCGATGAAGTACTGAACACCGAATATTTTTTCGGGCAAATCCTTACGGGTTAACTTCTTTCGGAGCTCCTCCTTTTCGGGCAACTTTGGATCGATAGTGTAGCAAACGGCGCAATCGGCAAGTCCGCCAGCATTTTTAACGTATTTAATTGTTGAACGAATATTTTCCACATCGTTAAGGCAGTCGAAAATACGCATAATGCCCACGCCCGACTCAACTGCATTGCGGTTAAAACCTTCGATAACCGATTCGGGATAGGGATTATAGCCAAACAGGTTGCGACCCCTCGAAAGTGCAGCAAGCAAAGTTGTTCCACCAACTTCTTTCTTAATGGTTTCGAGGCGAGTCCATGGGTTTTCGTTCAGAAATCTCATTATCGAATCGGGCACTGCCCCGCCCCAAACCTCCATAGCATAGAATCCTGCATTGCGGTATAACGGAAGCACCCTGTCGATATCGCTCTGCGGCATTCGGGTTGCAAAAAGCGACTGCTGTCCGTCGCGTAGGGTTAAATCGCGAATTTTAAGTCTCCTGCTCATATCTTGCTATTTAAAATTTCAAGTTACATTGCTATGCAGCAAAGTTATCCATAAGAAATGCAACTATATAGCAGTTTCAATCATATTTTTTTAGGTTTTACAGCAGGTTGTTAGAGGTAAATATTTCGGGGAAAAATGAAACATTTTAGTTTATACACATGAAAAAAGGATTTATGGTAAGTATCCTAAAGCCCGTGGCAAAAAACTTTTAAGCGAATACGTACAAAAATGAACGATAGAACCATTGAGCAATAGAACATTTGAACAATAAAACCATAGAACAATTGAATAACTCAATCAACCAATTAACTCAACAAGTGAACAAGTGAACAATTGAACAATTGAATAATTGAATGGAGAATCACTGTTTTAGTGGCAACCGCAGCTACAGGAATGGGAAACGTTTCTCGCTTTTTCGAAAGCTTCGCGACCCTCGGAAAAAGCAAACCAAGCTATGCCAAGCGAACCTATTATGTCAATCCACCTTATGCCCGAAAGTTCAAACAGTAAACTGGAGGCAAGCAGCAAAAACGACAGGTAAAAACAGGTTCGAGTGCAATTTGCATCGGCAATAATGGCATTGGAACCTAGTTGCTTTCCAACTTTCAATTTTGCTCGCATTAAAAACCACATTGTGAGTATTGAAACCGACGAAATAATAATACCTACAATTGTTGTATCGGGTTTTGTACCTAGGTAAGCATTTATTGCCGAACCAATAACCAATCCTGCTGCAAGTAGGTAAAAAGCAAAACCAGTAATGCGAAGGGCTTGACGCTCAAAGCGGTCGGGCGACTCGTCGTTAGCTCTTTGTAATCGTATAACAAGGTGTAAAATGCCAATCCCCGAAATTACTTCAACAAAACTGTCAACCCCAAATCCAAGTAGCGCAAGCGTGTCGTCGGTAACTCCAAATGATACCGAAATTATACTTTCGGCAATATTGTAACCAATTGTAATTATGCTTAAAAGCAATGCTCTACTTAG
Source organism: Bacteroidales bacterium UBA2287 (assembly GCA_002345675.1). Classification (GTDB taxonomy): domain Bacteria; phylum Bacteroidota; class Bacteroidia; order Bacteroidales; family Tenuifilaceae; genus UBA2287. The sequence goes on along the minus strand of DDWL01000002.1, from coordinate 102,972 downwards.
TAGTTTTTTCCTATTCATATTCTTTATTTTCCTTAAACACAGAGACACGGAGTACACGGAGTTACACGGAGGTTAATTCTTTAATACTTTAACCATAAAATATTTCTCTGTGTGCCTCTGTGCTCTCTGTGCCTCTGTGTTTAAAAAATCATGATTCAAATCTACAAACCTCGCTATCGAGTTCAAGTTCGATGGTGTGGTGACTAAAAGTGAATTCCTTTAAAACTTGGTTCAACCTTTCGCGAAGCGCTGTTAGCTCTCCAGCAGTTTTAATTGAGCTGTCTAACTTTACGTGAGTAGTAAACACATTCTGTTCACCATCGAGCGACCATAGATGGGTGTGGTGAAGGCTCTTTACCCCTTCAATCTCCAAAATTTTGTGTTCAATTGCCGAAATACTTAGCTGCGGCGGAACGCCCTGAAGAAATATAAATGCCGTTTCCTTTAACCGCTTAACTACTTGCCATAGAATGAAAAGGGTGATGAGTATCGACAAAGCAGGGTCGATGTAGGGCGATTTGGTTACCATCATTGCCAAACTGGCAAAAAGTACGGCTATCCAACCCAGAACATCTTCGAGCAAATGCCAAAAGGCAACCTTCTCGTTTAGGGTTTTTCCTTCCTTTAACCTAAAGGCAGCAAAGCCGTTAACAGCAATACCCACAAAGGCAAAAAGAAGCATTCCCGTTGCGTTCGATTGCTGGGGAGAAATTAGCCTATCGATTGCCTCAACAACAATAAACACCGAACCTGCCACAAGCACAATGCTATTTATTAGCGCTCCCAAAAGCGAATAGCGCTGATAGCCAAAGCTGTACTTTTTATCGCCTGGTTGTTTCGACTTTCGATCCAAAACCCAAGAAAGTCCAAGCGATATGCTATCGCCCAAATCGTGTAGCGCATCGGATAGAATGGCAACGCTGTTAACCAAAAATCCACCAATTAACTCGAATACGGCAAAGCCAAGGTTTAGAAAGAATGCAACCTTAATATTTTTACTCGAATTACTATGATTTGTATGCGGCATACTGAGTTAAAAACGGATTAAATCAATAACGTTTTAATGGGTAGCTTGTTCATAATGGAACACAGATAACACTGACAAAACAGAATTACACAAATATAAGTGATTAAACAAAAATCTGTGAATATCTGTAAAATTCGTGTTATCAGTGTTCAATCCCTATAATTCGAACCTCGTTAAATTAGCTTTAACCTTAGCGTATTCAAGCTCCAGTTCCAGCGAACGATCGGAAAATTCGTAGAGGAACGATGCCTCGGTATAAAAATCGCCAATCGATATTTCGCCCAAGTCGACTGCCTTTTGAAGTAAACTGAGGTTTTTATAGCTAGCTAAGGCCTGCTTCGATGTTTGCAGCTGTTCCCAAAGGTTTTGAGCCATTGCATAGTTTTGGTCGAACTCAATTTGTAAATGGTAGGCCATTTCGACCTTATACGCACTTGCAGCCATAACCTTTGCTTTTGCAACACGTTTGTTCCCTACATTTCCCCAAAGGGGAATCGAAATTCCAGCCCTAAATCCTTGAAAATGCTCCGAATCGGTACTCTCCGACTCGTAACCAATTTCAATTTCGGGAAGCGAGCTATGCCTAACAACTGCCAAATTTGCATTGGCAACATTTACGTAAGTATCGGATTGTTTGAAACGCATATCCCTTTCGGAGTAAGCATTAAGCAGCGAATCGCGACCTGGCAATGTAGTTTGAAGAATAAGCGTATCGTAATTTGGCAATGGCTTCATACCATTCATTGCCAGAAGTTTATACCCATTTTGTTTCATCAACCCTTCAATTTCGACTACCTTTTGAGCTGACTCGGCCGTTCGCACCCGTGCATTGTTTAGGTCGAGAATACTTGTGTGCCCAGCATTTACCTTGCGCTCCACATTGCTTTCGATGCTTTTAGCCAATGCTTCACGACGACGAGCCTCGGCAAGCATATTCTTCAAGTAAACCTGTTCGAAAAGTGCAACTTTTGCCTCGAGCAAAATTTCCTGTCGAGCCAACTGAAAGCCAAGCTGCGAGTACAATTCGCTTTCCTTTGCAAATTTACTACGCTTTACGTAGGTTGTTGGAAATTCGAAGCTTTGCGATACGCCCCAGGTCGACTTTACCCCAGTTCCATTTACCGCAGGAAATCGACCAAATTCAACGGTCGGATTCGATGGCAGCAAATCGGTTCGGGCTTCTGCCCTTTCCAAATCGAATTGCGCCCTAAGGCTAACAATTCCGGGGTTATTCTCCTCAATCGACGAAAGTAACACGCTCATATTGTCCTGTCCGCTTGCTGCAAAACCTACGAACAGAAGTATAAATATCAATTTTTGCTTTACTTTATTCATTGTTATTCTCCTTATTATTAACACCTTCGAAACGCGTTGATGTAATGTAGTAAATTGCTGGAACAACATATATATTTAGCAATGTTGATGTTAGCAGTCCACCCAGAATAACCTTAGCCATTGGACTTTGAATTTCGTTACCCGACAAATCGCCTTGAACGGCAAGAGGAATTAAAGCCAACGCTGCGGTTAAGGCAGTCATAAGAATTGGATTTAGCCTATCGACCGAGCCTTTTACAACGGTGTCGTAAAGCGAAGTGTTTTCGTAGCGTAAGTGCTGATAATTCGAAATTAGCAGAATTCCATTTCGAGTGGCAATGCCAAATAGAGTGATAAAACCTATTATTGCAGGAATACTCAAAACGCCATCGAAAAAGTAAATCGAAAAAACGCCACCAATTAGTGCCAAGGGCAAGTTGAGTAGTATAATCCCTGCTAATTTAAAGTTTTTAAACTCCTGAAATAGCAGTAGAAAAATTACAAAAATGGCAAGTATTGAGGTAATAATGAGAGTTTGTGAGGCTTTTGCTTCGCTCTCGAACTGCCCGCCATACTCTACTCTATACCCTTCGGGTAACGAAACATTGTTACCAATTTTCTCCTGAATTTTATTAACTAATCCACGTAAATCGCCACTCGATACGTTTGCCGAAATAACAATTTTTCGCTGCACATTCTCCCTACTTATCGAACTTGGCCCTGAAACCGAAACAACTTCGGCAACCTGTTCAAGTGGAACCTTCGTTCCATTTTGTGTGTCGATTAGTGCCGACCTAATTCCCTCAATGGTTTGAGTATAGTCGTCGTTTAGTCGTAGCACAAGGTCGAATCGGCGCTGACCTTCGTAAATATCGGACAACTTTTCGCACCCAAAGGCCACATCGACAAAGTGATTGAACTCATTGATAGTGATGCCATAAGCTGCAAGCATTTCGCGATTGGCTCGAATTTGAATTTGCGGAATTGCCACTTGCTGCTCCACATTCACATCAACTAGCCCGTCGATATCAGCAATTGCGCTTTTAATTTCATTGCCAATGGCAAACATTCTGTTCAAGTCGGTTCCAAAAAGTTTAATGGCAATATTAGCTCGAGTACCCGAAAGCATATGGTCAATTCGGTGTCCAAGTGGCTGGCCTACTGTTACAGCAATTCCAGGAACTCCGGCAAGTGTTGTTCGAACATCGTTTAAAAATGCCTGTCGATCTCTTTCCTTTAGAATGAAATTCACGTCAATCTCAGCGCTGTTAGTGGTTTGCGAGTGCTCATCTAGTTCGCCCATTCCCGTTCGTCGTGCTGTGCTTGTAATTTCGGGAATTGCTAAAAGCTCTGTTTCCACCAAATTGCCAATTCGGTTGCTCTCCTCAAGCGATGTTCCAGGCTGAGTAATTACCGAAAGCGTTAGCGACCCCTCGTTGAACTCGGGTAAGAAGCTGCGCCCCATTTGCGTAAAAAGGAAAAGCGAAACCAAAAAAAGCACAAAGGTTGAAGTAAGAACAACCCTTTTATGAGTTAACGACCAAGCGAGGGTTTTTTCGTAAAATGCCGAAAGTTTGCAAACCAGCCATTTTTCCTTTTCGTTTCGGGCAAGGAACTTTTCATTTGTCAGCATCATTTTTGCCAGCAAAGGCGTTAGAGTCATTGCTACTATTAGCGAAACAAACAACGAAACAACAAAGGCAATTCCAAGCGGTTTAAGCATTCGCCCTTCCATTCCCGAAAGGAAGAAAAGGGGCAAAAACGCCACCATTATTATTAGGGTTGCATTTAGAATTGATGCCCTAATCTCCTTCGATGCCTCGAAAACTACTGTAAAGTTCGACTGCTTATTTTCGGGACTTTTAAGTCGATTTTGCCGCAAGCGTTTGTAAATATTTTCAACATCAATAATGGAGTCGTCCACCAGCGAGCCAATGGCAATGGCCATTCCGCCCAAACTCATAGTGTTAATGTTGAGCCCCAATAGCTTCATTACAATTATTGCACCCAGCAACGACAGCGGAATTGCCATTAGCGAAATAATGGTTGTGCGGAAACTTCCCAAAAAAAGGAAAAGTATTATTACAACAAAAATGGCACCCTCGATTAGTGCTGTTTGAACGTTTTTAACTGAAGTTTCGATAAAATCGGCCTGACGAAAAATTTTGGTGTCCAAAACAACATCGGGGGGAAGCGTTTTTTGAATGTCAATAAGGTTTGCTTCAATTCGGCGGGTTAGCTCAAGTGTATTAGTATTAGGCTGTTTCGAGGCTGATATAATTATGGCAGGCTTAGCATTACCCGATGCGTAGCCCATTTTTACTGCGCTGCCAATTTTTACTTCGGCAACATCGCGAACCCTAACAGGTTTGCCATTATTCGATTTTATGTACGAAGCGCCAAGTTCGTCCAAATCGTAAGTACGGGCAATTCCACGAACTGCATACTCGTTTCCATACTCTCGAACAGGGCTACCTGTTGAATTTTGACTAATTCCTCTACAAATTTCGGCCAATTCGTCGAGCGACACATTGTAGTACTTCATAAGGTGCGGGTTTGCCAAAACCTGATACTGCTTATAGTCGCCGCCAATAATGGTAACCTGCGAAACGCCGCCAGTGGCTAAAAGAAGTGGTTTCACATTCCATTCGGCAATGGTTCGAAGCTCCATTAAAGTGGTGCTATCGGCCTGAATGCCAATAAAGAATATTTCGCCCATAACGCTCGATTGTGGAGCAAGAGTTGGCATTCCAACACCAATTGGCATTTGGGTTGTAACGCTAATAAGCTTTTCGCTTACAATTTGACGAGCCTTAAAAATATCGGTTCCCCAGTCGAATTCAATCCAAACAAACGAAAATCCTTGCGACGATGCAGAGCGTACCCTTCGAACATCGGTTGCTCCGTTTACAGCCGTTTCAATGGGGAATGTTACAAGACGCTCTACCTCCTCCGAGGCCATTCCGTGCGCATCGGTCATAACCACAACAGTAGGAGCAGTAAGGTCGGGAAAAACATCCACGTCCATATTATTAGCGGTGCGCGTTCCCACAACTATTAAAACAACCGAGCAGAGAAGAACAAAGTACTTATTCTTCAGCGAGAATTTTATAATATTGTCAAGCATACTCTCACCTATTAATGAACGTGTCCTGAGTGAGGATCGAGTGCAGCCGATGCCTGAGCAAGTTTAACCAGAATTGCGCCCTTGGCAACAATGCGGTCGTTTTTGTCAATTCCCTTTAAAATCTCGGTTTTAGTTCCATCGGTAGCGCCAGTTTGCACAACTCGCTTCTCGAAAAGTTCGGGCGAAAGCTGAACAAAAACGAAGAAACTTCCCTGTTCTTCGAGCAGTGCGGTATTTGGCACAGTAAGAGCAACCGAATTGGATAAAACTTTTAGGTAAAGTTCAACAAAACTCCCCGGTACAAATTCACCCTTATTATCAATTTGAAGAATTACAGGAACAAGGAAATTATCGGGATTTACGCTTCGCCCGTACGACACAACTTTACCGTTTAACTCCTTTAGTGTATAGGTTTTACTGCTACTAAGAGTTCGAATATTGGCTGAAGAAATTGCTCCTAAAACCGAGGCATACTTTTGCTGAACATCGGCAGTTAGCTGAAGGCTCCTGTTCTGCGAAACAGCAATAATTGGCTGTCCAACTTCAACGTATTGCCCATTTTGAACAAACAGCTGCTTGGTAAAACCGCTAATTGGCGAAAGAACTCGTTGCCCCTTTGCGTTAAAGTTACTGTTCATATTATCGAAAAGAGCCTTAGCATTCTCAAATTCTGTTTGCGCAGCAACAAGTTCCCTTTCGGGAATAATTTTATCCTTAGCCAGTTCGCTCATTCTTTCGTAGTCGACCTTTGCCTTTTCGTAATTATTCTTTGCCTCGGCAAATCGAACATTCCAGCTGTTCTCGGCTAATCCGCTTCCCGAAATTGTTAGCAAAAGTTGACCAGCGGTAACATTTCTACCTTCCTGTAAACCAGTTTCCAATAGAGAGACAACGCCATTAGTTTTAGCCGTAACTACAACCTCGTCGCCCTGTGCAGGCTGCACCTGTGCAACGGTTTTAATTATTTGTCCAAATGGTTCGACCAAAGGATTTTCGGTTGCAAAATCGACTTTCCACGATTGCTCCTTTGTAAATACAATGGCATTGGAACTTTGAATGGCTTGCTCTTCGGCTTCGTGAATGGCGTTATGCTCATCGGCATAAACATTAACATTAACAACTTCAACTCTATTTTTGAATGTACCGGACTCAATATCAACGTATACTTTCCCTGCACCTTCGGCTTCAGGAACAATACTAAAGCGATAAATACCAGGTCGTTCGGCAACATCAAGTGATTGTCGAATTCCCTTTGTGCCAACAATAAGGCTGAGAGTTACCTTACCTACAGTTAATGGTTTAAAGTTTTCAATATGAGTTAAGTGAACCAATACAGAGGAAGGTTTTCCAACAATAAATGGGTCGGCTTCGGCAAATATTTCAAAGCTATTACTGTAACCAGTAAGTAGAATTTTAACTTCACCGTGGTCGTGGCCTGCGTGCTCATCGATTTCAGCATTGCTTTTACAAGCACTAAATGCAGCCGAAAACCCTATAAAAAATAAAAAAATGTACGCTTTCATCTTAATTGCAAACAATTAATGAGTGTGAGTTTTTCCATCGGAATGGGTATGCGAATGGGTTTTCTCTTTTTTATGTGAGCTGCTATCGCTGTGGCTGTGAGTCGAGTCGGCTTCGACGGTAAACGATTCCTGATGCGATGTTTCGCTATGCGAATTTGTATTGTGACTATCGGTGCAGCTATCGCCATGCTCGTGGGTGTCTTTAGTTTGGGTTGAACTGCCACAAGCAGTAAAAAAAGCAATTGCTATTGCAAATAGAATGAATTTAAAATTTTTCATTTTCGTTAAGTTTAATAGTTCAAAATAAAATATGCAAAATGCTGCCTTTGGTAAAAGCCAAAAAGCAAACGATGCTTAAAAAAGCAAGAGGTAAATTGAACTATAAAACCGGAGGGCCCCTACGGGAAAGTACTTTTAAAAAAGGAGATGTTTTTTTAAAAATGTACTTAGTGACCAATTTTGAGTACAGCCAAGGGGTAAAAAGTGCAGTACTAATTGGCTGTGTAACAAAAAGAATTACAACACTTAGTGTGTTTTTATAAATACTCGAATTGGTGTATTTAACTTTATCTAAAGGAATGTGATCGAATAACGAGCAGGTTGGCTCGCTGCTTTCGGTGCCTTTTTCGCTACTGCAGCACGAGTGGCTAATTTCTTCAACCTGATGGTGATGATGTGGTATTACCCCGTGACCTACCAATCCGGCAAGAACCAGAACGACAGAAATATTCACAAGCCAAGAGGTAATTTTTTTCATTTTGCAAATATACTCAAACGAATTTATAAATCAACATCTTACTTATGTCCATAGTACTCCAAGTACCACTTAACAAAACGCTCAATTCCCACTTTAACATCGGTTTCAGGCTTGTACCCTAAGTTTTTTGTAAGGTCTTCCACATCGGCCCAAGTTGCAGGCACATCGCCCTGCTGAAGGGGTAAAAAATTCTTATGAGCTGTTTTTCCCAACGATGTTTCAATGGCCTCAATAAAATCCATAAGCTTAACTGGATTGCTGTTACCTATATTATATAGTGCATAGGGCGCTTTAGAACCCGATGGGTCGGGAGTGGCACCGCTCCACTTAGCGTTTGGTGCTGGTGGCGAATCGATTACACGAACAATACCTTCAACAATATCGTCGATATAAGTAAAATCGCGTTTCATGTTACCATGATTGAAAACATCGATGGGTTTGCCTTCGAGAATTGCCTTGGTAAAAAGGAAAAGCGCCATATCGGGACGTCCCCAGGGGCCGTAAACGGTAAAAAAACGCAACCCAGTAGTTGGTAAATTAAAAAGGTAGCTATAGGTATGAGCCATTAACTCGTTGCTCTTTTTACTTGCAGCATAAAGGCTAATGGGGTGATCGACATTATGATGGGTTGAAAAAGGCATTGTTTCGTTTAACCCGTAAACGCTCGAACTGCTTGCGTAAACCAAATGTTTTACTTCGCTATGCCTGCTACCTTCGAGAATATTTATAAACCCAACAATGTTACTTTCGATATATGTGTATGGATTTTCGATGCTATACCTTACTCCTGCTTGCGCAGCCAAGTTGCAAACCGCATCGAACTTATACTCTTTAAAAACTTTAAGAATTGAATCCCTATCCTCAAGATTTAGCTTAATAAAAGTATGCTTGAGGTATACGTTACTTTTACAGGGTATTCCGTATTCAATTTTGTTCTTCTCAATTCCAAGAATCTGTAAACGGGAATACTTAAGGTTTACATCGTAATACGAGTTAATACAATCTATTCCAAAAACCTCATCGCCACGTTCAAGTAACCTTTTGGCAAGGTTAAAGCCTATGAATCCAGCGGTTCCGGTTACAAGTATTTTCATTTTTTTATTGTTGGAAAAGATTAACAAAAAATTACAAACTCCAGTAACCTAATCCTTTTGGTCTTCTGTTCTTGTAAATGCCTTTTACATCAACAAAAACACAACCATCGCCAGCATATGTTTCGAAGAAACTATTACTTAGATTTATATAATCCTTATGGCTTACAGCAACAATAATGGAGTCGTACTTTCCATGAGGGCCATCGGTCATTTTAAAACCATATTCGTGTGCAACCTCTTCGTGGTTTGCAAAGGGATCGACTATATCAATGTTTTTTACTCCGTACGATTGAAGTTCGCTAATTATATCGGCCACCTTTGAATTTCTGATATCACTGACGTCCTCTTTAAATGTAACGCCCATAAGCAAAACTCGTGAATCCTTAACGTTTTTGTCGGCAGCAATAATTTTTTTAACAGTTTGTTTTGCTACATATCCGCCCATTGAGTCGTTAATAAAACGACCAGCGCTAATTATTTGAGGATGATACCCCAACTCCTTCGCTTTATAAACCAAATAGTAGGGATCGACACCAATGCAATGACCACCAACTAAGCCAGGGAAAAACTTTAGGAAGTTCCACTTTGTACCAGCTGCTTCGAGTACCTCGTAGGTGTTAATGCCCATGCGGCAAAAAATGAGCGAAAGCTCATTCATAAACGCTATGTTGATGTCGCGCTGAGTGTTTTCGATAATTTTTGCAGCTTCGGCAACCTTAATGGAGCTTGCGCGATGAACACCCGCAGTTATAATTAGTTCGTAAGTTTTGGCAATTATTTCGGCCGACTCGGCATCACAACCCGAGCTAACCTTTACAATTCGGGTTAGGGTATGCTCTTTATCGCCAGGATTAATTCGCTCGGGCGAAAAGCCAACCTTAAAATCTTCAATATACTTTAGCCCCGATAACTTTTCGAGAAGCGGAACACAATCCTCTTCGGTGCAACCTGGGTAAACTGTCGATTCGTAAACAACGTAATCGCCCTTTTTAAGAACCTTTCCAACCGTTTCGGTTGCTGAAAGAAGTGGTTTTAAATCGGGTAGGTTATGCTCATCAATTGGTGTTGGAACGGCTACAATATAAAACTTAGCCTGCTTTAAATCGTCTGTGATAGCAGTATAAAGTATTTCGCAACCATTAAACGCATCCGATTCGAGTTCGCGGCTAGGATCAATACCCTTTTTCATTAACTCAATCCTATCGGGTTTAATATCGAAACCAATAACAGATATTTTCTTTGCAAACTCAATAGCAATAGGCAATCCAACGTATCCGAGCCCAATAACTGCAAGCTTTTCGTTTTTGGCAACAAGTGCTTCGTAAAGATTCATAACTTTATTAATTACAAATTTTTAATAAAAGGATGGTACTCGCCCTTTAAGCCAATGGGCTGTATATTTCGAATTTGGTAAACAGTTTGTATCGATGTGCGAGCATCGGTTAAACCATATCCGTTTCCCTTAAGTATTTCTTTATAACTTTCTGTATGCAAATCGGTAAAGCCTTCGCTAAATTCCAGTTCAGTACCTTCAATGGTAATCGACCGAAATGTTCGTTGCCCCTTTTCCTTAATATTTTGAGGAATATCGTTAAAATCGGAACTTAAGAACCAACGCACCCTCGCTTTTTGTAACTGAAGATAGCCTGCAGCCTTGTTGGGCTCCATAAGGTGAACTATATTTTCTTTTACATCGCCAAAAATCCACGAAAGCATGTCGAAGAAGTGAACACCAATATTTGTAGCAATTCCTCCCGACTTTTGCGTGTCGCCTTTCCACGAAATAAAGTACCAATGCCCACGACTTGTAATATAGGTTAAATCGACATCGAACATTTTACCTTCGGGTGCAGAGTCTACCTTTTTCTTAAGGTCTATTATTGAAGGGTGATGCCTAAGCTGAAGAATTGTGCTGACACGATTTCCCGTTTCCTTTTCAATTTCAACAAGAGCGTCAATGTTCCAAGGGTTTAGTACTATAGGCTTTTCGCAAATGGCATGTGCTCCTTGCCTTAGTGCGAACCTAATATGCGAATCGTGAAGGTAATTTGGTGTGCAAATGCTAACGTAATCGATTTTAACACCTTGCCTTTTTAGCTTATCGGTATGCCTATCGAAACGTTCAAATTCAACAAAAAAATCGGCTTCAGGAAAATAGCTATCGAGAATACCTACACAATCGTGCTTATCGAGAGCCGAAACAAGATTATTACCTGTTTCCTTAATTGCCTTTAAGTGTCGAGGGGCTATATACCCAGCCGCTCCAATAATTGAAAAATTCTTCATTTTACTGTTGTTTGGTATAGTTTCAGTTTTAATGTAACAAAAGAATCTGAAACCCTAAAACCATTTAAATATTGTGAGTGTTTCCAAAAATACTATCCAACACGCTTAATGTATTCGCCTTCTAATTTATAAAGCACATTGCTTTCGGGGCAACGAGCTTCGTTCTTTAAGTCGAATTTTAACCTATGACCAAATTCGCTCATCCATCCAATCGACTTGCCTGGGTTACCAACAATAAGTTCGTATGGTTTTACATCGCGAATTACCACGGCTCCTGCTCCAATAAAACAGTACTCGCCAAGAGTTATGCCGCATACAATTGTTGCGTTAGCACCAATGGTTGCACCCTTTTTTACTAACGTTTTTGCATACTCGCTTTTGCGATTAACGGCACTGCGTGGATTAATAACATTGGTAAAAACCATCGACGGACCAAGAAAAACATCGTCTTCGCAAATAACTCCGGTATATATTGAAACATTATTTTGAACCTTAACATTTTTACCAAGGATAACCTGTGGAGAAACAACTACGTTCTGGCCAATATTGCAGCCATTACCAATAACACAATTTGACATTATGTGGCTAAAATGCCAAATTTTTACACCTGAACCTATTGTGCAACCCTCATCAATAACAGCAGTTTCGTGAGCGAAGTAACTGTTTGCCATAGAATTACTTTTTAATTGATGGTTTATAACAAAAATAGTTAGTCTAAAATATTTCTAACTGCTTCTCCAATATACTCCTGAAGTTCTTCGCTCATTTCACTGTGCATTGGAAGTGAAATTACAGAATTACAAAGCATTTCGGTTTTTGGGAAAGATTGAATTTTAGCTACTTTTTGATAGGGTGCAAAAGCGACCTGTTTATGAAGCGGAACTGGATAATAAACCATAGCAGGGATACGCTTTTCGGCTAATTTTGCAATAAGCTCCTCTCGGTTTCCTTCTATTAGCCTAAGCGTGTACTGGTGGTAAATATGGTTCGACCAGCTTGCTTTTATAGGAGTTATTAACTTATCGCACGAACCTAAATGCTTGTTATATCTTTTTGCTGCCTCAATACGAGCACTATTATACTCGTCGAGGTGCTTCAGTTTAACCCTAAGAATAGCTGCCTGTATTGTATCGAGCCTTGAGTTAATGCCAATTCTGTCGTGATGATACCGAACCTTCATGCCATGATTAGCGAAGGAGCGAATTTTCTCGGCTAACGCATCGTCGTTAGTCATTAAAGCACCCCCATCGCCAAAGCAGCCAAGATTTTTTGAAGGGAAAAACGATGTTGTACCAATGTTACCAATAGTACCCGCTTTTACCTTAAACCCTCCATTTAAAATATAGTCGGCACCCAATGCTTGGGCGTTATCCTCAATAATAAAAATACTATTTTTTGCTGCAATTTCAGTAATTTGCTCCATGTTAGCACATTGCCCAAAAAGGTGAACAGGAATTATGGCCTTTGTTTTTGGTGTAATTGCGGCTTTAAGGGAATTTATATCCATTGTAAATGTGTTCATGTCAACATCAACAAGAACAGGAGTTAAACCCAAAAGCGCAACAACCTCAACGGTGGCAATAAAAGTGAAATTTGGTGTAATTACCTCATCTCCTGGCTTTAAATCTAAAGCCATTAAGGCTAACTGTAGGGCGTCGGTACCATTCCCGCAACCAATAACATGCTTTACACCTAAATACTGGGCTAGTTCTAATTCAAAAAGGCGAACATGCTCGCCTTTAATGAATGCTGAACTATCAATAACTTCCTGAATGGCTAAATCAACCTCGGGCTTAATTTTTTGGTACTGCCCAAAAAGGTCGACCATTTGAATTGGAAAACTTATCATGCGTTTACGTGCATAAGATGAAACAATATGTTAGCATTACGAGCTTATAAAAATCTACTTAGCGTAGCTAATTGCTCTTGTTTCGCGTATTACAGTAATTTTAACCTGTCCAGGGTAAGTCATCTCATCCTGAATTTTCTTAGCTATTTCGTACGAAAGATTTGCTGCCTCCTCGTCCGATACTTTTTCGCTTCCAACAATAACCCTTAACTCTCTACCAGCCTGAATGGCATAGGTTTTAAGAACACCAGGATGGTTAAGCGCTAAGTCTTCCATTTCCTTTAACCTCTTAATGTACGACTCAACAACCTCGCGACGAGCGCCTGGGCGTGCACCCGATATTGCATCGCAAACCTGAACAATTGGTGCTATAAGAGTTGCCATTTCAACCTCGTCATGGTGCGAGCCAATGGCGTTGCAAATTTCGGGTTTCTCTTTGTACTTCTCGGCCAACTTCATACCAAGAATTGCGTGTGGCAATTCGGGCTCATCGTCGGGTACTTTTCCAATATCGTGTAATAGCCCTGCTCTTTTGGCCAGCTTAGCGTTAAGGCCAAGTTCGGTTGCCATAATGGCACAAAGGTTAGCAACTTCGCGCGAGTGTTGCAGCAAATTTTGGCCATACGACGAGCGGTACTTCATTTTGCCAACTATACGAATTAACTCAGGATGCAAACCATGAATACCAAGGTCGATTGCAGTACGCTTTCCTATTTCAATTATCTCTTCCTCAACTTGCTTTTGTGTTTTCAGCACAATTTCTTCGATACGTGCAGGGTGAATACGGCCATCGGTTACAAGTTGGTGAAGTGCAAGCCGAGCAACTTCGCGACGAACGGGATCGAAGGCTGAAAGGATAATGGCCTCGGGAGTATCGTCGACAATAATTTCGACTCCAGTAGCTGCTTCGAGCGCACGAATATTTCGGCCTTCACGGCCAATAATTCTACCCTTAATCTCGTCAGAATCGATATGAAAAACGGTAACCGAGTTTTCGATTGCCGATTCGCTGGCAACACGCTGTATTGTTTGAACAACAATCTTTTTCGCATCTTTTGTTGCTGTCATTTTGGCCTCATCCATTATTTCGTTAATGTACGACATGGCCTCGGTTCTAGCTTCGGCTTTAAGCGATTCGATTAGCTGATTTTTAGCCTCCTCGCCCGAAAGACCTGATAGTGTCTCAAGTTTTTCGACCTGTAATTTATGAAGACGTTCTAACTCTTCGGTACGCTTATCAACTATTTCAATTTGTGTTGAAAGACTTTCGCGAATTGTATCAACCTCTTTTTGTTTTCGCTGAGTCTCTTCAAGTTTTTGAGTAATCAGAGTTTCCTTTTGTTTAAATTTGTTTTCGGACTGAACAAGTTTATTGTTTCTATCGGCAAAAACTCGTTCGTGCTCATTTTTAAGCTCTAAAAACTTTTCTTTAGCCTGAAGAATTTTCTCTTTTCGAAGAACTTCGGCTTCCGATTCAGCTTCGCGGACAATCGACTCCTTTTTTTTGCTGAGTAACAAATTCCATAAAAAATATCCGACTAACAACCCTGCAAGGAGGGCCGAAACGGCTGCTATTATTGTGATTAACATTTTAATAAGTATTTATAAGTGAAACAACTGGTTGCAAGCCGAGCATTGGTTTATTAATTAAAAAAACCTCCAATTGAGGGCTTGCAAGTTGCGACCAATAATTCATAATGGCTTGCAACGTATATAGTAACAAAATGTGAATGAACAAATTAAAAATCTTAACTAAAGAACACCGAAAACACTATAAAGTTTACCTTAACATAATCATCAAAAAATAAAAAAGCCCGCATTGTAATCCTTAATATTTGGAGGAAACCCCAAATAGTAATGGTTGGAGTGGCCGTTAACTTCGAACTTCCAACGTCAGAAAAACTGAATCTGGCGAGCCAGATTAAGGCCTGTTCTACATTAACCTAAGTCCTACTCCAGTTTTAATAATGTTGAGTTCCCCAAACTCTTTAAGGATACAATGCGGGCTATGCTATTTGAAAGAACGTATTTCTCTCTTTTCCAGATAATCGCCAAATTGTTCGTCTAACTCGTTCAACTCATCGATAATTGGTGAAACGTCAAAACGATTTTCACTCTCCAGCATTTTAATTACAAACTGTAATGCTGCCATTGCCAAAAAATCTTGAAGATCCTTATCGTTATACTTTTGCTTATACTGTATAACTTTATCGTTTATAAGCCTTGCGGCTTTTCGAATCTTCTCTTCATCGTTCCGGTCGATTTTTAGTGGATAGTACCTATCGGCAACATTCACACGAATTGATAATTTATCCTCCATAAATCGATCTTAATACTATCTGTTTAAAAGAGCAATGCACTGATCTATTTCCCGCACTATCCTGTTGACCTTTTGCTTCGCTTCGGTTGAATCGATGCTCGAAGCTAACAATGCTTCTGCAAGCAATTTTTGGTCTTTTTTTTTCTCGAACTGATTAAGAGATTCTTCCTTTTGCTTTAGTTCATTTGAAAGTTGATCGTTTCGATGAACCAATTTAAGGTTTTCTTCTCTTAAACTTTCGTATGCAGAAATAAGCGTGTCGATTTTAAATTTCAACCTTTTGACTACTTCGTCCTGCATAGCATTTAATTATTCGAGTTTTATATCACAAAAATACGAATGGTTTAGTTAATAATCAAAAATTATAGTATCAATTTTGCTTTATGAGCTTAAAAAAGTAGTTTTGCCAATCCCCATAAAATAAGAAATTGGCTATGTTTTATCGTATTCTTCTAATCATATGTTACTCCCTATTGTTCTTAACTTCCCATTCACAAAAGGTTAGCACAAATATTAACCTTTTCCCGCCTTTAAGTGGCCCTCTTTACCTATCGGGAGCTTTTGGTGAAGTGCGAACCGACCACTTTCATTCTGGGGTTGATTTTAGAACAGGCGGAAAGGCAAATGCTGAGGTTTTTGCCTCGGAAAAGGGGTTTATTTCGCGAATAAAAATTAGCGGAGGAGGTTTTGGAAAGGCTATTTACATTGACCACCCAAATGGGTACACCACTGTTTACGCACATTTAGATCGATTTATAGGTAGAATTGATAAATACGTAAAGGATCAGCAGTATAAACAGGAACTTTTTGAGATTGATATTTACCTTAAACCCTATGTAATTAGGGTTGAACGAGGCGAACTAATTGCCATGAGCGGAAATTCGGGAAGTTCGGGAGGTCCACACCTGCACTACGAAGTTAGGCGAACCCTTAACCAAATGCCTGTTAATCCATCCTTTACGAATTTAGCTATTACCGACAATTTAAAACCTTCGGTAAGGGGACTATGGATTTACACACTCGATTCTTCGGTATCAACGAATATTAAGCAAAAAACACCCATCGATTTTAAAAGCAATAATGGGGACGACATTACCATTTCCGATACGGTTAAAACCTTTGGAACAGTTGGCTTGGCCATAAAAGCTTACGATTACGTAAACACTGGGAGCACTCGTTGCGGAATTAATAGCCTTGTCATGTGGGTTAACGGGGTACCTTGGTATAGCTTCAAGGTTGATGGGTTTTTATTTAGCGAAACCCGTTATGTAAATAGCCATATCGACTACGAAATTAGGCAACTGGAGGGGAAACGAATTCACAAACTCTTTATCGATCCAAATAATAAATTTTCGAATTATGGTACAATTCGTAACCAAGGACGATTAACCGTAAAACCCGACAGCATTTATGCTGTTAAAATTGAGGTTGGCGATGCTTACGGGAACAATACTTACGTTAACTTAACCCTAAAAGGAATTAAACCTAAAACGGACTTTAGCATACTAAATGCTGAGACAAGCAACATAGAACAAGTTTATTGGTCATTTTACAAGAAGAATATTTTTAAGCGAGATGATATTAGCATTGAAGTTCCAGCCGATGCACTATACAACGATTTACAATTTACGTATAGTGTTTCGGGGCGATTAAAGGGAACTTTTTCGCAGGTTTACCATATTCACAACAGGCTTACCCCTGTTCATAAGGCATTTACATTAAAAATCGTTGCCGACTCGCTTCCCGCGAAGTATAGGCAAAAAGCCCTACTTGGCACATTTTCGCCTAAGGGCGAAATAATTTCGGCTGGAGGTAGCTATGTTGATGGTGCTGTTACTGCGAGCCTTCGAAGCTTTGGCGATTACTTTGTTTATGTCGACACAATTGCTCCAACCATAAGGTCGATAAACCTTGCAAACGGAAAGGATATGAGCAAGGAAAAATCGATTCGTTTTAAAGTAGACGATGAATTTAGTGGAATTGGTAAAATAAGAGGAACCATAAATGGCAAATGGGTTCTTTTCGACTACGACCCAAAAAACAAGCTAATAATGTACGAGTTCGATGCTGAAAGGCTTGAGCAAAAAAGAAATCAAATTTTAGAAATTACTATAATTGACCAAATGGGCAATGCAAACTCGAAACAGTATAAATTCTTATGGTAAAGGCTTATTGTATTTTGTGTTTTCAATGAAATTCAACTTAATTTTAAATCTTAATAAGCACTCAGTTATCAGTAAACAAGCACATTAGCTACTCCATTGATTATTGGCATACAAATTGAAAATTGCCAATCGATTAAACTAACCTCGGAAATTTGTATTTTTGCTGTAAAATATACAAACCACCAAACCACCATATTATGAAACGCATTTTAGTTTTATTCATCTTATTGAGCCTTGCCATTGCACCATTTAAAGCAAGTTCGATAAACTACAAAAATAAGCAGCTAGCACTTATTGCATTTAATCTAACTATTAGTCCTAATATGTTAGAGAAGCTAAATACTTTAGAGAACCATTTTCCCGATGTTAAAAACCAAAAAAATAACAAAGTCATAAAAAAAATTAAGGATATGACATGGATTGTTTTAGAGGAAAGGCTTCAAAGGGAAATTGGCATGTATATTTTACCAATAAATGCTTACGGAAAAGAATTTGACTACGATCAATACGAATATCCCAACACAAGCATAAACAAAGCTATCCGAAGGGGGATTTCAAAATACTACATGAGAATTGACATGACCATTGATTTTGAAGAAATTAGTAAGCCATCGGTTGTTAGTTCAACTTTAAAGAATATTATTGACACTACAAACAAGACCAACAAAGTAGAATTACCCCAACCTAAAGCTAAAGTTTCAATTACATTAACAACCTTTTCGGAAAAAGGAATAATGCCAATTGATAAGTTTACTGGAAACTTTACTGCGATTGAACCTTGGGTTTTTGAGGCTCCGCTTTTAGACGGGCTAGTAAACGACAATCCTTTCGTCGATACCAATACCCTTATGGGCCTTTTTAACACAGCCCTTTCCAGCCTTACCATTAACTTCACTCTTTAAGCGAAAAACTTGCTAAAGTTCAACCTACCTAACGAACATACTACAAGGCTTACAGCCATTGGTTTAATGTCGGGAACATCGCTCGATGGTCTCGATATTTGCTTAGCCGAGTTTTTATTTACCAATAACAAGTGGAATTACGCTATTATTGACTCAACCACAATTGCATACTCCCAAAACTTTAAGCAAGACCTCAGCAGCGCCTACACAAAAACGGGCAGAGATTTAATGCATATCGATGCTTGCTTTGGCAAATGGTGCGGACAACAAATTAACGAATTCCTTGCAAGAAAGGGGAATTCAACCCAAAAAATTGATGTTATTGGCTCGCATGGCCACACAGTTTTTCACGAGCCCACAAATGGCTTTTCGACACAAATAGGCAACGGAGCTCACATTGCTGCAGTTACCGGAATACCTTGCGTAAATAATTTCCGTTCAGCCGATGTTGCCCGTGGCGGGCAAGGAGCACCATTGGTTCCCATTGGCGACGAACTTCTTTTTAACGAGTATAAATTCTGCCTAAACCTTGGTGGCTTTGCCAACATTTCGTTTAACGAAGGTGGAAAAAGAGTAGCCTTCGACATATGCCCAGCCAATATGCCTCTTAATATTATAGCCGCTAACGAAAATAAGGAATTCGACGAAGATGGCAACATTGCTCGGAGCGGAGCAGTAAACCAGTTGCTGTTAGCGGAACTAAACAAGTTGGAGTTTTATAGCATACTTGGCGCTAAATCGCTTGGAAGGGAATGGTTTGAAGAGAACTTTTTACCAATTATTAGTAATTTTCCGGTTAGTAATAACGATTTGCTTCGAACCATTAGCGAGCACATTGCAAAACAAATTGCAAGTGTTTTAAATCGAAATCCTAGAGGAAATGTCCTAATAACTGGGGGTGGCGCAAAAAACAGTTTTCTTATTGATCTGATTAAGAGCAAAGTTGAGTCGAAAATTGATATTCCAAGTGCCAGCATTATAGACTTTAAGGAGTCGTTAATTTTTGCTTTTTTAGCCGTTCTTTTTATAACAAAAAACACTTCGTGTTTAGCCTCGGTTACAGGAGCTTCCGAGAATTCAATAGGTGGAAGTTTATACCTTTAATACCTTTCCAATTAAACCCATTCGATAGTTTTTGTATCAAAGCAAACATACATAAATGTTGGCTTTTTCATTTTAAACTAAATGCAGAGGAAAGTGTTTTATAATTTCCATAAAAGATAAATTACATTTTTTAAGTTCGATGTAAATGATATTTTTGCAAATCCCAAAATCTAATAAACAGTTAAAATGATGATTAGAACAATTAAACTTTTTGGCTTAGGAATTGGCCTTTCGCTTACCCTGTTATGGGGAAATAGCCACGCTTGTACCAACTTTCTGGTAACCCGTAGAGCCTCGGTCGACGGATCGACAATGATTACCTACGCTGCCGACTCGCATTACCTTTACGGCGAGCTTTACCACTGGCCAGCTGCTGAGTACAAAGCAGGTACAATGCTTCAGGTTAACGAATGGGATACAGGAAAATTTCTTGGCGAAATACCTCAGGTTCTTAAAACGTTCAACGTAGTTGGCAATATGAACGAGTACCAGGTTTCCATAGGCGAAACAACTTATGGAGGTCGCGAAGAACTTGTTGATACTACTGGCCTTGTTGACTATGGCAGTTTAATGTACATAGCCCTTCAGCGTTCAAAAACTGCCCGCGAAGCCATAAAAGTAATGGCCGAACTAGTTGAAAATTTTGGCTACTACAGCAGTGGCGAATCGTTCTCGGTTGCCGATCCTAATGAGGTTTGGATTTTCGAAATGATTGGAAAAGGCACCAAAATGGTTACCGATAAAAAGACAAAGAAAACTTACAATTCCAACAAGGGTGCTGTTTGGGTTGCTATCCGAATTCCCGATGGCTACATTAGCGGTCATGCTAATCATGCACGCATAACCACATTTCCTTTGGAAAATGGAAAAACTTCGATTAGCTCAAAAAATCTTGCTAACATTTTCAACCCCGAGGTTGAAGTAGTTTATGCGCACGATGTTATTTCGTTTGCCCGTACTGCTAAGTACTTCAACGGGAAAGACGCTGACTTCAGTTTTAGCGACATTTATGCACCCCTCGATTTTGGCGGAGCTCGTTTTTGCGAAATTCGAGTTTGGTCGTTTTTTAAAGAATTAGACAAGAGCATGTGGAACCATTTCGACTACGTAAAGGGTCAAAACCTTACGAACCGTATGCCTTTGTACATTAAGCCCGAAAGAAAAATTTCAGCTCAAGACCTAATGAACTTTATGCGCGACCATTTGGAAGGAACAGAACTCGACATGAGTAAAGACCCTGGTGCTGGGCCCCATGGATTACCATACCGCTGGCGCCCACTTACCTGGGAACACGAAGGTAAAACCTACTTTAACGAAAGGGCTACTGCAACTCAGCAAACAGGATTTTCGTTTGTTGCGCAAATGCGCAACTGGCTACCAAATGCTATTGGTGGTATTTTATGGTTTGGTGTCGACGATGTTGCAACATCGGTATACACTCCTATATACTGCAGCAACACTCGCACTCCCGAATCGTATGCTCAAGGCAATGGCGACATGCTTACTTACTCCAACACATCGGCTTTTTGGGTATTTAATAAAGTTACCAACTTTGCTTACCTACGCTACGACGTTATGAGCCAAGATATTAGAAAAGTTCAAAAGGAAATGGAAGGCTACTATGCCCAAATGACTCCAATAGTTGATCAAAAAGCACTAGAACTTTATAAGAACAGCCCAGCCGAAGCAGCAACCTTTTTAACCAACTACTCGGTAAATACAGCAAACTCGTTGGTTACTAGTTGGGGAAAACTTTTTGAGTACCTTTTAGTAAAGTACATGGACGGAAACGTAAAGAAAGAGGAAAACGGAAAGTTTAAGTATAACCAGTATAACGCAGCACCAGCAAGAGTAAGCAATCCGCAATATCCCGATTGGTGGAAAAAAATACTAATTGAAAGCACAGGCGAAAAACTGTTGCAACCTGCAGGCAATAGCCACTAATAAAATGCTAAAAAACTGCCTAATAGGCAGTTTTTTTTTATGTTTATGAGTGAAAATAAGAAAAAATATATACTTTTGCATTCACAATTTTATGAGCAATCTCTTGCAATACTCTGGAAACGTGTAATATTGCTTATTTTGGAACAAATTAAACATACAATACAATGGATTTCATTAAAGTAGCAGAGCAGTCGTTTGAGGCTTTTAACGAGTTACCCGACTTTAAAAGTGGCGATACCATTACGGTTCATTACAAAATTAAAGAGGGTAACAAAGAGCGTATCCAAAGTTTTAGAGGCGTTGTAATTCAGCGCAAAGGAACTGGATCAACAAAAACCTTTACAGTTCGCAAAATTTCGAGCGGGGTTGGCGTTGAGCGTATTTTCCCTTTAAATTCTCCCTTTATCGACAAAGTTGAACTCAACAAAGTTGGTAAGGTTCGTAGGGCACGTATTTTCTACCTTCGCGACTTAACAGGCAAGAAGGCTAGGATTAAAGAAAAAATAATTAAAACTGGCATCTAAACAATACAAATCCCGACAAAAATTGTCGGGATTTTTTTGCAATTTGTTGGGCAATTAAAAAAAATGCCTATATTTGCACCCTCAAAAGGCTCCGTAGCATAATTGAATAGTGCATCTGACTACGGATCAGAAGGTTCGGGGTTTGAATCCCTGCGGAGTCACAAAAAAACAACCACTTACAAGCATTTTGCGGTAAGTGGTTTTTTTATTTGCACACGATTTACACACAACTACCCTCCTATTAAATGATTACGCGGACTCAATAAAATGAAAAAGGCTATCCTAATAAGAACAGCCCTTTTTAAATAACTTTATAGATAAAACGTTGAATTTTTTTACCTAACAAACAAATAGCTAATTAGCATATCGGGTACAACCTCTTTTCGTTCTAAAATAAACTGTTTAAACTGTTGAGCTGAGAAGCTATTTCGATCGATAATTAAATCTTTAATAGCTATTGGGAAAATAATTAGCGATACCATGCTTATAAAAAACTGCTCAGGGTCAGTAAACCGTATTCGACCAGCCTTGGCTTCAACTTCAATTTGATTGCAGAATACTTCGGAATTATAAAGGCTTTTGGCCGAAACCATAGAAATTATCTTTTCGGGATTACGATGAAGAATGGTCATGAAAAACGAAACAAGTAACGGGTTTTCCATTAGCATATCAATATAAACCTCGACGTACTGCTTAATTTTATGTTCTAAGGGTGTTTCGGCCTCCAAAACCTCTTGGAGTTTTGCCGATTTATACTGAATTAAACTCTCGAATATATGCTCCAACAAATTCTCCTTGCTCTTAAAGTAGTAATTCATTAACGATAAGTTAATGTTAGCCTTAGCAGCTATTTCTCTAACGCCAACCCTATCGACTCCTTTTTTAAGAAAAAGTTCGGTTGCAGCTTTAAGTAGTTTTTCTTTAGTTGATAACGATTTTTTTGCCATAACTTTATGATGTGTTGGCAAATATATAATAAAAAAAAACCATTTTAACCCAAAAAAGTATGTTCTTTACCATATAATTGCTATGCAGAAACGGCATAACTCAATAAAAAAGTATTTTTACAATCTTAATTAACGTAACAAAATGGAGATATGATACCAATAGCCAATCCCTTTAACGAGCATAACGGATACAATTGCTTTGGCTGTGCAACCGGGAATACGCATGGATTACAAATGAAATTTTTTCTTGATAGTGAAAATGAAGAAGTTGTTTCGATTTGGAACCCCAAAAACCATCTTCAAAGCTATCCAAACATACTACACGGTGGCATACAGTCTACCCTAATGGACGAAATTTCGAGTTGGACAGTTTACATGTTTTTAAAAACAGCTGGTGTAACTTCGCGAATGGAAATTCGATACCGAAAACCAATTAGCATTGAGGATGGCGAACTAAAAATAGTTGGAAAACTTGTAAAAAGCGAAAAAAGGCTTGCCTTTATAGCAACCAAAATACTTAATTCGAAAGGAGAACTTTGTGCCGAAGCCAACATTCAGTTTTTTACTTACCCCGAAAGCGTTGCACGCGAAAAGTTTAACTTTCCAGGTTACGAGGCGTTTTTTTCCTAATTATCGAACACCTTTACGATACTTCTCCTTTAGTAAGTCTTTAAAAGCGCTTTCGAGTTTTGTTACCTTTGGATTTATAACTGCTTGGCAGTAGGTTTGGGTTCGATTATTGGCAAAATAATCCTGATGGTAATCTTCGGCCTTATAAAACTTACTAAATGCAGTAATCTCGGTAATAATTGGCTGAGCCCAAATACCCAATGAGTTTAGCTTAGCAACTACCATTTGTGACGTTTGCATTTGCTGCTCGCTATGGTAAAATATTGCCGATCGGTACTGACTTCCAACATCGGCACCCTGCCGATTTAGGGTTGTGGGATCGTGCGTTTTAAAGAAAACTTCGAGAATAGTTTCGAGCGCAACCACTTGGGGGTTATAGGTTACCTGAACAACTTCGGCATGCCCCGTTAAACCCGAGCATACTTCACGATATGTAGGGTTCGAAATTTTACCTCCTGAGTAACCCGAAACCACTTTGCTCACACCGTTAATTCTTTCGAAAACGGCCTCGACACACCAAAAGCAACCAGCACCGAGAGTTATTACTTCTTCTTGATTTGAATTCATTTTTTTCAGCCTTTCGTTATTTACCTGTGAATAGGAGTAGTTTATCCAAACAAAAACTAAAACTGCTATTGAAAGAATTTGCTTCATTTTAATCACATTTTTCTTACAGAAGTAAACACTTAAGCCCTAATAAAAGTTCAAACCCTGTTGAGCAAATAAATGCAAAACAGGGTTTGATTCGAATTTTGTTGTAGCTATTTTAAAACTCTACTCCATTTTGGTTTAGAATTGAGTGGAGACGTGCTATTTCGGTTTCGTACTCGCGTCGGAGTTCGTCCTCACGATGCCTTTGTTCGTCGGCCTTGCGGCTCATTTCTTCCTGAGTTGCCTGAAGTTCCTCCATGTTTTGCCTCATCTCCTCCTCTTGGGCAAGCATTTCTTCGGCCTGTTGCTGCGATTGCTCAAGTAGAAAACGGGTTTTAGTGTTAATTCGAACCGACGAGACTGCCGATGCAATAATTTCGCCAACACGCTCAAGGAATTCCACTTCGTTAGGAGTAAATACGCTAAACGAGGCCATTTCAATAACTCCAAGAACTACATTCTCATGCTTTATTGGAATTAGAATTAAACAGTTGGGCGTTGCCTTTCCGAGCCCCGATGTTATTGTTATGTAATTGGCGGGTACTTCGGTAAGAAGAATGGTTTCGGCCTCCATGGCACAAGCGCCTACAAGACCCTCGCCAACTCCAACTCTCTTTTGAACGAATTTTCTTCGTTCCCATGCGTAGGCCGAAACAAGAGTAAAATGTGGATCGTTTTTATCTTCGTCGCTAAAAAGGAAAAAGCCCGCCTGATTAGCCTTTAAGTAGTTAACTAGCTTAATGCAAACTTCGTCGTACAGCCCCTGAAGGTTATCGGTATTTTTACGGAGCGTTTCGGCAAAAAGTGTAAATCCTTCGTTGGCCCAAGCTCGCTTGGCATCTTCGGACTTACGGACTGTTTCGTCGTCTTTAGCCTTTTTAAGGCTATTGCGCATATCCTCAAGCGACTTGCCTAAAATATCACTGTCGCTAAGTAAATCGATTTTTGAGTTAAGTATTCCGTTGCCAATATCGAGGGCAAACGAAGTTTTTTGATTCAACCCCTTTAGCGAAGTGTTAAGGGCATCGGCCATTTCCTCAATTTCATCGCCCGAGTTTATATTAAGAATCAGTTTTGACGATATTTCTCCATTTGCTAAACGCTTTAGCGAGGCTGTGATTTGCCTTATGGGACGAGTTAAGTTTTCGGAAATAAACGAAATAACAATAATAAAAAGTATAAGGCCAAGCAATCCAACTAAAAGCGATATGTAAAGGGTTTGGTTGGCAACACGCATCATTTCGGAATAGGGAATTGATAAGGCAAGCGACCAAGGGGAAAAAATTTTACCTGGTGTTATAGGAGCAAAAAACATGTAGTGTTTTTCGCCAAATTCGTCAACTCGAACGTACGAAAATTCTTCAGCATTTTGAATTCGAGAAATAATTTTTTCCTGCTCAACGTCAACAGGGTAAATGTCGGCAAGGTTTTTATTTATTAACTCGCTATTGGGGTGACCGGCAATAACCCCCAAATTGGAAACCATAAAGGCATAGCTACCTTCAACGGGCTTAATTTTTTCAACAACTTTTTGCAGTTCATTTAAAACAATGTCGATACCAATGAGCCCCATATATTTGCCATTAATAAGAATTGGCGAGGCAACTGTAGTCATTAGGTAAGCTTCCTTTTTACCAGTTAAAACCTGATCGATGTAGGGTTCCCAAATATTCTCCTTTGCGTTTCGCTTAAATGCACCATAGCGAATAGGATCTTCAGTTAAGCTACGCTCTTGCATCGATGTAATTATCTTTTCGTCTTCCTTGTGCATGCTAATTACAAAACGCCCATGACTTTTAGTGTACCCAGGAATATACCCAGCATACTCCCAACTGTCCCATAGGGAATAAACATGAGGATTGTTCGATAATATTGGATTGTACATTTTAGCAAACAGATCCTGCCACTGGCTTTGAGGCATTGTATTGTAAACGGTTAGTGCCTGCGACAGAGTGCGAGTTACAGCAAGATCGCGTTCGAAAAAGTTTACAACTTCACCAGCAGCATTTCGAACTACTAACTGAGCCTTGTCCTTAGCGTCGTTGTACAATGCGGTTCGCGACGAAAGCAACACGTAGCCTATGGTTCCAACGTAAAGTAGAATAAAGAAACTCAGAATGTATAAAAGAATTTTCTGTCGTATTTTCAGCTTCATAACCTTGGGGATAATTGTTTAACGGCTAAATTTAGTATTTTTTATTCTTCGACGCTTACTGTTTTAAAGATTCCGCAATAAAATGAGCTAAATAAAAAAATCGTCGGGAAAATTTACCAGAAAAACCTTTTGTGTTGCACGCGTTATGGCTGTGTACAGCCAACGGTAATAGTCGCTATTAATATTTTGCGGGTTAACAAACCCCTGGTCAATAAAAACATTCTTCCATTGCCCACCTTGTGCCTTATGGCAGGTAATTGCGTATGCAAACTTTACCTGAAGCGCATTGAAGTAGGGATCGGTTTTTAGTTTTTTAATGCGAGCTGCTTTAGTTTTAACTTGCTCGTAGTCCTCGAGAACTTTTTCGAATAGCATTTTTTGCCTATCGACTGGCAGCGAAGGACCATCGACCGAAAGCGTGTCTAAAAGCAGCATTGCTGTAAACTCCTGCTGCTGGTAATCAATTAGTTCTACATCGGCTTCGGCAAAACGAAAACCATAAAGTTCTTTGTATCCCTTTATTTTTTTAACTCTTAATGTATCGCCATTGGCAATAAAGGGAATTCCTTCAATCGATTCGCTCCAGAAATAGTTGTTGCGTGCAACCATAAGCAAGTCGCCCGAAGTAATTTCGTCCTCGTGCCAAAGAATTCGATTTCGAATGCCCTGATTATAAAGGTTTGCCCGTTTATTCGAATAGTTTATTATTACCGTTTCCTCTACCCCGTCCTTTCCGTAGCAATTTTCAATTGCTTCAATAACCTCCTGACCGCTAACCCTAATAAAATCGGGGAAACCAATGTCGTTAAACTTTGGAGGCGTTTTTATACTTTCCGAAAGGCTTTCCCTAAGAATTGTAGCATTATGAAGAATTCCCGACTCGCTTTCCTGACGTAAAACTTCGGTCAAAGTCATTTCAATAGTTTCGTAACCCAAGTACGAAAGTTCTTTGCGGTTCATTGCCGGACTAACGCTTAGTTTTACTGGTGGCAGCTGCGCTTCGTCGCCAACCAGTATAAGTTTACAGTTGTCGCCACTTTGAATATACGAAACCAAGTCGCTTAGCAGTTGCCCTGTACCAAAAACCGACTCGTCGACCGATGAATTGCTAAGCATCGATGCTTCATCGGTAATAAAAATACAGTTTCTACTTAAGTTTCTGTCGAGAACAAAGCTACCAACACCGTCGCTTTGCGATTTTTGCTTGTAAATCCACTTATGGATTGTGTATGCTGGAAAACCCGAGTACGACGACAAAACCTTTGCTGCCCTTCCTGTTGGAGCGAGTAAAACCACTTTAATGCCGTTTTCGGTTAGAGCCTTTACCAATGCAGCAACAAGCGTGGTTTTTCCAGTACCTGCATAGCCTTTTAGTAGAAAGCAGCTGTACGCCTCGGAAGAAGTTATAAACTCGGCAATTGCCTGCGAGGCCAATTGCTGATCGGAGCTAAGGCTAAAGCCAAAGTTTTTGATTATGGAGCTATATAGATTTTTTTTAAGGTACAATGGGCTAAAAAATGATTGGTAAGTATTGGATTCAATTTAATATTTATAAATTTGCAGGCAAACTTAATCTAAAATAACAGAAATGAAAAGGATACTTCAAATTCTACTTCTAGTAATTATAGTTGTACTTACCTATTTAGTTGTTGAAAGCATAATGCACCCCATTCGCTTTGAAAGGGACAAAGACAAACGATTTGCGGCTACTATTGAGCGCTTAAAGTCGATTCGTACAGCCCAGGTTGCTTACCGCTCGCAGTACGGAAAGTTTACAGGAAGTTTCGATACACTAATTCATTTTATGAAGTTCGACTCCTTTAAAGTTGAAAAGCAAATTGGTTCGCTCGACGACTCAGTTGCAGTTGCTAAAGGTTTAGTATACCGTGAAACCATTAAACTAAGCGTAAGAGACAGTTTGCTTAAAGGTTACCCTATCGACTCCATTCGTTTCGTACCAATGGCAGGAAAAGCTCAGTTTGAACTTGCAGCAGGCGAAATTGAAACGGGATCGAAGGTTAAAGTAAAAGTGTTCGAAGCCAAAGCACACAATAATGTTATTCTTCATGGCTTAGACAAACAGCTAATTATTAACATGAACGACATACGTAAAAAACTTGAGCGTTACCCCGGCCTTCAAGTTGGATCTATAACTGAAACTAACAATAACGCAGGAAACTGGGAATAGCCGAAGGGCAAAAGTAAGCCATGCTTAAACTTGATCTTTTCGACGAATCATTCGATATTAATCGCACCGAGACTTACGAATTATCCATTCAGCTTACGCTGAATGGATTTTCTTTTACAGTTAAGGATTCGGTTCGTAACTCATTTATTGCCCTTTACAGCCAGCCCTTTGAAATAGGGCTCAATTTAAATGCCGACTGGCTGCAATTAGTTAAGCAAATGGTTTCGGGGCACGAGCTGCTTACAAGGCAGTTTAAAAAAGTACTTTTCAACTTTCAAAATCCAGTTTTCACAGTTGCTCCCAAGGAGTTCTTTACTCCCGAGCATGCTAAAAGTATTTTAGAATTGGTTTGTGCAATTCCCGAAATGGACGAGGTTAGGTACAGCAATACAACAAGCGATTTAGTTTCTATTTTCACAATCCCTACCCTTCTTGCAACTGAATGGCTAAAAATTCAACCTAAAACTACGTTTATAGGAACAGGCGAACCCTTGCTAATATTAGGAGCTGTTTTGGCAAAGGGAAGTATTTCAACGGTTCTCGTTTCCAACATAAAACCCTTTCCCTACCTTGCATTCTTTACCTCGGGAAATCTTAATCACTGTGGTAGTATTTTTGCTCAAAACCAAAACGATACAGCGTACCACACAATTAATATTTGTCAGAAATTAAACCTAACCCCTGCCGAAACATTGGTTTTCGTAATGGGTCAAGATGATGAAACGGAGCAGCTATCGATGCTACTTGGCAAATACTTTATGTCGTCGTCGCTTTCGCTGCCAAGCGAACTAAACCACTACACATACCAGTTGCTACGATATAAAAATCAGTTTTCGACGCTTTATAATTTATCGCTATGCGAATAGTTAGCGGCGACTTTAGGGGGCGGCACTTTTCTCCTCCAAAGAATTTTACGGCGCGTCCTACAACCGACTTTGCCAAGGAGAGCCTATTTAATATTATTAATAACCATTTCGATTTCGAAGAGATTGCCGTTCTCGACCTTTTTTCGGGAACCGGAAGCATAAGCTTCGAGTTTGCCTCGCGAGGGTGTAAAAACATTCAGCTTGTTGAGCTAAATGCCAATCACTACTCCTTTATTAAGAAAGTTATTACCGAACTTGGGTTAAAGCAAATTACCACCGTTAGGCTAAATGCTTTTAAGTTTATTGAATCGACTCCCAGTAAGTACGATATTATTTTTGCCGATCCACCCTACGAAATGAAAGGAGTTGAAGCGATTCCCGAAACAGTTTTCGGACGAAACCTGCTTAACGAAAATGGATGGCTAATTGTTGAACACTCGAAGCAAACCAATCTTTCGAAGTTACCCCGCTTTAGCGAAGTTCGAAATTACGGCAGCGTACACTTTAGCGTGTTTAAGTAGGTTAATATTTATAAAAAACGGATACCCATACTAAGGATATCTGTTTTAATAATTTAGAATAAACAACGAAGCCCGTTTGATTAAATCAAACGGGCTTCGTTGTTTTAACCCTCACTATTTTTTTGTACCTAAAGCGTTTTCCGATTTTGCCACTATTGTGGCAACCATAGCATCGCCAGTAACATTAAGTACCGTTCGAAGCATGTCCAATGGCCTGTCGATAGCTAAAATAAGTGCAAGCCCTTCAACAGGTAATCCCACCGAATTTAAAACAATAATTAACATTACCATACCGGCTCCCGGAACACCCGCCGAACCAATGGAAGCCAAAGTTGCAGTAAGAATTATTGTAAGCTGCTGGGTAAAGGTTAAATCGATTCCAAAAACCTGCGCAATAAAAACTGCTGCCACTGCTTGGTATAAACTAGTACCATCCATATTAACTGTAACCCCAATGGGCAAAACAAAACTTGCCACTTCGTTTTTAACCCCTAATCCCTTTTCGACCTGCTCCATAGTTACTGGCAAAGTTGCAGCGCTCGAACTAGTTGAAAAGGCTACAAGTTGAGCAGGAAACATTGTTTTATAAAACTTTCCGAACTTAATACCAGCAAATAATTTTAGAAAAACTGGATAAATAACAAAAGCAACTAGCAGTAAACCAAGCACAACAACTATTGCGTATAGGCCAAGAGTTCCAAACAAATATAGAGAGTCGTAAATATTATTTCCCGAAAAATCGGTAACCAATGCTGCAATAAGTGCAAAAACCCCAATTGGTGCAAAAAGCATTATTAAATCTATTACTTTTAAGATAATGTCGTTTAGCCCTTCAACAAAACTGCGAACAACTGCTACCTTCGAATTATTAATTAAAACTATTGCGAGCCCAAACAGGATAGCAAAAAATATAACCTGAAGCATATTTCGGTTGTTCGATGCCGCCCCCACAACATTTTCGGGAACTATATCGACTAAAAACTGAAGAGGACCACTTCCTTTTAAATTTTCAACTGTAAGTTTTTGGCCTTCAACATCGGTGGAGTACTTTGCAAGAAGTTCTGTTCTCTTCTCCTCGGGAAACGAATTACCTGGTTTTATAGTGTTTACTAAAATAAGTCCGATTGTAATGGCAAGAACCGTAGTAATGAGGTATAGCGAAATGGTTTTAATTCCTATTCTCGATAGCTTTGTAATGTCCGAAAGGCCTGAAATTCCAGTAACAAGTGAGGCAAAAATAAGTGGCATAGCCACAAGTTTAAGCAGATTTAAAAAAATTACCCCAAAAGGCTTAACCCAATCGGTAATAAACCAGTTTGTGTTTGTTGCCACTGCAATTACACCAACTACAGCCCCAGCAAGCATGCCAAGTAAAATTCGAATGTATAGGGGAAATTTTTTTGCCATTTTATACAATTTTAGGAATTAAAAAAGCCAAAAGGTTTTCCTTTTGGCTTTAAAACTAACAAAAAAATTAATTACATCCACAACCGCATCCACCGTGACTCTCTTCCTCGTCGTGGTGATGATGATTGCCATGAACATGACCATGCGATAATTCCTCTGGTTTAGCTTCGCGAACGCTTTCAACTTTACCAGTAAAATGCAAATCTTGACCAGCAAGGGGGTGGTTAAAATCCATAACCACATGATTTGGGTGAACTTCCATTACCATACCATAAAGCGAATGGCCTTCGTTATCGAGCATAGGGAGGCGTTTTCCTACAACTAGTAGTTCCTCATCAACTTCACCTTCTACTTCGAAAATCGACCTTGGAAGTTCAACAACAGCATCGGCCTCAACATCACCGTAACCTTCAACAGAAGGAATTGAAAACTCAAACGAGTCGCCCATACTTAAATTGTCAAGATTTTGCTCGAAACGAGGTAAAAGCATACCCCTTCCGTAAAGAAATTCAAGTGGGTTTTGTAAGTTGGCGCTGTCAACTACCTCTCCATTAACTTTAAGCTCGTAGCTTAAAGAAACTACTTTGTCTTTTGAAACTTTCATTTAACTATTCTTTAAACATTAATATTTGAAATAATTTGCCAAAGAAACGGGTTTATTGTCGAAAAAAAAAATTGAAACTTATGTTTGACATAAATTAACCTACTAATTAAGACGTTAGTGTAAATATTTTAAAAAAAATACGAAAAAGAATTGCCATGTCAAATCTATTGCGCATCTTTGTGACGTTTAATTAATTATTTATCAATCTTTACCAATTTTTCAACATGAAAGGAAAAGTAAAATGGTTTGACGCTGCCAAAGGTTTTGGCTTTATTCAAACCGAAGAAGGCAATGATGTGTTTGTTCATTACACTGGTATTGCACGTGATGGTTTTAAACGTTTAGACGAAGGTCAGAGCGTTGAATTCGAAATCACCGATGGCAAACGTGGTCCTCAGGCCATTAATGTGAATATTATAGAATAACAAGATTTATTCTATATACGTTCTAAAAGGGCTTTGGGAAACCAAAGCCTCTTTTTTTTGTACTAAAACGTAACATTTACCCGCAAAATGGGTGTAGTTGTATATGGTGAGTAGTTACTTTTCGAAAAATCCCACAGAAAAAGTATGTTTACCGCGGCTCGTCGCCCAACTATTTGCCGATAGCCAACTCCGGCTAAGTATAAATGAATCCAATTCTTACCCTTTTCGGTTGTAATAAATGGATCTATCATTTTCTGATCGATATATAGCGTTTCGTACTCACCATGAAAAATAATTCCGCCGTTAACCTTAATGGGAGTAACTTCGCTTAAATTTACAATTGGAAGAATTTGTGTAAAACCCGAAGCACCCCAAATATGGCTTCGGTAAACCTGCGAGCCGCCCGCCAGTAACCTTCCTCGCTGGCTATAGTATCCATAACGACCACCAACACCAACCGACCATTGAGGAATTACCCAAATACCAGCAATTGGCAAAACGTCAATTCGGGTAATGTCGCCTACCATTAAGCCTAACGTGCCGCCGTAAAAGAGTTTGTCGGAAAAGCGCTTTGGTTCCTGTGCTTCTTTGCTTTTTACCTGAGAACTTGCTGGCTGAAAAGCCAGAACGAGTGAGAATAGAATTAGTAGCCAAACCTTTCCTCTCATAATTGATGCAAATGAGTTCATAGTACTATTACATATTATTACGCCCAAAAGAACGTAAAAAATTCTACTTTTGTTTTATAAAACCCGATTTAACTTACCTAACTATGAATATAGTTATTACCGGCGCTTCGAGAGGCATTGGCTTTGAAATTGCCAAGCAGTTTGCCTCTACTGGCAACCACGAAATTGTTGCTATTTCGAGGAATCAGCAAGGTTTAAAGGCACTTAACGATGCATGTAATAAAGCAAACTCTGAGGCTCACTTATACCCAATCGAATTCGACTTAGCATCGAAGGTTTCGTTTAGCGAACACCTTACTCCACGCATAAAGCAGCACATTTCAAGTGTCGATATTTTAATTAATAATGCCGGGTATTTAGTAAATAAACCCCTACTCGAACTTTCCGATGCCGATGCCGAACAAATGATGAACGTAAACTTTACTTCAGCATTTAAGCTAATAAAAGCGACCTTGCCTTTTATGTCGAAAAATTCTCACGTTTTAAACATTGGGAGCATGGGCGGTTTCCAAGGAAGTTCGAAATTTCTGGGGTTATCGGTTTACTCCGCTTCAAAAGCGGCACTAGCCTGCCTAACCGAGTGCTGTGCCGAAGAGACTAAGGGTTCAGGCGTATCGTTTAACTGCCTAGCTCTTGGTGCAGTAAATACCGAAATGCTTTCCGAAGCCTTTCCAGGCTACAAAGCACCACTTAGCGCGGAGGAAATGGCAAAGTTTATTGTCGACTTTGCAATAAATGGGAATAAGTATTTTAACGGAAAAATATTGCCTGTGTCAATTTCGACTCCGTAGCAAAGCCTAAATTATAAGCAAAATGAAACCTGTACAGTACCGCTTCGATGGTTCCTTTCAGGGGTTACTTACCTGCATTTTTAGTGCTTTCGACAGAAAGGATAATCCGATTAAAATTGTTGGCCCAAACGGGCAACTCGATCTTTTTGCCGAAACCGTTGATATAATTACAAACGATCTACTTGCCGAAAGGGTGTGGAATGGCATTGAACGCATTGGCGGAACAACCACTTGCAACCATCTTTACCATGCTTACCTATCGATGCACGAAGGTGTTGAAATTCAAATACTTTTATACTGCCGTTTGCTTTTCGAGAAAAAAGCACCTATTTTCTCCGATTTAGGAAACGCTACTATTTTACTAATTCACAAACTCGACAGAAAGGTTTTAAAAGAGGCGCATAGAGTACTTATGTTTATTCGCTTTGAGCAGGCTGCCGATGGCACTTTTTTCGGGCCGTTCGCCCCAAAATACGATGTAATTCCGCTAGTTATCAACCATTTTAAGGAGCGTTTTGCAAGCCAACTTTGGTTAATTTACGATACGAAGAGAGACTATGGCTTCTTTTTCGATGGAAAAAAGGTTGAAAGGGTTTCCGTTAGCAATCCTAATTTCATACGCGAATCGGGTAATTTAAAAACGGGAATTGCCGATACTACTGATAACGATTGGCAGGAACTGTGGCGTACTTACTTCAAAAACATTGCAATAGCCGAAAGAAAAAACCTCGTGGTGCAACAAAATTTCATGCCCAAGAGGTTTTGGAAGTACTTAACGGAGAAGAAGGGGGGAGTGTAGAACAGTTTGCAGTCGGCAGTTCGCAGTCGGCAGTTCGCAGTCCGCAGTCTTCAGTTCACAGTCAGCAGTCAACAGTCCGCAGTCTTCAGTTCACAGTCAGCAGTCTTCGGTCTTCAGTCTTCCGACTTCCGACTTCCGACTTCCGACTTCTAACTCTCTCCTTTCAACTCTCCACTCTCAACCTTTTCAACTATTTCGGGAATTGCAAATACAAGAGCTTTACCCTTTGTTCTTAGTTCGTTTGAAAAAACGAGTTCTGGAGCTGGAATGATTTTATCGTCGTTTTCGGTAATTACTTCACCCTGAAGAATAATAACGATAGACGTATCGAGCCTTACCTTTTCGCCTGGCAACAGATGCAAAACCTTACCTGTGTTAATCCAATTCTTGAGTTTTTTTACTCTCCACTGGCTCCAAGGCTCATGCTTTGGAAGTAGCCTTTCGGCCAAATCGATTCCAGCCAAATGCCAAAGAAAATCCATAATTGGAGCCCTTTTCAGTAGACTCTTTTGAATTACCGATTGGGATAATCTAAAGGCAGTAACTGGTGAGTCGGAAACGACAGATGCCCAGCGCTGACAATTAGCTAAAGTATCATAGGCCCCAACAACAGCTCCGGGTTCGAGCATTGCTTTGAGTTTTGCACCCCTTTCGAATCGAGCCGACCCTCGAAGAATCATATAGAGACAATCGCTTGTATTTCCTTCGGTTGCAATTTTAGCGTCGATTGGGAAAACCTTCTCCTGAAGATGCGACGACAAATACACCAACTCCTCGAGCGACAGTAATGATGATGCAGGAATGGCTTGTAGGAAACGCAACGATTCGGCAACCTGATAGGTTGGCGGCGAATCGATAATTTTTTTCATATGCCCCTGAATTTCAGCTTCCAAATTATGTGCATCGGCTGGTTCAATTCTACCCTGCTTTTCGAGACGCTGAACTACGTTCATTTGGTGGTTTAGCAATGAACGCGAAGCGTTTTGAGTTTCGATTGAGTGGTAAACTTCGGGGTATGTGTCTTTAAGGTTTCGCAAAAAGGTTAACCCCATTATTTTATTCTCGTTAATTTCGTCTTCGAGACCCGAAAGCACTTTTTCCTCTTCGCCCAGCGATGTTGATGAAGCCGACATGCCAACTAACATGCTCGAAAGTCCTTTAAGATTCTCTTCGTTGGCAACAGCAAAGCCACGAGCACAGTCGTAACTAAAAGCTAATCGCCTATAAAATGCTCTATTCCAAAAACCTCCAAGAAGCGGGAGTGTTTGAAGTTTCGAAAGAATTTTTGGTGTTTTCCAAAGACTTTCAAGGTCTTTTCGGTTAGCGAGCGAGTTTTTTCCACCGTAATCGAGTAGCCTATCAATTTCATCGGAAAGGTTATGTACAGCATTTTCGCTTAAAAGGCCTTCGCCAAACTGACGCCAGTAGCTCTCCTTCTCTTTAATGAGCAACCTTTTTCTTGTTTCAAAAAGAGTTTCTTCCTCTTTGGCCGTATTGGTTTCCTTATTTATTTTTGGAAGATACTGCTTAACTGCCTTCCAGTCGGCTCCGGCCATAAAACGGTCATCCTTTAGTTTTCCAATCTCCTTTTCGGCACTTTGGTGCAAAAGCACAATATTTTGTGCGAGCATTTGCTTTCGTGCTTCGCCAACTTTAGCAAGCCCAAGCCAACTGATAATGGGTTTAACGGTTGTTGCATTAATTAGCGAAGTAAGCATTACAATACCTGCTGTAAGCGCAAGAATTTGATCGCGAACTTCGTGTGGGATCGACTCTTCCGAAACTACAATAAGGGCAAGGGCAAGACCAATTGCTCCGCGTAAACCGCCCCAAGTTAGTATTATGCTCTCTTTAAAGGTAATACCATAACCAATTCGTTTCATTAATGGGAAAAAGAATCCAATAACAATTCCACGGATTAATGTAATTCCAATATAAAAAAGAATTAGAATTAGAAAATCTTTGCCCGTATACGACACCCTTAAAGCAATTACAACACCAACTATTAAGAATATTAGCGTATTGGCAATAAAGGCGGCAAGTTCCCAAAATTCGTGTAGAAAGTGCCCTACCTGAGGGCTAATTCGAGTTTTCCCAATTCCAGCCATCATTATGCCAAACGTAACAACAGCAAGCACACCCGAAACGTGGAAAAAATGTTCGGCCATAAAAAAGGCCAAATAGGCTGCGCTAATAACAACCGTTATTTCGAAAAGGGCATCATTAAATACTCGTTTTAACCAAACAACAACAAACCAGCCTATTAACGTACCAATTAGCACTCCTCCGGCAACAATTCGAATAAATTCAACAAATGCATTGCTCCCTTCGCCAGTTCCTGTAATAGCGGTTAAAACAACCATAAAAATAACGATAGCTGTGCCGTCGTTAAGGAGCGATTCGCCTTCGATTAAAGTTGCAAGTTTTTTGCTTGCTCCTGCCTCTTTTAATATTGACACAACCGCAACAGGGTCGGTTGCGCTTATTAAGGTTCCAAAAAGTATTGCAATTAGCCAATTCCACGATGTTAGCCCAAATCCTGTGACTTTAAAGGCCATTAAAAGCGCTGCTGTTAGTGCTAAAGCAAGTATAATTCCGGGAACAGCAAGAATAAAGGCATTAGTAAGCGACTTTTTAAATGTATGAATATGCAGCGCAAAAGCAGCTTCGAAAATTAAAGTAGGAAGGAAAATATATAGAATTAGATGCGGGTCGATATGGCCAGCCCAGTTAACCGATTCGCCAAAGTAACCTAATCCACTGTTTTGGGTTAACCCCCAAAATGAAGAAAAGAATCCAAGCCGGTAGGCAAGACCTAAAGCAAAACCTAATACAAGAAGCGTAATTGTGTAGGGTAATGCAGTTTTACGAAGAAGGTAACGTGTAGCAGTTCCAATAAAAAGAGCAACAATAACGAAAAGTAAAGGAACCATTGCAGGGTAACCTTGTTCAACTCCACCCGATCCCGATTCGCTTGCCGAGTATAAGAACTGGCTATAAGGGTCGAAGTTGAAAAGACTTAGCTCTTGATAAATTTTGAGGCTAATCATACCGTCAAAAATATTAGGTTAGTTTTTAGGGTTATTTTATGTATAGGTAAAACCAGTTAAATTTACGAAAAAAGCAATTACTGTCAATAGTATACAAAAAAAAACAGAGCCTAATGAAAACATGGCTCTGAAGCAAAAAAATAGATTGGGTGAATTTTAATTATTGTAATGTATCCCTCTTCAATTAATCTCTAACTGCCCACTCCACTGCCTTTTCGGCATGTATACGGGTAGTGTTAAAGGTTGGAATGTGAACATCGGTATCGGAAATAAGAAGTGGTATTTCGGTGCAACCCAAAATTACTCCCTGAGCACCTTGGTCTTGTAATTTGCCAATTATTGCTATAAATGCTTCTCTCGACTCTTCGTTTATTATTCCTTGAACTAACTCTTCGTAAATTACTTTGTGAACTGTATTTCGATCTTCGCTATTTGGAACTATAACTTCAACGCCAAATTTATTGTGAATAACTGCTTTATAAAAATCCTTCTCCATGGTGAACTTGGTACCAAGCAGTCCAACTTTTTTTAATCCTCTTTTAACAATTTCATCGCCAACGGCTTCGGCAATATGAAGAAATGGAATGGATATGTTTTTCACAATTTCGCTGCTGCTTAAGTGCATTGTATTTGTGCAAAGCACAACAAGGTCGGCTCCTGCCCTCTCGAGTTGCTTAGCCGATTGTACCATTATTTCATTTAGTTCATCCCATTTATCGTCGTGTTGTAGCTTTTCAATTTCGGCAAAATCGACCGAACACATTACACTTTTACACGAATGAAACCCGCCTAACAACTCGTTTACCTTTTTATTAATTATTTCGTAGTAAACTATCGACGATTCCCAACTCATTCCCCCAATTAAACCTATGGTTTTCATTTTGAGTGTTTTAAATAATGATTAACTGAACATTTGAACAACTGAACATTTGAATAACACAATAACTGAATATTTGAACAACTGAACAACTCAATAACCCAATTTTAAACTGAGCAGCGATGCCCTGAGTTTATCGAAGGGTCGAAGTGAACTTAATAACTCAATAACTAATGGGTTAGGGGTTGGGCTTGGTTTTATATCGAGTTGATTTCTTCCTCCGTTAAACCAGTATATCTTTGAATAATTTCAGTTGACATACCGTCATTTTTCATATCCTTAGCTATTTGTATTTTTTCATTTTTTCTTACTCTATCTTCAGCATCAATTTTTAAACTCCACGCCATACTTGCGCTATACCTTAAATCCTCTTGGTATTTTTTATAAGTTATTAATTCCTCTTCCGATAGTTTATCTACTCTTAAAAGTTCTTTTGCCTTATTTATTCCCTGCGCAGTGAATTCATCTCTTATCTCGTTATTTTTTAGATAATAAATCCATTCATCGAGCGTTGATATTGCATTATCATTGAATTGATTAACTTTTATCACATAGTATTCTGGGGAAATTTCAAATGGTTCGTTCTTTCCGAGTATTTCAACTTGCTTATCGGATAGTTTTAATTTGTCCTTTTTATGAATTCCCACAAAATCAGTTTTTCCATAGTAGATGTAGTCATCACCCTGCCCAAGGTCAAAGTACACAATGTTAACTGAATAAACTTTCTTAACATTCTTGTAGGGTTCTCCTACCGATATGTATTCGGTAATAACTTTTGATGTTCCATAAGCCATTCTATGAAAATAGTCGTATTCGCTCTGGTTCTGCACCTCAACTATAACCATTTCACCTTTTGAATTCTTTACAAGGATATCAACACGGTTGTACTTGTCATTTTCAAATTTCTGATTACCCTCACTCTCAAGAATTGTTTCAATTGAAATCTGCTCTTTTAGCAATTCCGACAGAAATCCCTCAAGTACTGTGAAGTTAGCCTTGTTCCTTAGTAATCGTTTTATTGCCCAATCAAACCGTATTAAATTCCTGTTATTCATATCTATAGTTTTGTACAAAGATAATTAATTTTCGAGTTAGAATTTTGAATCTACGATGCATTTTCGTCTTCGCATCTTACCCCAACGACTCAACAACTGAACAACTGAACATTTGAATAACTGAACATTTGAACAACTGAACATTTGAGCAACTGAATAACACAATAACCCAATAACCCAATACTGAACAACTGCACCAATGGCTATTGGGGACTGCACTTCAAGTTACCTATACCCCGCACTATTAATTTCGCTGAGTGTTTTTAAGGTTTTTGGAGGATTTAAGTGCTTAGCAAGAAAGGAGTAAATTTTCAATCGTATTTCTTTGGCTTGCTTAGTGTCCATACGATTGAAGGAGTGACCACCTGGAATTTCTTGAAAAATTTCGTGTTCAAACTTTTTGCCTTCGGCTTTTAGCGATTTAATTAAATGCTCAACCTCGAGCACGTAAACATCGTCGTCGTTGGTGTTTGTATGAATTAGCAGTGGCGTTTGCAGTTTGTGCGCATTCCATGCAGGCGAGCGTCGACGGTACTCTTGAATATCCTCTCGAGGCGTTTTTCCAATGTGGTAATCGGCAGAAAAAAGTTTACGATACGATTCGGTGCTATAGCCCATGCGGGCTATCAAGTCGGAAACGGGAACCCCTGCATAGGAACATTTATACTCGTTAGGATATTCGAAAACAGTCATAAGAGAAATAAGTCCGCCATGGCTCCAGCCAATTATTCCTACCCTATCCTTATCAACAAAATCGTAGTTTTCAACCATATAGTCCTTACTGGCATGAGCATCTTGAATTTCGAGCCCACCGTAGTCAATTTGTTTCCAAAATTCCTCTCCATAGCCGGTGCTTCCACGGTATTCGGGTGCAACAACAATATAGCCCTGCGCCATAAGTTCCTTAACAATATGAATGTAGTAGGTTGAAAAATCGGCATGCACTCCTCCATGAGGTAACACAATTAATGGGTACTTTTTCGAGAGGTCGATCCATTTTGGAATAAACACGTACGACCAAAACTTAAGTGGATTTTTTGCTCCCATTGCTGTTGGGTATTTAACCTTTGCAGGAGCTGGACCATACATAGAAACCTTATCGACAGTTGCAATGTCGGCAAGACGTTGAAACCAAAGAATGTCGTCGACGGTTTTCTGAAGAATATCGAGCCTATGAATTAAATCGATATTGTCAGACTTAAGTTCCAAAATCTCATCTTTTATTTCTTCAACACTTTGTGCTATTGTTAATAAAGGGAATACCAACAGCAAAACAAAATACAATTTTTTCATTACGTTATAGTTTATGTTTGCAAGAAGACAAATTCAAATTAAAACAATTTTTAGATTATTTAAAATCGTTTGGGTTTAAAGCAAACTTTAAAGTGCTAAATAACTTTAAATGATTTAGATTTTCTACTTTTGATTGCTATTTTTACAGCAATTAACAATTTACTGTTCACATTAGGTGGTACGGTTTTTGGTTTCCAACGAAACCA
Source organism: Bacteroidales bacterium UBA2287 (assembly GCA_002345675.1). Classification (GTDB taxonomy): domain Bacteria; phylum Bacteroidota; class Bacteroidia; order Bacteroidales; family Tenuifilaceae; genus UBA2287. Next base: position 61,882 of record DDWL01000002.1, on the reverse strand, counting down.
ACATGCTAACAGAGTAATTACAAAATTTATAGCTAAAAAATGAAAAGGATTCTTGTCATTCTGTCAATTTTAATGGTAATCAGTAGTATTAGCTGCGCACAAAAGGGTTACCGAATTGAAGTACAAATTGAAGGTATAACCGACACTACCCTACTTTTAGGTTACCACTTAGGCGAGAAAAAATTTGTAGCCGACACAGCTAAAATAAACAACAAAGGCATTGCAGTATTCGAAGGCGATTCGCTTTTAAAAGGGGGTATGTACATTGTTATTATTCCTAACAAAAGTTACTTCGACATTTTAGTTAGTTCGAACCAGCATTTTAAGGTTAATACCACAATCGATAATCAGATCGACAACCTAGAGTTTACAAATTCGCCCGAAAACAGTGCATTTGCTAAGTACCAAAAGTTTATGGGCGAGAAACAAAAAGCCATGACCGACCTGAGAAACGAGATGCAGGGGGTTGCCCAAAAAAGCGACGAGGAGAAAAAGTTTATGGATCGCATGAACGAACTCGACAAGCAGGTTAAAACATACTGGGATCAGGTTATCGACGAGAACAAGGGAACTTTCCTTGCTTCAATTATTAAATCGTTAAAGCCTATCGAAATTCCCGAATTTAAAATACCCGAAAACACTGCAAATGCCGATTCGCTTAAGTGGGTTTTAAGTTACCAGTACAACCAAAAGCATTACCTCGATAATATTGACCTGGCTGACGATAGGTTGATGCGAACGCCATTTTTCCAGAGTCGACTCGACTTTTACTTCGATAAAGTGTTATTACCAATTCCCGATTCGATAAATTATTACGCCGACTTGGTAATTGAGAAAACGCAATCGAATAAAATGATGTTTCAGTACATAACCTCTCACCTGCTTACCAAGTATCAGGCTTCGAACATAATGGGAATGGACGCCGTTTTTGTTCACATTGCCGAAAAATACTACTTGTCGGGTAGGGCCAACTGGCTTTCGAACGATATTATTGAAAAAATTAAGAATAGGGTTAACGAGTTAAAGCCAAATTTGGTTGGCAGCATTGCGCCAAACGTTACAATGGCTGGGCTCGACAATAAAACGCACAGTCTTCATGCTATTAAAGCCAAGGCAACTATTGTTTACTTTTGGGAACCTGGCTGCAGCCATTGCAAAAAAATTACTCCAATTCTACTTGAAAAGTATAATCAATATAAAGATAAAGGGTTAGCCGTTTTTGCTGTTTACACCCAGGGCGATATGCCAAAGTGGAAGGAATACGTTGAAACCAACAAGTTAACATGGTTAAATGTTTGGGATCCATACAGAAATACCGACTACCATAAACTTTACGACATTTATAGCACTCCAGTAATATTTATACTTGATGCTAATAAAAAGATTATTGCAAAACGAATTGGAATTGAATCACTTGACAGTATTCTTGATCCGCTATTGAAATAAAAATATTTACGGTTTCAATTCAATTTTACTTTTTAAAAAACGACAAAGGTTACCAAGGCTATCGAAGGCCTTGGTTTCGTTTTTTATACTAAGTTGCCAACAATCCGTAGTACAGGAAAGGGTATATACTTCATTTTCAGAATCGGTTTCAACGCTAAACCCAATGCGCTCAAGCGCAAACTTTGTCCAAACAAATAGCATTTCACTCGATGCAGTTAGCGATATTGTAGCCAACGGTTTTCGAGGTGTTGCGAAAGTGCCAAGCATTGGGTTAAACTGCACGCTGGTTCCTTCGAGCAGCTTATCGAAACTGCCATTAAGCGCAAGCTCCTCGGGAGTTCCAACGGCAAAAACTTCGGGGTGCATAAGCCAAATTGTATCTACTTCGCGAAACGCAATATTAAGGTCGTGTGTTGTAAAAATTACCGTTTTCCCCTTTTGCGCTTCGCGCCTTAGCAGGTTAATTACTTCAATTTTATTGGAAATATCGAGAAAAGCCGTTGGCTCATCGAGTAGAATTATATCGGTATCCTGAGCTAGCGCAAAGGCAATCATTGCCCTGTGTCGTTCTCCATCGCTAATTTCAGTTATGTTACAGTTACTTAAATGCTCAACACCAACCAGTTCCAACGAAGTTGTAACTGCATTCCAATCGGCTTCCGATAAATTCTCGTTCCAATCGTTATACGGAAAGCGGCCTAAGGCAACAAACTCCTTTACCGTTAAATTTTGAACAAGCACCGAATCGGATGGAACAAAGCTAATGCTCTGCGCTCGCTGCCTTCGGGGAAGTTCGGAAAGTAAACTATGCTTAACAATCACATTTCCCGAAACGGGAGTTTGAAGTCCTGCCAATGTTCTTAGCAAAGTGCTTTTCCCAATTCCATTTCGACCCACAATGGCAACTATTTCGCCCTTACATGAATTTAACGAAATTGGTCCATACACCAACTTACTAAAAGTTGAACTTTTATAGCCAATCTCAAGGTTTTGTGCCGATAGTATGTTTTGTTCCGAGTTCATTTAGCTATAAACCAGTAAATCGTTTATTTCGGAATACCACATAAATAACAACTGGAACACCAATTAATGCGGTAACCGAATTTAAAGGAAGTGTAACATTGAGGCCAGGCAGCTGAGCAATTATGTCGGACACCAGCATTATTAAACCTCCAAGAATAAAAACCGCGGGTATAAGCACTGCGTGATTTGTGGTTTTAAAAACCATTCGGGCAATGTGAGGAACCGCAATGCCAATAAAACCAATTGGTCCACAAAATGCGGTAACGCTCCCAGCAAGCAAACTGGTTGAAATAAAAATTAATGCCCTATTGGTTGAAATGCTTACGCCTAAACTTTGGGCATACGTTTCGCCTAAAAGTAAAACGTTTAAAACCCTTGCCTGAGCAAGGCTAATTGCTAAACCAATAAGTGTAGCAATGGCAAGAATCCAAAGCTGTGGCCCCGAAACCGACGACAAACTTCCCATGGTCCAAATTACGTACGATTTCAGCATTGTTTCGCTGCTGAAGTACTGTAAAATGCTAATAACTGCCGAGGCTGCCGAGCCAAACATCATTCCTAAAATAAGGATGGTCATAATATCCTTAACCCTTGTTGCAACGGCAAGAATTATTAGCAACAAAACTCCTGCGCCAATCCACGCTGCAACGCTAATACTTAAACTCGATAGCAGTGACGATTGAAACTGAATTTGTGCAACGCTAAAACCCATTACCAGAATGGCAACGCCCAAGCCTGCACCAGCGCTTATGCCCAAAACATAGGGACCTGCCAATGGATTACGAAAAACCGTTTGCATTTGCAAACCCGAAACCGACAGCGCAGCCCCTGCCATAATGGCTACGAGTGCCTTTGGTAGGCGAAAATCGATAATAATGGTTTGCCAAATTTCGTTGCTCGAACTGCTAAAAAGTATACGAACTGTTTCGAAAAACGGAATACGAACTGAGCCTAAAAATAAATCGATTAAAAAAGCAACTACCAACAAAATGGTAAACATAACCATTAAGCCTGTCTTACTCGAAAAAATCGATTTCAACTTAATTTTAAACATTACAACTTTTTATAGTAAACAAGGCTATGCTCTAAAGAATCAGGGTAAAATATTTTCACCAAATCCTTTAGTATAATATGGGGATTCATAACACCCGATTCGAAAATATCGTTTCCACCTTCGGGCGATATGCGCTTATTATTATTGAAAATATTTCCACTTTTCATAACTGGAAGAACTTTAAGCCTCGGAAAATCGCCAAGAACTTGTTCAACAGAATTATACGAGCCTAAGTTAATCCAAACATCGGCATTTACGCCCTTTTCAATTGCCGACTCGAAGCTGAAGGCATGGGTTTCGTTTCCCTTTAAATTCGAAAGAAGATAATCGCCACCTGCATCGGAAATTAGGGTTGCCATGTAATTTTCGTTTCCAGGAAAATACCAAACGTCGTTCCATGGCAAATTTATAAAAACCTTAGGTTTTTTTGGGCTACTTCTAAATCGACTCGATACTGCAATATATTCGCTTTCAATTCTACTAAAAATACTATCGGCTTCGGCAGGTTTCCCCAGCATTGCGCCAAAAACCTTAATCCACTCGGCTTTTGCCAAGGGTGTACTTTCGAGGTATTCGCCAATAATTACAACTTTAACACCCAACTCGCGAATGCGGTTTAAGTAACCAAGCGATTCGGAACCAACGCCGTAGGCAAAAACAATGTCGGGTTTAATGCTAAGTAAAAGCTCGTAGTTTAACGACTGCTCATAGCCCAAGTCGACAACCTCGCCTTTGCTAATTCTACTTAAAATATACTCGTTCGAAATATACTTTCCTCCCGAAACACCAACAACCCTGTCGAGTTCTCCTAACGATTCTAAAAATGCCAAATGAGTGGTCGAAAGGCAAACAATTCTATTTAAAGGTAAATTTATGCAACTATCGGAAATTGAATTGCTGGCATATGAAAAACAGAACGATTGAATTTCGTTTTGCGCACCCTGCCAAGGATTTAGTATACTTAACCTAAAACCATTACTAAGTGTGCTAATTGAAAAGCCCTTTGCATGCTTAACTTCAATATATTTACTTTGAGAAATACAATTAGAAGTTGGATTGTGAGATTTGTTCCTACAACCAACAGAAATGAATACAAATGAAATTACAAGAAGTATTAGTAACTTAACCCTCATTATTTTTTTGCCCGAAAATAGTCAATATCCTGAACATTAAAAATCGAAATTGCCCGAAAACATAACATGAAGTTTAATAAACCACAAACATTTTGTAATTTAGCAATAATCTGTTCATCAAAAAAAATTACCGAAAGCATTAGTAAATGCTTTAATATCATGGAAAAATCCTTTCCTTCAATAGATAATTTACCAATTATTGCTGCTCAAATAAATGTAGCAGGTCAAGTTTATTGGTCGTCGGAGCTGTTTGCCAAATTATTCAGCAGTTCGTTGAAAAACATTTCGGAACTTTTCGATTTATCAATCGACCTAAAAGCAAAGTTAACCGAAGCGAAAGCCTTTATTTTACCCTTAAACGTTAGCGAAGAATTTGTATCGCTGCAATCGTATATTTTTAAATTTGCACCAGTTACCGTAAACAACGAATTAATATATTTTGTTGTTATTGAAAACACTACAGAACTTGAAAAAGAGAAGCTAACGAAGCAAATTTTGCTTAATATTTCGCATGCCGAAATTACCTGCAAGGATCTCGAAAGTTTTTTCAGCATTATTCAGCAAGAACTCAACTCCCTTTTCGATGCTCAAAACTTTTTTATTGTTCTTTGGGATAAGCTAAAAAAAACACTTAAGCTTTCGTTTTTTAAGGATAAGCACGACCATTTCGAAAGTTTTCCATCGGGAAAAACCATAAGCAGTTACGTAATTGAAAACGAAAAATCGCTACTGACCACCGAGGTCGAAATTAACCGTTTGTGCAGCGAGGGCGCATTTGAAATTATTGGCACTCCGGCAAAGGCATGGATGGGCGTTCCGCTAAAAAGCGACGATGAATTTATTGGAATAATGGTGGTGCAAAGTTACCATTCGACAAGTGCTTACACCCGCGACGATTTAAGGCTAATGGAGCATATAGCTGATCAAATTGCTATATCGTTAAAACGAAAAGAGCGAGAGGATTCGTTAAGAATATCGAAAGAAAAAGCAATTGAAGCCGACCGATTAAAGTCGGCATTTTTAGCCAACATGAGCCACGAAATCCGAACACCCATGAACTCAATTGTTGGCTTTTCGGAGCTTATTACACGAAAAACAGTTAGTCCCGAAAAAAAAGAAATATACGCAAACTATATTGGCAATAGCAGCAAATCGCTATTAGCGCTAATTGACGACATTATTGATATTGCAAAAATTGAAGCGGGTCAACTAAAAATTATTAAATCGGCCGTTCCCGTAAACGGTGCACTTAACGAACTTCATGCACACTACTACGCTGAAATTAAAAGAGATACAAATAAGAATATCGATTTAAAAATCCACCGATCTGTGGATAACGACAACTTCGCAATATTATGCGACCCAATTCGATTAAAGCAAATACTTACCAACCTTATTAGCAACGCCTTAAAGTTTACAAATACTGGGTTAATTGAAATTGGGTACGTTATACCAAATAATGCAACTATAATTTTTTATGTTCAGGACACCGGCATTGGCATTTCGCACGATAAGCAGTCGGTTATTTTCGATCGTTTTCGCCAGGGCGACGATTCGATTACCCGAAAGTATGGCGGAACAGGTCTTGGGCTTGCCATCTCGAAAAAGTTGGTGGAACTTATGGGTGGAAGAATTTGGGTAGAGTCGGAAACTGGCGAAGGAGCTACATTTTACTTTAGCCTTCCGCTTATTATCCCAAACGCATCGGAGTGGCATTTCGATAGGGTACAAAGGCAGCCATCGGGAAGTTTTAAGGATCTTACAATTCTTATTGCCGAAGACGAAGACTTAAACTTTATGTTTTTACAAGAAGTTCTTAGCCCAACAATGGTTAACATTATTAGAGCGTGTAATGGCAAGGAAGCCATTGAAATGGTTAAGAGCAATCCTAGTATCGATGCAGTTTTAATGGACATTCAAATGCCAATACTTAATGGCTATGCAGCAACACAGGAAATTGTAGCATTTCGACCCGAACTCCCAGTAATTGCACAAACTGCATATGCCATGGCCGAAGACAGGGCAAAGGGTTTTAGGGCTGGTTGCCGCGACTACATTTCGAAGCCCATTCGCCCCGAAGATTTACTTGAAATTTTGAAAAAGCACCTTGGGAAGGTAATTGATTAACGGCTTTCTTGTTATCGGTCAGACCGATTGAAACGGTCAGACCGATTGAACGGTTCCTAATGAGTCAGACCGATTTAAGCAGTTATGATTACCGGTCAGACCGTTTGAAACGGTCAGACCGTTTGAACGGTTCCTAATGGGTCAGACCGATTTAAGCAGTTATGATTACCGGTCAGACCGATTGAAACGGTCAGACCGATTGAACGGTTCCTAATGGGTCAGACCGAATTAAACGGTCAGACCGAAAATAAGAAGGGGCTGAGACAGCCCCTTCTTCCCAAACACACGAAAAGTTGTTGTTCAATAAAACTAACAATTTGAGAACATTTTCGTGAACTCAAATCGAAAGCAATTTAGGCACAAAAACATAAATTGACACTTTGTAATTCATAACTTTTGTTAAAAATACTATTTTGTACTAATACTCACCAGTTTAGCTGATGTTTAACTCCTAATTAAGGATTTATAAATCAATAATAGGTTTCCAGCCAATACTTGAATATATATATAAACCAGCAGCGGGTGTTGGCCCTATTAATCGAACCATATCACCAATTGTGGGATTTGCTGGATAATTTGCTAATCCTTTCAAATTAATAATACTCGAAATTGTTACTTTTTGCTCATTAAAATCGCCACCAATTAGCGGGTTACTTGTATCGCTATTTGATATGTAAAGTTTATTGCTACCCTCCTCGCTAAACCCTGCGTTATACCCAATAAAAACATTTCCGCTACCAATTGCACCGTAACCAGCAGCATTACCAACTACTGTATTATTGTTACCAGAGCCGCCAAGGTAGTTAGCATACGAACCAAGAATTAAATTGCTATTACCACCCGATCGTTGGTAGCCAGCCAAACTGCCTAAAAATGTATTATTTGCTCCTACTGCAAGGAATTGGCCAGCAGTATGACCAATTATTGTATTCCCGTATTCGGTGGAATTATAACCCGCACTACGACCCATAAATATATTACCCGAACTTGTTAAGTTATTGCGTCCAGCATCGTTGCCAATAAAAATATTGTTGGTTCCAGTTGTATTTGAGTAACCAGCGCCTTGGCCAATATAGTTATTACTCCATCCCGTTGTATTGCTAAAACCACTGTGGTGACCTAAGAACACATTGTGCGAACCAACGTCGGTTGTATTGTAGCCACTTTGGTAGCCAACAAAAACGTTCCAAGCCGATGATGTGCCCTGCCTTCCAGCTCCATCACCTACAAAAACATTGCTAAATCCGAACTGATTTAAGTAACCCGCTTCGTTGCCAATGTAAACATTGTTATTTCCAGTAATATTTGCTTGGCCTGCATTGTAGCCCATAAAGGCATTATAAGTTCCTGTTGTATTGCTAAGCCCTGCTTGGTATCCAAGAAAAGTATTAAAGCTAGCAAAATTGTTTAACCCAGAATAGTAGCCCAGAAAAACGTTGTTCGACCCAGTTTCGTTAGCCTGTCCGCTTTGATTGCCAATAAAAACGTTACTTCCTCCTGTTGTATTTTTCCAACCAGAGTAGTAACCCAAAAATGTATTAAAGTCACCCGAAATATTGTCGCGACCTGCCTTAAAACCCAAAATAGTATTCCACCTTCCGGTGGTTGTACTTAAACCGGCTTCCATACCAATTAGAATATTTGACCTTCCAGTGGTAAGCGATTTTCCAGCTTGGTAACCTAACGTAGAATTGTATAGCCCCTCTGGTAATATATTTTCGCCACTTTGATGGCCAATAAAGTAATTCTCGGGAGTTAAGTATAGGTATTCGCTACCTTCGCCCTTAATATTATCGCCAATTCCACCGATGGCAAACCCGCCACGCGATCCCTTTGTAACTGGTTCTCGTAAATAAATCCTTACGCTATCGGGTGTAACCCGAAAGTACTCGTTGCCTAGTTTTATATTGTCGCCAATACCACCAATGGCAAAGCCACCTCGCGAACCTTTTCCAGGTGTTTCCTCAACGTACATTCTTACTCCATTTTGGTATACTGCAAAAACAATAAAACCATCTTTGTTTTTAACAACAAATATTGGTTCCTCTTCGCCAGCATCGGGACTACTATCGATTGAGCCTACAGTTTTGGCGTAATGCGCATAGGGTACGCTTTGTAGAAGTGTTGTTCCCATTTCGTGAAATCCAGTAGACTGGTGATCAAGTTCTGTTTTAATACTAATTACACTTTCGCCCCATGGAACTGAGGAAAAACTGCCTGAAACCAAGTCGCCACCTCCAATTGAAATGCTAACAACACCATAAGCATTTGTTGATAGGGTGTGCGTTTCAACGTAGTAAGTCTCAACCTCCGAGAGCAGCGATATTCGTAGTACCACATCGGAGTTTTCGAGAATTTGACCATCTGTATTTCTCAGTACTGCTTGGTACGAGAAGGTGTTAGGAACCTGTGAAAATGCAGATACGCCTAACAGCATAAAAAGAAGAAGGATTTTTGCTTTCATTTGGTTTAGTATTTGGTTAATCGAATTTAGGGATAACAAATGAATTAGTAACAAATTTTACATTAAAATGTTGACCCCAAAAATTGGTATTCAACTAACTGAAAGTATGTAAAACTTAAATTGACTATTAATAATGCAAATTTCAGCATTAGCAAGGGGGTTCTTCCTATTCAAGAACTGATGAAACTGGATATTTGAGGTTTTGTGTTTTGGTAAGAACTGCCTTTACCGAGCCCACAAGAATTTTTGCTTCAATTAGCACTGGCACTCTATTTAAATCGTCGGTTACCCAAACAAATAAATCCTCACCTCCAGTAAAAATTGTGCCTTCAACAAGCTTTGCCGAGAACTTTATTGTTCGATACTTTTTACCATCGTGAGTTTTTAAAACTTCGCGACCCAGATAGCGAATGTATAAATCGAAAATCTCGTTGTCGACAGCCATGGTAAGCGGAATTGTTTCGTCACTTTTTAGCCCTTCGAATGTGAGTGTTCGACAATAGTATATTGCACTTAAAACATCGAAAACACAGGGTTTAATTGTTAGTACTTCCTTTTTAAATGGGCGCTTCGAGGTTTTACTAATTACCTCTACCTCATTGCGATCATCATTAAAAACGTACCTATTAAAAGTTTCGAAGCCTCCTTCGCGAGTGTCGCGTTCGAACCATTTCGATTGAAGGGTTATTGGATTAACAATTGCCTCGAAGCGATCGCGAACCTTAAAAAACCAATCGTACTGCTTTAAACTCCAACCTTCGGATTTGTAGTGAATTGATGGCTTACCAAGATATACGGTGTCCTTCACGCTAAAGTAGGCTTCGCCAGCATTTACCCAAATAAAACCCCAACTATAAACAGCGTTATAGCTAATGGTTTCGCCAACTTTAAAGGGAATATTATCTACATCGCAACTCCTATCCTGCGTGTAAGATTGCAGGTACAATACTAATAAACAACAAGTTAATAGGATTTGCTTAAATTTCATTACAATAGTGTCTACTTAACTTTTGACCTTTTCTTTTGCAAATTTTTCGATTAATGCAATTGATAAAATACCTACTAAAATTAAAAAAACAGCAATGGCAACCTCGGTAGTAAAGGATTTAGGCAATGCTAGTTCGTAGCCCTGTATAACATTTTTGCCATTTTTTAGTATTGGAGAACCAAGAGTATCGAGCCTGTAAATTGCATTTTTCCATGGCCATAAAATACTTAGCGAACCCAGTATAAAACCAGTAAGTATAGCTATTGTTTGATCCTTATACTTTTTAAATATCCACGACAGGAAATGAGAAAATGCTAGTAACCCAACAACAGCACCAATAATTACAGGAATCAAAACCCTAATGTTCACGTCGTTTACCGCATTTATCATAACCAACTCGTAGTTACCCATTAGCATTAATACAAACGAACCCGATAAACCAGGTAGAATCATACTGCAAATAGCAACAACGCCGCAAACAACTAAATAAAGAAAAGAATCGTTTTGCGTAGCAGGATTTAGAAACGAAAGCCAAATAGCAACAGCTGAGCCAATAATAAAAGTAATAATAACACTTAACCTCAATTTATCAACTGTTTTACCAACAAAGTAAACCGAAGCTAGAATTAAACCAAAAAAGAAAGACCATATATAAACAGGGTAATTCGAAAATAAAAATTCGAAAACACGAGCTAAAGTAACAACACTGATTACCATTCCTGTAAAAACAGCTACAAGAAAGTAGAAGTCGACATATTCAAAAAGTTCTTTAAACCTACCCTTAAAAAGCAATTGAATAGCCTTTCCGTCGAACGATTTTATTGCATTAATAATACGCTCGAAAATACCTGTAATAAGCGCAATGGTTCCACCCGAAACGCCAGGAATAACATTGGCAGCACCCATTCCCATTCCCTTAAGCACAAAAAGAGTGTAGTATTTAATTCTTGATAGCATTGATTTTCGATTTTAAATTGAGTTGCAAAAGTAGAAAAAATCCACCACATTAGGCACATAGAACACAATAGGAGCTTTGAGATTGATTGCCCCGATAGTTATCGGGGGATTGATTGAAGTTAGGAGTCCGAAAACTGAAGACCGAAGACCGAAGAATGTGGACTGAAGACTGCCGACTGAGGACTGAGGACTGAGGATTGAGGACTGATGACTGATGACTGAGGACTGTGGACTGTGGACTGAAGACTGAAGACTGTGGACTGAAGACTGTGGACCGAAGACTGCCGACTGAAGACTGCGAACTAAACCCTTGCTTTTCCCACAAACATCTGCTAAATTTGAAAATTCGTTAACCACTTATTAATTGCTTAAATATGAAACAGCTAGTTTACTTATTCACCCTTCCATTGATTGCACTTATGATTCAATGTACACCATCAAACAACAACAAGCAGGTTGTTAAAGGAAGCCCAATTCCCGATATGTCGGTTGAAAACGTTACTAATGAACTTGTTAAAAAACACGGCGAACAGGCCAAGTTCCGTATTGAACGTGGTGTAAAACAGGTTGCCTCGCTTTGGCGCGAAAGCGATGGGTCGATTGCCAATTTCGAAACGTTTTGTAACGAGCAATTTGTAGCCGAGCCAGCAGCAATCGAAACGCTTTTCACCAAAGTTTCCTATTCCATGGAAATTCTTAATGGATACTTCCTTCGAATTAACAAGGACCTTTTACGTCCGCTTCACCTCGACATGGGGCCAATAACTCCAATCGACGAAATGTTTGGCGGGTTTAACGCTGGGGCTCACCTCTCCGAAGATCTTTACACAAACCGCATTGCCTTTATTGTAGCTCTTAATTTCCCCTTCTACAGTTTGAAAGAAAAAACCGAATTGGGGCCCAACTGGACTCGCCTCGAGTGGGGTTATGCTCGTTTGGGCGACATGTTTACGTCGCGCATACCAGCCGAATTACAGCAAAACTACTCGAGCATTAGTACAAATGCCGACACATACATTAGCGGCTACTACATTCACATGGGAACAATTCGTAACGAAAACAACGAGCAGCTTTTCCCTAACGACATGAAACTTATTACCCACTGGAACCTTCGCGACGAACTTAAATCGCAGTATTCTAATATTGAAGGTGGTATCGAGAGGCAGAAAATGATTTACCAAATAATGCAGCGCATTATCGACCAGTCGATTCCCGAAAAGGTTATTAATAGCCCCGAGTTTCAGTGGAAACCCATTTCGAACCAACTAATTAGCAATGGCGAAAGCGTTGAATTTACATCGGAGCCCAACACTCGTTACCAACAAATTGTAAACCTATACAGTGCATTAAAAGACATCGACGCATTCAGCCCAACAATGCCAACCTACATTCAGCGAAAGTTCGAGGGCGATTTCGAAATTCCCGTTGAGGATGTTGAAAAACTTTTTACCGATTTTGTTTCATCGGAGCAGGTAAAAGCAACAGGTAAACTTATTGCGCAGCGACTTGGCAGGCCCTTGCAACCATTCGATATTTGGTACGACGGCTTTAAGTCGCGCAGTAGCATCCCAGCCGAAAAACTTAACGCTGCCGTTTCGAAACGCTTTACCAATGCAGCATCGTACCAAAACGAAATTCCAAAAATGCTAACATCGCTAGGCTGGACAAACGAAAAGGCTCAGTTTTTTGGTGAAAAAATAAATGTTGAAGGAAGCCGTGGTGCAGGTCATGCATGGGGAGGCGCAATGCGCTCCGACGTTGCTCTGCTTCGCACCAATATTCCCAGCAGCGGAATGAACTATAAAGGTTTTAATATTGCCATGCACGAGTTTGGCCATACTGTTGAGCAAACCATTACCCTTCACGATGTTGACTACTACATGCTTAATGGTGTTCCTAATACTGCTTTTACTGAAGCTTTAGCATTTATTTTTCAGGCTCGCGACCTCGAAGTGTTAGGCATACAAGACACAAATCCCGACAAACTTCACCTCAATGCCCTCGACAATTTATGGTCGTGCTACGAAATAATGGGTGTTTCGTTGGTCGACATTAACCTTTGGAAATGGCTATACGCTAATCCCGAAGCCAATGCCGAACAAGTTAAAGAGGCTGCAATTCGCATTGCTAAAGAAATTTGGAATAAATATTATGCCGACGTATTTGGCACTAACGACGAGCCAATACTTGCCGTTTATAGCCACATGATCGACAATCCTCTTTACCTTTCGGCATACCCAATTGGCCATTTAATCGATTTTCAAATTGAAAACCAAATTGCTGGTAAAAACTTTGCCACCGAAGTGCAACGAATGTATACTCAAGGCCGCACTATTCCTCAACTTTGGATGAAAGGCGCTGTTGGACAACCACTAAGCAATACCCCAACCCTCGAGGCTGCTACAAAGGCAATTGAGGTTTTGAGTACGAAATAATATTTTAAAGTCGGTGTGCGACTTAGAGTCGCGCCCCGACTTTAATATAATAGGTTGAGGAGCTTTTCTCAACCTTTTTTTTGGTTTCACCCGTCAGACCGCCTTGAGCAGTCAGACGGGTAACATTGTTGATTAATATTGAAACTAAATCATATTTATTTATCCTTACTTCCTTAAAATTTTCTCCATTGTTTTTCCTTTAGCTAACTCATCAACCAGCTTATCTAAATAACGAATTTTTCGCATAAGTTCGTCTTCAATTTCCTCCACACGATAGCCACATATTACCCCTGTAATTTTCGAAACATTTGGGTTTATTTGGGGTGCACAATTAAAAAAGGTTTCAAAATCACTTTTATTATCAATTTGTTGTTGCAGAGAATGCTGGTTAAATCCAGTTAGCCAAAAAATGATATCATCAACTTCCTTTTTTGTACGCCCTTTTTTCTCGGCTTTTTGTATATACATCGGATATACACTTGCAAAGGGCATTTTGAAAACTCTTGTATTACCCATTTTAGTTGATATTAATTTTCAAATTTAAATAAAGTTGCTAATTAGTCATTGTTCTATTTCATTTTTTTCGAAAAGTTGATTTGCCAGAACTCCATATTTCTAAACGATTAATAATTTACAAACTATTATATATCAAATACTTTAAACAATAATTTCTAATTAAACACAAAAACAAATCTCCATCTTTTATAAGAGGAAGATTAGTTTTTCAAGAGAGATTGTCAAAATAATTAGTGTTTATGCTCTGCATGACCACCGCCACTTTCCAGAATACCATGAATGGCTTCGAGCGTATGAGTATAGTCAACATAAGCCTTTACGAACTCACGACCCTTTTCAGCAGATTTATCCTTCTCGATGTTTAGGGCAGAAACTAGATTATACTTTTCTCTTACAACTTTCTCAACATGACCATTCAACTTACCTACCAGGTCGTCGGCGCTTGTACTATCAATTGCCTTGTCGCTTAATACAACAATCTTTTTTGTTGAACCTGCTGGCTTTAAGCCAGTATAAGGCGCCCCCTCTGTTTCTCTATGCAAGCGCACAAGTGTTTCGAGGAAATGCTTCTCGACAATTTGATAAATCTCTTTATCTCCACTTCTAAGTTTAGTGGTTTTGTTAAACAAGGAGATAATTTCCTGCTCCTGTTCTTTCGAAATCCACTTTAAAACTAAACTTACATTATTTGTTTCCAACGCTTTGTAAGCATCTTTTATTACAGGACCATCGTACGAATCGCAGTGTGCTAGCGACGAAAATGGGAGTGCAAACATCAAACTAATAATTACGACAACGAAAAGTTTAGCTTTAAAAGAATTCCTTTCACTTACGTTGTTTTTTAACGACTTCATTTCTTTTGTTTTCATGATTTTAAGTTTAAGTTTTTTAATCATTCATATCGAAACAAAAGTATAGTCAAATAAAAGGCTGTGCGACCTAATTTATAAGGTAGCACTTCTTTTCACTAATAAATACGACCTAATTTAGAAGGAGAGACTTCTATAAACTTTGGTTAATTTTTTTAAACTCACTGGGTGTGAGTCCTGTTGTTTTCTTGAAAATTCTATTAAATGCTGACTTTGAGTTAAATCCACTATCAAAAGCAATTCCAAGTAACGATAAGTTACTAAAAGTGGGGTCATTCAGTTTGCTTTTTACTTCGTTAACCCTATAACCATTTATAAAATCGAAGAAGTTGCACTCAAACTTTTCATTTATTATTCTCGAAAGTTGATAGGATGGAATATCGATTGATTTTGCGAGCTCAGGAAGAGTAATCTCAGGATTTAAAAAAAGTTTATCATGCTCCATTGTAGTATTTAACCTGCCAATAATTTCCGAAAACTCAAGTTCGCTCAGAGGCATATTTTGGTATTTTGTGCGCTGATCGGTCACAAAGTCGTGATCATCAGTCGGAAATTTGGTGAAAATTTCCTTTTGCCGTAAACCAAAATAGCCAACAAGAATAATAAAGGCTGAAAGAGACAGAAAAAGTCCATCGGTGCAAAAAGCCATTGATGCGTAATGGAAAAGATGATGGACAATAGCAACCACAATTAAAGCCGACCAAATAATTCCGAAAATATATACAAGCGTTTTCAACCAATCGAGGTTAATTTCTTCGGTAGTTGAAAAAATATTTAATATATTTTTGTTGACATTTTTAAACTTTAAATAGGATGCTATAAAGTAGACTGGTCCCGACAATGCTGTAATAAATAGGAATAATACAAATATAAAAGGTGGCTCTACGTTTATTGTCACATGGTCCATTCTTATTCTCGAAGAATATTCAGGAAACCATAAAGAGATTAATAGGTACAGTAGAAAAGAAAAAAAAGGTATGAAATGGAACAATCCTTTTTGTGTAAGTTGTTTTTTACCCGATGTTAATGATTCGACATATAAGTATAAAAATGGCCCATGAAGTAAAAACATTGAAATTATAAAACCTGAAATATGCTTAATTTGGATAACAAGTTCGTGAAATGAAAAAGTATAAAATGCAGTGAATAAGCCTAAATATATTAGCCAATAAAATAGAATTTTATCATGTAGTGCTTTAGGTTTTTTTTGTAAAAGTAATACTGCAAAAAATAAAGCGTTAAATGCAGCTATTAAAAAAACATACTTCATCCTTCTGGTTTTTATCGAGTTGCAAATATACTATTAAATCTCTTTTTGAATTTTTGTAATAAAATACACCTATATACATCTTACCATCAATCAATCCCCCGTTAGTTATCGGAGCAATCAATCAAATATTTATCTTTTCTTATTCAACCATTGCTGACCTTTATAGCATAAGTAAGCCGAACCTGCACCAATTAGTGCACCGGCTAACACGTCGCTGGGGAAGTGAACGCCTAAGTGCATTCGCGAATAGCCAATGGCACTTGCCCATGTGTAAGCAGGTGCTATTACGTACCATTTTGGATAAGCTATGCTTACCGATGTTGCCAACGAAAATGCATCGGAAGTATGACCCGACGGGAACGAAGGGCTTCCAACGCTGGTTTCCTTTTCAATATAAGGGTAAGTTACAAAAGGGCGGGTACGGTTAATGCTATGCTTTAGAGTTGTGGTAATAATTACTGCCGACAGAACGGTTACTCCAATAAAAATTGACTTATGCAGCATTACCGAATCGTGCTTAATTAAACTAACACCTAAAAGTGCAAGTGGAGTGCTAATGGCTATGGGCGCTGCTGTATTGGTTATAAACCTAAAGGTATTGTCGAGGTTTTTATTTCTGTTTAAGTTTATTTCCCTCAATAGCCTTATATCAATATTCTGTGAATAAAGATTTACCGAGAAGAATAACAACGAGAAGGTTAAATACTTTTTCATTTATTGCTTAAGAGGTTGTCCAAAAAATAATAAAAACTCTAACCACAAAGCACACTAAGATTTACGCAAAGAACACAAAGAATTGCGCAACCTATTAATTGTTAGTGTTCTACATTCTGCTTGGCACATCGATGCCCAAAAGCCACATAGCACTTTTAACGCAAACTGCCACCTGCTGCGACACTTGTAGCCTAAACTTACGAATATCGTCGTTGGTTTCGCGAATAATATAGTGATCGTGGTAAAACTGGTTGTACTCTTTTGCAAGTTCGTAAACAAAATTTGCAACCAATGCTGGCGAATACTGCTCGGCTGCCAACGAAACAATACTTGGAAAAGTTATTGTCAACTTGATTAGTTCTTTTTCCTTTTCGCTCATTTGAATGGCTGGGGCATTCCCGCTAAACGAAATTCCATCCTCTTCGGCTTTTCGTAAAACCGACTGAATACGAGCATAGGTGTACTGAATAAATGGGCCTGTATTTCCGTTAAAATCAATCGATTCGCGAGGATTAAAGGTCATGTTCTTTTTGGGGTCGACCTTTAAAATGAAGTACTTAAGAGCGCCAAGGCCAACGGTACTACAAACCTTGTCTATTTCGGTTTCCGACAAGCCATCGAGCTTGCCAAGTTCGCTTGCCATTTCGCGGGCAGTATCAATCATTTCGGTTACTAAATCATCGGCATCGACAACAGTACCCTCGCGCGATTTCATTTTGCCCTCGGGCAAATTAACCATTCCGTACGACAGGTGGAAAAGATGGTCGCTCCACGAGTAACCTAAACGATTTAGAATACCTTTTAGCACGTTAAAGTGATACTCCTGCTCGTTTCCAACTACATAAATGTGCTCGTTTAGGTGAAACTCGTCGAAACGCTGAACGGCAGTACCAATGTCCTGTGTAATGTAAACCGATGTTCCATCGGCGCGAAGGAGTACTTTTTCGTCAAGTCCAAAAGATGTTAAGTCGACCCAAACCGAACCGTCGGGTTTTTTAAAGAATGCCCCTTGTTCCAATCCTTTACTCACAATTGACTTGCCAAGCAAGTATGTTTGCGATTCGTAGTAAACCTTTTCGAACGAAATGCCTAAATTGTTGTAAGTTTTCTCGAAGCCTTCGTAAACCCAGCCATTCATAGTTTCCCATAGCGAAATAATTTCTGGGTCTTTTGATTCCCATTTGCGAAGCATTTCCTGCGCTTCGAGCATTAACGGGGCTTTCTGTTTTGCCTCATCCTCCGTTAAGCCTTTGGCTTTAAGGTCTTCAATTTCGAGTTTGTACTTCTTGTCGAACTTAACATAGTATTCGCCAACCAAATGATCGCCCTTTTTACTCGACGACTGCGGAGTTTCGCCGATGCCATACTTTTGCCAAGCCAGCATCGATTTACAAATATGAATACCCCTATCGTTCACAAGGTTAACCTTAGTTACCTTATCGCCATTTACCTCAAGAATTCGAGCAACCGAAAAACCGAGTAAATTATTTCGAATATGGCCAAGGTGAAGCGGCTTATTGGTATTTGGCGACGAAAACTCAATCATTACATGCTTTCCAGTTGAGTTTGCTTTTACAAACCCAAAGTTTTCATCTCCCCCAGTTTGTGTTAGCATTTCACCCCAAAAATTATCGGTAAGGCTAACATTTAAAAAGCCCTTAACCACATTATAATCGGAAAACTCAGGAAAGTTCATCTTCAAGTAATCGCCTATCTCGGCTGCAGTTTCCTCAGGTTTTTTTTTCGAAACTCTAAGAAGCGGAAACACCACTAGAGTAAAATCGCCCTTAAAGTCGGTATGCGTTTTCTGAATTTGAAGCGTATTGGCATCTAATGTTACACCGTAAAGGCTTGCTATTGCTTGCGCAAATTTTTCTGAAAGGTAGGTTTCGATTGAAAACATAATTTAATAAGTTCAAATATTACAAAAATGCAAAGATAGAAAATATTGACCGTTTTAAGGATATTGCTAAATACGATTGCAAATTGCTTAAAAAGCAATAATTTCGCTGCGTTAAAATTAAAACTATGACTTCTTTTTACACCATCCTGCTTTTAATACTCTCCAATACATTTATGACCCTTGCTTGGTACGGGCATTTAAAGTTTAAGGACATGAAGTGGTTCGAAAGCCTTGGGCTAATTTCGATTGTGCTAATTAGCTGGGGAATTGCCCTTTTCGAGTATTTTTTTCAGGTGCCAGCCAACCGAATTGGCTATAAAGGTAATGGCGGACCTTTTACTTTAGTTGAACTAAAAGTTATTCAGGAAGTTATAACACTTGTGGTGTTTGTAGTGTTTTCGCTAATCGCATTTAAAAACGAAACCTTTCGCTTAAACCACTTAATTGGCTTCTGCTTTTTAGTACTCGCCGTTTACTTTATTTTTAAGAAGTAGAGTAGTTTATTTGTATTCTAATCTTTTAATATTGAATCAATCTCTTCTTTCAGGGTTGGTAAATGAAGAACAATTGTGCCCCATATTATTTGATTGTCAATTTTATCGTAACCATGAATAACCCTATTTCTCAAATTCACAATCTGTTTTTTACTGGAAATTTTTACATTTGAGTCAATCTTTTCAATTCTTTATATTGCCTCTCCAATAATTTCAAACTCCCGCTCAACTGCTCTTCTTAGCATTTTATCGTTTAAGTATTTGTTAAAATCGCGAGTCTCTCCGAGATAACTATTAATGGAATCTATTGCAACTTTTATGTCGTACAAGAATTTTTTCACTTCAACTTCCATAGAGTAAAACTTTTGATTTATTTAAAGTGTCGATGAAGTATGGATTTGATAAGGACTTGTCGGTTATTAAATCAACAGGTCTTTTTAATATTTCTTCAAACTTATCAGCAAGTAAAAAGTAAGTGTCGGCATAATCGCCAAAATCTAATGTACCTAAGGACACTAACAAATCAATATCACTATTTTCGTTAAACTTATTGGTGCATACTGAGCCAAAAGCATACAAATACCTTACGTTATAAATTGCACAAAGTGCTCGTATCGATTCTAAATTATTTGAAAGTATTTTTTGCATTGGTTTTTCTTTAAATATTGAAATTGCAAAAAAGTATTAATTGCAATTTAAAAACAAATATTTAATCTGTGTAAGAAATTCTTCGTGTAATTTTCGATTTAGAACTTTGAAAAGTAACTAAATATATTCCCTTTGCCATTTTTTCTTGTGGTAATGCAAGTTCAGAATCGTCGATGTTAACTTCAATTTCCTGTGTTAGTAACCTATTACCAAGTATATCGCTAACAATTACAGTAACCTTTGAACCAAAGTCGACATTTCGAATACGATACTTAAGGGCTTGCCCTTTTTTTATTGGGTTTGGGTAAACCGAAGCTTCGAACTGACGCGCAACAAGCGAATCGCCAATGGTAACCGATGATAAAAACGAAACGTTTATCGAAGCATAGCCTCCAGCCTGACCGCCATTGTAGTTTGCTTGTGCACTGGCCTTGTTAGCGCAAAGCGCTAATAATAAGAAACCTAATAAAAAAAAGGTCGATTGTAATTTGTAAGTTACTGTTTTCATAGCTAATCCATTTAAATTCTTTTATTAACGTCCTCCCCTACCTCCTAACGAATTCCTTCGTGTACTGGGCTTTACGTGACTATAGTACCTGTCGGAAATTGCTAAATCGCGCCAAGTACCAACTTCGGAAATTATGCTTCCCCATGCTCCACCTCGGAGAATTATACCACTGGCAGTTGACGAATTACTCCAGCCGCTTTCGTTAGCATTACCATTGCTGTCGAGGATTCCATCGCCAAAAATTCTTGAAAAGTTCAATCCATCGCCATTGGCAGCAATAACCATTTCCCAAACATTACCGCTCATCTCCATTACTCCGTAAAACGATGCACCAGCACTTATTCTTGTTGAACTTTGGTTTGCCGCAAACCCTGTTCGAAGTGGACCTCGTAGCCCCCACCCTTGTGATGCTATAATTGTACCATGATTTGCCAAACCCGATTCCCCGCTGGAAACCTCGCTAACCGTTTCAAAAACTGTACCATCGTAAATTGCAGTATTTGCGTTAGTAATGTAGGGAGTTCCCCAAGCAAATTCGCCAGCAACCGAAGAATTTGTTCCACGGCAAGCCTTTTCGAACTCCATTTCGGTTATTGGCCTAAGCGCAGCCCAGTCGAGATAGGCAGCCAAATCGGCCCACGAAAAAAAGTTAGCAGCACGATACGGGGCATCGCTCTCTTCATTAAAGTTTTGGTTTGCATTGCCATTAACTGCGTAAACTGCCGAACTTACGCCCTGTACGCCTGACGTGGCAATAACTATTGAATTACGATACAAACTATCGGTTTGGTAAGGATTAACCATTGCAAATGTTCCTGAACTTAAGTTTGGCGAACGCCAAGTTCGGTTTTGCTGCTGGGTGTAAGTTAATGTATTTAAAAAGTCGACATACTGAAGCTGCGAAACTTCGTACTTCATTACGTAAAAAGGGCTATAACCCTTTGGGTAACTGACAGGAATTGTTCCGCTTAGCGCTGGAGGGTCGAAGTAGTTATTTGGGTTTGCAAGGGTTAGCGTACCGCTTGAAATTGCTTCCTCGGAACTAACAAGAAAAGGATTCCCTTGGTTATTGGCTAACGACGAAATGGAAGCCCAATCGCCTAAGTAAAAAGCACCTTGGGGAATGTAAACCATTTCGATTCCGTATACTTTCAATTCAACATAACTTGAAAGATTGGATGAAACTTTTATTGAAATATTTGTGAATGGCACTGAAAAAGCACCCTGATTTGCAGGGCATATAAAAACACCCTTACCATCGCCTGCTGCTTCAATGGTAAGGGGCTCGTTATACAAATGGTCGAATAAATTCGAACTAAAATTAACATGCTCCCACACTCCGTTTGCCAATTTCCCTTTTGCAAAAAGCCAAACAGCATCGGAACTACCACCCGTTTGGGTTAAATTCCAGCTATTGTCCCATGCAATTGAAACAGTAATTCTGTTTTCGTGTATGCTTGCCAAGCCAAACCTTAAATTATTGGCTGTAGCCAAAAAATTACAGAAAATTAGGATCGCTAAAACGGTATAGGTACGCATATTCTTTTCGTAAATTTATTCGTACACTAAATCGTCAATTGCAACATAGGCAGGAGTATTCATTCCATAGCCTCCATTATCAGTCGAAGTAAACTTGAACATAATCTTATCAACGCTTCCAAGCGACGAAAGGTTTACGTTAGTCCAATTATCTCGAATATAATCCTGCGATGAATTTGTCGAGCGAAAATCGGCTAAGTAAAACTCAATTGTTTGAGTTTTAATACCATTATTGTACCCTTCAATAGTAAGTAAAAACCAGTCGGGGTCGGTTCCATCAACTCCGCCAAATTTTTTACTAAAATAATCTCCATCGCGCATCGAATGGTGTGCGTAAACCGTATTGGTTATTTTTACCGATACGAGCTTAACCTTTCGGTCGAAAACAATTTTTGTATCTTCTTCATTAGAGCCACCGTAGTAGGCAATTGCATAAACATTTAAAGGATCTGAAAAAGATGTAACCATTGCGCTGTACTGGTTACCATAGCCTGAAGTTGCGGTGTCGGTAACATTTGAGAAAGCGTAACCACTCCAATAAGCAACTGAAGCAATATAAGAATTACTAAAAGTAGCAATGTCGAATTTATAACCGCCCGATGCATCGCTGCCATTCCAAAAGGAGTTGGGTTGAAGGTTTAAACTCTGAAAGTCGATTTTAACTTCCGTCGGCTCTTCCTTTTCGCACGATGCGAAGCCGATTACAATAAGCGCCATTAGCGCAACTGAGAAAACATTTTTCATTTTGTTTAAGGTTTTATTGGTTTAACAATTAAACCCTCAAACAGTAAAGCTTTAAAAACTAGTAAAAACGAAGAGTAGCAGCAGCGTCATCTTCAGCCTTTTTTCCCGAAAGCTTACAAATTGAGGTTTGTCTCCGACAGGTTTTCTGGCTTACTCCCCTTCTGTCGGCCTTCCCATCCTTTCAAACTAGGACAGTGGCATAAGGTTGACAAAAGGTTTAATGGAGTTTACAGCAGCGGGTACTGCCCCCGATTCACACGGGATTCCCTAACCAAAGACATTGCAAAGATATGGGAATATGGATTACCAAAACAGATTTATTCTTTTTTTTCACAGTAGTTTTCAACATACTCTTATAGGGTTTGTTGATTAAGTTCAAAAAAACATATATTTGAAAACACTAAAATTCATCATCCAACTTATTTATTTTTCTCACTTTTAATAACTTATAACCCATGGCCTTTTTTATTTGGAACGACGACTTGAGCGTAAAAGTTCGCTCAATCGACAATCAGCACATGAAGCTAATTGAAATGATTAACGATTTTTACGAAAACATTAAAAATCGTTCGAACGACGAGAGCATAAAAAAGTTAATAACCGAAATGCGAAAGTACGCCCAAAGCCACTTTGCCCTTGAAGAAAGGTATATGAAGCAGCATAGTTATCCTGACTATGAAGCGCATAAAAAGCAACACGATCTTTTTATGTCGAAAGTGGTTGAACTGGAAGAAAAGTTTCAGAATGGCAAACTTTTGCTTACCTTCGAAATTACTAGTTATTTAAAGGATTGGATTAAGCAACACATACAGGTTGTTGACAAGAAGTACAGCCAATTTTTTATTGACAAGGGGATTGTTTAGCATAGTTTAAATATTTAAACGAATTTGCAACTACTAATTGGAAGTGGACTTTTAGTGCTGTCGATATTGCTTATTGCAGCAATACTGGCAAGCAAAACAAGTGGAAAACTTGGCGTTCCAGCTCTACTAGTATTCCTTGCCATTGGTATACTTGCTGGTGAGGATATGTTTGGCATTATTCGCTTTAACGATTTTAAACTAAGTCAGCATATTGGCATTGTTTCGTTAACCATAATCCTTTTTTCGGGAGGATTGGACACTAGGCTAAAAAGCGTAAAACCAATACTTTGGCGAGGAATTACCCTTTCAACGGTTGGCGTAGCTGCTACAGCACTTGTGGTTGGATTACTTGTTTTTCTGTTTACCGATTTTAGTTTAGTTGAAGGCTTGCTACTTGGGTCAATTATTGCATCGACCGATGCAGCTGCTGTTTTTTCAATACTTAGGTCAAAGAATTTAGAACTTAAACATAACCTACGACCAATACTCGAACTTGAGTCGGGGAGTAACGACCCCATGGCATTTATGCTCATGTTGGTATTCTCGTTTGTGCTTGCTGGGCAAGGATTTCCTGGAGGAAACATTGCTGTTTTCTTTGCCCTTCAAATTGGGGTTGGAGTGGCAATTGGGCTAATAATGGGCAAAATAATGGAGTGGCTGGTAAATAACATCGACCTGGATTACGATGGACTTTACTCAGTACTTATTCTGGCCATGGCTTTTCTCACTTACGCCCTTGCCGACTTACTAAAGGGAAACGGCTTTTTAGCCGTATACATGGCCGCAGTATTTATTGGCAACCTTAGTTTTATTCACAAAAGGTCGATAATGCGCTTTTTCGATGGCGTTGCTTGGCTAATGCAAATCATTATGTTTGTGGCCTTCGGAATTCTTTTAGAGCCTTCGGAAATTGGATCGGTGCTTAGTGTTGGAATTCTTGTTGCTGTAATTCTTATTTTCGTTGCTCGCCCTGCTGGAGTTTTCTTGAGCCTAATTCCTTTTAAAATGACCTTTAAGGATCGGGTTTTCGTATCGTGGGTTGGGCTTCGAGGTGCAGTTCCCATTGTATTTGCTTCGTACCCAATAATTATGGGTGTCGAAAAAGGTCACGCCATTTTTAATATTGTGTTTTTTGTTGTTGCCACTTCGGTGCTAATTCAGGGAACCACTTTTGCATACGTTGCTAAGTGGCTAAACCTGTTACGACCATATAAAGCCAAAACACGCTATCCTCTCGAAATAGAACGAAGCAACAATTTTCATAACGAGCTTTACGAAGTTGAAGTCCCCGATGGCTGCTTTGGCGACGGTAAAAGCATTCTCGAACTTAATGTTCCTGCAAATGTTTTGTTTGTTCTAATTAACCGCAACAATAAGTTTATAACTCCAAACGGAGCCACTATTATTCAAGGTGGCGACAAGGTGTTGGTAATGACCGACAACATTCTTGAACTGCAAGTACTAAACTCCTGCCTAGGAATAGAAAAAGTAGAGTAAAAAATTATTCCAACCTTGCTTTAAGTTCTTTTCCTCATCGTTCCAACCATTCCTTCACCTAAAACCAAGTACTCGCCCATGGTATCGGCAGTTAGGCACGAGTGTGCAGGAAGAATGGCAACCAAATCGCCTTCTTTTAAATTACGAAGTAATTGCGAGTTTTTGGCTCTTACAACTCCATGTTCTTGCGAAACCGACTCGAGGAAAAGACCATCAATTGGGCTGCTCCAGCTTAAATCGCTATTAACATTACAAACTGCACCAAACGAGGCTTCACCACTGCGAAGTAAGTAAGAATCCTTCGAAAGGTGAACTGCACCACCCCAAATTACTGCCTTGCACTCGTCGGCATAAACAGCAATAACGGGGCAAACTAATGCTACGGCTATTGAGCTGGGACTACAAACCCCTCGCGACGACTGCTGCATGTCGAAAAAGGTAAAGTTACCTGGGCGCAACTCATCAACACCATCAAAGTTGCTTGCTAAAACGCTTGTTGGCGTATCGCCGTAGGAAATGGTAATTTGTGGAAACCTATTAATCCAACGTTTTTTTAGTTCAACTACTTCGAAAATGGCCATTGCATTTAGTAACTCAATCTCCGAAGGTTTTGCCTTGTACGAGTGCCCAGCATGGGTTAAAAAACCTGAAAAAGATAAATTATTCGTTTTAGTAATTAGTTCAATTGCGTTTTCAATTCCTTTAAAATTGGTAGGATTAAAGCCGCTTCTACCCTGCCCTGTGTCAACCTCAATCATTACGTTAACATTCTCAAATATTTTTTCGGATATCTCTTTTGCCCCATTAACAGTTGATGCAGTAAGCGTTAATTCAATTTTCGAAGCTAAATCGTTTGCCATTTCACCATGCTGGGGCACAAATGGAACCGCTACAGTAATGTTGTTCCAACCATCGGTAGCAAAGTACTTTGCCATTGGTAGCGACGAAACGGCAATTCTATCAACTCCCAGTTCCCTAAACCAGCGACCTACTTCAACGCTCTGATGAGTTTTAAAATGTGGACGAAGAGGAATGCCAAGTTGGGTGGCTTTACTGATCATAAAACCAATATTTTTAAGGCATTTGGCCTTGTCGACAACTAAGGTAGGTTGAGTAATTTTATGCATCGAATGAATTAAATTTCAACTGTTAGCCCATCGTACGCCAGCATAACGTTTTCGGGAAGAACTTTTTGGACATTTTCGTATAAGCCAAGCTGGTGACTTATGTGAGTAATAAATGCTTTACGTGGACTTAGTTCCGAAATGAGCGAAAGTGCTTCGGGAAGCGAAAAATGGGAAACATGCTTTTTAGTCCGAAGGGCTCCAATGGCAATATACTTGCTACCCACCATCTTTTCCTTCTCCTCTTCCGAAATAAAGTTGGCGTCGGTTAAGTAGGTAAAATCGCCTATTCGAAAGCCGTACACAGGAAGGTTATAATGCAAAGCACGAATTGGAACTATTTTAATTCCCTTTACGTTAAATGACTGTCCATTAATAGTATTCAGAAATATCTCAGGTGCTCCCGGATATTTTTCTTCCTCGAAGGCATACGAAAAATGGCATTTTAATGCATCTTGAACTCTGTCTTCGGCCCAAACATTCATTGGGCATTGCATTAAAAAGTTAAAGGCTCTCACATCGTCGAGGCCAGCAATATGGTCGCGATGCTCGTGGGTAAAAAGAATGGCATCGAGCGTTTTCACTTTGGCTGTGAGCATTTGCTGACGAAAATCGGGGCCAGCATCGATAAGTATATTAACTCCGTTAATCGAAATAAGTGCCGAAGTGCGAAGCCGCTTATCTCGTTCGTCAGCCGACTGGCAAACTGCGCATTCACAAGCAATTAAAGGCACTCCTTGCGATGTTCCTGTTCCTAAAAATGTAATTTTCACAGAATTGTTTATTATGTTATTTCGACACCCTACTCACTTTAATCGAAAGAAAAATTAAGTAGAAAAGCACCATTACTGCTAATACTGCCGATGGAATTGCGGCCTCTTTACCAAAAAGGGTTATTGCTGTAAATACCGAAAAACCTGAACTTTTTATTGTTGCAAGCATATTTTGAGTAAGCCGAATGGAAGGGTCTACCTTAAACTTTTTAGCAACAAAATCGTAAAGTATTCCCAAACCAAAAAGGCCTAAAAACAGCACAATACTTACAAGAAATAGTTTTTTAGGGTCGGAAAAAAATACCTGACGATTTAAACCCACTGCTACAAAAATAAGGAAGGCGAAACCCCAATCGACCACCTTTCCTCTTACTTTTTGAACAAATGGGAACAAATATTTAAGTCGCAAGAACTGAGCTATAATTAACGGTAATACAACAAGTTGCAGCATGGTTAAAAACAAATCGAAGGAAGAAATACCCTTGCTTCCAGCAAAAAAGTCGACCAAAAGGGGTGCAAAAAAAATAGAAGCTAAAAAAGCTGCCGACACACCTACAATAGCATAGTTAACGTTTCCCTTCAAAATATACGAAAATGGAATAATAGCAACTCCTGGAGGCGCAGCAACAATTACAACAAAACCGTAGAAAAGTTCGTCGGATGGCATTAAAAACCACGCAAGAGTTAGTATTACCGAGCCAAATAGAAAATAGTTGAGAATTATGCCTGCAAAAAAAGGCTTTACAATTTTTTTAAACGAGTTAAGAACAGAGAAGTCGAGCCCAGTAAGCGAAAAAGTCATAGTAAGTGCTAAAGCTACAACAGTATATGGTTTTAAAAATTCGGCATACTTACCAAAAATTAACCCTACAATTACGGCTAATACAAGAACTGTATTTCGATTTAGAAGAATTATGCGAACTAATTTCATTGGTTGGCAATTAAAAACTCAAAGATAGCATCATTTTTCGAACCTCTATAACCAATAATGTTCCTAACTTTGGCACAAAAATGCCAGGAACCATTTACCTTATACCAACCACCCTTGGTGGCGAAATGTGGGAACAAGTTATTCCCTCCGAAGTTGCCATTACAGCTCGCAAACTAACCCATTTTATTGTTGAAGACGTTCGTACTGCGCGGCGGTTCCTTTCAAAATTGAAAATGGACAATCCAATAAACGACCTTCAATTCGGAATTCTTAACGAGCACACCACGCATCGCGAAGCGGAGTTTCTGTTTCAACCCATCGACGAAGGTTTCGACATTGGCGTAATGTCCGAAGCAGGGGTACCTGCTCTTGCCGATCCAGGCTCAACTGTTGTTGCCATTGCACACAAACGAGGTCTTAAAGTTGTACCCTTAACAGGCCCAAGCAGCATTGTTTTGGCGGTAATGGCAAGTGGGTTAAACGGACAAAATTTTGCATTTGTGGGCTATGTCCCTGTAAAATCGCCCGAAAGGGAGCAGCGCATTCGGCAACTCGAACTTCGCTCGCGCGAAGAAATGCAAACCCAATTCTTTATCGAAACGCCTTACCGTAACAACCAACTTTTAGCGGCGCTACTTGCTACGCTTCAACCTAACACGCTTCTTTCAATAGCCTGCGACTTAACCTTGCCAACCGAAACAGTTATAACGCGAAATGTGAACCAGTGGAAAAAACAAATGCCCGACCTTAATAAGCGGCCGAGCATTTTTGGTATTCAAGGGTAATTTATCTTTTTTACTTAGTTGGTGTAACTACTGGCACAATTGTTTTAACGAAAATCTCAAAAATAATTGGTTCGTATGGGCGTATGTTTCCCGAACCAGTTGTTTTGTATGCAACGTTACTTGGTAATAAAACCTTGGCGTATCCTTCGCGGCGAAGATGCTTAACTGCTCTCGAAAATCCAGCAATAACCTGATTGCCATCAACTACAAACTTTAAAGGTTCATATTTTTTTGACGAAGAATATAGATTATGAACTCTAGCAACTGAGTCGATATTTGTATCGAAAACCCATCCGTCCATAAAGGAGCCAATGTAGTTTACTTCTACTTCGTTATCTTTTACAAACAGGTCGCCATTGCCCTCGATTTTCGCTAAAAAATAAACGCTATCCTGGAATATTTCACTAATAACTAAGTTGGGAAAAGTGTCTAAATAGCTATGAATATTTTCAAGTTCATAAGCCGCGGGATCGGTAACCACTTTTTCGAGTTCAACAGAATAAATAATTGAAGAGTAAGCAGGTAAACTCGTGTAACTAACACCACCATATGCTAAACTCGACGGCATTATAAATGTTGCTTTCCCACCTTCTTTTAAATACGAAATGCCTTCGGTGAGGCCGCTCATACTCGCCGAAGCGGTCGTTTTATATTCAATAAATCGAGAAACGTACCTATTAGTAACCGAGTAAATATCGTGAAGCATTGCAAGTTGAGTGTTCGATGTTTCAAAAACATTTCCGTCGAGGTTTTTACCTTCGTATTTATACAGAATATAATTACCATTGGCGGGAATAGCACCAGTTCCCTGCTCGTTAATTAAGGAGTACAAACCCGATGGTTGTTGTGTAAAACCACTGCCATACAAACTCATATACGCTTCAAGTCGAAGAAGTTCATCTTTTTCACTCTCATCAACCTCTTTAACACACGAAAAAAGTGCCATTACGGCCATTGCAGCTATTACAACATTAATTTTACTCATTTTTATTACCTATTAATTTTTTAAACTATCAAGTCGAACTTCAAAAATTAGAGGAGTATAAGGCATTATGCCGTTAACCTCTTTTGTTCCAAAACCGAGCGGCGAAGGTACTAAAAAAATTGCGCTATCGCCAATTTTTAACTTTGTATAACCAAGCCTTAGGCCTAAAGGAATCGTTTCGTCGTTTAAATCGATTAACTCATTTGGGGTTACCAACTCCGACAAAACATTCCCCGACAGGGTTTTCGTTTGGTACCAAGCATATATTTTACTTGTAACTGTTGGATTTTCTAATCCTTGCCCATTTACTGTAATGCCATACCAAAAACCTAAAGGATCAGGGGTAAACACTCCGATATTTGAAATTAAGTAGTTTTGTATCTCCAGCTCTTCTTTTACAATGCTTGGATTAGAAACGGAGATTATTTCAATTTCGTATAGTAATGGCGACCATGCGGGAACAGGACCAATGTTATTGTCGCCAAAACCATAATTCGAAGGAAATAAAATTTTGGTTTTCTCTTTTCCCCTCGACAAAAGAAGACCTATCTTTAAGCCTTCAATTAAATTTGTATAGCCCGCTTGGGCTATTATGGGTTGAAAATTTCTAACAGTAGTGTCAAGTTTAAAAGAAACCGCAACCGATTTAACATTCGTGTCGAAAACTATTTCCCCATTTAAAGTTATAGCAGTATACCAAAACGAAACTTCATCTCCTGCAACAATTTGGTAACCATTTGCCAATGGGTCAACTGTATGGTAAACACCATCGAGTTCGGTATATTCAAACCTATTGGTTGTTAGGTAGCTTTTTATGGTTTGCTCTTGGGCAAATTGTTTCTCTTCAACTAGCGATTTTTCGCAGGAAGAAAAAAGCAGAATAGCAACTAATAATCCTAAGTGGAAAAAAGGGAACTGCTTAATCATTATTTGCCACGCTTAACGTCAACAATTTCGACTTCGAAAACTACCGAAGTGAATGCAGGTACAATGCCTGTTGAACTTCCACCCTCGCCAAAGGCTAAATGCGAAGGGACAATGAAAATGGAGCGCTCCTCTTTGCGCATAAGGCCAATAGCCTCTTCGAGACCAGGAATTACTTGCCACTTTTGTCCGTACACAAACTGAAATGCCTCGTTTCGTTTACGAGTTGAGTCGAAGAATTTTCCGTTAAAAAACCGACCTTCGTAGTGCACAACAACTGTATCGCCAGCCTGAACAACATTTCCTGTGCCATGCTGAACTGGAATGTAGTATAGCCCTGAGCCTGTTGGCTCAAAGTCGAGCGGTTGGCCTTCGAGGTACTGCTTTAAAATTACCTTTTCGTAATCGCCAAAATCTTCAATCCAATTCAAAAAAGCTTCCTTTTCTTGCTGATGCTGTTTTTCCGATTGTATTTCGAGAAGTTTAACGTCGACTCTCATAAACGAGGCCGAATCGATAAAGCGGGGCAATGTGGTTTCGAGCGTTTTATTGAAGAATAGGTCGGCCGATATGTAAAATGCAGCGCTATCGCCAAGTTCGAGTATCGAAAATACTTCGTCGACCGACCCAGTAAATTGGGGCTCGGTAAACTGAAACTTACGTACTCCGCTAAAAAACAGGGAGTCGCCTATGGTGCGATACGCTATGCTAACTGTAATGAAATTCGAAATTTCAGGCTTTTGTTCACCTTCTCCAAGTAAAAAAAGCTTGTAATGAATACCCGATTGGGTAACCGAGTAGCCTGGGAAAAGTTTCGACTCGTTTCCGCAGGAACTAACTAGAAATAAAATCGACAATGCTAATAGAGTACGAATTTTCATCGACCTTTTAAATTATAGCCGTTTAATTACAAGTTGTAAAAATACTAAAAATAACTACTTTGCAATAACATTTTTAACACGAACATCATAAACTATTATCGATCGGGGCGGAATTTTACCATTGTCGCCCAGCAAACCGTGCGCTAAATGTGGTGGTAATATAAGTTTTCCTCGCTGTCCCTTTCGCATTAAAAGCATTGCCATTTCTAGTCCCGCCTCAACGCCACCATACCCCACCACGAACTCTTTCGGTTTACTATTTTCCGAACTATAGCAAAGCGTTCCGTCGAGAAGCGTAATTTTGTAATCGAGCGAAACAAAATCACCATTTTTAATAAGTGAGTCAGCTGTTTCGCCCCAAATAAGGTAAAAAAGACCTGCTCCGTTATTCTGTACATTTTGCAGTTTATGCCTTTCAATGTAAGCATCAATAAGCTCCTTGTCCTTGTCGACAAGGGCTTTATTAACATTTTGCAGCCTATTTTTTGCTTCCGATAATGTTATGTTCTCGCCTTTGTTGCCTTTATTTCCACAGGCAACCAGCAACATTAAGGATACGATTAGTAGTAAAGTGTATCGAATCATTGGTTTAACTCCTCGCTATACTTTATTAGTAAGGTTTCGAAAACCTTTTCGGTTTCAGTAAGGGTTGTAAACGACTTACCCCCGGCGGCATTAGTATGGCCTCCGCCATTATAGTTTTCGTTCGAAAATTTATTTACCGAAAAACTTCCCCGCGATCGAAGCGAGACCTTTACAAACGATGTATTTTCGACAAATAAAGCTGAAAACACAATACCTTTTATTGAAAGGGGAATATTAACAAGCCCCTCGGTGTCGCCAATTGAGTAGTTAAATCGCTTTAACTCCTCGCGCGAAAGCGAAATGTACGCAGCTTTATACTCTGGAAATACTCTCATTTTTTCGCTAATTGAGTAACCCATTAAGCGCAAGCGACCTTCGGAAAATGTATTGTAAACCTGCCTTTGCACCTCTTCAAGTTGAACCCCATTTCCAATAAGTTTACCAATTATGTCGAAAGTTCGGGGATTCGAAATGGCGTAGCTAAACGAGCCAGTGTCGGTCATAATGCCAGTAAAAATATTAACCGACTCATCGGTACCAATTTGCTGTTCGCCAATAAGCGCCGAACCAATTTCGTAAACCAATTCGGCTGTGGAGCTAACACTTGTATCGGAAAATTGTAGTACAAAGTCATCATCAGGATTTGGATGGTGATCGATTAGAACTTTTTTCCCTTTTGCATTGCGAAAAAGTTGCTCCATATCCTCTAATCGCTTAGCCCCATTGTAGTCTAGAGCAAATAGTAAGTCTGCATCGTTTATAATCCTTTTGGCATCAACCTTTTGTTTAGAGAATAGGATTATTTCTTTAGATCCAGGCATCCAAGTTAAAAAATCGGGAAATCCATTGGGAATAACCATTCGAGGTTCTGTTCCCATTTTTCGTAGAATGAAGTACATTCCAAGCAACGACCCAAGTGCGTCTCCGTCGGGGTTGTGGTGCGTTGTTAGCACAATACGCTGTGAACTAGAAAGTAAATCGTGTAACCGATTAATATTCTCTTTGAAATTGACTAATATCATCTACATTCAATATAAATTCAAAGGTAAAGGAAAAAAAGGAATGAAAAAAATTCATATATTGGACTGATAAAAGAAATCTAATCCCATTCTGCTATGAATACTTCCAGAACATTTTCAATGATAAAACCCGATGCTATTGCTCACAAATATATGGGCGAAATTTTAACCGACATAATTAAAGCTGGTTTTACCATTAG
Source organism: Bacteroidales bacterium UBA2287 (assembly GCA_002345675.1). GTDB lineage: Bacteria > Bacteroidota > Bacteroidia > Bacteroidales > Tenuifilaceae > UBA2287. Next base: position 28,483 of record DDWL01000002.1, on the reverse strand, counting down.
AGCGGTTAAAATGACGCACTTAAGTACAAGGGAAGCTAAGCGGTTTTATGCTGAACATGAAGGAAAAGAATTCTTCGACAGGCTTACTCGATTTATTAGTTCGGGTCCTTTGGTGGCGCTAATTCTCGAGAAAGAAAATGCTGTAGAAAGTTTCCGTACTCTTATTGGTAAAACCGACCCACTTGAGGCAGCCGAAGGAACCATTCGTAAAAAATTTGCTGCCGATAAAACCCACAACGCAGTTCATGGTGCCGATAGCGACACAAGCGCCAAAAGGGAATGGTCGTTCTTTTTTGCTGAAAGGGAAATTGAGTAGGGAACTGGGTTAGTAAGTTATTGAGTCGGAAGACCGAAGACCGAAGACCGAAGACCGAAGACTGAAGACTGTGAACTGAAGACTGCCGACTGAGAACTGAGAACTGAGAACCGACAACCATCCAATCAACTCAAAACAACCTCCTTAACCACATTACTCCCAATGTGATCGTTTAGATTTTTAGCTATTTTGCTTCGGTGCATCATAAGTTCGCTTCGTAAAACCGATGAGTTTAGTTGAACAACTAGCACTCCCTTACTTTTAAAATAAATTGAACGCGTTAATTTGGCAACGTTTTGTCCCATTACTTCGGGCCACGAGGTTATTACTCTCGACTCGAGTACCTTGTCGGTAAGCTTAAATTTCTCAAGAAACTCGGTAATTGCTTGCCCTAGCGAAATGGGACTATTGTAGTTACTCATATACTAAGCATTTCGAATTATTTGAACCTCGCCATTATCAACATTAAAAAGATTAAAGCCTCCACCAATGCGCTCCATTATGTTGTCGAGGCGACTTTTATTGGCGTCGGTTATAAAAATTTGCCCAAACCCGTTGTGTGCAACAAGCCTAATGAATTGCTGAACCCTAAAGGGGTCGAGTTTATCGAAAATATCGTCGAGAAGTAAAATTGGTTTTACAGGAAGCATGTCGCACATGTAGCGGAACTGTGCCAACTTTAGTGCTATTAAAAATGTTTTTTGCTGACCCTGCGAACCTTCGCGCTTTAAGGGTTGATCGTTGTACTTAAAGGCAATTTCGTCCTTATGTATTCCTTTTGTGGTGTACTGCAAAATTCTGTCTTTATCTAAACTACTTGCAAGCAAATCTTTAAGGTTTCCATTCTGAAGATGCGACTGGTACTCAATTTCAACCTTTTCGGCATCACCCGAAACTGTTGTGTAGTACTCCTGAAAAAATGGGGTTAAATGATTGGCAAACTCTTTACGTTTTTCGAAAATTGATAAAGCAAGTGTGCTAAGCTGATCGTCGATAACCTCGAGTAAATCGTACGAATAATTGCCACCTTCGCGCATATCCTTTAGCAGTTTATTTCTATTTGCTAAAAGTTTGTTGTAACGCATTAACTTGTCGAGGTATACCTTATCGTACTGCGAAATAACAGTATTTAAAAACTTTCGTCGCTCCTCGCTGCCCTCGGCAATTAAGGAAGTGTCGGTAGGCGAAATAATTACAATCGGAATATGCCCAATATGGTCGGCAAGCCGCTGGTACTCCTTGCCATTTCGCTTAAACACTTTTGATGAATTGCGCTGTACCGCACAGTAAATGTTGTCCTCCTCACCTAACCTATCGTAAATTCCCTGTACTACAAAAAAATCCTCGGTGTGGCGAATATTCTGGTAATCGGTGGGGTTTAGGCTGCTTTTACACATTGAGAGGTAGTAAACCGCATCGAGCAGATTTGTTTTTCCCTGTCCGTTATTACCTACAAAGCAGTTAATTTTGGAATGTAAATCCAAATCGAGCTGCTGGTACGACTTGAAATTTAGTAGCGATATCTTTTTAAGATACATTGAAAACCCCTATTATTTTCGACAAATTTAGCGAATAAATAGAAGCTTTGACTACAAGTAATTATTTGAAAAATCTATTTGTTATAATAATCTGAAACATGGGCAATTACATTTACACCTCACATTAGCAATAATTGTATGAAAACATACTTTCCCGAAACCTCTAAGATAAAAAAACGTATATTTACTAAATCAAACCTTTAGGAAATGACAGCAATAGAATTAAAGAAATTATTGATACACAGGATAGCAGAGATTAATGACGTGTCCTTTTTAAATGCATTAAAAACTATCCTAGATTCTAAAACTCAACCCCACACGTTGACCTTGACTGCAGAACAACGTTATGAAATAATTGAATCAAAGAAAGAAATTGAACAAGGGCTTTTTATAGAGCAAATAGAACTTGATAAAGAATTTAATAAATGGGTAAGCGCAAAATAATTTGGTCTCAAAGAGCAAACAGAAAACTCTTTGAAATTCTTGATTTTTATGCAAAAAGAAATAAAAGCACAACTTATTCAACAAAGTTATACAAGAAATTCAACAAGGAATTATCGCTTCTAATTAAACAACCTGAGATTGGAATCGTTACAGACTTCAATAATATACGCGGTCTAATTGTAGATGAATACATTTTGTTTTATGAAATTAGTTCAGAAATTATAATTGTACATACAGTTTGGGATTGCAGGCAAAACCCTGATGATTTAAAAATAAAATAGAAATAACAACTATTGCTAACAAAGGGTGTATTTCACGCTGGGCTCCTCNNGCCGATTAGCAAGCTAATCGGTTTTGGCGATACTGCGTATCGGGGGATAGGCCCCTATAGTTATCCATAGCCGTCAGGTTAAGTTTATTTTAAATCTCTTTCCTTTCTCCTTGATGAGAAAGGAAACAAAGAATCCCTGCCCGACTATCGCGGTCAGGCGGGAAGGCAAAACGACGCTGCCTCCCACCCTGCCAAATCGTAAGCCCCATGGCAACGTAAGCGATATGGAACGCTGCAAGTGGAGGTTCTTCTCCGTTAAGCGAAGGCTGGCAAATTGAAACAACGTTCGGCGCAGGCTACCCTGCGTCGGTCTATTTTAGCAGGCTGCGCCTGCGTTAACCCAGTTTGGCGCAACTCGGTAGCAATCGGGCCTGCGCCATTCTATTTTTAGCTACCCGTCCGACTGCTCAAAGCGGTCTGACGGGTTTAACGTTACGTCCCGAAACCCTTCTTAACGAAAATGGCTGGCAAACTGTTAAACACTCGAAGCAAACTAATCTTTTGAAGCTAACCCGTTTTAGCGAAGTTCGAAATTACGGCAGCGTAAACTTTAGGGTGTTTAAGTAGGTTTAATATTTATAAAAAAAGGATACCCACAAACTAAGGATATCCGTTTTAACAATAAAAAATTATTGAATGTCGCTCTAGCGTTCGATATTAAACTCAAAACCATCAATTTCATTACCTGTGCAGTACACCATCATCTCGTTACCATCTTCGGTTTCAATTAAGGCTATACATTTGGCAGCATCAAACCACTTTACTTTTCCTTTCATACCACCTTTTAACTGACTTAATTCTTCTGATTTAATAACTTGTAAATCTGTTTTGTTCAAATTATCAAATTTCTTTTTGCTTAATTCCTTATACATTGCATTCATTTTTAGGTTAATAATTTTGTAAAGTAAAATAAATAAACTTTTAAAACCAAAACGCTATCGTTCGATAAATGAAAAAATTTTCAAAACATAAATTGCATTTGACTTTCATTGGTGTAAAATAAATTAATTGGTTTACTAAAAATTGCATAACTACCATAACAATAAATGTGAACATGTTAACCAAAACTGACGAGGTATTAGGGTTGGGGTCGAAAGTATAAAATACTCTTAACTTTTTTAAAGCATTATATACCAAACAAAAAAAACCTCCGATAATAGAGGCTTTTTATTAATACAATTGGGTTATTTAGTATACAACAAACGCCTTCGAAAAACTCTTCGTCCCCGACCTCAATTTGCAAATGTAATACCCTGCTTTTAAGGTTGAAACATCAACCGTTTGCTGTATAACGCCATCGCTACCAGCAGTATAACTAGCCGATATTAGAACCGTTTTACCTACGGAATTGGTTACTTCAACAGAGTAATTACTCAAAGGGGTAAGTTTCGATTCAATTTTAATTACATCATCGGCAGGATTAGGCGAAATATTCATTTTTACCTCATCAGAAGCAAAGTTGGGTAAACCAGTATAATCGATAAAAGTTACGGGGTAACTAACGGGTGTACAATTGATTCCCGAAATGGTTAACTGGGCCTGTCCCAAATCCTGAACCGCTACATTGTAATTTATAACGGCTTGTCCCGAAATATCGGTAACCGATTCACCAATAATAGCACCAGCTTTAATAAGTACACAGGTTAAATTTTGAACGGGCAAAATCGAAGAGGTTACGCTAATATTCATCGATGAAGCTCCAGTTAAAACACTGGTGGGATAAACCGTATTTATTGAAATTGAATTATCGGTAAATACTGCTAAAGCAGGGTCGCCAAGAACGTTGCAGTCGTAAAAGCACCAGCGAAGAGCGCCTGGCTCCCACTGTCCGGGAGCAGTAACCCAAGGAGCGGTTGCAATTTTGGACTCCATATGTGCACGCCCAATTCGGTTTTGGTTATCGTTAAATAAAGCATCCATGTATTCGCGGTGAAGGTGAGCCGATGGCCCTTCTGTTTGGCCTTCGTTAAACCAGCCATAGCGAGAATTCCCAATAAAAGCTACTGCGAAATTATTTATCGATACCATTTTTTCAGCAATGCAATCGTCAGCATCGAAGGCCCCGCAGTAACAGCCGTGTGTGTAAACAATTGAAAAGTTATGGGTTACTCCATTTACCCCAGTAAAATTATTGTCAGTAATATCGGAATTACTAAGCATCATGGCATTAGAAATATAAGCATGACCAACATGGTTAATCATTGGTCGTCCCAAATTAATTTGATTTAACAGATGCGACATTCCCCAGTTAGTGTCTTCATCGTATAAATAGTCAAAGTTATACTCTGTTGGAATTCCATTGGTAGTATACCCATTATCGGAACGTTCGCCTTTTAATAGTTCAAGGTAATCGCTACCGTGCGTTTCGGGGTCGGACCAAAGATACTCACCAGCCATTAGCACATTACGAAACTCACCAGGTACTGGTTCGAATTGGTATTTATAGCTTTTGTTGAGCATACGACTCAGTTCGGCACTATTACTAAACGGCATTCGAGCCACTGCAATGTCTGGCAGCAAATCGTCCTCACCAGGTTCACCCCACTTATCATCGTTGTTGGTATTCCAGTTGCCATCGAGAGCCGAATAGTACAAATCGGAAGGAATATCGTAATCGGTATAGCCATCGCCCGACTCTACATAGCAATAAAAGCCCCGGTGTGGAACTAGTTCTGTATCGCCACCCAGTAAAACATATTGAATTCCACTGGTTTGGTATTCCTGTATTATATAATTCCTTATTTTCTCAGGAGTATCAATACCTGTCATGGTTGAGTTAATTGTTTCAATAGTAACAACAGCAGAGGTAACTCCTTGCTTTAAATAATTGCTTTGCAAGCTGCTAAACGAATTGGCATAAGCCTGAGTAGTGATAATTAAATAATCATAGCTATCGGTTAATGGCTGACGCTTCGAAGAATACTCTGCGTCCATTTCGTTGTTGTCGATAAAGCGTAAAACTTCGAGATTACTAACTGTAAGGTTATCTAAAGCCTTTTCTGCACGGCTATCGGGAGCTGTTGTAACAATTACACGTGCTGAACTATAATATTTTAGTTGCCCAGTAACAGGATTATACCTGGCAGGAGTAAAACTTGTAAGGGCAACTGAATGTCCATTAAGGAATGAAGTAACTAACTGACCTTTTGAATCTTCGGGTAGAAATGCATCCTGATTGTATACTGCAAAATCTTTTTTAAAAATTCCTGAATTTTCTTTCGACAAAGGCTGCACTTGCTGTTGTGGATAAATAGTAAACATACCTGGCACTATAACTTCGTCGGAAAAAACAATATCAACATCGAGGGCAACTTCGCCTGGAGGAAGCATAAGCTTTACTTGGCAGTATGGCAAAATAGGATGGCCAACAAATGCAGTTGGCATTGTATTAGCAAGTTCGAAAACTTGATAGTCACCTACTTGTTTTACAATTGGGGTTTTGAAATGGTAAGTTTTTTCAACTTTGGATGCATTAACCGAAATTGAAATTGTTAAAAGTGCACAAATAGTTATAAGAAGTTGTTTCATAGCAAATGTTTTAGAAATTTATACTGATTGCAAAAAATGTCAAACTAAACTATTTTAAATATCAAAGGTACAAAATTGATACTTGGCTAAAGAGTATTGTGTTTTAATTTTTGGGATAAGTTATGTATTAACTTGACGGTGATGGGCAGGAAGCATAGCCGAATGGTGCAAGTAACTGCAAAAAGAAAATATAAATTTAGAAACTGTTTAAATTTTGTTTATTTTTATTTCCACGGAGCCGTGGGATATTGCACCAAGAAATATTGGACTTTAGCCAAAAAAGGTTGAAAAGAATTAATGAAAATCTCGGAACACAAGAGCACAATTGCATTTTTAACCTACATTAAAGTTGATAATTTACAGGCAGCTGTTAGGCTGAAAGCACTAAGGAAAAAAACAGTAGCCTAAAGAATCTTTACAATAGACTCTATTTCAGACGGTCTAATACATCGGAGGGTAAAAATACATTTGTAGAAACTCCATTTTCAGATGTGTCCTTTAAGTAAAGCACAGCAATAACCTTTTTCCCTTTAGCTAATAGGAATAAGTTTGCTTTTTGTTCTATGTTCTTGATTAATGCTGTGGGATCAGCAATTTTTGACCATTTGCATTCACCAACAAGCAAATACTTCTTATCGGTCGATTCGGCCACCACATCTAATTCCATTGGTTCGTTTTTTAAATTTGAACCCCACCACCTATAGGCAATATCAAAATCAATCCCATTAATTGGTTTCATAGGAACACTTCTTCGGCAAAGGTTCTCCCATTCAAACGAAACATAGTTTGATTGTCGAGATTCAAAAATACTGTAAACCTGATCCGTTAAACCTAATTCAAGGCGGGAAAGATTAGGTACTAAAAAAGTAAAGTAGAAATTCATAAAAGGATCAGCGATTCTATAAATTCCCTTCTTGCTATTCTTTTCAGATTCTCCAAATGGCACTTCACGTTTTAAGTAGCCAAGTTGTATTAGATTGTCAATGGGTCTTGAAAGTTGTGTTGCTGGTTTGTTTAACTTTCCTGCAATTTCAGACAATCTATTGCTACCATTTCCCACAATAGAAAGAATTGAAAAAGCTTGAACGGATTCCCTCATATCATCAAAGAATAACCGTATAGGTTCTTCATGAAGAACACCATAGCGGTCGAGAATAATATTATTTATAGCAGTTTTAAACGAGTTCTCCTCTGCTCTTAACTCCCAATAACGAGGTACTCCACCCCAAACCGAATATTCGGCCACTGATTGTTCTGGTTTGCATCCTAAGGCTTTGCTTATCCAACCTGATTCGAGCGGAGTTATCTTCATTATCTCATCGGCTCGACCATATAAAGGAGATGTGCTGTCGAGGATTAGCCCTTGCATCATTTGTTGTGATGATCCGCAAAGAACCAGATGATATTTCCTGTCTGTAGTATTATCAACAATTTTTTGAATAATGCTCGGCAAGCTCATTGAGCCTTTTACCAGATAAGGCAATTCATCAATGCACAATGTTAAAGGTTCTTTAATAACATTATTCAGGTTTACAAATAACGATTCCCAGTCGGGGTAAACAACAGAATCAAAACCCTTTATTTTCTCACCAATGGTATTTGCTAAATGAGTGCGCTGAACTGCCTCGTCCGACTGCTGTGCCATGTAATAAATATCATTTGGCTTCAGGGTATTCTTAACAAGGGTTGACTTTCCACAACGACGACGGCCATATAAAATAATTAATTTGGCTTTTTTACTTTCAAGCGCTTTGCTTAATTGTTGTTTCTCTTTTTCTCGGTTGAAGAATTCCATTGCTCAATAATTATGTTTGACAAAAATAATGTTTCTCAAGCATAATGTCAAATAAAAAATTCACTGTTGTCCGGGATAAATTTTTTAAAAGAAAAACTATAGTAAAGAGGAGTAAAAAAAAGGGAAATGCAACACAAAATAAAAAAAGCCCCTGAAAATCAGGGGCTTAAATCACATTAGGCGGTCCGGACGGGACTCGAACCCGCGACCCTCGCCGTGACAGGGCGATATTCTAACCAACTGAACTACCGAACCAGTACTTTTGACCTGTGTCAATCGTGGTGCAAAAGTAACTAAAGTTTTTATTTCAGCAAATTTTTTAAAATAAAAATTGATTTCTCTGTAAAAATAATACTTCTGTAAACCTTCTCGCTTAACGCTTCAAAACATATATACCTGCTAATCAACAAAATTCGACTGCAAATAATAAATTCACTTTACAACCTAAAGTAGCTAATTATTTCCTGTAGTTGCTCAGCCTGACTATTTAGCTCCTCGGCATTTGTAGCCATCTCCTCCGAAGTGGCAGCATTTTGTTGCGTAACCTGATTAAGCTGCTGAATGGCGCTGTTAACCTGATTTGCTCCAGCATTTTGCTCGCTACTTGCCGCCGAAATTTCCCTAACTAGCATTGCCGTTTTTTCAATTTCGGGAACAAGTTCCTTTAGAGTTCGGCCAGCTTCATCGGTAAAAACAACGCCCTCGTCGGTTATATGATTTATTTCCTCGGCTGCTATTCGGCTACGTTCGGCAAGTTTGCGAACCTCCGAAGCAACAACGGCAAATCCTTTTCCATGTTCTCCAGCGCGAGCGGCCTCAACAGCGGCATTAAGCGCAAGAATATTGGTTTGAAATGCTATATCGCCAATAATTGAAACCTTATCGGCAATTTTACGCATACTGTCAACGGCTCTTTCGGCACCATGGGCGCCATTGGCAATTGCAACTGCCGATGAGGCAGCAATTTTTTCGGTTTGCTTTGCATTGTCGCTATTCTGATGAATATTTGCAGCCATTTGCTCCATACTTGCCGATGCTTCCTCGGCCGACGATGCCTGCTCGCTTGCGCCCTCGGCAACCATTTGAGAACCCTTGGTTAAATCGGAGCTTGCATTCGAAATATTTTCGGCACCAACAAGAATACTCGAAACCACTTCGCGCAGTTGCTCAACCATTCGCTTAAAGGCATTATAAACAAGCCCAATCTCGTCATTCGAAACTTTTACATCCTTTACTATCGACAAGTCGCCTTCGGCAATACGATGTGCAATTGACGATATTTCGACCAGTGGCTTCACCATTTGCTCTACTAAAAAGGCAATTATAAGAATACTAAGTACTGTTAGCACAATGCCTATTCCTATAAGTCGCCACATACCAGCAACAGCCTCGCGGGTTATATGACTTAAGGGCACAGTAAGCCTAACCTGCCAAGGGGTACTGGTTTTCCCTATGGTAATTGGCACAAAAATATTTAAATCGCCGTCAGTTGTCGAAACCTCTTGGTGTGCACTCTGTATTACACCTAGTTGCTGCTGGTAGTAATTTGGAAAAAGTTCTTTAATATTTTTGTTTATACTTTCGGGACTGGCCGAATTTGCTGCAAATATTCCATCGAACGAAACAATTGCAAGCTTAGCTTTGCCATCGAAAAGTTGATTGGTTAAAGCCATTTTCTGAATAAAATCGATGGATATGTCGATTCCTGTAACCCCAATAAAGTTGCCCCCTTTTAGTACTGGGGTCATAAACGAAACCATTAACACATCGACACCCTGAATAGGGTAAAGCACAGGCCCATTAATTGCATCTTTTTTTGTAAGCTTTGGCACCCAGTACCATGGGCCTCCCTCTTGGGTTTGGTAGTCGATAAGCGGCTCAATTATCACCTTATTAGCCGCATCCACTGTTAAATAGGATATGAAACGGCCCGAAGCATCGGAAAAAGGGGTATTTACATATTCGGCATCGCTCCCATCGTAAGCATTTGGCTCAAATGCAAGAGTAAAGCCTAAAAAAGCCCTATTTGTTAATAGAACTTTAGCGGCCATTGCTTCGGCTTGGTTTCGAGAAAGTTGAATATCGCCATACGATGTACCAACCGACGATAAGGCATTGGCTATGGCCGACGAAACATTAAGCGCCTCTTCCATAGGAACTTTAACTCTCGATGCAAATTCGTTTGCCTGTGCAATTGCCTCTTCTTTTGCTGCTTTTATTGCATTTTGCCTAAACGAATAGGTTGAAATTGCTATAAGAATAGCCGATGTAAGGAATATTCCAACTCCAACATTTATAGCTAACTTAAACCGAACCGAAACTATTTTATTTGCTTCCATATTCTTGATATTTAGGCGTTTAAAAAAATTACAGCGTTATACCAAAAACCAAGAAAACGTCTTTGGCTAAAGGATTTACAACTATCGACGAGGAAATGGGTAGCGAAAAATGGTCGGTTAATTTAATTTCCTTCGAAATTCCCATTCCAACATTCACAATACCTGCCTTTTGGGCATAGAGTCCTTTTTTTGGAGTTCCACCTAAAAAGAAATTTACATCGGTTCCACCAATTTTTGTTGGATACGCTAATTCAAAGTAGGTCGACATATAGTTTGTTCCAACCGAATCCTTGTCGAGCCCATAAAAGAATGTTGAGGCAGAAATTGATAGAGGAAATGATTCGGTACCACCAAATGCTAGTGACCCCTCAAGTGCATGAGGAGTAGTTTCATTTTTCCAAAGGAAATAGTTATTTAAACTTAGGTCCGTTTCATCCTCAACATAGTAGTCGTTAAGGGTAACTGAAAATGCGCCAATAGTATACGAAAGAAAAATATCGACTTCGGCCAAGTTACTGGCAATTGCGTACGACCCCCAAAATCCTGCCGAAAAACCACCTATTGAATATGTAACCGTTGGCTGAATATTGGGATTTGGCGAATAAAGTAAACCTCGCCAAACATACCTACTTACAATGTCGGCATTAAGCGTTAAGCTGTGCTTACTTTCTTCTTGTTCAACAACTTCGGTTTGCTGCGAAAAACCGTTAATTGACAAAGAAATTGCTAAAAGTAAAGTAATTCCTTTTAGCCAAATGGTTGAATTAGGCTTCATAGTAAAAGGGTTTAAGGGTTTTGTTTATTTTGCTACTTAATATATTTTTCGTTTAGCCAAATCTACATCTCTCTTGCTAAAATACATAAACTAGGCATTCGTTTAATTCAATAGTTCGGAAATTTTTATTTCACGCAGAGATGCAAAGACGCATTTGCTTGATTATTAAAACAATAACTGCACACACAATTGTTATGCAAAACCCTAACAATCAGGGAAATAAAATACTTAACGGACTATTGTTAATTATTACAGTTTATTTTTTTATAGGCTTGAACTGTAAAAACAATGCCCCCAAAAATTGGAGGCATTGAAATGAAATTTGATTTTAAAGTCGATTACTTCGATTTATCGGGTGCTTGGGGTATTGCAGGCAATTCCTTTCTGGTCTTCATTTCCTCTTTAATATGCTCAATGGCTTTATTTAGCTGATCGTCGATTCCCATATACTCTTTATAAGGATCGTTATCGAGGTAAATGTCGGGGTCAACACCGTAGCCTTCAATAATCCACTCGCTCTTTTCGGAACTGTAGCTGGCAAATTCGGGCTTGCGAAGGTCGCCACCATCGACAAAAGGAAGCGAACCGCTAATTCCAACTACACCACCCCACGAGCGGGTTCCAATAATTTTACCTAAACCCAGCTGACGAAAACCGTACGGGAACAAGTCGCCATCGGATGCCGAGTAGCGGTCGATTAGCAGTACTTTTGGCCCAACGTGGGTTTGGTTTGGAACAGGTACTGGAGTGTCGAATCCGCGACGGGCATTAGCACGATATGGAACACGGCTAAGCCTTTCGAGCAGCATTGGCGAAACGTTTCCACCACCATTGCCCCTGTCGTCGATAATAAGTGCTTTTTTTGTGAGCTGCGGATAGAAGTGCTTAACAAACTCGTTGAGGCCTTCAACTCCCATGTCGGGAACGTGAATATAGCCCACTTCGCCATTTGTGGCCTCGCTAACCTTACGGATATTTCCTTGAACCCAAGTGTAGTAGTAAAGAGGAGCCTCGTCGGAAACAGGAATTACAAGCACCTTGCGGGCACCTGACGCTTCGGGCTTCGAATTCACTAAAAGTTCAACTGTTTTGTTGGCTTTGCCAATAAGGGTTTGATATACATCGTCAACCTGACCTAGGTTTTTGCCATCGATAGCGATTATGTAGTCGCCTTTGCTAACATTAACGCCAACATCGAGTAGTGGCGAGCGAAGCGAACTGCTCCACGATGCACCTTCGAGAATTTGATTGATTTGATAGAAACCCGAGGTATGTCGACTTAACTTAGCTCCAAGAAGTCCCATGGGAGTTCTTAAAGGTTTTGGCATGTCGCCGCTATTAACGTAAGCGTGACCAACATTTAACTCGCCTATTAACTCGCCAATAACATAGGACAAATCGGCACGATGGTTAACAAAAGGAATTAGTGCATCGTACTTTTTATGCATTGCTGACCAGTCAACCCCGTGCATGTTTTCAACATAGAAAAAGTCGCGCATTTGGCGCCAGCTTTCGTCGTAAATTTGCTTCCACTCCTTGCGGTAATCAACCCAAACCTTCATATTCGACAGGTCGAGGGTTTTTTCCATATTAATTTTTAACGAAGGTAAATCGATAATGGAATAAGTACCATTTTTCGAAACCAGCATCTTTTTACCATTGGCAGAAACTGAGTAACCAAATCCATCGCCAAGTTCAGTCTCGCTCTTCTTTTTTAGGTCGTAAAACTTCATTGTACCACCACTCCTTCGGCCTTCGGCAGCCTGAGTAAAATATACCTTATCGTCAATACATAGTATATTCCAATAGTTGGCCACATCAACAGGCATTGAAACAATGCGAGATTGAATTCCAACTAAGTCAATTTTCACATCGACAACTTTTGGTGGCTCGGCTTTCTTATCATCATCTTTCTTGCCTTTATCAGCGGGCTTTTCAGTAGCAGTTTCAATTTTAACTTCATTATTTTCGGGAGCAAATGGTGAAGGGGTGACCTTTGCAAGCATAACCATATAAATGCGACTCATTGCACCATAGGCGTGGTTCCACTCGGTTCGACTGTAAATGGGGTTGAAGTCGCGATCGGAAACAAAAAGCAGATACTTGCCATCGTTGGAAAATGTAGCCTGCGATGAGGAGTACCAACTATCGGTTACAGGGGTTTTGGTGCCAGTTGCTAAATTAAATAGATAAATAACTGAGAATCGATTTTCGTCGGCATTTGAATAGGCAATCCACTTGCTATCGGGCGACCATGTAGTGGAAAATATGTTGCTATACTTACCATTATCGACAAAGGTTACTTTTTTGGTCGTAATATCAACGTAGGCAAGTTCGCTTTTGCGATTGGTGAAAAGAATCTTTTTGCTGTCGGGCGACCACGAAATGCCGAAGATGTAGTTCTTCGAACCAGTTGTAACTCTTTCGGCGGGAGCCGAGCCGTCCTGAGCTTGAATGTAAATTTCGTACTCGCCGCTAATATCCGAAAGGTAGGCAACATACTTTCCATCGGGCGACCAGGTTGCTGCACGTTCGTGAGCCTCCGAAGTTTGGGTTAGGTTACGGGTAATTCCGCCTGTTGAAGGAACAGTAAATACATCGCCCCTAGCCGAGAAAACAGCCCTTGCACCATCGGGTGCAATTTGAGCCGAAAAAATTCGCTTCGAAGCATCAACCAGTTCGGAACGCGAATAGCCAAGGTCGTCGGTAATGGTAACTGGAATTTGAGCAAACTTGCGACTTTTAGCATCGAATTGGAATAGAAATCCTCCCTTTTCGAAAACAATAGAATTGCCGTTACTACTAGGGAACTTCACATCGAAATCGGTAAAATTTGTAACCTTTTCAACCTTTTCGGTTTTTAAATTATAGGAGAAAAGGTTAGCTGTACGGTCGCGATCGGACACAAAAAAAATCTCTTCGCCAATCCACATTGGAAACATATCCTGCGAAACGTTACTGGTAATATTTTTTGTTTGCTTGCTTTCGAAATCGAAAATCCAAATATCGTCGGCCATTCCACCTTTATAGTATTTCCAAGTGCGGAATTCGCGAAAAACTCGGTTAAATGCAAGCTGCTTTCCATCGGGCGAGTATGAACAAAAGCCACCCGTTGAAAGGGGCAATTCTTGTGAAAGCCCACCATTTACCGAAACGGAGAAAAGGTGACCAACAAAATCGTTGAAGGTTTGCTTGCGCGAGCGGTAAATAATGCTTTTGCCATCGGGAGTCCACGCCATTACAATATTATTGGGTCCCATTCGATCCGACACATCATCGCGATTAAGAGTTGCAGTGAATGTTAGCCTACGGGGCATACCGCCTTCGGCAGGAATTGTAAACACCTCGGTGTTGCCATCGTACTGACCGGTAAAGGCAATGGTTTTGCCATCGGGCGAAAACTTTGGAAAGGTTTCGTAGCCATTGTGCGACGTTAACTTGCGGGCAGTTCCACCAGTGAGTGAAACCGAATACAAGTCGCCAGCATACGAAAAAACAACTTGGTTTGCATTAACTGTTGGGAAACGCATTAAGCGTGACTCCTGCGCCGAAACTGTTTGAAATACAAACAGAAAGGATGCTGCAAAAACCATTGAAAAAAAATATCGCTTCATAGGGTAAGTATTTAGTTAGAAAATTGATAACTCACCTTATGACGAAAGGAAATATAAATAGCTTAATCGGTTGTCGGTTCTCAGTTATCGGTTCTCAGTTCTCAGTTCTCAGTTCTCAATTGTCGGTGATTGGTTATCGGTTGGCGGTTGGCGGTTGGTGTGTCCTGCCGACTGAAGACTGAAGACTGCGGACTATACCTCATACGCTCCTTTTCGAAGTGCTATGTAGTCTCGTTTCATAAATTGCCCAAGGGCAAACATGTGCTTCACCTTAAAATCGGTATCGAGAAGAAGAATGTCGGCATCCTTTCCTATTTCAATTCTCCCTTTTGCTTTAAGTTTTAGCACATCGGCAGGATTTGAGGTAAGAACCTTTAGCGCCGTTTCGAGGGGAATTTTTTCCTCTCTAACGGCATCTACTAATTCACGAAGGTTTGAACTGGGCATACCCATTTCGAGTCGCTTTAGTTCGCCAGTAATAGCATCGAAATCGGGTAACGATCCACAGGCATCGGAAGTGAAAGTAATATGCTCAATGGGAACGCCTGCTTCGAGGAGTAACTTAAGAGCCCGCGAGGGCTTTATTTCGTACTGTGGAAAGTATGGGTAGGAGCTTGTTGTAATGTCAATCCAACCCTTTTTGCCGTATTCCTTGGCATCCTCAAAAATGTAATCGTTGCGGTTAATGTGGGTTGGGAAAAACTGTTTGTAGTTCAGTTCACTTTTTGCAACGGCATCGTGTATGGGTTGAAAAGGATTTTTAGCGTCGCCCATATGAATGTTAACAATGCCAGCCTTTCCACCAAGCATTCCTCCTACCCTTGCGTGCTCGGTAATTCGAATTAACTCGTTGGTTGTTGGGCACGACGACCGATGGTCGGAAATGGCCACCTCGCCAACGCCAATTATCTCATCAATTAGTGCTATGTCCTTGCCTACATCGCCCGTAATGGTTGGCGTAGGCACTTGGTACGAACCTGTGTAAATCCACGACGAAACCCCTTCGTGTCGTAATGCTTTGGCTTTCATAAGAACGCTTTCAACCGAGCGGGTCATGCCATCGGTTCCAAGGCAACCAATAACGGTGGTAACGCCAGCATCGACAAGCATACTAAGTTGAAGTTCGGGAGTGCGAGTTGCCGGACCACCTTCGCCACCTGCACCTGCAATATGTACGTGAGCATCGATAAGTCCTGGTACAAGCTTAAGCCCTGTGGCATCGACTATTTCGCATTGAACACCTTTGGGCGGCTCAATGAAATTTTCAATTCCAACAATTACCCTACCAGCAATTAGGATATCCTTTATTCCCACGTAATTTGGGGAGTATACTTCGGCATTTTTAATTAGAATCATAGTACAATATTTTTGAATAACAATTTCTTCTTATCGATACTATTATTAATACCCCTAAGGGTAGGCCTAACCCTTAATTTTAAAAATAAGTTAACTAATCTATTGGTGCTTAAATTGGAATTAGTATAGAATAATGAAACCCCGAAGTTCAGATTGATGAACATTCGGGGTTTGGGAAATAAGGGTATTATAGCTATTTCGGCTCTAAAAACTTTTCGCCAGTCTTTTCAATCACGTTCTGTTTCCACTCATCGGGGTAGCCAGGGAATTTAGGAGAACGTGGGTATCCATAAGGATTTCGAAGTAACTCGCCATCCTTTTCCTGCTTCACATTTCCATCGAGATATTTAACAAGCAAGAAATTGCTAAGCTCCTTCCAGCGGTTAACCGTTTCGTTTGCCATACTTGTTGAAAAGTCGGTTATAAACTGGCGAGCCAACTGTGGGTTTGTTTTATGAAGCAACGAAGCTGCCTGGTCGATAGCAGGCACATAGGCGGTAAACTTATTTTCCAATTCGGACTGCAAAAGAGAAATATCGGGCATTACCCTGTAGTAAAAAAGGTACTTAAAATGTGCAACACGGTTAAATACCCAGAAAGCGGAATTATCGGAATACGAAAGCATGTCGCCATTGCCTTCGGCATAAACATGAGGAACTTTGTTAATTCCGCAGTAAAAGGGCACGTAAACAGTTGAGCCAGCATCGTCGACACCGAACCAAAAAATGCCTCCAATATGATTGGGCAGCCAGTTTCGCATGTGTGCAACAAACGAAAAACCAGTTTGCTGAGTAACAGTAACCCTTTCGTGAAAGTAAGATTTTCCATCCCGTTCCCAGGTTAAAGGTCGCCAGCGGTAAGGCGAACCAAAGGGACCTGCGCCAATATCCTTGCTCATATCGAGTTCGGTTCCCTGAAGGTAGTTACGCTTAAACGACATTAAGTCCTGTACCGAAAGTTTCCTGTCGGGTTTTATGTAAAGCGGCATCCTTTCGGCTTTTAAGTTGTTGCCAGCGGCATAATCCCAGTACTGCTTCATATCGGAACTAATCTCGTTAAACATTGCCCAAACCCTAAGTTCGCAAAAGCGGGCTGCGCCAAAATCGAGCGGAGCATAGGTGTCGCTATAGCTAAAATCGGAATCCTTACCATCGAAATACTTGGCAGTACGAGCAAACGAAATAACATCGTGCGAGTAAACCACTTCAACCTCGGGGTTGAAAATGCTTGCTAGGTTTTTTGAGCTAATCGAAGTTTTCTCGTTTTCCATGGGAAAAGTTGTAATGCGAGCGTGATTGGCATGAGCGCTTATGTAACCATCGGGAATACGAATAGCCACCCAAACCCCACCTTTGTTGGCATTGAAGGTTTTCTTTGTTTTTTTGTCGGTAACCAACTTGGTACCTTTACCCATAAGTTCCATAATCCAAACCTCATTGGCATCGGCAATGGAAAACGATTCGCCATCGCTTGCATAGCCATAATTTTCGACTAGCTCGGCAATAACCTTGATGGCTTCACGGGCGCTAGTGGAGCGCTGAAGTGCAAGGAACATAAGGCTTCCGTAGTCGATAAGCCCAGTAGTGTCGAGAAGTTCGCTTCTTCCTCCAAACGTAGTTTCGCCAATGGCAACCTGATGCTCGTTCATAAACCCAATTACCTGGTAGGTTTGGGCAGGTTGTGGAATTTGGGCTAGCGGCTTTGCCGTGCCACGGTCGTAAATGGTTACCATGCTTCCAGCAGACCAAGTGGCAGCAGGGCGCCAGTAAAGTTCTCCATAACGAATGTGCGAATCGGCAGCATAGGTAATCATCGTTGAGCCATCGACCGATGCACCACGGGTTACTAAGTAGTTTGTGCAGGCATTAGTTTCGAGAAACGAAAAGAAAATTGCAGCACATAAGGCAAAAAGAGTCAGAATGTATATTCTCATAATTTACTTATTTATCGATTTATAAATATTGTGGTAAAGAAGTTAGAATTAGAACTGGGAAAAGAGTTTAAAGCTATTTGACATTGAATTAGTTTATTCTACTTTAAAGGCTTCGCAAGATAGTTTAGAAAAAGTAAAATATAAAATTCGGAAGGCTTTAGCAAAAAAGTTTTATTACTGAAATGTTTTTTCTATTTTTGCAATCCGAAAAAAGGGAGAAGTTAGTTTGACATTCTGGTCCGGTAGCTCAGTTGGATAGAGCATCAGCCTTCTAAGCTGAGGGTCATTGGTTCGAATCCAATCCGGATCACTAACAGAATCAAGCCTTGCAGAGATGCAAGGCTTTTTGTTTAATTCACCCTAAAATCAATGGCCAGCCTATTTAAATGGTCCGAAATGGTTGAGATTGATTTTTTAAGCATAATTCTATCGAAATCGGCAAGGTATTTTGAATCAATATCGTTACTTGCTTTTTCGTTGGCCTCAATTTGCCTCAATTGATTTTTAATACGAAGTAGCATAAGGTAACTATAAGCTCTTTCGAATTCCTCTTTAAGGTTAACTGAAATTGCACCCACTGCCTGAAGGGCAGATAGTCGTTCGAGGGTATTGCGTTCGCTTACGCCATATTTTAAACTCCATAACCTTAAAATGCTCGAAATTACTAACAAAGGCATCTTAATATGGAAGCTACCTGAACTGTAACTATCGATAATTGAGGGTTTTAAATTAATTATGCTTTTGGCAAGATTATAAAAAAACACATTTTTATCCTTTAGCATTTTAAGGCAAAATTGCTGCAGCGCATTGGCCATTTCGAAATCGCCATAAATTGGTCTAAAGTCGAAAAAGATTGAAATATTCAGTATTTCCTGAGAATTGGGAGTAGTTACCCACGAAGCAATAGTTTTTTCCCAATCGCTGCTACTCATGCACCACTCTTTGTTCATTGCCATTACGCCGCCATCGCAAAATGGATAGCCCGCAGTATTAAGTAGGCTACAAATGCTATTTCCAAGTTTTAAAAAGTATTCCCGATAAATCTCGACTTTATCGGCATTGTCAACTTCAAAAATAATAGCATTATCCTGATCGGTGGCTAGGGTTTGCTCTCTTCTGCCCTCGCTACCAAGGGTTAAAAATACAAATGGAACAGGAGGTTCGCCAAGTTGCGAAATGGCGTCGATTATTATTTTCTCGGTAATTGTATCGGATATTTTACTAATAAGTTTTCCGGTTGCTGCCACACCAGTGCCTGTGTTTACAAGGTTGCTAATAAGCCTTGGTAGCTGTTTCATGGTGTCGGCAACCTCATAAATCGATTCGGCTTTTACTATTGAATTTACTAAAAATTCGGGGGTATCCTTTCGAAGCACCGATAGGCTCTGAAGGCTAATGTACGATGGCCTTAAATTGTCGTCGGATTTTACAACTACATACGAAATTTTATGTTGCACCATAAGGGCAAAAGCATCCATTATCATTTCCTTATCGGAAACCGATATTACTGGTGCGCTCATAATTTCGGAAACGGGAGTAGCTAAGTTCCCTCCACAAGCAACAACCCTACGGCTTATATCGCTTTGGGTTAAAATTCCCATAACTGCCGCCTTGTGGTTAACAATTAGAATTATGTCGGCGTTTGCTTTGGCCATAAGCTTTGATGCAACACTAACCGGGGTTTCAAAACTGCACTGAAGTGCTGGGGTAACAAAATCCTTTAATGGATTAAGAAGTTCATTTGTTGAAAGTTGAAGCGAACTTGAGTTTTTGCTAAAACTGCTACTTCCTCCTAAATAATTGTATGCATCGATAAGGAAACCGTCGTAGTAAAGCGTTTTTCCGTGTACATCGTTAATTGGGAAAAGCGAAACCAGTGCCGAAAGCGTTAATCCATCGGCTCGTTTTAAACGAAGCAAACGCTCCTTAACATTTAAGCCTTCTCCAATAGTTTGAATTACCTCTTTCCACTCATCGACAATTTCGAAAAGTTCCTGAACTTTAGTATCAACAAGGTCAACTTGCGAACTGTAACCAAGCAATTCTATGCCCTTTTGGTTAATTTCAACAAAACGAGCATTGCGACCAAGTGTGCATCGGAAAATGCCTAAGTTTAATAAGTTGGCAACGGATTTAAACTTCTCCATGCTCAAGTCGAGTTCGCGCTCCACATCCTTATGCTTCGAAACATCCTTTACTGCGCAAATAACGCCCTGCTTTCCATCAATATCGAATTTCGAACGGCTTACTACAACATTTACAAGTTGTCCATTTTTCTTACTTACTCGATGTTCAGCAGATGCTTCTGGAGAATTTTTCAAATTAGAAGAAACACTAATATCTTCTTCAACTTTTGTAAAACCATTAAGGGTTTCGAATAGAAAAGAATTATGCTGGTCGAATTCCCCTTGCGAATACCCTAAAAGATTCAATAGAAATGGATTGCAGTATACAATTTCGTTTTCAATAACCATTAAAACCCCATCGGTCGATGCCTCAACAAGTTTTTTGTACCGTTGCATCGAGTCGCGAAGTCGATCCTGAGCATTTTGGCGCTCAATTTCGGCTACATAGTTTCTTCGAGCCAAATAAATAATTACTGCACCAATAAGAATTGTAATAAAAACTGAAATCCAAACCACTTTACGCGTAAGGTTCGAAATTTGGCGATTAACATCTTCAATGTAAATGCCTGTGCCAACAATCCAACCCCAAGGCTCAAACGCTTTAACGTACGAAAGTTTTGGAACTACAGTTAAACTATCGTCTTTCCATTGCCACTTGTAATCGACATAACCATCGCCATTGGCCTTTACAACATTCACTATATCGACAAAGAAGTTTTTACCTCGTGGATCGCGATAATTAGTTAAATCGGTTCCGTTCATTTGAGGACGATACGGATGCATTATCATTCGGGGAAATGTATCGGTAATCCAAAAGTAGTCCTTAAAATCTTCGCCATAGCGCATATCGGCAATAATAAGCACTGCTTCTTTTTGAGCTTGCTCAACGGTAAAATTATTGTTAACCATTATGTTAAGCTTGTGTATTACGCTCCACGAGGTATTGGTTAGCTCGCGAATGGTTTCGCGCTTACCGTCCATTAAACTTTCGCGGTAGTTAGGAATTACAAACAGGTAAATGGCCGCCATAAACAGCAAAACTGCTAAAAGCGAAGGAAGAAGTATACGAGAAAAAAAACGCTGTTTGGTTTGCATAGTAATTGTTTTAACCTAAATATTGTAAGGTACTACTTCGTTTTTTAAACTATCGAAAATAATGAAGCTACTCTTCCTAACCCTGCTCACAATGGGAGGACAAAGAACAATTCGTGGCTTCTGTTTTATTTTTGCCTTTTCGAAACTTGGCATCGACCAAAAAAGTTTGCTGACGAGCGTGAACCCATCGGGGTGACAATGTCCAACAAAGGAAAGTGTGCTATCGCACTCGTTCATAAACTTGAAATGTGGACGCAACTCGCCAATACGGTAAGGAAACCAGCGCCCAACACCTGTTAAATCGGGCTGAAAATAGTGCGACAGCAGTAATTTTCTAGTACCTGTATCAACAGTGCACCATTCCTTTAATCCATTTAAATAATCTTGGTTTTGAGTAGATAAATTGGGTAAAATTTCTTCTTCGTAAAGCCACAAATTTTTCGAATGAGTGTAGCGCTGCTCAAGAGATAAATCGTACCAGTTGTGTGGAATGTTTCTTTCGAGGTGATACGACGGAAGTTTTTTACTGCTAAACAGGTCGTGATTGCCGGCTAAAACAATGCCTGCATGTGCCCTAAGCAAATCGATACAAGCATTAGCGTTGGGTTGGTGATTGTAGTACTTTGGTGCGTAACCAGTTATGTCGCCAAGGCACACGAATAAATCGTAACCAATCGTTCGAATTTGCGCAAAGGCTTTTTCGAGCATTTCGAAATCTTCGTGAATATCGGTTACAATGGCAATCCTCATTAATTCGGTGTGGGGTACGACCAAAGTTATAAAAAAAAAATACGCCGATAGCGCTTTGTAAGGAAATAAGCAATTGCTTAAAAACCTAAACGCTATCGGCGTAAATATACTTCGGCTTACTCTTGCGCTTTCTTTTGGGTAAGCAACGAAACTACAACAAGAACAATAAATGCTAATGGTATTGAAATAATACCAGGATTATCGAATGGTATAACAGCATCAGTTTTAGGCAAACCATAACGCTCATACATACTTGGCGACAAGAGGATAAGAATTATTGAGGAAAGTATGCCCACAGTAATTGAGCTTGCAATACCTCTCGATGTTGTTTTTTTCCAGAAAATAACGGCAAGAATTGATGGTAAATTTGCCGATGCTGCAATAGCAAATGCCAAGCCAACAAGGAACGAAACGTTCATACCTTTAAAAACAATTCCAAGAAAAATAGCAAGAATTCCAACGCTAAAGGCAGCTATTTTTCCTGCTCTAACCTTTTGCTTATCGGTCATTTCAACCCTTAAATACTTATCGATAAAGTCGTGAGCAATTGCACCCGACGATGCAACAATTAGTCCACTTACTGTACCAAGAACTGTAGCAAAGGCAATAGCTGAGATGATGGAGAAAATTCCAATTCCAAACGATTTAGCAAGAAGAGGTCCAGCCATATTGCTACTTTCCATATCGTTAACCCCGCTGGTCATAGCACCTAAGCCCATATAAAGTGTTAGAATATAGAAAAAGCCAATGGCTGCAATAGCAACAATTGTCGATTTACGGGCAGCTCGCTGACTAGGTACTGTATAGTAACGAATTAAAATATGTGGCAACGCCGAAGTTCCTAAGAATAGGGCAAGCATAAGAGATAGGAAGTTTATTTTATCCCAAAATTTCGCATCCCTACCAACTTTCAGCATAAGGCCAGGTTTCATAACATCGGAACCTTTGGTTGGCTGCTGGTAGTATGCAGTAACCTTATCGCTATTATGCTCAAAGCTTGCCTTGTTAAAAATAACCACATCGCTCTCTTCCAAAATACTTAAGTACTCAAAGGGACCAACAGGGCCAGTTTCCTGAACTTCTACTCCATTACGAACAATTTTACTTAAATGGCCAACCTGATAGAATCGCTTTTCGGATTTTGGGGCACCATTATATAGTTTATCGCCTGTTGAAGTAAATGTAATATCTAATGCTTCCGAAAGAACTGCAGTACTATCGTTGCTTTTACTATACTTAAACCAAGTTGAATAGCCATCCTTCTCGAGTTTAACAAAAGAATTCGCCCCAGCAATTTGCTGACCAGCAATCTTATAGGTCGAATCGCTTAATGCAACTACTTTATCGCCCTCAATACGAGCATTTAAGGTTTCGAACTTATGGTAGTTTTCACCAGGATTTAAAGTGAAGCCATTCCTTAAAATATAAATGGTAAGAATAATTGAAAAGGTTATTAGCAAGCCACCCTTTATAAATTGAACATAGGTTGTTGAGGTCATTCCAGCTGTTGCAACAATGTAAATAACAATTGCACCAACAATTACAACGCCTGCCCAATGGGGTAAACCTAAAAGAGGAACAACTAGGTCGCCTGCTCCTACCATTTGAGGAATAAGGTAGAAAATGGAAACAATAAGAGTACTAATTGATGCGGTTAGCTTAATTCCGCGCGAGTTAAATTTGGAGTCGAGGGCATCGGTAAAGGTATACTTACCAAGTCTCTTTAATGGTTCGGCCACAAGGAAAAGAGCGACAACCCATCCAGCTAAATAACCTACGGAGTAAATAAATCCATCGTACCCGGCATACGAAATCATTCCACAAATTCCAAGAAAAGAAGCCGCCGAAAGGTAGTCGCCTGCAAATGCAATTCCGTTTACTCCCCAGTGAATATTACCACCTGCTGCGTAGTAACTGGCTGCCGATTTAGTTTTTCCACCAAAATAAAACGACAAGCCTAAAACAAGAGCTACAAATACGAAAAATATTACAATAGCCCAAACAGATACATCGTATATCATTGCTTAGTCCCTCCATTCATTTGGTCTTCCATTCTAGTGCAAATTAAACTGTAAACAAACCCCATAACGGCTGCTAAAGCAATTAGCCCAAATCCATATACTATAGCCAAATTAAGCCCAGCAATTACCTTAACACCAAGTGTTTCGGTATAAAAAAGGCCAAGTAGCACAAATACTGCATAAATAGCAGCATACACCAAAAATAGGATTAATCCTAATCGTGTTTTTCGTTTAGAAGCATGGTCGGCTCCTAATTCCACAGAGGGTTCATGTAACATGAATTTGATTTTTAGTTAGTAATTGTATGTCAGTTTATTTTATCCTATCAAAACGGAGCTAAAATACATTTTTTTTTATCGCTTAAACTATAGTGCTTTATTCTCTCAAATTTTATTTTAACTAAAACATATCAGCATAATGCTACAAAACCTATATTTACAATGTTTTCGAATAACAATAATTCTTTTTTATATATGAAACAATTGTCCTTTATTTTACTTTTATTGCTTCTATCTTTAAATATTGCTTGCGCCCAACAAGAGGCAAAAACTTCCGATGGGAAAACCGTAATTCTATACTCCGATTTCACCTGGGCTTACAAGGATAGTATTTCTTCTTACAAACTTCGTTCAATAGCCAATTTGGAATTGCCTAAAACAAAACCAACCGATACCATTATTTCGCACAGCGGTTTCTCGTTTATTTACAACGAAAAGCACGAGCAGGCAGGCTGGGTTGCCTACTTTTTAACTAAGGAAAGAGCACTAAAGGGAACCGAGCGAACCAACAACTTTAAACCCGACCCAAAGGTGTCGACGCTTACTGCTAACGACAAGGACTACGCAGCATCGGGTTACGACAGGGGACACTTGGCTCCAGCAGGCGATATGACCTGGTCGCCCGAGGCCATGGCCGAATCGTTTTACTACAGCAACATGAGCCCGCAGGAGCCTAGCTTCAACAGGGGTATTTGGAAAAAACTTGAGGATCAGGTTCGAACATGGGCAACCCAGTACGATTCGATTTACATTGTTACAGGACCAATTTTAGAAGATGGGCTACCCACTATTGGCGCCAATGAAGTGTCGATTCCGAACAAGTACTTTAAAGCAATTCTGCGCTACAGTTCCAACAATGTGAACGGAATTGGGTTTGTTTTACCCAATAAAAGTTCGAGCGAGTCGCTTAAGAATTTTGTATTGCCTATCGACAGCCTCGAAGTTTTAACTGGAATCGACTTTTTTTATTTACTGCCCGATAACATTGAACACAATTTGGAAAAATATGTAAGTCTCGAAAGCTGGAGCTGGAAAGGCGATAAAACCGAAAAAGTTAAGGAACTAAAATAGTGTCAATAAAAATATATGCTGTATATTGCAACAACAACATCTCCTTAAATTTTATTTAAACCCTTAACCTAAATATAATGGCACAAAAGAAAATTGTTTTTGTTGTCGACGATTCAACTATTACCCGTTTATTTATTGTTGATGCCATAAAGGATATTGAAGGCATTGAAATTCAACAATTTGTTAATGGAGAACAGCTTATTGAAAAGCTAAAGGAACTGGTTCCCAGCTTAATAATACTCGACTCGGTAATGCCTGTAATGGACGGACTTACTGCCCTCGATAAACTCCGAAAAATGGGCATTAAAGTTCCTGTAATAATGTGCACCGCCGATATACAGTCGACAACAAAAAATAAGGCGTTAAGCCTTGGGGCTAGCGAGTTTATAAATAAACCCATTCAAAAGCCCATAGTATTCGAAGTTGTTTCGAAAATTTTAACCTAATACCATAAATGTTATGCTTAATGAGTTACACCTAGAAGTACTTAAAGAGGTAATAAACATTGGCGTTGGTAAAGGCGCCGAGGTTTTAAACACCATGGTGCAATCGCACATTTCGCTCGAGGTACCCGAGGTTAAAATATTTGGATCGGATGAGTACAGCCGCTTTCAGGAGCACTTTTCCGAAACCGACTACTCAATAATTACCCTTCCGTTTAACGGCGAACTAAACGGCTTCTCGAAGCTAATAATGTCGTCGGAACATGCTGCAAAACTTGTCGATGCCTTTATTGGCAAGCATGGGGCAAGCATTGAAATGGACTCGCTACGAGTTGACATACTCTCGGAAATTGGAAACATTATTACAAATGCCGTAATGGGAACCCTAAGTAACATGCTTAGCCTCGAACTTGGCTACATAGTTCCCAGCTACGAAATGGGACGAAAGGATATTATAATTCCTAAGGAAATTATAGCAAACGCCTCGGCAATTCTATACGCTCAAACCCATTTTAAAATCGAAGAGTTTGAAACAAAGGGCAACTTTGCCATTTTCTTTACGCTCAAGTCATTCGAAGCGTTAGTTACTAAGATTCAGCTATTTCTTGGCGAAAACTTTTCATCGGAATCGTTAAAATGATCGATCAGATAGATAAAAATATTTACAACTCTCTGGACTTTTTACCCGAGGGCTATTTTATTGTTAACAAGGAATTTAAAGTTCTTTACTGGAATAAGTCGCTCGAGGTACTTACCAACGTTTCGAAGGGGGAAATTATTAACCAAAAGCTCGATGCCATTTTCCCAAACTTTGGGCTACCAGTTTACCAAAAACGAATTGAGCCAATTTTCACGGGAGGTCCTCCTGTAATTTTCTCGGGCAAACTACATAAAAAGCTATTTACAAAAAAGGAGAATGAGGAAGGACATTTCTTCCGTATCACAATTTCTACTTTACCTCTTGATGGAGGTATAAGTAATGCGCTTTTTTCAATCGAAGACCGAACCGAAATTTACAGCCAAATCGACGAACTTTTTAGCATTAAAGAAAAGGCAATAAACGAGATACACGAGAAAGAACGAATTCATAAAAAACTATTAAACCAGCATAAGGAAATTGAAGAGGCATTTGCTACGCTATCGGTTAAAAACCAAGAAATCGAAATTCAAAAGCAACGTTTACAGGAACTTAACGCTACAAAGGACAAGTTTTTCTCTATTTTAGCGCACGACTTAATAAGTCCTTTTAATGCGCTACTGGGTTTGTCGGAAATAATGATTAAACACGTAAAGGCACACAGTAACCCTGAACTAAATTTATACATTGAACTTCAAAACCAAACCCTAAAGCAAACCTTTTCGCTTCTCGAAAACCTGTTGGAATGGTCGCGAACCCAAACCGGAGGAATAAAATACACCCCCAAAACCATTGCCCTAAAGCAAATTGTAGCCGACAATGTTGAACTTCACAACTTAAAGTTTAGCGAAAAAAGAATTGAACCCGAAATACTTATCGACAATAGCATTCTTGTTTATGTCGACCCCAATATGCTCAGCACAATTCTGCGAAACCTTATTTCGAACACAATAAAATTTACCCCTACTAACGGTAAGGTTCAAATTAGCGCAAGCGAATTCTCAGGAAATACTGAGAACCCAAATAAACTTGTAAAAATTGCCATAAGCGACACTGGGACAGGTATTAGTAAAGAAAATCAACAGAGGCTCTTTAGAATTGAGGAAAACTTTACAACTTATGGAACCAATAACGAAAAGGGGACAGGCTTGGGGCTAATTCTTTGTAAAGATTTTGTTGAAATTAACGGCGGCAAAATATGGGTAGAAAGCGATCCAAATAGCAAAATGGATGGTAAAGGAACCACATTCTTTTTTACAATTCCAAGGGTATAAAATTAAGTTTCCGCAAAAAAACTCAAATCCATTTACTTCCTTTGTCCTTAAATTTAGCCAAACCAATTTTCGACTCTATTCGATGCCTAAAAAAAGAAACAGTTTTTTTAAACCTGCTAAGGTTTTCATTCTTTTTGTACTTTTTGCAGTTGGTTCAATTGTTTACTGGGCATATAGCGGTCACTTCGCAACCAATGAGGTAAAAAAGAAATCGGACAAAACCATTACATTTGGCAGTAAAATTCGAGGTAATGGCTATAGCCTTCATGTTGCCGCAGGCAAAGAAAAATCGGGGAAACCCTATAAAAACAAGGAAGCGCTAATAAAAGCCCGAAAAGAAGGTAAGGTTAAAGAAATATCGAATAGCAAGGGTATTATTGTAAGCAATTTAACCCATAGCGAACCCTATCTTCATACCGATGCTGCATTGATTTTAAAGGAGATTGGCGCTGCCTTTTACAAAAAAAGCGATGGCAATCGATTTATTGTAAACTCTCTTACCCGAACAATTGAAGGACAAAAGAAACTTACAAAAATCAACCCTGTAGCGTCTCCAAACACAAGTAGCCACTCATATGCCGTAAGCTTCGATATTGCATACAGCAAATTCAATAGGAACAACCAGTACGACCACAACTGCCATAAAGTACTGGAGGAGGTTTTAAAGGACTTTCAGGCTAAAAAGAAAATTTACATAATTAGGGAAAAGCAGTCGGCTTGCTACCATGTAACAGCCCGAAAAAGAAGCGATTGGAAACAATAAAGGCTGTAGTTTAAAATAGCGTGTTTAATTAAGGTAGTGTCCTAACAAGTGTGTAA
>DDWL01000062.1 GCA_002345675.1 Bacteroidales bacterium UBA2287 | reverse complement strand
ACATTAAATATTAATCATTACTTATTTATTACCTTTAGTCAATAATTTGACTTCTTGAAAATATAAATTCATATTTTAGGTGTACACAAATTCTAATTAAATGCCCGAAAAAACACCACCCCCCAAAACAATCGATGCCTACATTGCAACGTTTCCGGTTAGTGTTCAGTTTCTACTCGAAGAGCTAAGAGACACAATTAAGCAGGTTGCCCTCGAAGCTGGCGAAACCATTAGCTACCAAATACCAACATTTACGCTAAAGGGTAATTTAGTTCATTTTGCTGGCTTTAAAAACCATATAGGTTTCTACCCAACTCCATCGGCAATAAAAGCGTTTAAAAGCGACCTCGCAGGTTTTGAATGGGCAAAGGGTTCGATAAAATTTCCTATCGATAAACCACTTCCTCTCGATTTAGTTCGAAAAATGGTAGCCTTTAGGGTAAAGGAAAACATGGAAATTGCTGAAGCAAAAAATAAATAGTATGGACAAAAGTATATTTACCAACAAAAACAGCATTCCAAATAACAGCGACCTTATAATCGCATTGGGAAATTTGCATGAGCTTTGGCAAGCAATTGCATTGTATGTTTATTCAAAGTACCCAAAAGCAACAGAGGAATGGAAATTCTCGGGCGAAAAGTACGGCTGGAATTTCAGAATAAAAGATAAAAAGCGTGCAATTATTTATCTTTTACCACGAGACAAATACTTTAAAGCAGCCTTTGTTTTTGGACAAAAAGCGTTTGAAGTTATTTTGAAAAGCGATGTGTCGAACGAAATAAAGAAAGAACTCGAAATGGCTAAAGTTTATGCCGAAGGTCGTGGAATTAGAATTGATGTTAAGGCCGATGCTATTTTAAGTGATATAAAGAAATTGATAGATTTAAAGATTGGCAATTAAGAGTATTTGTTTTCCATTTGACATCGCAGAAGAAAGTGGAATTCATATTTTTTTAATACATTAAAAAATAGTCAGAATGTCAAACACGGTTGCACTCTGACTATTTCACTACAATTATACCTTTTGCAACTTCCATTTCCCTCGTCGAAACACTATTATAGCCGTTATTGTCATTGCCGTTTCGGCAGTTACAATGGCGTAGTAAACGCCACTTTCCTTCATATCTAAAACAATGGCAAGAAAGTACGCCAACGGTATTTCGAGTAACCAAAAGCAGAAAATGTTTATTATCATTGGTGTTAAAGTATCGCCAGCCCCATTAATCGACTGTACTACAACCATTCCAAAGCCATACGAAACAAAGCCTATGCTTACAATGCGAAGGCACTCGGCACCTTTTTCAATAACGTTGAGTTCGGAAGTTAAAAGTCCAACAATTGGGTTTGCCCAAATTATAAGAATTACCCCAATAATGCCAAGCATAATGGCACTTGCAATACCCGAAGCCCAAACCGATCGCTCGGCCTGCTTTGGATTTCCAGCGCCTAAATTTTGACCAACCAGTGTAGCAGCGGCATTGCTTAACCCCGATGAGGGCAATAGTACAAAAATGATAATTCGTATGCCTATTGTGTAACCTGCCATGGCAACGCTTCCAAAGTCGGAAATAATTCGAATTAAAGCCACCCAGCTGGTTGTTGCTACTAAAAGTTGCATAATTCCTGGCAATGATAGTTTTATGTAAGCCCCAACTTGTTGCCAATCGATACGGAAATGCGATAGCAATAGATGAATTCTACTTTTTCCTCTAAAAAGCACGTATAGCTGAATTAGCACACCTGTTCCTCTACCAATATTGGTTGCTATTGCAGCCCCTTCGATGCCCAGTTTTGGGAATATACCTATCCCAAAAATTAGGAGTGGATCGAGTACAATGTTGATGATATTGGCAATCCAAAGAACCCTCATGGCTATTGATGCGTCGCCAGCTCCTCGGAATATACCATTCAATATAAAAAGCAGCATTATTGTTGCGTTTCCGCCAAGCATCCACTGGGTGTAGCCTCCAAACTGGTCGATAACACTCTGCTCGGCTCCCATTAAAGTAAGTAGCTGGTCGCTATAAAAAATGCCAACTAAACTAATAAGAATCGACACCGAAAGGGAAACTGTTAAAGCCTGAAAGGCAGCATTGGCGGCTCGTACTGGGTCTTTTTCGCCAATACGGCGCGAAACTATGGCTGTGGCCGAAATGGCAAAGCCAATACCAAATGCGTAAACAATGGTGAGTAGCGACTCGGTGAGGCCAACTACCGAAATGGCATCGGCTCCAAGTTTTGAAACGAAGTAAATGTCGAAAATGGCAAATACCGATTCCATGAGCATTTCGAGCACCATGGGAATGGACAGTAGAAGAAGCGATTTTCGAAGGCTAAGGGATGTGTAATCGGCGTCGGTGCCCTTTATGGCCTCCTTTATTTCGCCTAAAAGGCGACTTATTCTTTTATGTTGACTATGTATGTAGTTATGTTTCATGTCGTTTTCGTTTTCGATGTTTGTAATGGCAATGTAAGTTCGCATGTAGCGGTGTAAAATTTTGGGCAAAAACGTTTGCCACAGTCATAACGACAGAAGTTGGTTTCATAGGAAATCCTCCAGAATTTAATAAGTAAGTAAAAAAAGTTAGTAATTATTACAAAATGAACCGTTAGCTGTAAAGTGGGGTAAACGGGAATACTCTCGCCCTAGGCGACAAAAAGAAGTATGGTGGAAATCGGTTTCATATTGTAATTAATTGAGTGGGATAAATATATGGCAAATATTATAAAAAAAGAAAAAAAAATACAAAAGTTTACAAATCGGCTCGAAGCGAGAAAACAAATTGCCTTTCGTACTGAGGAAGCCGGGCTGCGTAGTAAGTGCCATTAGCGCTTCGAACACCCGGATGAAAATATTCGGTATTAAAAAAATTAAAAATTGAAATCTGGGCTGAAATGCCATTCCAAATCTGGTGACTAATTGCCCCATTAACAACAAAATATGGATCGATTTTACTGTAAGGATTCGATGAAATTGTTGTACTATCCCCCGTTTTACGTTCGCCAACCCAGTTGCAACGTAAGCTAAGGTTTGTTTTTCGGTTTATGCTAACAGCTGTTCCAAAATTTAGGCGATGCGAAGCAATATCGCCAATTCTAATATTTTTAGTTCCAGTAGTATTGTATGGATGCGTGAAAGTGTAATTTAGATATGCCGAATAATTAGCAACCCTAAAGTTAAAGTTACCTTGAACTCCCATTATTGCCAGCGACCCAATTGGTTGGTGTTGAGTTGTATTAACAATTTCGCCATTGCCATTAGTATAAGTTACATCGGCAGTGCCAACAACGCCATCGTACATTGCGCTATAACCTACAATGTCGAAATATGCGCTTTTCGAGAATTGCCAACCAAAGCTAAGGTCAATATTTTTAACTTTTTCGGGCGATAACCCTGGGTTATTGAGCAATCGACCCGGTGTTGTACCATACTTAGTCCAAAAGTCGGCATCCTTAAAAGCTTCGGAGTAAATTGCTTTAATTACAATTTTATTTGGCGAGTATACTACTGCCAGTTTTGGATTAAAAACAGTGCCATAACCACCCGTCTTTCGTATTCTATTATTATCAACTCTCCCTCCAGCAATAATAAAAAGATGTTTTACGGGTTGAATGCGTCCCTGAGCGAACAGCCCAAAATCGTTACTGTGAAAGTGGTTCCCTCCAGGTAACTCCTCGGGCATTCCTGTTTCTTCGGGGTTTTGCTGTTCGCTAACTAAGTACTGTCCTTGAATGTGGCTTAGGCGATACTCTGCTCCCATTACAAAGTTTAGTTTGCTAGTTATATCCCACTCAATCTTAAGTTCGGAGCGAAGTTGATTCGAGTAGGTTTGATAATAGCCAACCCACCAGTATGGTTTTTGGCGATTAATTTCTGGCAAAAGTGCTCCATTAATGTCGGTTAAATCGGCTAAGTTCAGTTCACCATTTAGGTAACCAATGTAGTACAGTTCCTTACTCCCTCCATCAATACCATGCTGACGAAAAGTGGTGAAACTTGAAATTGTTAAGTTATTCGTGAACGCTTCCCGGTATTTTGCATAAAGGAATAAATTTTTTGGTATCCAATAACCTCCATGGTCGGTTCCAAGTTCGTACTTATCGGTGTACCATGCACCATAGCCTTCCTTGCGTTTAAATGTTTCGAACCCAAGTGTAAGGTTTTGAATATTAAGTTTTCCGTAAACATAGTAATTTTCGGTTCGGTTGCTATAACTAGGTTTAATGCCTTGTAACGAAGGGGAGTTTTCGTAACCCTGCTGGTCGAGGCTTTGGGCAGCAGTTGCCACCTCATCGCTTGCAGTGCCAAGTAGTTGCTTGTAGTAATCGACAGTGTAGGGCGCAAGAATGTAGTCCCAATCGGGGTATTTCGACAAATCCATTTCATCGGATTGGTACCATCGACCCGAAACTGAAAGTGAAACGTTTTTATGCCTTGCAGCAATAGTTAAATCGGTAAATAGAGTATTCCAAGTGCCATAGCCAGTATTGTCATTAATTCCAATAAAATTATTGGGTTTAATAATTCCTGAAACTCCCTTGGTTACTACATTTACAGCACCCACGAATGCGTTTGGACCGTAAACGGTTGTTGCAGGGCCATAAATAACCTCAATTTTTTCGATATTATTTAAGGGAAACTGACGCCCAATCCACGCGCTGCCGCTCCAAAGGTCGTTTTCCTCAACCCCATCAATTAAAAAAAGAGTACGGTCGGTATTATTCGATCGGTAACCTCGTTGGTAAATTTGCGAGTACTCGGTTCCGTAACCTCTTGAAATATCGAACCCCGGAAGGTCGTGAAAAATTTGCTCGAGATCGGTGTAACCTCTGCTTTGGATATCGTCGCGGGTTACTACAATTACTGTTTGTGGAGTTTCGCTTAGCTTTTCCGACTTTTTCGAAACTGAAATAACTTCAAGGTTTAATAGCTGCTCGAGCGAAAAGTTAAAAACATCGGCACTTGGAAAAAGCATTGCGTTGTATAATATAATTTCATTTTCGGCTTTATTCACTGTTAGCGATGCAACAGGAACTAAATGAGTTGCAAAACCGTTTGCCAAAAAAGCGATAGTATCGATTGGGTTTACCTGAATTGTGTACCGGCCATTTGTATCGGTAATTTTAAAAAGAGGAGAACCACTAACTTGAACCTTAACTTCAGAAATTGGCTCGTAGCTTTCGTTGGTTATTTGACCAATAATATCGACCTTTTGCGAAAAGGCAATTAGCGATAAATTAATAAGTAACGTTGCTAAAACGAGATTAAGTCTCATACCTATTTTGTATTAAGTAGACTTAAATGTAGAGTGGCTTAATGCTTGTAATTAAAGCAATACAATTTGATACTAATATCTGCAAATTATGGACACAAGTCAATAGGGAAACATATAAATATTTGGGTATTCTATAAATGCAGTTACTCCGAAACTGAATTTGCAAAATGTTTCCAAAATGCTCTGTGAAAATTTTCACCATTTTCGCCTGCGTACAAATCGATATAGGTGTGTTTTTTCTCCTCGTTTGGCACTCGGTTAAGCTTTTCGTTGGCATTGTAAAGCAATGGTACTTCGGGGTGAAATTGTATCCCAATTACCTTTGGGTAATTTCGGTGAACTATTGCCTCAACTATTTGTCCATCGACTGACCAAGCAATAGGCTTAATGCCTTTACCAAGATCGTCGACACACTGATGGTGGCTACTCCAAATTGTTGGTGCAATTGATGAGCCGTTGAGGCTATCGATAAGGCTGCCCTTTTCGAAAGTTATTTGGTGCAGATGACCCCAAATAAGATTATCGTCAATCCCGAAATTTGTATTGTAATTCCTATGCTGCTGCTGGGAATTCATGGCTAAAACCTCTTCGACTTTTTGTTTGCCATACTTTTCGGTGGGAATATCCTGAATCATGGTTCCGCCAGTAGCAACATTCATGCTTTGCATGCCAAGGCAAATTCCCAAAACCGGAAAGTTAACATTTTGTGCCATAAGTGGCTTAAATAAGGTATCCTGACTGCCACCCATAAGATGAAAAAGAAACGATAGCTCGAAGTAGTGGCGGTGCAGGTCGGTTATTTCGGTTAGCAAATTGGTAGGTCGCCCATAGGTTGCCGGAGGCAAATCGGGGCCACCAAGAAAAACTATGCCCTTCGATGTTCGAAATAGCGAATCGTAAAGCGAAGAGCAACCGTTTTGGGAGTAAATATTATCGATACTCAACTCGGCGCCTGTAGAAACAAGACAAACCCTTTTTATGCCATTGGCGTTAAGGTACTCGGCAGTTTTGGAATAGTCGTAGCTGCCATTTTTATGGTAAACACCAACTATGCAGTAATTGGCTGGTAACGGAAAAACTCCCGTATCGATTAGCTCCAAAATGGTTTTCACATTATTAACCGTTGGGTGCATAACCACAATGGAGTTTGTGTATTGTGGCGTTTCGTTTTTTGTGCTATTGCAACCAACCAAAAACAGAATAACAGCTGCAGAAAGTATTACTCGAATTGAGTTTTTCATATATTATTCTTTTAGTTATTAATCAGTGTTATCTGCGTTCCATAAAACCTTTTACCACGGAGACACGGAGTTACAGAGGAACACAGAGAACTATTTAAACGCTAAGGCGCTAAGAGAAACCACAAAGACACAGAGTGACAGAGGAGCACAGAGAAAAAACTAAAAATCTGTGTTAATCTGCTGTATCAGTGTCATCTGTGTTCTATCCTCAATTCACTTCCTCCACCAAGTACCCTTCGTTATGCAACAATTTTATAACACCCTGCTCGCCACCCAAATGGCCTGCTCCTACCGCAATAAAAGCTGAGTTTGTATTGGCAATGTTTACAATTCGTGAAATCCAGTTCTTATTGCGAGCAATAAGCAAAAAGTTACCAAACTGCTGGTACTCCTCGCTCGACTCGACAATATACCTATTAATTTCATCAATATTTCTCGATTTATAAACTTCAATGAGCTTGCGAAATTCGATACGAGCGGTACCAAGGTCGTTGGCACTCTCCATAAGAATTTTAACCTGCTCGGGTTCGGGAATGCTGTCGACATAGCCCATTTGCTCGGCAACAGTTTCAATTCCTAAAATTTCTTTACCTAACTCGTTGGCTTTAGCCATTAAGAAGTTCTCGTATGCAACTGGATTCTTGCCAACAATTTTAGGAAGAAAAAACGACGACATTAACATTGGCTTAACCTGCTTAAGCATGTCGAGCGGAATGCCAAGCGAGTCGAGCATTAGCTTACGTAGGTTAATGTACTCCTCTTCGGAAATTAGCTTGTCGATACTGTTTCCCTTCATCATCATATTTGCCTGCACCTCGGCCATCATGGTTGGGCTATCCATATCGATTTCGAAGTACACCTTTTCCGAAACGGCAAGCTTTTCGAGAACAACATTGTCGATAAAAAAATCGGCTTGGGGAATGGCGTGAATAGTGCCAAAAATGTAAACCGTATTTTTTAGTCCATTTCCGCTAACGTTGTACAGCAGCGACTGCGAAAAGGTTGACGGAATAAAAAGCAATAATGCTCCCAGGGCTGTACAAGTTTGTACTATAATTCTTTTAACAAATGCCATTCTGTTCTGTTTTTAAGTTTAGTAATTGAAACGTAAATATAACCCTAATTGCCATTCGTAAATTATTCGATACCATAAAATGATAAAATACACACAACATTCGGGGGTTTATACCCTAAAAACAGTTCACGAAATGCCCATAAGCCTAAGCGAGGCTTGGCATTTCTTTTCGAATCCTGCCAACTTGCCACTTATTACTCCACCCCAAATGCAGTTTGTTATAACCTCGGCTAACGATGCTGCAAATATTTTTGCAGGTCAAATAATTACCTACAAGGTAACGCCCATTGCCAATATTCGCACCAATTGGGTAACCGAAATAACCCAGGTTAAGGAAAAGCAGTACTTTATCGACGAGCAGCGGTTTGGCCCCTACGCCATGTGGCACCATATACACCGTTTCGAAGAAACCAGTAGCGGTGTAAAAATGACCGACGAAATAACCTACAAAGTTCCCGGCTGGTTTATTGGCCATATACTAAACTCGTTAGTTATTAAGAGTAAACTACTTGCACTTTTCGAATACCGCAGGAAAAAACTGAATGAAATGTTTTGCAGTTAGCGTTTCGACTACCACTATGTGCAATGAATTTTTAAAGGAAATAAATGGGACTTAATTGTGTCGAAATGAATAAATAAACATTGAATAAAAAACACCTACTGTTAACGGCTAGTTAATTAACTCCAAAGAACTAGCAACGCTGAGCTCACTACGTTCGGTTCGCAAAGTACCCTCAGTAACTTTTGGGGGTATGGCGTATTTGGAGTTCTAAACGCTTTTTGGTAGCTTTACTCCCTTGGGAAAGGATTAGTTTCAACCCGTACCAAGTATAACAATAAAATAATTTTAACATAAACTAAAACGAGAAAATAAAATGAGTAGCAGCATCATTAAAGTTACAAGAAACACCGAAAATGCACCAAAAAATTTAGGTCCGTATTCACAAACGGTAGCTTTTTCACATTACAATAATATTTCAGCTCAATTACCTATCGATCCAAAATCGGGTAAAATTGTAGGTAACGATATAAAAGAGCAGGCAAAGCAGTGCTTAGCAAATATTAAAGCAATTGTCGAAAGTATCGACCACGTTATGGACGATGTTGTTAAAATCACAATATTCCTAAAGAATATCTCAGATATTGAGGCTGTAAACGAAGTTTATAAATCTTTCTTCCCAAGCTATCTTCCTACACGAACAGTAGTGGCAGTTGCGGATTTACCTATGGGTGATGCATTGGTGCAAATTGAAGCACTAATTTCAAACGGCGAAGGCACTCATCCACAATCACCTTGCGATCTCATAAAAGTTGCAAGAAACACCGATAATGCTCCAAAAGGGCTATACACGCAAACGGTAGCTTTTTCTCATTACAACAATATTTCAGCCCAATTGCCTATCGACCCTAAAACTGGCAAAATAGTAGCTGGAGGTGTAAATGAGCAGGCTACACAGTGCTTAAACAACATTAAAGCAATTTTAGAAAGCATTGGCCACGTTATGGACGATGTAGTTAAAACAACTATATTCGTTAAAAACATCTCCGATATTGAAGCCGTAAACCAAACTTGTACAAAATTTTTCTCAAGCTATGTTCCTGCACGATCAATAGTTATCGCTTCGGCTTTACCTATGGATGCGTTGGTACAAATTGATACAGTTGTGTCGCACGGAGATGGAACACCCCCTCAACTTCCTGAAGACACCCGCCTACTCGTTATAGAAGCAAACAATACGGAAAATGCACCAAAAGTTCCTTACTCACACACTGTAGCTTTTTCTCACTACAATCATATTTCAGGTCAATTACCTTTAGACCCAAAAACTGGTAAAATTGTAGCTGGTGGTGTAAAAGAGCAGGCTGGTCAATGCCTAATGAATATTAAGGCAATTATTGAAAGTGTGGACCACGTTATGGACGATGTAGTTAAAATTAATATCCAACTTAAAAATATTGCAGATTTTGATGCTGTAAACGAAGTTTACAAAACATTCTTTAAAAGCGATCTTCCTGCAAGAACAACAGTTGGGGTTATAGCTATTCCTATGGATGCTTTGGTGCAAATTGATGCAGTTGTTTCGAACTGTGAGGGTACACCACCAAAAGCATAGTAAGAACTGTTAAAGTTGCTTGGCAACGCCGAAGATAATTATAAAAAAGGGAGCTGAAAATAGATTTCAATCTCCCTTTTTTTATATCTTTTCACTTTACTTTCATAAAAAATACGCTTAGCAATAAACGCCTGACGAGCTGAATATGTTATCCAGCTCTTTTTTTACTATAAGGGTTTGTAACCCGATAACAAAGCACCTCTATGTTTTACATTCTCAACAACATGATTGGCTGCGCTAAGCGCCCTGTTGTAGGTTAGTGCTGTAACTGTATTTTTAAACAAAAAAACCCTTTGAACTAATTCAAAGAGTTTTAAAGTTAAGTTAAAAACCTAATTACTTAGGCAGAACAACCCCGTCGATTACGTGTATAACCCCGTTGCTACCTTTTAAATCGGCAACAGTAACGTAAGCCGAACTAACCATTTCGTCGGTTAGCTTAACTTTACCCATATCGAGGGTTGCTGTTAATTTGCCACCACTTACAGTAGTTAGAACAACTTTTCCATTGCCACTCTTAATAGCCGACAGTACCGCTGCTGCATCGAGATTTCCGCTAACAACATGATAAGTTAGTATTGTTGAAAGCTTCGACTTATTCTCGGGCTTTAACAAAGTAGCCACAGTACCTTCGGGTAATTTATCGAAAGCAGCGTTGGTTGGCGCAAACACAGTAAAAGGGCCTTTGTTCTTTAGTGTTGTTACCAAATCGGCGGCTTTTACTGCAGCCACTAAAGTTGTATGATCTGCCGATCCAATAGCAATATCAACAACGTCTTTTCCCTGACTAAATGCACTTGTCGAAAGTGCTAGTGCAATCAAAATTACAAACATTTTTTTCATCACTTTAATTGTTGTTTAATGATTATTGATAAATGTTAAACATAAAGTGATTGAGTTTGTTCAAGAAAAATGAAAATAATTTTAAAGCATCAATGTTTATAGGCTATTTGGAAAGAAAAAAAACATTTAAGAAATAAAAATCGACAAAGTAACTTCTTGTAAAAGGGAAGTGAAATAAAACAGAAAACCATCTAGCTTACGACTTGTTTAAGATTTGGAATGCTAAGGTTATAGCCAAAAGCAACGATATAGTTGTTGTTGAAAACAATAAATATTTCTCTGAGAGTTCGGTAAATTTAGAATTTTTAAAGGAAAGCAATACTTAAACAACTTTTGCATGAAAAGGGGTTGCATCGTATCATGCACTAGTTAGTCTCCTGTAACTTTCTTTTTTTCGTACCAACCTCACTAAAAGAGACGACTGTTACGTAACTGTGCTTTAACCAATAGCCTTTTTAAAAATATGGAGCATTTAATTGCTCATTAAGAAGCTGCATTAATCTTCTTCTTCAGAAATAAGGGGTAAATTCCCAACAGAATACAGACTATTCCTGCAATAAAAATTGTTCTGGCTACATCTTTGCCATTATTTAGCCTTGCGCTGTTTGGTTCATCAACTCTGTACCAAATTTTTACGCTATCACCTTCACGGAATCCGTGTGTTTTTCTCGATCCTTGGTATATTTTTTCGGCACCATCAGTTGTAAAATACTGTATTTTATATGAGGTTCCAATTACGTGAACCACCTTCCCTTCGGTAAGCAAAGCTTTATTTTGAAACGACGATGCTTCAAAATTAACAATTACCCCTGCTGCAATAGCAATCATGCCAAGTACCAGAATGATTTTGTTTCCTTTTTCCATAGCCAAACTGTTTAATTATATAAAGCTACAAAAATTTACTTATTGTAAATGGATTAAGGTTCATTAATTTGGTAATTAATTCGAGTTTTGGTTTTTAAACTGGCAAATAGCTATATTTGGCTAAAGCCATTGTTTGTACCTTATCTCTTCCACGGGCTACCCCGATAACTATCGGGGCGTGGCAATTGAAAACCAGAATTTTAATAAAAACTTAAACAGATTCTGAATATTGGAAAGTTACTTAAAATAAATTCAACTTATAAAAAGGTATATGACAACAAAAATTGCGTTTTTTACAGTAATAATTACCCTTTTAGCAAGTTGCAATAATGTTGAATTAAACCAACAATTGGCAAAGGTTCCAGCCGACAGTCTAATTGCAAACATTACCAAATACTGCAACACTAAGGTTGAAATTGAAGGGGTAATAATTCATATTTGCGGGGTAGACGGAAAAAAAATAAAATTGCAAACTGAAAGTGGAGCAATAATAAAAATTGTACCTCACCATTCGCTCGAACGCTTCGATGGATCGTTTAATAAAAAACGTGTAAAAGTTCAAGGAATAGTAACCGAGTTGCGTGTCGAAATACCTTACATCGATAGTTTGGAAAATGAAAAAGCACTTTTATGCCACATTGACCATACGCCATGTAAAGATTCGGCTTGGGTTAACCAAAAGAAAAGAACTGGTGTTGCCGACAGCTTATCGAAAAGAGGCATATTAAAGCTAAAGCAAAAAATGGAGCAAACCCAAAAAAGTTACGTTTCGGTAATAACTATTACTGCCGAGAAATGCGAAATAGCCGTTGAAGTAGCTAAATAAACTGTAGTTCTGCTTACGCAAAAAAAATCGTCCTCAAACTACCTAATATTTTTGGAGTGCTAAAAAACAAAAAAGGCCTGCATCTCTGCAAGCCTTTCATTTTCAATTAGTCGGGGTGAGATGACTCGAACATCCGACCCCTTGCACCCCATGCAAGTGCGCTAGCCAACTGCGCCACACCCCGAACTTAATTCT
>DDWL01000040.1 GCA_002345675.1 Bacteroidales bacterium UBA2287 | reverse complement strand
CTCAATCGTACAGCGCAAACTTTACGATAAAAGATACGAACGAGGACTTGATTGAAGGTGCCGAGATAACCATTGGCAGCAAGATGTTCGCAACCAACTCCGAAGGGCTTGCTCAAGTAACCGTTGTCCCAGGAAATTACAGCTTTACCGTAGCACACGTAGGATTCAGTAATGTAGAGGGTTCGTTTGAAGTAATAGCAGAAAATATTGATCTTTTACTTAATATGAGTCCTATGGGTGTAAATGCAGGTGCATTAGAAAACGTAGGTTTGTACCCTAACCCATTTACAAGCAAAATTAGTATAAGCGGAGCCGCTAAAGTAAAATCCGTTGTGGTAACCAGTATTCTAGGACAAGAAGTTATGCGCATAGCAAACAAAGGAGGCGAGAGCATCGAAATTTCTACAGCTGTATTGCCAGCCGGAGTATACCT
This sequence comes from Bacteroidales bacterium UBA2287, assembly GCA_002345675.1. Classification (GTDB taxonomy): domain Bacteria; phylum Bacteroidota; class Bacteroidia; order Bacteroidales; family Tenuifilaceae; genus UBA2287. Next base: position 6,430 of record DDWL01000040.1, on the reverse strand, counting down.
TGTAACCCTAATTGGCAATGCCAACGAAAAAAGGGTCACTAAAATGATTAAGAAATAAAAAAGTTTTGTTAACCAATTTTAGGGGCGAGTTTTTCTCGCCCCTATTTTTAATATATAACCCTGAAAATGAAAAAAATACTATTGACTTGTATAGTGCTAGGTTTAATAGTTTTAAACCTAAGCGCACAGCAAAACAAGCCTGTAAAAAGGGGCGAACGACCCACTATCGACTTAAGTAGAGTTTCGAAGAATAGCTATAGCCCAAGTTCAATACGAATAAAAGTTAAACCCGAATTCGAAACCAATTTAAAAATATCTACAGTTAATGGATCAACTGGAATTCAATCCATCGATTTATTAAACACTCAATTTTCGGTAAAAGCAATCAATAAAGTATTCGATTTCGCATTGCTTAAAAGCGATAAAAGGGAGCTACACAAACAGTGGGGTTTTCACCTTTGGTTTACCGTTGAGTTTACTAACGATCAAAATATAGTTGAACTTATTGGTAAGTACAAGGCTTTAAAAGAGACCGAAATAGTTGAACCCGTATTTTACAAGCAAATTGTTGACTATAACGAGAATGGGTTTTTACAAGTTGTTGAGGAAATTAAAAACAGCACAAACGAAAAAACGGCAGGCAAGTGGACACCAAACGATCCCCGTTATGCCGAACAATGGCACTATAATAATACTGGCCAACAAAGCGGAACTCCCGATGCCGATATAGATTTACCCGAAGCCTGGGAAATTGAAAAAGGTAGTACCGATGTTGTTATCGCAATTATCGATGGTGGTATACAGCATAATCATCCCGATATTCAGGCTAATATGTGGTCGGGAATTGGCTATAATTTTGTCGATAATTCCGCCACAATTGCTCCGCACAACCATGGAACTCACGTAGCAGGTACTGTTGCTGGAGTTAGTAATAACGGAATTGGTATTTCGGGAATTGCAGGTGGCGATGGCTCAGGAAATGGCGTTCGACTTATGTCGTGCCAAGTTTTTACTGCCTCATCAAGCGGAGGTTTTGAGTTGGCTCCCGTTTGGGCTGCCGATAATGGAGCGGTAATTTCTCAAAATAGCTGGGGTTATACATCAGTGGGTGTTTTTGAACAAGCAACTCTTGATGCAATTGACTACTTTAACGCAAATGCTGGTGATTTTGCTAATTGCCCGCTAAATGGTGGTATTACAATTTTTGCCGCTGGCAATAGCCAATCTTCTGGACAATGGTATCCAGGTTGCTACTCGGGTTGTTTTGCCGTTGCTGCAACAAATAACCAAGACCAAAAATCGTGGTACTCAAACTACGATACATGGGTTGGAATTTCGGCGCCAGGTGGCGAAACAAATACTGTAGCCAATCGTGGCGTACTTAGCACAATTACTGGCAATAGCTATGCTTTTTATCAAGGTACTTCAATGGCTTGTCCCCACACATCGGGGGTAGCAGCACTTGTTGTATCGTTAACAGCAGGGGCTATGTCGGCCGAGGAGCTAAAAAATATATTAGTCGAAACAACCGACAACCATTATGCTAATAACCCATCATATACCGGAATGCTTGGTACGGGAAGACTAAATGCCCTAAACGCACTAACCGAAGCCCAAAGTTTTCTAACAGGAATTAAAAATCCAAAGAATCTTAAAGCAATTGCTAATAGTTCAAGCGAAATAGAGGCTTCGTGGACTCGCAATGAGAACCTAAATGCCGTTGTTTTAGCCTATAATACCGAGCCGAATTTTGGTACACCAACTGTTGACGACGAAATAGGAAGTCAACTTACAGGAGGTGGTGAAATACTTTATATAGGTAACGATACAACATTTATTCATAGCAGCTTACAAGCAACAACAAATTACTTTTATCGTGCTTGGTCAGTAACCGAAGAGGGCGAGTTTTCCTCGGGGCGCAGTGCTCAAACAGCAACTTTATGCTCGGTTTTTAGCCTTCCGTTTGTAAACCACTTTGCCAGTGCTACTTTTCCTCAGTGCTGGGCTACTGCCTGGGACGGAAGCGGTTCGGGTAATGTTTGGTCAATTGCAAATACCAACAAGGCTGGTGGCATTGCTAATGAGCTTAAAGCTAATTACGTTTCAACAACTGGAACTTCGAGAATACTTTTACCTGCTATTAATACAATTGGAATTTCGCAGCTTACCATGAAGTTCAAGCATTTTTACGATGACTATGGGAGTGGATTAACATTTCGAGTTCAAACTTCAAGCGACGGAGCTAATTGGGACAATTCCGACTGGTTCTTTATTTCGGGTGGTGGTAATATAAATGCAACCGATGTAGAATTCGATATTACTCAAAATCTTAATTTATCTGAAACCTACATTTGCTTTAGCATAACAGGCAATCATTATCAGTTCGATAATTGGCAAATTGACAATATCGAAATTAACGGAATGTCAACAGGTGCGCCAAGTGTACTTACCCATTCGGCGCTTAATGTTGAGCAAACCACTGTAACGCTAAAGGGTGAAGTAACTTCAGAAGGAACCGAACCCATAGTTTCGTCGGGAATTATTTATGGAACTCAGCCTACATTAACTATCGAAACAGATGGAGCCAGTATTCTAAACACCAATCCTTTAGTTTCAATGGGAGAGTATACTTTTGATATTGAAACGCTGAATAGCGCAACAAAATACTACTTTAGGGCATTCGCTCAGAATGGTGTTTCAATAGCCTATGGTTCAACAAAATCGTTTACTACAACTTGTGGACAAACAACTCTTCCATATTCTCAAAATTTCAATGCAGCAGAGTTACCTCAATGTTGGGAAAATGTAAATAACGGCGGTACAGCAAACCAAGTTTGGAAATTTGGAACATTTAGTGATGGCCTAATGGGATCAGGGAATTATGCATATTTAAATAGCGATGGCTACGGTTCGGGAAACAACCAAAATGCTAGTTTGGTAACCCCGCCAATTAGTATCGAAGGGTATAGCAGCGTAACGCTAAACTTTAAACATTTCTTTAAATCGTACAGTACCTCAAACGGAACACTATCCTATTCGCTTAATAACGGAGTTACATGGATTTCGGTGCAAACATGGAATGTTACTACAGCAAATCCCCTTGCTTACTCAACAACCATAAGCGAACTCAACGGGGCTTCGTACATTCAGTTTAAGTGGAACTACATAGGTAACTTTGCATACCACTGGTGTATCGATGATATTGTTATTACAGGAACCATTTCGGCCGAACCCCCTGCTGTAAGAGACTTATTGGTTGATGAAATTACAGCAACCTCGGTTCAGCTTAGCGCAAAAGTTAATGCTAAAGGTGTTTCAACTTCCCTTTACTTCGATTATGGAGTTGATGCCGTTACAGAAAACTCTACTCAATACCCGAATGCTATTTTAGGTTCAGAAGAAACTATTATTTCATACTCCTTGGAAAATTTAATTCCAAATACGAACTATAAGGTTAGAGCCAGGGTTACAAGCGTAGGAGGAGCAACGCAAACCGAAACAATAGAGTTTTCTACAATTTTATCAACTACTACGAGTAGCATAAGCCAAAATTCTGTTAGCGTATTTCCTAATCCATTTCGAGATTTTATTGCTATTGAAAGCAGTTCTCCAATCGTAAGAGTTACTTTAATATCAATTACAGGATTAATTGTAAGCGAAACTCAATCGGAATCGCCGATTGTATTAGTAAATAGCAGTATACCTAGCGGTATGTACTTTTTAGAAATACAGCATTCGAATGGACAAAAATCTATAAAGAGAGTAATTAAAAACTAACAAAATGCTATTGAGGAAAAAGGGCGAAGAAATTCGCTCTTTTTTTCGTTTATCAAAATAGAAGCAATCTTAATAGATTGTAATGTTCAGATAATAAGTAAAATAAACGAATTGTTTGTTGGTCAAAAAAGTTTACAATTAACTCGTTTTCATTAATTTTTAATATATTACGCCGTTTTTTAAATAAACCACAAGAATTAATTATCAAGCTGTTAAACTAAAACTATTTCTACATGAAAAAAACTTTATTACTTTTTACAGTTTTGCTTTGCTCCATATGGAGTTTTTCACAACAAAGCTATTCGAATAACCACAAAGGTTATTCGGTAAACTTAACATCAAATCGTAGCGAAATGCTGCTTAATTTCGCAATCGATGACTACAAAATTACCGACGTTCTAATTGATGGTGTTAAGTATTCTAAAATTCACTTTAACCACGGAGTGAATACTTACAAGAAAGGTTTTGCAGAGTTACCCATGCTCAATGCAACACTTCAAATTGGTAACGAAAACGATGTTCAGCTTTCGGTTAACGAGAATGATTACATCGATATTCAGCTTACCAATCCGCTTCTACCTTCACGCGGAACAATTTATAGGAACCAAGACCCAAAGTCGATTCCTTACGAAATTGCTCCCGAATCGTTGGTTGATGCTTGGTATCCCGAAAATTTAGCTGAAAATACCGAACCGTTTATTTTCAGAGACACCAGAGGCGTTAACATTTATGTTTACCCTTTTAGGTACAACGCCGCAAAAAACGTATTACGGGTATTTAAAAGCGTTTTTGTTTCGGTTAAGGAAGATAATAGCAAATCGACAAACGCTTTGCGTACAACTGTCGATGCCATTGATGCTACAATGAACGATGTATACAAATCGTTATTCATTAACTACAATCCAAGTAAGTTTGCAAACCAAATTGCCGAACTTGGCGAAATGTTGGTAATTTATACTGCCCGCGACGCTTCGGCTATTCAGCCATATATTAACTGGAAAAAGCAGAAAGGATTTACCGTTCACACTCTCGAGGTTGCAACAGGCACAAATGTTAAATCGAATATTCTTACTGCCTACAACAGCAATCCTAATTTACTTTACGTTCAACTTGTTGGCGACTGGGCTGATATTAAATCGGATTTAGGAACTTCCCAAACAGCTCCAATGGATCCAATGATGGGCTGTGTAGCTGGAACCGATAATTATTCGGAACTTATTATAGGTCGTTTCTCTGCTAGTACAGCAGCTCAAGTTACCGTTCAGGTTAATAAAACAATAAATTACGAGAGAAATCCAGAGGTTGGTGGAACATGGTATAAAAATGGTCTTGGCATTGCTTCCGATGAGGGTGAAGGTAATGGAGACGATGGTGAAATGGATAAAACTCACATGGATATCATTAAAAATAGTAAATTGCTTAATTATACCTATACAAACGTTGCATCTCAATACGCACCTAGTGCTTCTGCTGCTGGTGTCGCAACTTCTGTTAATGGTGGAGTAAGTGTTATAAATTACTGTGGACATGGTTCCGAAACTACATTTGTAACAAGCGGCTATAGCAATACTAATATTAATAGTTCTACTAATGGGAGCAAACTCCCATTTATTTGGTCGGTTGCATGTGTAAATGGTAAGTTTCACATGTCGGGCGATTGCTTTGCCGAGGCTTGGTTACGTAAAGAAAACGGTGGTGCTGTTGCAACTTTAATGGCTACAATAAACCAGGCGTGGGTAGAGCCAATGCGTGGGCAGGATTACTTTAACGATATTTTAACAGGAGGTTATAACTATACCACAAATCCTGGCAATGGTACAAGTACTACAATTGCAGATAAAAGAACCACATTTGGATCAATATCATTTAATGGTACAGTTTTAATGTTGGCTCAAGATTATAACGGCACAAATACACGCGAGACCTTCCAAACATGGACTCTTTTTGGTGATGCTTCGCTTCAAGTTCGTACCGACACTCCTGCCGAAATGGTTACAACACATAACCCAACAATGTTTCTTGGTGCTTCTACGTTTACTGTAAATTGCGATTTCGACGGAGCAATGGTTACCATTTCCTATTTAAACGAAGAAGAAAATGTTGTAGTTATTGGTAGCGGTGTTGCCGAAGCCGGTTCGGCACTTATTACTTTTGACGAACCAGTGGTTAACCCAGCCGACCTAACAGTAACAGTAACGGGATATAATAAAATTCCATATATTGGTCTTGTATCTGCAGTTCCTGCCGACGAGCCCTATGTTGTTCTTAACTCGTTTACTACAACCGCTAGCCCTAACTATGGAGCACAAGTTGGAATTAATGTAACACTCGAAAACATATCGGAGGTTCCCTATACTGCATCGAATGTTACCGCAACCATTACAACCAATAGCGAATATGCAACAATACTCGAAGGTTCTGCTGTTGTTGGTACAATTGATCCTACTCAGGTTGTAAATATTAACGGCATATTCGAATTCGAAATAGCCAATAACGTTCCCGACCAAACGGCTATTGTATTTTCAATTACCTTAACAGGAGAATACAATTCGGAAAATTACGAATGGATACAGAATTTTACCATAAAAGCTAACGCACCCATTATTAGCATCGGCAACCTAACCATCGACGACGCAGGTCAAGGAACTCCCAA
>DDWL01000034.1 GCA_002345675.1 Bacteroidales bacterium UBA2287 | reverse complement strand
TGCCCTAAAATTCTTCTTCCAAAATTTTTTGAACTCCCTTTGGCTCCAAATCATTCTTTAGCGGGGCAAAAGTATAAATAATTTTATTTTTTACAACTAATTATTCAAAAAATAAAGAGTTGAATTTATAGGGATACAAGATTTACAAGCCATGATATTAACAATCAAGGGCGTTTTGTGTTAATAAAAATACATTATAGAATAATTGCATATTTCAAAAAGTTGCATATCTTGCAGTAAGACATTAAAAAACCACTGAAAAACTATTAACATGAATACTGAAACTGTTAAAAGTCGCGTTGAACTCGAGTTTACCGTAAACACCTCACCCTCTATACTTTACTCAAGACTCATTACCCCTTCTGGGCTTTCGGAGTGGTTCGCCGATGATGTTTCTATTAAAGGAAACTCTTATATGTTTAATTGGAATAATGTTCAGCAAGCTGCCGAATTAGTCTCCTTTAAAGAAAACAAATACGTTCGCTTCCGCTGGATTAACGATATCGATAACGAAGAAAACTACTTTGAATTCCGCATTGCTCAGCACGAACTAACCGGCGAAACGGCTCTTCACGTAGTCGAAATCCTTTCCGACGACGATACCGAAGACACAATTTCGCTATGGAACAGCCAAATTGCTGAACTTAAACATGTTTTGGGAATATAGTTTTGCTTTAGTGAAACATTACCCCTATTGCTAAATTACATTAATTTGCTTGCTCAATGTTAGCATACTTGCTTGCTGCTATGTAAAAAATTGTACTTTTGCGGTTGCACTAAAGTAGGCAAGTGAAAACACTCCATCGCTTTATCCTAAAATCGTACCTCGGGCCAATGTTCATGACCTCCTTTATTGTCATGTTCATACTGCTTATGCAGTTCCTTTGGAAATATATTGACGACCTAGTTGGAAAAGGATTGGAAGTCGATGTAATTCTCGAATTGCTTCTTTACGCATCGGCAGGCTTAGTGCCAATGGCTCTACCGCTTGCAACTCTTTTAGCTTCGCTAATGATGATGGGCAATTTGGGCGAAAATAATGAGCTCCTAGCCATGAAATCGGCAGGAATTTCCCTCCCCCGAATAATGAGTCCGCTCATTGTGCTAACCGTAGCAATTTCGATTGGCGCATTCTTTTTTTCGAACAACGTACTGCCTTACACCAACCTAAAAATTACATCGCTACTTTACGATGTAAAGCAGCAACGACCCGAACTTCAAATAAAAACTGGAGTTTTTAATGACGACATTGAAGGCTTTACCATTAAAATTGCCAGTAAGGATCCCAAAACCAACCTTATGCGCAAACTAATGATTTACGACCATAGGGCGAACGATGGGAATAGTATTGTTACAACTGCCGATTCGGGCTACATGAAAATTACCGACGACGAGCAGTATATGATTATAACCCTCTTCAGCGGCTCTACCTACGAAGAGGTAAAAGAATCGAATACATCACGAGGAACCAACCGAAAATACCCTGCCAGGTATAACACCTTTGCCGAACAGGAAATGGTATTCGAACTAAAAGGATTTGGGCTACAGCGTACTAACGAAGACCTTTTCAAGAGCAGTTTTCATGCAATGAATCTATTTCAGTTAAAAACTGTATACGACTCCCTTTTTAAAGACATTGAAGTACGGCAGCAGCAAACAATTCGAAATGTTGCAACCGTTTCGGTAATGAAAAACCCCAGCAGCTTTAAGCGCGATTCTTCTGTTCAGGTTAAGTACTCAATAAATGCCGATTCGCTTTACTCGAAACTAAGCAACGAAGACCGCTTAAGGGCTCTCGAAACGGCCTTGTCCAACGCCCGTTTGGCTAAAAGTTACATTACTTCTATAAAGGACGATTTATACCATCGCGGCAAGTATGCCATTAGGCACGAAGTTGAATGGCACCGAAAATTCACTCTCTCGTTCGCATGCTTTGTTTTCTTCTTTATTGGGGCCCCACTGGGCGCCATTATTCGAAAGGGAGGCATAGGAATGCCCGCTGTTGTTTCGGTAATTTTCTTTGTGGTTTATTACGTAATTTCGCTTACTGGCGAAAAGTTTGCCCGCGAAATGATGTGGGATGTCGACCTTGGCATGTGGGTTTCATCGTTCATTCTGTTACCTTTAGGCGTATTCCTTTCGTACAAAGCCACAACCGATTCGGTAATAATGAATTCCGATTACTACATTTTAGCTTTTAAGCGCTTTATTAAATTTATGAAACAAAAAAGGCAAGATTTTTCCAACTGAATTGAAAAAAAGGGGGTTGTAACAAATTAATAGCATTAAAGGGGACATTAAAATTTAAACCTCTACTAATGTGTCATTTTATGCGTTTACTGACTTTTACCATACCTTAAAGCAATTCTTTTTTCTACTTTTGTAACCTGAAATCGAACTCAAGTTTCTCGACTATTTATTTTAAAAAATAAATGGAAAAAATTTTAAAATACTAAAGAAATACAGCATAATGCAAGGCAACCTGTCCAATGAAAAAAGCAGTCTCAATACTATCGAAGAGGCTCTTGAAGACCTAAAACAAGGCAAAATTCTCATAGTTGTTGACGACGAAGATCGCGAAAACGAAGGCGACTTTGTGGGTGCGGCCGAACTTGTAACTACCGAAATGGTTAACTTTATGGCCACACACGGCCGAGGGCTTATTTGCGCACCTTTATCGGAAAAGCGATGTAAGGAACTTGAGCTCAACCTTATGGTGGGTACAAACACCGCCTTACATCAAACAGCATTTACCGTTTCGGTCGATTTACTTGGACAAGGCTGCACAACCGGCATTTCGGCTTCCGACAGAGCAAAAACGCTACGTGCTCTTGTTGAGCCAAATACAAAACCCGAAGACCTTGCCCGTCCGGGTCACATATTCCCCCTAATTGCACGCGAAAAAGGTGTGCTACGCAGGGCTGGGCATACCGAAGCTGTTGTGGACCTAACCCGCTTAGCGGGTTTAAAACCAGGTGGCGTTTTGGTTGAGATAATGAACGACGACGGCACAATGGCTCGAATGCCACAACTTTTCGAAATAGCCAAAAAATTCAATCTGAAAATAATTTCAATTCAGGATTTAATAGCCTACAGGCTAAAATTCGAGAAAATTATCGACAAGGGGTCACGGGTTAAAATGCCCACCGAATACGGAGATTTCGACCTTATTCCATTTCGGCAAAAGTCGAACAACCTTGAGCATGTTGCCCTTGTTAAGGGTAAATGGGAACTAAATGAGCCAATTCTGGTTCGCATTCATTCATCGTGCGTTACAGGTGACATTTTTCACTCGCAACGATGCGACTGTGGCACCCAACTTCAAAAAGCTATGGAGATGATTGAGAATGAGGGGAAAGGTGTTCTTGTTTACCTTAATCAGGAAGGCAGGGGGATTGGTCTTTTTAATAAAATTCACGCATACAAATTACAAGAGGACGGTTTCGATACAGTTGAAGCAAATGTAGAACTTGGCTTCGAACCCGACGAGCGCGACTATGGTGTTGGGGCAAGCATTTTACACGAACTTGGAGTAAGCAAAATGAGACTTATATCGAACAACCCAGTAAAGCGCAAAGGCCTCGAAGGGTATGGCCTCGAAATAGTTGAAAACATTTCTATAGAAGTTGCTCCAACTGCCCATAACGAGTTTTACTTACAAACAAAACGCGATAAAATGGGCCATTTAATTCTAATGAACCCCCCAAAGGAAAATGAGTAGACTTTAGCAAATGAGCGCATTTCCGAATATTGTTTACATGGGAACCCCCCATTTTGCCGTTGAGCCGCTAAAGGCAATTGTTGAAATGGGATGGAACGTTTCGGCAGTTGTTACAGTACCCGACAAACCCGCTGGTAGGGGTCAAAAAATAGCCGAATCGCCTGTTAAAACTTACGCACTGCAAAATGGGTTGAGCATACTTCAGCCCGAAAAACTTAAAAACGAGAGCTTCATTGAATTGCTAAAAGCCCTTAAACCCGATATTATAGTTGTTGTGGCTTTTCGAATGCTACCCGAAGCCGTTTGGCAAATACCATCGATAGGAACCTTTAACCTACATGCCTCGCTTCTTCCTCAGTACAGAGGAGCAGCACCAATAAACTGGGCAATTATTAATGGCGAAAACAAAACAGGAATTACAACTTTTTTAATCGACAAAGAAATTGATACTGGGAAAGTACTTTTTCGCGAAGAAATAGCCATTGGCGAAACCGATACTGCAGGAGCACTTCACGATAAGCTAATGGTTCAGGGTGGTGCACTTGTGGTTAAAACCATCGAAGCGCTCTGTAATGGAAAAGTCGAGCCTACCCTTCAGCATAATTTAATCGATACCAATTCCGCTCTAAAGCCTGCTCCAAAACTATTTAAAGAGACCTGCAAAATAAACTGGGAAAACAATTCAACTTCAATTTTTAACCTAATTCGTGGACTAAGCCCCTACCCTTGCGCCTGGAGCAACCTAACCCTCCCCGACGGCACATCGACTACTGCAAAAATTGTTCGCGCTCAATTGTTGCAATTAACTAGTAGTGGAGCAGGTAACGTTGATGTAAACGGGAAAAATCTTTCCGTTTCGTGCGGAAACGGAAGCGTAATTATTACCCAAATTCAGCCTGCAGGTAAAAAAGTTATGGAGGCGGCTGAATTTCTCAGAGGCCTTAGGGGAACTGGCAACTTAAATTTCTGGTAAATCCTACTAACTAATCAACTGTTGATTTTTTCTTTCGAAGGTAAACCTTTTGCTGTGGTTCGGGATTTGTGCCCAATGCCATTCGGTTTTTTCGGTAGAGAGTTTTGAGCTTAATGCCATACATTTGCGATATGCCCCACATGGTTTCGCCTTCTTCGGCAACATGAAGCGCATGGTTTAGTTCTGCTTTTCGTCTTTTGGGTTGAATATAAATATCTTGCCCTTCGGTGAGTTTAGCATTTTTATCAATATCGTTATAACTCGCAAGCTGCCATGGCATAAGCTCAAGTTCCTTGGTCAAACTTTGGTAAGTGTCTTTCTCCTTAACCTTTATATACTTAATGCGGTTACGAATGTAAACTGGCCGTTGTTTAAACAGGTCGATAGTAAAGTTGTCGGCATCGACAAGTTGCCCCATGCCCTTTGTTGGCGACTCAACCTGTATTTCAACACCGCTGTCGAGCAAGTAAAGCTTATTATCCTCAATAATCTTTATAAGCATTTCGGCATAACGAGGATTTGTAGCATAGCCAGCCTTTTTTAGTCCATGCGCCCAGCCCTTATAGTCAGTTGGTTTTAGGTCGAAAAGGAATGCGTACCTGCGGCTACCACGTAAAAAATCGGAGTGATCGGTAAACGAATTTTCAACAGCTCTATACTTTCGAAAGCACTCTCCCTTGGCATCGTCGTCGTGATATACCTTAGCACCAGTCCACGTTTTGTGGCACTTAATGCCAAAGTGATTATTGGCCTTAACCGCAAGCGTACTATTACCATTGTCGCTTTCGAGCATCCCCTGTGCAATTATTATACTTGCAGGCACTCCTTGGGTTTCCATTTGTTTTATGGCAATTGGACCAAATTTCCTTAAATACTCTTCGCGAGTTTGTTTTCCTTGTCCAAATATTGAAATTGTCGAAAGTAGAAAAAGCGACACTAAAAAAGTTCTTATCATAACCTATAATTCATTTGCGCACAAATATAACCCTAATGCTAAACATAAATTGCTTCAAACCTCTTTTAATGCCAAATCTTAGTTGAAAACAGGATAAAATGGGGCTTGCTTTTTATTACATGTAGTTATGTATTGAAAAAAACATTTAGGTTTGTATATTTACAAAACTTATCAAAAGCCTTGCGCCTGTATATGGGTATAAATAAAGAGTACAGATTTAACTTCAAGGAGTACGCCTCATTAGGTGACCTTTCCTCTGAATATCAAGTTCTTGTAAGCGAAGCTCTCGATGCACAAAAATCGAGCTATTCGCCTTACTCAAACTTTGCAGTGGGAGCTTCGGTGCTTCTTGCAAATGGAGAAATTGTACAAGGTAGCAACCAAGAAAATGGAGCCTTTCCTTCGGGAATGTGCGCCGAAAGAGTTGCACTTTTTTACGCAGGCTCCAAGTATCCAGGGGTTGCCGTTAAGGCAATTGCCATTACGGCTAGCTTTAAAGGAGTTGGACCGCTTGAGCCCATTTCGCCTTGCGGCGCATGTAGGCAGGTTATGCTCGAAACTCGCAACATTGGGAATACTCCAATGGAAGTAATTATGGTTGGAGAAAGGCGAATTTATGTAATTGACGACGTGACCCTTATGCTTCCTTTTAGTTTCTTTAAAGTTGACGAAGCAATAAAAGGTTAGAGTGTTGAGAGAACTTTTCGGAAGGCAGCGTTTGGGGTAAAACCATCTTCGTCTTCCGAATACTCGGGCTTAATACGCTCAACATAGTACATATTTATTTCCCCAAAATTTTTGGCGGGCACTTTGCCTCTATACTTGCATTCAAAGTAGTCCTTAACGTACTGGTAAGTAGCATCGGAAATGTTTACCTTACCCGAATCGCCCGACGATTCCATTCGGCTGGCTATGTTAACGGTGTCGCCCCAAATATCGTAAGCAAAACGTTTTTTCCCAATAACACCCCCAACAAGGCTGCCTGTGTGAATTCCAATTCGAATTTTCCAAATTGGCTTACCCACTTTGTGATCGTTAACGGCAGCTTCTTCAACAAACTTTTGTATTTTTAGCGCAGCAATAACAGTATCGAAAGGGTGACTTTTGTTGGTTTGTGGAACACCTCCAACACACATATAGCAGTCGCCTATGGTTTTTATTTTTTCAATAAAGTGCAGGGTAGTAATTTCATCGAACTTTTCGAAGTAAAACCCAAGTGCAGCTAAAAGATCCTCAATTTCTTCGTATACATTAGCAATTTTCGAGAAGCTAACAAAGTCGGCAAACATTACCGACGCTTCTTTATAATTTTTTGGTTTTACAAATCCTTTCTTCTTAAGTTGATGCGCTGCAATGTCGGGAAGAATTGCCTTTAGCAGTGCTTCCGACTTATTCATCTCCTCCTCGAGCGATGCCTTTTGCGATTCAATTTGCGCTCTCTGCTCATCGAGTAACTCATTTGCCTTTTCTAAATGCTCAGTAGTTGAGAGAAGGTAGTCGTTCTTTTCGATTAACGCCTCCTCGGCCGACTTAAGTTCGGTAATATCGGTCTCAATAGCAATAATCTTTGAAAATAATCCTTCGGTATCGTATATTGGTGTTAGCGATGTTTGAATATACTTACGTTCGTTATTCGGAGTAATCCAAAGCGAATCGTATATTACGTACTCCCCATTTCTACAACGTTGCATGGCTTGCTGTGTAACAGGTTTCATTGTAGGGCTAAAGAGATTTTCCCCAAACTTATTCTTAAAATCCTGTAAATTTGTTCCATAAAGCCGCTCAAAACCATCGTTTACCCAGGTTATTTCACCTTTTGAGTTGATTATTAAAAGCGAACTGCCAGCCGAACTAGCTGCCTGTGTAATGTCGCTAAACTGCTCCGATTCGAGAAGTATTTTGGCCATGCGTTTTGTGCGCTCGCTTGCAAGGTTTACCCTTATAAGTAATTCACCTTCGTTAAATGGATAAACAACGAAATCGTCGATTCCGAGTGCTTGCAACGATACGAAAATTGGAAATGTGTTATGTCTTAAGATTGAAATAAGCGATATCTCTTTTTGCTTATAGTTCGCATTAATTTCATTTACAACTGAGATGCAAACATCTTCGCCCAGCTCAGTGTCGATTAAAATAATACTTGGCCATTGCTCCGAAATTGCTGCTATAACTTCGCTTAGTGAATTATAGCCAACGTTATTGTATTCACCACCAGTATTAGCAATGGCTTTGCTAATATCTTTTACTAAACCTTCTGAATGCGAAATGGTAAGTACGTTGGCGTTCATAAGTGCATTAAAATCGAACTTCTAAAATAGAAAAAAGGATTAAGTAAGCATATGTATAGTGAGAGTATTTATCGATTTTTTATAAAATCGATTCGTTTTTATAGGTAAATAATATATTTACAACCAATTAGCTGTTAGCTTTTTCGAAAACTTGCCATAAACTGTCGGATGGAGGAGGCGCAACAATTTCAATGTTTTCGTTGGTTACAGGGTGGCTAAATTTGAGTGAACGGGAATGTAAGCTAATTCCGCCTCCAGGATTCGATCGGGGTGCACCATATTTTAAATCGCCTTTAATTGGGTTGCCAATTATTGAAAGCTGCGCCCTAATTTGGTGATGCCTACCTGTGTGCAGGTCGATTTCGAGGAAAAAGTACCTGTCGCTATTTCCAACTAAACGATAGGTAAGCGTGGCTTCCTTTGCATCAACCTTTGGCGAATCGTATGCAAACGATCGATTTTTCTTTGTGTTACGTAGAATGTAGTGCTTAAGCGTATCGGTTTGTTTTTCGGGCATTTTTCCAACAATTGCCCAGTAAAGCTTTTTCACTTTGCCATCGCGAAAAAGTTCGTTCATTCGGCTTAACCCTTTGCTGGTTTTGGCCATTAGCACAGCACCGCTAACGGGTCTATCAATTCGGTGTATAACCTCAACAAATACATTACCTGGCTTTTTATCGCGCTCCTTAATAAACGATTTTACCTTTTCAACTAAGGGCTCGTCGCCAGTTTCGTCGCTCTGAACAATGTCGCTCGAGAGCTTATTTATTGCAATTAAATGATTGTCTTCGTAAAGAATGCGTGCTTGGGTAATATCCATGAACTTATTTATGAGTAGTAATTTAGAAACTATTTTAACTTTAATTAATATTTTGGTTTTCAATTGCCACGGGCTTTAGCCCGTGGAAGAGAAAAGGGACAAACAATGGCTTTAGCCAAATAATATTAGATACTAATTGGGCTGAAGCCCGGCATTCTTCTATCATATAGACCCCACGGGCTAAAGCCCGTGGCAATTAACAGAGATTTCTCATGAATAAAATTTAAACAATTTTTTAGTACTGCTCCCTTTCGTTGGGGAAATCGAGTTTTTTTACATCGCCAATGTATGTTTGAAATGCTCCAAGCATTTCGGCGTATAAATTATGGTAGCGGCGCAAAAATCGTGGCGAAAATTCCTGTGTTATGCCAAGCATATCGTGAGTTACAAGCACTTGCCCGTCGACTCCAGGACCAGCACCAATACCAATAATTGGAATTTTTAGCTCGCGAGCTACTTGTGTTCCCAGCTTAGCGGGAATTTTCTCGAGAACTATCGAAAAGCAACCAGCGTCTTGAAGTAAGTGTGCATCCTCAACAAGTTTATCGGCTTCGTCTTCATCGCGAGCGCGAACCACATATGTTCCAAACTTATGAATGGACTGTGGAGTTAAGCCCAAGTGCCCCATTATTGGAATACCTGCCGAAAGAATACGGGACACCGAATCGAGAATTTCCCTTCCCCCTTCGAGTTTTAGGGCATCGGCACCGCTCTCCTTCATTATTCGTATGGCCGAGTTAAGCGCAAGCTTCGAATTCCCTTGGTAGCTGCCAAAGGGCATGTCGACCACAACAAGCGCCCGCTTTACTCCACGAACCACCGATTGTGCATGGTAAATCATTTGGTCGAGCGTAATGGGCAATGTGCTCTCGTTGCCCGCCATTACATTGGAGGCCGAATCGCCAACAAGAATAATATCAATTCCTGCAGCATCGAGAATTCGGGCCATTGAGTAATCGTAGCCCGTTAGCATGGCTATTTTTTCGCCCCTCAACTTCATCTCGTTTAGCACATGGGTTGTAACCACTTTTGCCCTACTTTCTGTTGACATGACTTCAGAATTTAATTTGAGCCAAAGCTACAAAATTATAGCAGAATGTAGGCCTATTTAACCTGTTGTTTAATAGAAGGCCTATAAAAACCGTTGCTGTTTGTCATAAAATGACAATTTTACCGACTATTTGTCAGTTTCAAAAATAACTCAAAGACACTATTTATGTAATTGACATTATGTATATTAACAATACATTCCTTGTCAATACAAACAAATTCGAAAAATTTTTGTGCCACATTATCACCTAAAATACCACTAAGAGCCATTGGCATAGAGATTGAATAATGGATGTTCGTTAAAAAAATTGAATAACCTACGAATTAAAAACATAAAACAAAATGGGTAAAATAATTGGAATTGACTTGGGAACAACAAACTCGTGCGTTTCGGTAATGGAAGGAAACGAGCCAGTAGTAATTCCCAATAGCGAAGGAAAACGTACAACCCCTTCGATTGTAGCATTTGTTGAAAATGGCGAACGCAAAGTAGGCGACCCTGCTAAGCGTCAGGCTATTACAAATCCTATTAAAACCATATTCTCTATTAAGAGGTTTATGGGCGAAACCTTCGACAAGGTTACAAAGGAAATTGGGCGCGTTTCGTACAAAGTGGTTAAGGGTGAAAACAATACACCACGCGTGCAAATTGACGATAGGAAGTACACACCTCAAGAAATTTCGGCCATGATACTTCAAAAAATGAAGAAAACTGCCGAAGATTACCTTGGACAAGAAGTTACCGAAGCGGTTATTACCGTTCCTGCCTACTTTAGCGACTCGCAGCGTCAAGCAACAAAGGAAGCTGGCGAAATTGCTGGTCTTAAAGTTCGCCGTATTATTAACGAACCAACCGCAGCTGCTTTGGCATATGGCCTCGACAAAAAGTCGGTAGACCTAAAAGTTGCCGTATTCGACCTTGGTGGTGGAACGTTCGATATTTCGATTCTCGAACTTGGTGAAGGCGTTTTCGAAGTAAAATCGACCAATGGCGATACACACCTTGGTGGCGACGACTTTGATCACATTATTATTGACTGGTTAGCCGAAGAGTTTAAAAAAGACGAAAACATCGACCTTCGTAAGGATCCAATGGCGCTTCAACGCTTAAAGGAAGCTGCCGAAAAGGCTAAAATTGAACTCTCGAGTTCAACTCAAACCGAAATTAACTTGCCTTACATTATGCCGGTCGATGGCATTCCAAAACACTTGGTGCGCACGTTAACCCGTGCTCAGTTCGAAAAATTAGCCGATTCGTTAATTCAGGCTACCATCGAACCTTGCCGTAAAGCGTTAAAGGATGCTGGCTTGCAAACTTCCGATATAAACGAAGTAATTCTCGTAGGCGGATCGACTCGTATTCCTGCAATTCAACAGGTTGTTGAGAAATTCTTTGGCCGCACACCAAGTAAGGGAGTTAATCCCGACGAGGTAGTTGCAGTTGGTGCTGCAATTCAAGGCGGTGTTTTAACTGGCGAGGTTAAGGATGTACTTCTTCTCGACGTTACTCCACTATCGTTGGGTATCGAAACTTTAGGCGGCGTATTCACAAAGCTTATCGATGCAAACACAACCATACCTACCCGTAAGAGCGAAACATTTACAACAGCATCGGACAGTCAGCCTTCGGTTGAAATACACATTGTTCAGGGCGAACGCCAAATGGCAAAGGACAACAAAACCATTGGACGTTTCCACCTCGATGGTATTCCACCTGCCCCACGCGGTGTTCCACAGGTTGAAGTAACCTTCGACATTGACGCAAACGGAATTCTACATGTTTCGGCAAAAGATAAGGGAACCGGAAAAGAGCAACGAATTAGAATTGAAGCTACAACTGGCCTAACCGACGATGAGGTTAAGCGCATGCGCGAAGAAGCCAAGGCTAACGAAGAAACCGACCGCATTGCACGCGAAAGGGTTGATAAGTTGAACTCGGCCGATAGCATGATATTTAGCACCGAAAAGCAGCTTAAAGAGTTTGGCGACAAGCTACCAGCCGACAAAAAAGGAGCTGTTGAAAGCGCACTTGCTAAGCTTAAAGAGGCTCACCAAAAACAAGATATTGAAGCCATTGATGTTGCACTTGCTGAACTTAATACTGCTTGGCAAGCCGCTTCGGAAGAACTTTACAAGGCTCAGGCTCAACAAGGTCAGCAGCAACCACAGGGTGAACCTTCGGGAAATACATCTTCGGGAAAAGCCGAGCAAGAGGTTACCGATGTCGACTTTGAGGAAGTAAAGTAAATTTCCAAATCCTCACATACTCCATTCAAGCCCCCTTTTTGGGGGCTTTTATTTTAACCCCATTTTTATTAGGTTTGCATAAAGTTTGCAATAACCAATGGGTTTTTGTGTTATTTAATCACTACCGTCCGATAAAAATATCAAATTCAGGGCTGAAGCCCAAGTATTATGGGACTTTAAATAACCCCAGCCTTAAGGCTGGGGTTACACAGCGCAAGTAATTGAAGGACTTTAGTCCTGATTCTTTTACCGGACAATACTGTTATTTAATTTAAAATGTAATTGAAATGGTTAAAATATCTGCCTTCTTCATTCTACTTCTTTCTAACTCAGCAATTTTTGCTCAAACAACCGATACCCTTTTTAATCAAACCGACCACCTAAATCGGAAGCAAGGGTACTGGAAAAAGCAGTATAAAAACGGAGCGATTGCCTACAAAGGTTTTTTTAAGGACGATAAGCCTCAAGGGGAAATGATTCGTTACTATGACACGGGAAAAATCAGGGCAAAACTCAACTTTACCTCCAATAGCGACTCGACAACGGTAATTTTTTACTACCCCAACAGCCGTGAGGCTGCCAAAGGCAAATTTTATAAAACTCGGAAAGACGGTAAGTGGGAATACTTGGGACAAAGCGGAAATATAGTTTTTACGGAGTACTATAAAAATGGTGAAAAGAATGGTCTATTTACAACCTATTACCCAGCAGGGGAAGTTTACGAAGTAATTAAATGGACTAATGGTGTAAAGGATGGTGGAAGCATTACATATTTTCAAAATGGGCTAACTAAGTCGAGCGTTAGCTATAAAAATGGCAAAGAGCATGGCCCCGTTACATCATACTATTACTCGGGCAAAAAACGAATTGAAGGATTTTATGCTAATGGAGTAAAGGATAGTGTGTGGAAAGTATACTCGCCCGAGGGAAAAATTCTTAAAGAAATAAAATATATTAACGGACGTGCCGAAAATCAGGACAAGCTAATTGAGGAAGAAACCCGAGAACTTGAAAATCAATTTAAAAATGCTGGAAGAATTGAAGAGCCTGGCCTTGATGAGTTTGCCCGACAAATGGGAATGTAAAAAATAAATTAAAAAATGGAACGTGTTTACCTTTACCGAACCAATAGAAAGTTGATGGAAAGCTATTAAGCAAAAATTACCAAAATCCAAATTTGCTTAAAAGACAACGAAAAATTTGCCCGCACCCTCGGGCACTTTTTTTTGTCCCACAGCATACTATATATTGCCCATGGCCATTGAAATTCCGAAACATTCCTTCCCTTTGCATCACAACCAAATACACATATTATCACATTATATATCTTAAAAAATCATTGCATTTTAGCTTAAACAACATATACAAAATAACAATAGTTCGTTAATATTTCGCATTTGCCTGATTATCTGAAGGATGCGTAATGACCGTGTGCTTAGTTATTGTTTTGACAATCAATAATTTGCGCCTTTGCGCCCGATAGTTATCGGGATCTGCGTGAAATAAAAATATACCGAAGTATTGAAATAAG
>DDWL01000031.1 GCA_002345675.1 Bacteroidales bacterium UBA2287 | reverse complement strand
AATTTCTTTCGACCACCCCTAATTTGTAATCCGATTAAATAAAAATCCTAAATTCATGACATCAAATGTTAAATTTCTATTTTTGAAACCCACTTTTGACACAACAAAGACATAAAATATGGCAAAAGAAATCAAACCAATAATACCCGCTGAACATATAATGAATAAAATATTCCTCATACGGGAGGAAAAAGTAATGCTGGATGTTCATCTTGCTGAACTTTACAAAGTTGAAACTAGGGCATTAAAACAGGCTGTTCGTAGGAATATGGAACTATTCCCTGATGATTTTATGTTCGTTCTTAATATTACTGAGATAGAAATTATGGTATCACAAGATGTGATACCTTCTAAGCAGCATTTAGGTGGTTCTAGTCCTTTTGTTTTTACTGAGACAGGTAGTTGCCATGCTTTCTAGCGTTTTAAAGAGTAAGAGAGCCAAGGAAATGAACATTGCCATTATGCGCGCTTTTGTTGCACTTCGTAAGGTTTTTTTAAATCATACCGAAACGAAGCTGGAAATAGAGGAAATTAAGAAGAAACTCCAGAACCAAGATAAAAATATCGAACTTGTTTTTAGCTACTTGGACGAACTAATGGAAAAACAAGAGAACCCCAAGCCAAGGAAACAAATCGGGTTTAGGCCAAATCAGGGATAACCGTTTGTCGAATCAGGTATTTTATCGTGGTATGAAAAAGACGAGTAGTATCTTTTATCGGGTTACAAATCTAACTACCCCATTAGGATGAGGCTGTTAGATTGAAACCCCGTTGGACTTTACAGTATAGAAAATGCGAAACCCGCCAAAACAGGCGGGTTTTGTTGCACAATTATTGGCTTAGAGGCTGAATAAGCATTTGTAAACAAATTGCAACAATTATAATTTTATTTCGTTAAATTTGTACTATGACACAAATACTACAAGACATATTAAAACTAAGTGTATCGGAACGTATTTTAATGGTGGAAGCCATTTGGGACAGCATTGCTGAAAAAGAGGATCAGGTGGAATTATCATCTGAAGTGAAGCAGCTTCTGGATGATAGGTTTGAATCTCACAGCAGGAATCGAAACGAAGGTTCAAACTGGAGTGAAGTTAAAGCCAGAATTAAGGATCAACTCTAATGCATAAGTTGATTGTCAAACCCTTTGCCGAAGCAGATGCTGCAAAGACAGCTGCATGGTATAACCACAAAAGAGAGGGTTTAGGTAATGAATTCTTATTGGCTTTAGATGCGAAAATAAATGCAATACAAAGAAATCCAAACCATTTCCAGTTAGTTTATAAGAATATCCGAAGGGCATTAACCAACCGGTTTCCCTATGGAATATTTTTTATAGTAGAGATTGATACCATTTACATTTTAGCAATTTTGCATACAAGTAGAAATCCTAAAATCTGGAAAGATCAAGAATAATCTAAACGATCTAAGCTGGATTGTTACGACTACGGGGCCAGGTTCTACGACCTCAAGTTGCTGATAGATATGCGATTTGTCAGCGTTGTAAAAGGCATTCCCGTTAAGCGGAGGCTGCCAGATTGAAACGACGTTCGGCTCCGTTAAGCGGAGGCTGTTAGACTGAAACGACGTTCGGCTCAGGCTTCAATGCCTGAGCCGTTCTATTTTTAGCAGGCTGTGCCTGCGGTATAAAAGGATAATAAACCCCGTTAAGTCGAGGCTGTTCGTCGAGCTGGATATGTTATCCAACTCTCGTTTACTAATAAGGATTTGTAATCCAACCAAAGGGTGCTCAGCGAAGCTAATCCGATTAAAAAATGTTAAATTCGTTTGCGAAAATATATTGGCAATAGATAATGCTAAAGGGGTTACAAAATAGATTTCATTTCTAACTTTTACTGGGTTGCAATTCCTAAAAGTAAATTTACCTTGGATTACAAATCCAAGGTAACTAGAATTATATACCTTTGCCTTAATTCAATTAAACTATCTAATTTTCACTATAAATTATTTTTTTGAAATGAAAAAAGTACTTATTCTCGGTGCAGGAATGGTTTCGAAACCCATTGTGGTTTACCTCTTGGAAAAAGGTTTTGCCGTTACCCTTGGCGATATGGACGTTGCAAAAGCTGAAGCCAATATAAATAGCCACCCCAACGGAAAAGCTGTTGCCTTTAACGTTCAGGACGACTCGCTGCTAAATAGCTTAGTAAGCAGTCACGATATTACTGTCAGCCTACTCCCTTGGACCTTTCACCCATTTGTTGCCAAGTGCTGCCTAAAGCATAAAAAGAACATGGTTACAACTTCGTACGTAAAGCCCGAAATGCAGGCTCTCGATGCCGAAGTTAAAGCAGCTGGAATTATTTTCCTAAATGAACTTGGACTCGATCCCGGTATCGACCACATGTCGGCAATGCGCATAATCGACCATGTTCACAATAAAGGCGGTAAGGTTGAAGAATTTTACTCCATTTGCGGAGCACTTGTTGCCCCCGAGGTTGAAAAAAATCCCTTTGGATACAAATTTTCGTGGGCACCAAAAGGTGTTGTAATGGCAGGAAACAACGATGCAAAGTACCTTCGTCACGGCAAAGTTTTCGACATAAAAACCGAAGACCTTTTTAAAAATCCTTTTAAAGTCGATTTCGATAAAGTTGGCGCACTTGAGGTTTACCCCAATCGCGATTCGTTACCCTACCTCGATTTTTACGGAATTCCCGAAGCCAAAACCATATTCCGTGGAACTTTCCGCTACACCAAATGGTGCGAAATTATCGATTCGATGAAGAGGTTGGGAATGATTTCGTCGACCAAAATTGATATGAGCGGCATGACCTACGCCGACCTAATGGCAAAACTTATTGGCGAAGCCAATGCCAGCGATATTAAGGCGAAAACGGCAAAATTCCTTGGTCAACAAATCGACTCGAACACAATTAAAGCAATTGAATGGCTCGGGTTTTTTAGCAGCACAAAGCTAAATAGAGGCGAAGACACGCCATTCGAGGTTACCTCCGATGCCATGATTGAGCGCATGATGATTAAACCCAACGAGCGCGATATGGTGGTTCTTCAGCATACGTTCCTTGCTTCGTACCCAAATGGCGAAAAAGAGGTTATTCGCTCGCGCATGCTCGACTTTGGCACTCCCGGTGGCGACACATCAATTGCCCGAACCGTTGCGCTTCCCGCCGCTGTTGGTGTCGAAATGATTCTTAAAAATGAAATTAAGGCAAAAGGGGTACACATTCCTGTTATTTCCGAAATATACTCGCCAATTCTAAATGCCCTCGAAAAACTCGGCATTCGCATGGACGAGCAATTTGGGCTTCCCCTTTCGGAGAATATAAATTAGAGCAAATGAACGTTCGGCTTGCCAAATACCTGCAACTTTTCACCATTATACTGGCTATGTCGTGTGCCTCGTGCGCACAACCAAAGCCAAAGGGTATTTTGCTGGCCGAACGCATTACCGTTGGCGCCGAAAGACTCGATACTCTTTTGCCACTGCTTTCGGGAAAACTTATTGGAATTTCGACTAACCACTCGGGGCGAATTGGAACTACTCATTTGGTCGATAGCCTTTTGGCTTTAAACATTAAAGTTGCTAAAATATTTAGCCCCGAACACGGTTTTCGTGGCGATGGCGATGCTGGAGAGTTAATTAAAAACCAGGTTGATGCCAAAACATGGCTTGAGGTAATTTCGCTTTACGGCAGTAAAAAGAAGCCGCTACAATCGGACTTAGCTGGAATTGACGTTATGCTTTTCGATATGCAAGATGTTGGGTTGCGTTTTTACACCTACATTTCAACAATGCATTACGTTATGGAAGCTTGTGCCGAAAGTGAAATACCCGTAATTATTCTCGACCGACCTAACCCCAACGGATTCTTTATCGATGGCCCAGTTCTCGACACAAAATTTCGCTCATTTGTTGGCATGCACCCTGTTCCTATTGTACACGGAATGACCATTGGCGAGTATGCGCTAATGATAAATGGCGAAGGTTGGCTTAAAAAAAGCGTAAAATGCAACTTAACCGTAATTCGTTGCCTTTACTACACACACGACTCAATTTACTCACCACCAATTCCTCCTTCACCAAATTTGCCAAACCAAAAGTCAATTTTACTTTACCCATCGCTTGGTTTTTTCGAAGGAACAGAAATTAGCATTGGCCGAGGCACCGACTTCCCATTTCAAGTTTTTGGACACCCACTTCTTCCTAAAACCAGTTTTGCATTTACACCCGAAAGTAGGCCAGGAGCAAGCAAGAACCCTCCCTCGCTTGGAAAAATATGTAACGGGCTCGATTTGAGAGATTACTCTGTCGATTACTTTATAAATTCAAAACGAATTAATCTCGATTGGCTTCTTTATGCCTATAGCTCATTCCCAAATAAGGATAAGTTTTTTAACAACTACTTTAATAATCTTTCGGGAACCGATTTATTACAAAAACAAATAGAACAAGGTTTAAGTGCCGACTCCATTCGTAAGTCGTGGGAGGAACCCATTGAGCAGTTTAAAATTACTCGAAAGAAATACCTTTTATATCCCGATTTTAATTTACCACAATAGGCACATTAGTATGCTTAAAGTAACAATAAACTATTGTGCCCTACTGTGCCTAATGTGGTTAAAATATTGAAAATGAAATTTTACGTTGTTTGGGAAGGCCATAAGCCTGGAATTTACGATAGCTGGGACGAATGCAAGAAGCAAATTAAAAACTACCCAAAGGCCAAGTATAAAGCATTTCCTACCCTAGTTGCTGCAAAGCAAGCTTTAGGGGGAAATCCATTCGATTTTTTTAACAAAAAAGACCCAAGTTTAACCATTAACCTTGCTGGTCTCGATGAGAATGCTCCAAAACCTGTTTTTCCTTCCATTTCGGTCGATGCTGCTTGCAACGGTTCGCCTGGCGATATGGAGTACCGAGGAGTCGACACGCAATCGGGGCGAGAATTTTTCCGTCAGGGCCCATATCCCGATGCAACCAACAACGTTGGCGAATTCCTTGCAATTGTGCATGCATTGGCATTTCTTAAACAGAATGGCAGCAGCTTGCCAATTTACACCGATTCGATTACGGCAATTAGCTGGGTTCGTAAACGAAAATCGGGAACTAAGCTTGCGCTTACAAGCAGAAACGCTAAGGTATTCGAACTCCTTTCGCGAGCCGAAAGTTGGCTAAAGGAAAACACTTGGAAAAACCCCATTCTGAAATGGGAAACCCATATTTGGGGGGAAATTCCTGCCGACTATGGCCGAAAGTAGCATCACTACTTTATCCGTCCGACCGCTCAAGGCGGTCTGACGGGTAAAAACGGTATCGAACTTTGCAAAACCCGTCAGACCGCCTTGAACGGTCGGACGGGAGAAAACGGTATAAAAACTTTAATCTTTTTTGGTATCTTCACCCCAATAAATATAACCCATTGAACGTAGCGCAATTCATAGCAAAACGACTGGTTAACAGTAAAAACAAGCAAAACCTTTCGGTTCCCTTTGTTCGTATTTCTACAATTGCCGTGGCACTTAGCCTTGCAGTTATGATTGTTGCTGTTGCAATAATTACGGGTTTTAAGGAGCAAATTCGAGAGAAAACCATAGGTTTTGGTAGCCATGTTCAAATTGTAAACTTCGACAGTAACTCGTCGTTCGAAACCAATCCCATTGAGTCGAAGCAGAATTTTATTCCCGATATACTTAAGATTAAAGACGTAAAACACATTCAGGTTTTTGCCATAAAACCCGGAATTATTAAAACCGACACCGAAATACAGGGCGTTGTTCTTAAGGGAATGAGCAACGATTTCGACTGGACATTTTTTAGTAAGGTGCTAATTGAGGGAGAAATTCTTTCACTACCCGACTCGGTGCCCGACAATGGCGCAATAATTTCGAAAACCACTGCTAAAAGGCTACAGCTAAAAGTTGGCGATACATTCGACATGTTTTTTGTACAGGAACCTCCTCGTGCACGACGGTTTACCGTTAAGGGTATTTTCGATACCCAAATGGCCGAATTCGATAAACTCTTTGTACTTGCCGATATTAGGCATATTCAGCGATTAAATGGATGGACGCCAACGCAGGTAACTGGTTTCGAAGTTCTTGTTGATAATTTCGATCGACTCGACTACATTACCCTCGATATTGACGATGTGGTTGCATTTCAGTTTATGGAAGATGGCTCGCGCCTTAGAGCGCAAAGCATTAAGGATAAATACCCTCAAATATTCGACTGGCTTGGGCTTCAGGATTTAAATGTTATAATTCTGCTAATTCTAATGCTTGCCGTTGCCGGCATTAACATGATTTCGGGGCTACTAATAATTGTTCTCGAACGCACCAACATGATTGGCATATTAAAGGCCCTTGGTGCCGAAAACAGGTTAGTTCGTCGAATATTTATAATACAATCGGGCCATATAATTCTAAAGGGACTTATCTGGGGCAATTTGGTTGGGCTAACGATCGCTTTTATACAACTGAAATTTGAAGTTATAAAACTCGACGAGGTAAATTACTACCTCTCTTCGGTTCCCATAAATTTAAAGTTGCTACACGTATTGCTACTAAATGCCGGTACTTTCGCCGTTACCCTTTTTATGCTTCTAATCCCATCGATGGTAATTTCGCATATTAGCCCCGAAAAAACCATAAAGTATGAGTAGCCATTCTTTTTAAAACCATTTTTAATTGAATTGCCATTATTCAAGAGTCAGTTCAAAAAGTTAAAACTCTTTACTAGCAGCAGATTTGTGAATCCTTGCTATTTTTTTTGCTTTCTCACCAAACAATCCTAATTTTAGGGGCTATAATTAGGTTTAAAATACCCTTAATATGAAGAAAACCTCGCCCTCAAACGCCTTCGACCCTCAGAAGAACTACACCCAAACCATGAAAGAAATTGGCTACGTTACCCGTAAAAAGGCTAAACCTGCCGACTATAAACGTATTGGTTTTAAATCGGGTTTGGAGGTACACCAGCAAATTAAAACTAAGGAGAAACTCTTTTGCCGGTGTCCTGCCGGCATTTTTCATGAAAATAGCGACTACCACGCCGAAATTATTCGACATATGCGGCCAACGCTTAGCGAACTGGGCGAGTACGACGGAACAGCGCTAATGGAGTTTAAAACCCGTAAAAACATTATTTACCGCCTAAACAACAAAACGGCGTGTACATACGAAATTGACGACACCCCTCCGTTTCCCCTTAACCGCGAAGCGCTTGAGTACGCTTTGGAAATTTCGTTGCTTACCAAACTAAACATTGTTGGCGAGGTTCACATTACCCGCAAACAATACCTCGACGGCAGCATTCCAACTGGTTTTCAGCGAACAGCAATTCTTGGCGTTGAGGGCGAAATACAAATTAGCAACAAAAAAATTGGCATTCTCCAGCTCAGCATCGAGGAGGATTCGTGCCGCGAAATTTCCGATATTGGGCACACCCGCATTTATAAAACCGACAGGTTAGGAATGCCCCTAATCGAAACGGTTACCCATCCTCACTGCTTAACCCCCGAAGAGTTACGAGAAACGGCTGAGCATATTCGGTTTTTAAACCGAAGTTCGGAACACGTACGAACCGGAATGGGCGCTGGACGCGAGGACGTAAACGTTAGCTGTGAAGGCGGTACCCGCGTCGAAATAAAAGGTGTTTCGCACAACCGATGGATTCCCGAACTTTCGCACAACGAAGCCTTTCGTCAGTGGGCACTTTTAAATATTCGTAAACTTCTGTTGGAGCGATTCCCATCGCCAGGAAAATGGAAAATGACCTCTAAGGAGGTTAACTTAAAAACTACTTCTTTTGAGAATGCAATTGTTTTGGAAGCAGTTGAAAAGGGAATGAAACTTTATGCCGTTTTACTTCCTGGTTTCCATGGAATTCTTTCGCACTTTACCCAGCCAGGGCAATCGTTTAACAACGAAATTAGCGACAGGCTAAAAGTTATTGCTTGCATCGAAAAGCCCAATATGATTAGCAGCGAAGAGCTGAATTCTAGCCTTTCAGCAAAAGATGTAACAACACTTAAAACGCTACTCGAAGCCAAAGACGAAGATGCAGTAGTTCTTTTTTGGGGTCCTGCCGACGATATTAAAACGGCTCTCGAAACCATTGATGAGCGTTGCCGAATGGCATTTCAGGGTGTTCCCAATGAAACACGAAAAGCTTTTGCCAATGGCACAACTATGTTCGAAAGGGTTCTGCCCGGTGCCGACCGTATGTACCCCGACACCGACTCAGCTCCAATTCCTCTTCACGAAACCTATATCGAAACCCTTCGACAGCGAATTTTACCCAACATTTCGGAACGAATTGCTCAGCTAAAAGGCTGGGGCATTCCCACCGATACGTACACCTATATTCTTAAACGGAATCTGGTTCCGGTTATCGAAAAAATTGTGGCACTGGGAATTTCAGGGAAATTTGCAGGAACATTCTTAGGGCATAAACTTAAACGTGTCGAAGGTATTTCGCCAAAAAAATCGGAATTCGACTACAATCGTGTTGCCGAGCTGTTCGTCTTTTTAACAAATGAAAAACTCGACCTTTCGCTTGCAAAACAAATGCTGCCAATGGTTTACGAGCACCCAAATATGGACTTTAACTCGGTGCTCACCAGCCTTAACTTCAAAAAAAGGTCGGCCGACGAAATTATTGCTCCAATAAACTATCTAGTTGAAAAGTTCAAAGAAATTCGGCTTTCAAAAGGCGATAGCCCTGAAGTGACAACCAACTGGGTTATGGGTCAAATTCACCGACAGGCATTGGGGAACATAAGTTTAAGCGCTCTTAGGGCGCAAATTGAAAAGCAAACTGGTAACATATAAGAAACTATGGAAGATATTTTTCAAGGATATAAAGGCCGTGGCCTCGAGGTGCTTAAAAAGTATAACGTACGGGTTTGGGGAAAGGCAGTAATTCAAACATCGCGAGGCGAGTTTAAGGGAACGGTTTTACCACGCTCCGAAAACGACGACGATATGCATATTGTGCTAAAAATTGAAACTGGCTACAATATTGGAATCGACATTTTTACCATAACCGACATGAAGGAGGTTGGCTACTCGAAAGCTTCCTATAAAATTCCCGAAAAGGAGTTCCCATTCACGCCAAACCTTCCAAGGGTTAAACTTTTAGGTACTGGAGGCACAATTGCTTCGCGCCTCGACTACCGCACTGGTGCTGTAATTCCAGCATTTTCGCCTGGCGAACTTTATGGCGCAGTTCCCGAACTTGCCGATATTTGCAACCTTAGTACTGAGAAACTATTCGCTGTTTTCAGCGAAAATATGGGCCCCGAGCAGTACAAAGCCTTAGCCATTGCCATTGGTAAGGAAATTGAAAATGGGGTCGACGGCATTATTATTGGCCACGGCACCGATACACTTAGCCATACCGCAGCAGCGTTAACTTTTATGGTGCAGAACTCGCCCGTTCCAATTGTTCTTGTAGGTTCGCAGCGCAGCTCCGACCGTCCAAGTAGCGATGCCGCGCTAAATCTTATGCATGCTGCATACACAGCAGGCCACTCCAACATTGCCGAGGTTATGGTTTGCATGTTCGGCCCCACATCCGACGAGTACGGATTTCTGCATCGCGGTACAAGAGTTCGAAAAATGCACTCGTCGTACCGAAGTACATTTCGCACCATTGGCGAAATTCCCATTGCAACAGTTAGCCGAAAGGATGGCGTTAAGCCCCTTAAGGATTCGTACTGCCACCGCCGAAAGGACAAAAAGGTAAATATTCTACCTTACTTCGACGAAAAAGTTACCATAGTTTACTACTACCCAAATATGCAGCCCGACATTATCGACTCGCTGGTTGAAAATGGCTACAAGGGAATTATAATTGCAGGTACTGGCCTTGGGCACATTAACAAACCCCTTTACCCAGCCATTGAACGGGCTACCAAAAAAGGTGTACACATTTACATGACCGTGCAAACCCTTTGGGGCTACGCCCATATGTACGTGTACGATACTGGTCGCGACCTTATGGCAAAGGGAATTATTCCTGCCGAAAATATGCTTCCCGAAACGGCTTACATTAAATTGGCGTGGGCGCTTGGACAAACCAACGACCGCGAAGAGGTAAAGCGCCTTATGTTAACCCCTGTTAACGGCGAAACAACTCCAAGGGAGCCATACAATGGGTACCTAATATATCAGGGCGGAGTTCCCGAAGTTGAAGATTTTATCAGGAAGTTTAGGAAGTAACAACTTAACAATACCCTTTTTAGAGCCCGTTGAAGTTTATAGCCGTTCAACGGGTTTTCTTCGTAGTATATTCATTGATTAATTTAACCGCTTTGCAACCTCTTCCCTGTAGTTTCGCCCAATGGGAATTTGATTACCTACAATTTCTACCATACAACTCGTAAACATGGCAATGTGCTTAATATTAACAATGTAAGCACGATGAACCCTGACAAATTGACCTCCGTTGAGCATTGTTTCAAACCCCGACAGCCGCAAGTAGCACACAAGCACTTTTTGAATTGTATGCACTTTAACATAGTCGTCCATACTTTCGATATAAAGAATATCGTCGACCTTAATTTTGTAGTTCTTCTTATCGGATTTTAGTACGATGTAACTTTCAGTTTCGCAATTGGCTTCAACAATTGATGCGCCTTTTGTTAGGTCGAAAAACTTATTTACTGCTTTAAGAAACCTTTCGAATGAAATGGGTTTAAGTAGATAATCAACTGCATCAACATCGAAAGCTTGAGCAGCATAGTTCCTATAGGCTGTTGTAAATATAACTTTGGGGGGATGAGGAATTGAACTGAAAAAATCGAGCCCATTAATGCCCGGCATTTCAATATCGAGAAAAAGCAAATCGACTCTTTGGCTACGTAGCACATTTAATGCCTCAAGGGCATTTGTAAAAGAGCCAAGTAACTTTAGGTTATCAATTTTATCGACATAACTGTTAACAACCCTTATGGCAATTGGCTCATCGTCGATAATAATGCAGCTGTATTTAAGTGGTGTTTCCATAGCTAGTTTACCTCAATTTGAAGTAAAACTTTATAAATACTATTCTCTGTGCTAACTTTTAGGCTATGCCTATTGCTGTAAAGCAAATTAAGTCGTTCCTCCACATTTTTTAAACCAATGCCTGCATTTGAATTACTAACGTCCTGGGTAAAACTATTCTCAACTTCAAAATAAATTATTGACTCTTCAATTTTTAAACTAATCGAAATGCTACAATTGCCTACACTCCTATTTGCTCCATGCTTAAACGCATTTTCGACAAACGAAAAAAGTAAAAGTGGGGCTATCGATACATCATTATCAATTGTGTTGGGCAAGTTCAAATCCAACTTAAGCCTGTCGTCGTGCCTAATTTGCTCAAGGTCAATGTAATTTTGAATGAATTGCATTTCGCTTCGAAGCGGAACATACTCCTTGTCGCACTCGTAAAGCATGTAGTGGAGCAAATCGGAAAATTTCAGAATAACATCAGGAGTCGCCTTCGAGTTTTCCATCCAAAGTCCATACAAATTATTAAGCATATTGAATAGAAAATGTGGATGCAGCTGGCCTTGTAAAATTTTAAGCTTAGCTTCTTTCAGCATAAGTTCGGTTTCGGCTTTTTGCTGGGTAATGCTATTCTTCTCAATAAGCCTCGTGTACGATTCCTTTACAAAATGAACAATGGCAGCAAGCATAATTATCAAATTACTACCCCACAGCAAAAGGACTAAATCGTTTTTATTTGGCAATGCCGAATGCGGGTAACGGCTTGCTGAATACCAAATAATTAAAATAATGCTAAGTGCATTTAACCAAACCGAAATGGCTACAATAAAGGTTGTGAAGTAAGCGAACTTCCAAATTTTTCCTTTAAAAAGAAAATGGGGAACTAAGTAGCGGTTAATAAAATATGTTACTCCAAAACTCATTAGGGTAAGCGAAAATACAACCACAATACGAACTGAAATATCGAACTGGTTATTGCTGAAAACAAATAGCAATAACATAAAGGCAAGTGACCAATA
Source organism: Bacteroidales bacterium UBA2287 (assembly GCA_002345675.1). Taxonomy (GTDB): domain Bacteria; phylum Bacteroidota; class Bacteroidia; order Bacteroidales; family Tenuifilaceae; genus UBA2287. The sequence continues at coordinate 53,284 of DDWL01000031.1, read as the reverse complement.
GGCAAGTTGCCATAATAGTGGGTGCTTGCTAAAAAAAATGCTGTTATCTTGTTTTAAATCCATACATTTCAAAGATAGGTGCAAAAAATTATTCGGCTACCACCAAAAACAGTTTTTTCGGCAAAATACATTTTGCAACCCCTAAGCAACATTTCAACTTTTTTTTGCTAAGAATTAAGTTTTACAGGGTTAATAAGTGGTGGTTTACCTAATTTGTTTTTCTTTGCTAACGTTCTCCAGTAATATTGGCTAATGTTTAACTTAAAACTCAAAAGCCATGTTGTATCAACATTTAATTGAAGGAGGTATTTTCTTTATGCTTCCTATTTACATTATGTGGGTTATAGTATTCGCCCTAACACTTGTTCTTGCTTTCAAATTGTTTAAAAGAAAAACAAGCACAATTAACAAAGCCTTAAGCGAATCGATTCTATTCGTTGGCAGCTTTGCCTTTCTTACTGGCATTCTTGCTCAGGTAACTGGATTAATGGAGGCTATGGAAGTAATACAAACTTATGGCGATATTTCTCCTGCACTAATTGCCGGGGGAATTAAAGTTTCGCTTCTTGCTCCCGTTTATGGGTTTGTGATATTTATAATTTCTTTTTCTGTTTGGTTTACTACGCGTAGAATTATTAGCAAATAAAGGAAAAAGGTTAAAATTAAAGGGGTTGCACCAAACAAGCACAACCCCTTTTTTATTAGTTAGAATTCATATTTATGGCACTATAACATTTACCCAGCTGCCAACTTTTCGTGCGTTAACTGAGTTGTCGTACATGGCCTCACACGAAACACCTGGCATATAGAACTTACCTTGGTATGCCGCATTTAGCTTAATTCTGATAACTTTCGACTTACCTGAGGGCAGGTTGAAGTAGGTGTAAACCCTGTCGTCGCGAATATCCTGATACTCGTATGCCGACGATTCGAGTGCCGATTGTCCCTGGTCGAGGCGGCTACTCCTTATCTCCCATCCCGAAGGAACTACAAGCGAAAGGGTTAGCTGCTCAATGCTTCCACGAGTTCCGGGATTGTACACTTTTATTTCTGCATAAAAATCGGTTCCCTGTTCAATGCTCGTAGGATTAAGTAGCACACCATTCATTAACGAGTAGGCAACATCCATTTGAATGCCCGATGCCTGCTCAACTTCTTGCCCTGCCAATGGTATTCCATGCTGAACGAGACGAGCAAAAACAACTCCTTTACCAGAATTTTTAACCTCAACATTTCCGCTTCCGCTTTGAACTGGGGTAAACGCATTTTGAAGCATGGTTAACTTCGTGCTAAATTTCTTCGAGTCGCCTTGGGTTTTAATTTGAACATCGATTCCTTCGGACGATGGGTTTGCAGTTGCAAACTTCGAATACGCAAGCAGTGCAAAAGCTGTTTCCTGAGTGCTTAGCCAGCTGTCGGTACTTAAACGCTCCGAAAGTTTACGAAGTAAAGGCAACGCCTTTTCGTTATCGCCCATTAGCACAAGCGACTCAACAATCATGGCCATATCGCGAAAATCGGAGCCATAGCTGTAGCCATACTCCCTGTATGTATCAACGGAAACAGGAATACCTTCGATTAGCTTACGAGCAGCCTCGGCGTTACCAACCAATGCGTATGCTGTTGCAAGTCGCCAGCGAGCTTGAATGGATAATTTTGGCGTTTCTCTTAAGCGATTCATTGCACCCACTTCGGGGGCTTTTGCAAGAGCCAATGCGTAAAGTCGGTATGCTTGAACTAAATCGCTTTTGTAATACCCTTCGCCAGCAACTGTCCAGTTTTGTGCCATTCGGCGCTGACTGCTTTTCCAACTGTCGAGCAATGTACTCGATACCGAGTAACCAAGTTTTTGCGCTTCGAGCATAAAATGCCCAGCGTAAACAGTTGCCCACGAATCGTAGTACTGACCACCTGGCCAAAGCGCTAAACCTCCGTCCGAAGTTCTGAATGCCTTAATACGGTCGAGCGCATAGCGAACGTTTTCTTCGGAGGTAACTCTGGCTTTATCGTCGGTTTCGGCAAGTTTTGCAATAAACAGCTGTGGAAATGCTTTCGAAACGGTTTGCTCAAGACATCCGTGAGGGTAGCCAATAAGGTAATGTAGCCTTTTGCCTAAGTTTACAGGAGGAAGCGTGCTAACTTCAACGCTGGCAAAATTTGTTCCCTCCATTCCAAAGGCATTGTACTTAAGCTTCCAAGTTTCGTTAGCTTTAATCATGGTATCCCTTGTAGTTGTCATTGGGGGATTTGCATTCCGCACGTCGAGTTCAATTTCGTGTGTAGCAACCTCCCTCCCGCTTTCGGCAATTACTTTAACCTTAGCAATGCCAAGTTTTGAGACAACCTTTAGGTTGAAACGAACTACCTTATCACCAATTTCATCGAATTGTAGGGTTTGCTCGGCATCGCCAACAATTGAGAGCAAAGGATTGGGTTCAATTTTAACCTTTACATTTTTAACCTTTGGATCCATTGCAAAAACAACAACAGGCAAAACTACCTCTTCCTGTGGTCCTAAAACCCTTGGCAGAGTTCCCAGAACCATAAGCGGTGTTCGAACAGGTGTTGTTTTGCTTGCATTTCCGTATGCTCCATCTTTAGCCGCAATTACCATAGTTCGTACCGACCCAATATAGTTAGGCATGGTAAAGGTTACATTTTGCTTTTTGCCTTTACCCACTTCGAATGGTCCAAAGTAGCGAACTACGGGTTTGAAACGATTTGCCGAACGGTCGCCCTTGTCGACAGTGCTTTCGTCGCCACCAACCGAAACAATTCGCTGCATGCGACCCGTTGATGCGCCCATTACAAGGTCGTACAAGTCCCAGCTTCGCACGCCAAGCGCTTCGCGAGCGTAAAAACTGCGCCAAGGATCGGGAGTGCGGAAACGGGTAAGGTCGAGCAGTCCATCGTCGACAACAGCCAAAGTAAAGGCCATTGCGTTGCCATTCTTCTCCGAAACGGTTATGGTTACACTTTTTTCGGGCTGAAGTTCGTCGGGCATTTGGATAATAGGCTCGAGAATGGTTTTTGGATCTTCAACCGAAACGGGAACAATGCCGTACAAACGAATGGGTAAGTCGTTGCTTGTTTGCCCGTGAGGCTGAATGAGCATGGCACAGATGTAAACGTTTGGCGCCATTTCCGAAGTTATTTTAAGCGGAATGCGGGTTTCGTTTGCCTTAGCATCGACCCACTGCGTATGCAAAACTTTTACACCATTCTCAACTGTAAGTAGAATTTTTCCTCCTTCGGAGCTTGGGATGGTAAGCTGTGCCGTTTCGTCGACGTTATACTTCTCCTTATCGCTTGAAAAAATTAGCATCGAAGCCGATTCGGCCTGTGCTTTTCGGTCGCGCTTAACCCAGCCTGGCCAGTCGTAGTAATGAGTTGCACCAGCGGCATGTCCACCTTCGGTATCAATAACACGAACCAAAAAACGCCCCCATTCTGGCTGGTTAACTCTTATGTTATACTTCGCTTTACCATTTGCATCGGTTGTAACGCTACCTCTTTGAACTGGGCGACGATACGAGTTCGAAACGTAACTCGAAAGGTCGTCGCTGCTACGATCCCACCACCAACGCCACTCAATTTTGTAAACTTCAACATTAACATTTCTACGAGGCTGTGGATTTCCTTTGGAATTAAGCGTTACAATGTCGAGTGCGTAGGTTGTGTCGGTGTAGTAGGTTTGATTTCGTGAACTTGCCTTGGGCATTTTTAGCCCAACAAAGGTTTGGTAAGGATAGTATGGCATCGAAAAACGGTCGATACTAAAAGCGCCACTCTCCTCAAAAACTCGGGCTGTAAACCTTGCCGTTAAAACTCCAGGAGCCGCTCCGCTAACCCTTATCGATGGGGTAAACGTTACTTTGCCTTTCTCATCGAGCGAACCGTCGAAAATAACCAGCTCTTCGGCTGTAAAGGAGCGTGCTGGGTCGTCGAACGAGAAGCCTTCGAAACCTTTAAATGCTGTTGACGACTGGTTTAGCGTTGCTTCAACTTTAACCTTAAGGTTTCGTGCGGGAGCGCCATGTAACCAGGTTGACGAAAATTTTGCACTGTTAGTTTGGCCTTGACGAAGTGCATCGCCCTCAAAATCGATATTAATTTTTAGTCGATTTGGCATTATAGTTTCTACCTTAAACGACTCGGAAAATGAAACGCCACCTACCCTTAGTCGAGCGGTATAAGTGCCAGTTGGAGCATCGCTTTCGGTTGCAACTGGAAAGGAGTAAACTCCGCTAACCCCAGCAGTAGCCACCGACTTGTAAACCTGTTGACCACGTGGATTTATAAGTTCGAAGTTAACAGGATGATTTTGTGGAAGCGACTTGCCTTTATCCTCTAAAATAAAAGAAATAAAAAGCGTATCGCCTGGTCGCCAAACGCCCCTTTCGCCGTAAATAAACCCTTTAAGTCCCTTTTGAACTGCAACCCCCGAAACATCGAAAGCGCTAAGCGACAAGGTCGACCGTAGATCGAGTTTTAGGTAGCCACGCTGTTTTCCGTTTTTGGCAACAAGCAAAAATGGGCGTTGCTGTTCGGTTAGGCGAATTTGCACCAAACCACTATTATCGGTACTTGCTGTTGTAATTACCTGCTGCTGGTAGTTAAGCAATTCAATGCTTACACCACTAATTGGCTGAGCCGAAATAAGGCTTGTAACAGCAAAAACGTACGATCCATCGGTTCCCGCTTTGGCAACAATACCTAAATCGGATGCTAAAATGTTTCGCTTAACCGTTTTGTTATAGTAATACGAAGGCTTGCAGGGATCTTCGCGATCGCTCCAGTTATACGAGTACTCATCGTCATAGTAATAGTCGCCTTCGTAGTCGTCGTAATAGTAGTACGATTGAGGCTGATCGTCGCTTGCATCGTAGCGAGTCTCCTTCATTTCAATGGGTTGATTATTGTCTTGCCCTTCGCAAGTATAGCTCGAATACTCTTTTCGGAATGAAAGGGTAACCTGATAAATTGCACCAGCCTCAACTTCAACAAGTTTCGAAAGGTCGAGATCGTAGGTATTCCACTGGTTAAAGTCGACCTGCCCAGTTTGATCGAGACGAACGGTTTTGGTAAGAACCATGCGGCCAACCCTACGTAATTCGCTTTGTCCAGCAAGGTTATTCACTTGCAGGAATTGTGCAATATTCTGTTCGAAAATGCGGGTAACCATCACGTCAACGGCCCTAAGGCTAACTGCCTGAAATGGAACAAAAAGTCCACCCGACGATGGTACAATTACTCCTTCGGAGAGGAACTTAACCTGAGGTTTATACTTTTCGAACATTACAGTTAATGTTGTGCCCTCTGCCATTTTACCGCCTCGCGAATTGCGAATGCCTGCCGAAACCTCTACTTCGTATGTTCCCGACAATCGATTCTCGGGGTAAACACGAACTATGTTACCCTCAACCAAAAACCTTGCATTTGGCTCGTTACGAATTGAAATTAAACCTTTAAGATTTTGCTTTGAGTCGAGAATTTCGGAAAAACGAATTTCGAGTGACTGCTCTGGAGCCTGAAACACCTCGTGCGCAACAACCCCAAACTCACCTTTAACAGGAATTGGAACTTGGGTTTTTTGAGAAAAATCAATTCCAATTGAGTTGCCATCAACCTTTAAAAGAAGAATCCCTGCCGTTGCACCCTGAGCAATGCCTTCAACCCAAAAGTTATGCGACTTTCCATCGCCGCTACTTTCCCATGTAATTTCCTTGTTTTCACCATTGTGCGAGGCCGTAACGGTTGAAGTAACTTTGCCAGACTCAGCCCAATCGGCTGTTAAAATGCGACCTGCTATTCGCCTATCGTCGCGGGTTGGGTCGTTGTAAAACTCTAACCCAATAATCCTTAATTCAATATTTTGCTTAATAGTTTTAAAAGTGAATTCAAATTTTTCGAAGCCAACGGGAAGTTTCTGAAAAAGTTTATCGAGAGGAATTGTAACCTTGTACTCCTTATCCTGTGCAAGGTCGCCCTCGGGTTGAAACTCAAGCGTTCGCTCGTCGAGCCAAATCAAAGAACCTTTTGCCGAAGGCTTTATTTTGAAAAGTTTTTTGTCGGCGGGTTTGCCAAACATGTCGGAGCTAGCAACATTTGAAGCAAACACAACCTGAACGCTCGATTTTACCGAAACAGTTCCCGATGTGTACGCCGAAATGTAGGAACTGTAATCCTTGCGTAATCTGGGGCTCTTTTTTCCGTTATTTCCAATAAAGTAAAGGGCTGCAATAATACCAACGAGTACAAGCGCTCCTACTAAAAGAATCCATTTTTTTTTCATAGTTCTATGGTTTGGTTATGATATAAGGTTTTTTTGAGATAATAAAAATATAAAAATATGATAAGCGACATTGTTTATCGGTTCATTAAAAAAAAATAAAATTTTATTTATCTAAATATCTGAACTTTACCACAGCCTCATTTGCTACATATTTAAGTCCCAATCTGTTCATTACTCCCGTTAATTGTTGATAAACTCTTTTTTAAGCAGACAAATTAATAGTTACTTTTGTCCCAAATTTGGGATTGAAGTATTATGGACGGAAATTATTCGGAAGATAGCATTAAAACCCTCGACTGGAAGGAGCATGTGCGTAGGCGTCCAGGGATGTACATTGGCAAATTGGGCGATGGAACCCAACCCGACGATGGTATTTACATTCTTCTAAAGGAAGTTTTCGACAACTCTGTGGATGAGTACATGATGGGTTTTGGGAAAACCATTGAGCTCACTGTTTCGGAACTTGAGGTTACCGTAAGGGATTACGGCAGGGGCATTCCCCTTGGCAAACTTGTCGATGTTGCCTCGAAAATGAACACTGGCGCCAAGTACGACTCCAAGGTGTTTAAAAAATCGGTTGGTTTAAATGGCGTTGGTATTAAGGCCGTTAACGCCCTTTCGAGGTCGTTTACGATTCAGAGCGTTCGCGAAGGCAAAGCTAAGGTTATTGAGTTCGCCGCAGGCGAAAAGCTCTCGGAAAGGGACATTGACTCCATTAACGAGGGCAACGGTACAATGGTTCGGTTTTTACCCGACGAAACCATTTTTGGAAAGTTCAATTTCCAAAACGAGTACATCGAAGCCATGATTCGCAACTACACCTACCTGAATACGGGTATGGTTGTAAAATTTAACGGCAACAGCTTTACATCGAAAAACGGACTACTCGACCTTTTATCTGAAAATATTAAAGGCGATACGCAGTATCCTCCAATTCACCTTAAAGGTCCCGATATTGAACTTGCACTTACCCACGGAAGTGGCTACGGCGAGGACTACTACACATTTGTTAACGGTCAGCATACAACCCAAGGCGGCACACACCTATCGGCATTTCGTGAGGCTTACGTTGAAACAATTCGTAAATTCTACAAAAAGGATTTCGATGCCTCCGACATTCGCACTTCGGTAATTGCTGCAATTAGCGTTAGGGTTGAAGATCCCGTTTTCGAATCGCAAACCAAAACAAAGCTAGGAAGCAAGGACATTGGCCCTAATGGCCCATCGGTTCGCCAGTTTATTGGCGATTTCGTCCGCACTGCGCTCGATAACTTCTTGCATAAAAACTCCGAAACAGCAAATGCGCTGCTTCAAAAAATTCTCGATGCCGAAAAGGAACGCAAGGCCATTTCGGGCATACAAAAATTGGCACGAGAACGCGCAAAAAAGTCGAACCTACATAATAAAAAGTTGCGCGACTGCCGCTTTCACTACAATACCAAGGATGCGAAAGCCGATGAAACAATGCTTTTCATTACCGAGGGCGACTCGGCAAGTGGCTCCATTACCAAAAGTCGCGACGTTAATACTCAGGCAGTTTTTTCGCTCCGAGGAAAGCCCCTAAACTGCTTCGGACTAACAAAAAAGGTTGTATACGAAAACGAGGAGTTCAACCTGCTTCAGGCTGCGCTAAACATTGAGGAAGACCTCGAAAACCTTCGCTATAGCAAAGTGGTTGTTGCCACCGATGCCGACGTGGACGGAATGCACATTCGCCTACTTTTACTTTCATTCTTTTTGCAATTTTTCCCCGATCTTATACGACAGGAGCATGTTTTCATTTTACAAACCCCGCTATTTAGGGTTCGTAACAAGAAAAAAACTTCGTACTGCTACTCTCCCGAGGAAAAGGAAGCCGCCATTAAAGCGCTTGGCCCAAATCCCGAAATAACACGATTTAAAGGTCTTGGTGAAATTTCGCCCGATGAGTTTAAGAATTTCATTGGTCCCGATATTCGCCTCGATCCCGTTCGCATTACGCCAAACGACACAATTGCCGACCTGCTTTCGTTCTACATGGGTAAAAACACTCCCGAAAGACAGGAGTTTATTATAGACAATTTAAAGATTGAAGAGGATATGGACCACGAAGAAAAACCTGTTGATGGGGTTGATAAAGAGATTGAATCCGACTCGGTAGAGCTACTTCAACACGAAGCCGTGGCTTAGTTAACGTATATTTTTTGTAAAGAATTGATTAATAAAACCCAATGGGTCTCGACGATTTTGAAGAAGATGCCACGCTAAATGGCAACACAACACGCCCCACAAGCCCCGAGGAGCACGAACGATTAGTTCGCCTTACAGGCGAGGGTGCAAAAAAAGTACACATTTCGGGAATGTACAGGGAGTGGTTTCTCGACTACGCCTCGTACGTAATTCTCGAACGTGCCGTTCCACACCTCGACGACGGGCTTAAGCCTGTTCAGCGCCGTATTCTTCATGCCATGAAACGGCTCGACGATGGCCGTTACAACAAGGTTGCCAACATTATTGGTTTTACCATGCAATACCACCCCCACGGCGACGCTTCAATTGGCGATGCGCTTGTGCAGCTGGGGCAAAAGGATTTACTTATTGACATGCAGGGTAACTGGGGTAATATTCTTACAGGCGATAGCGCTGCTGCTCCCCGTTACATCGAAGCGCGATTGTCGAAATTTGCTCACGACGTAGTTTTTAATCCAAAAACTACCGAGTGGATGCTCAGCTACGATGGACGAAATCAGGAACCTGTTACATTACCCGTTAAATTTCCGCTTTTATTGGCTCAAGGTGTCGAAGGTATTGCCGTAGGTTTAGCTTCGAAAATTCTACCTCATAACTTTAACGAAATTATCGATGCCGCCATTCTTTACCTAAAAGGAAAAGATTTTGAACTATTCCCCGACTTTCCAACCGGTGGATTAATGGACTGCACACGTTACAACGATGGACTTAGAGGGGGAGCCATTAAAGTACGAGCCCGAATTCATAAGGTTGATAGGAAAACCCTTTCCATTACCGAAATTCCATTTGGAAAAAACACGTCAACCCTAATCGATTCAATTATTAAAGCAAACGATAAGGGCAAAATAAAGATTAAAAAAATTGACGACAACACATCCGAAAACGTAGAAATTCTCATTCATCTTCCACCCGATGTGTCGCCCGATAAAACCATTGATGCCCTTTTCGCGTTTACCGATTGCGAAATATCAATTTCGCCCAACTCATGCGTAATTTACGAAGATAAACCTCGATTTATGGGGGTTAAGGAGCAACTTCGTGCATCGGTTGATAGAACCAAGTACTTGCTTACTCGCGAACTCGAAATTCGTTTGGACGAACTCGATGAGGACTGGCATTTTTCGTCGCTCGAAAAGATATTCTTTGAGGAGCGCATTTACCGTATATTGGAAAAGGATACCGAATCGTGGGATCAGGTGCTGGTTGCCATTGAAAAGGGATTTGACCCCTACCGAAAGTTACTGCGCCGCGAAATTCTTCGTGAAGATATTGTAAAACTTACCGAAAAACCTGTTCGTAAAATTTCGAAATTCGACATTAAAAAAGCCGACGAGCATATTAAAGGTGTTGAAGCCGAAATGGAAGAGGTTAAAAATCACCTTGCCAATATTGTTTCGTACACTATAAATTACTTTCAGCAAATTAAAAAGAAGCACGGCAAAAACCGCGACCGTAAAACCGAAATTCGCTCGTTCGACACCATTGAGGCTACTAAAGTGGTTGTTGCCAACCAAAAACTTTACGTAAACTATGCCGAAGGATTCTTTGGCACTGGCCTTAAAAAGGACGAATTTGTTAGCGACTGCTCCGACATTGATGAGGTAATTGTATTTCTGAAAAACGGAAAGTACATGATTACCAAAGTTCAGGACAAGGCTTTCTTTGGAAAGGACATTCAGCATATTGCCGTATTTAAGCGAAACGACGAGCGCACTATTTACAACGTGCTTTACCGCGACGGACGCAATGGCGATATTATGATGAAACGTTGCGCAGTTACTGGAATAACGCGCGACAAGGAGTACGATATTACCAAGGGAACCGACGGGTCGCAGCTTCTTTTCTTTAGTGCTAATCCTAACGGCGAAGCCGAAGTGCTAAAGATATTCCTAAAACCTCGTCCTCGCTTACGAAACCTTATTATCGAACTCGACTTTAGTCAGCTGGCTATTAAAGGCCGCGGTTCGATGGGCAATATTTTCACCCGCTATGCCATTCATAAACTGCAAGTTAAAGAGCATGTTGGCAGCACAATTGGCGGGTTAAAGGTTTGGTTCGACTGGGATGTTTTCCGTCTTAATACCGACGGGCGTGGCGAGTTTCTTGGCGAATTTTCGAATGGCGATAAGCTGTTAGTTGCCAATAAAAATGGCGATTACCAACTCGCATCGTACGACCCATCGACCCACGTTGGCGACAATGTTTTACGTATCGAAAAGTATGTTGCCGACAAAGTGTTTACTGCAACTTACTTCGATGGTGAGCAAGGATTTTTCTACCTCAAAAGGTTCACATTTGAGCCAACCGACAAGTCGACCCCATTTATTGCTGAAGAAAAGGACTCGTACCTAGTTGAACTTAATGCCGACGACTTTCCTTGTGTTAAAATAACCTTTGGCGGAAAAAATGCCGACAAGGAACCAGAACTGGTTGATGCCGATGAGTTTATTGCAGTAAAAAGCGTTAGGGCAAAGGGTAAAAGGTTATCGACCTATCAAATTAAGTCGGTTTTATTTGTTGAGCCATTGGAAAAAGAGCCAGCAGAGGAAGCCACCGACAATTCGCTCGACGAGCCAAATATTGAAGAAAAAGGAAGTTCGCACGATACGCCATCGCAAATGACACTCGATATTTAATAATTTACAAAAACATATTACACTAATTCTTAAGCTCATTCTCAATTTTTTATTGGGAACGAGCTTAAAGAATTTTATAAAGGGTTTTATTTAATGATCGAAAATTAGTTTGAATGCAATAGTTACTCTGAGTTAAATCATTTTTATTTACATGACCCCTATTGCTTATTGCTAGTAAAAAATGAAAAATTAAATATCTTTGCTTTCAAAAAAAACGAAAACTTTAAAAAAACAAAATATCAAATACCAATTCTATTAATCCAATACTTTTTTAACACACTTAACCTATATGAAAATAAAAATCGCCTTTTTTGGCACACTCCTGATTTTTTTAAATTTCTCATTGAAAGCACAACTTCGTTCTGTTGAAGCAAACGGGAAAAAAATTAATTTCGAAATATCTTCGAATAAACCAGAAGACTCTCCAAAGTTTTATATTGGAGCTCGGGTTGATATTGTTAATGCTATAATTTCTACAATTGGCGAAAGAGGAACTGCAGGTATGACAGGATTAGAGCTAGCCTATAGTAGTAAATTTTTTAAAGTTAACGCTAATTTATACCGAACAAATTATGGGGTTGAAGCCATAATTGCTCCATTTCATATTTACAAAACAAAATCGAAGCATCTTTTTTTAATGCAAGAAAGAACTGGCTATAAAGAAGTAACAAGATATGTTACAGATGTAGACATGGTCGTAAGAAACAGTTTCGGTTTTCATTTTGGGTTTAACCGGCTTGACTACTCAGCAGGGAATTATAATGAAGACTATTTAGGAACCGATCCCGATTACGATTCAGATTCAAGTAGCGATCCTTATAATTTTACATATGCAACATTTGACGGGCTTGACACAAAAGAGGTTTTTGTTGGAATGGCTTTCATAAATACGAAAAGTATAAAAGCAGTAGTTGTTCTTAACAAACCTAGAAAAACAGGTGGTGTTAAAGAATTTGGGATATATACTGATGTTATTATGTACACCGATACAAAAACAAATATTCCTGACCCATTATCTTTCGTAGGGCTTCGTACATACCTCGACTACTACAGTGGATTTTATATGAAAAATACGAGTTTTGGATGGGTTTTTAAAATTGGTGCTCAGTATGGTCCTATTGTTTATAATGTAATGCCAATTTTTAATTTTGGGTTTAAGGTTGGGCTATAAATAAAAAAAATGAAAACAAAAACCATCATCCTTGTCTCTCTTTTCTTTTTTTTAAATTGCCAATTAAAAGCACAAGTTCGTACTGTTGAAGCCAATGGAAAAAAAATAAGTTTCGAGGTAACTTCGAATAAACCTGAAGGCTCACCAAAGTTTTACATTGGAGTTGATCTTGCTAATATTTTTATTTCTAATACTGGCTCAAGCATGCCAGGATTAGAGCTAACATTTAGTAGTAAATATTTTAAAACTAGTGCTAATTTATCCTTAACAAATTATAGAGTTCAAGCTATTATTGCTCCATTTCACACTTACAAAACAAGGTCGAAGCGTCTTCCTTTATTAAATGATAAATCATTTTTATATGTTACAGAAGAAAAGGTTGTAGTAAGAAATAGTTATGGTCTTCATTTTGGTTTTAACCAGCTTGAATACTCTGCAAGTAATTTTAGTTTGGACACTTTAGGAACCAATTCTTCTGGATATTACTCAATACCTGAAGGGCTTAAAACAAAAGAGATTTTTGTTGGTATGGCTTTCATAAATACAAAAAACATTAAAGCAGTTGTAATTCTTGACAACCCTAGAATAAGAGGCGTAGTTAATGAATTTAGTTTATATGCCGATGTTATTTTGTTCAATTATGAAAAAACAAATATTCTTGATCCATTATCTTCCATAGGGTTTCGTTCATACTTCGATTACTACTATGGATATCATTTAAAAAACATGAATATTGGATTTTTAGTTAAAATTGGTGCTCAGTATGGTCCTATTGTTAATAATGTAATGCCAATTTTAAATTTTGGGGTTAGAGTTGGCCTTTAAATTAAAGAAAATATGAAATTAAACATTACAATTGCCTCGTTACTTCTTCTTGTTGCAACTAGTTGTGCGCCTATTTTTTCGCGAAAAAAATCGGTAAAATTCGAAACTAAGGATAAAGAGGCTAAAGTTTCGGTATATGAGTATAACTTTTTTTATAACAACGAATACGATATTCAAGATGAACTAAGACATAAAAAGAATAAGTATAAACTTTTAAATAAGTCGAGACATCTTGTTGTTCAAGAAAAGGAAGGGTATAAAACCCTAACAACCCCAATTGTTCCAACAAAATTAAATCCTTTTATTTTTGTCGATATTGCCGTACCATTAGTATCGATTCCTGCATCATTTTTAGGATCTTCATTTTTTTTAATGCCAGCTAGTTACTCCATTTTTTTTGGGTCGTGGGCTCCATTTTATTTTGGGTCGTTTCGTGTTTATAACAAACAGTATACTTTACCTAGCTTACAACCTTTTCCGAAACACAAGGCAGAAGAAAATTATATTTCGACTGGAGAAGTTAAGTTTGATGTAAAGCCCGAAAATATGAAACGAGTTTACAGTAGCTCTATGAGGACTTACATTAAAAATGATGTGTATTCCACCAATAATACAGATAGTTTGAGTTTCATTTCATTGACTCTTAATGAAAGCATTAATGAAAAATTAAATAAATATGGATATATTGAAACTAGTAACATATTTACTCAATTAGAAAACCCATACAAGCTTAGCTTAAACATTAGCGCCATAACTGAAGTAAATGCAGGTAATTACTATTCAATAGAAGTAAAATTAAAGTGGGACTTGCATTATAACTACTCCTCAAAACCATTTTTTAGTTTTGAAAATACAGCATCGTCAAACTGGCAATTCAATAATAAGCGAAAATTTGCCGAACTCCGTCACGAGCAAATTGATGATGCAATTGAATTATCACTTATTTCATTTTTTAACAAGAACAATATTCAAGGCATTATTGATAAAGAAATAGAAAATTATGCAACCCAAAAAGCGAACTGGGAAATTATTAAAATAAAAGGAGTTGATGAAACCAGTGAACTTGATATTGCAAATTCGTTAAAGGCTGCAGTAACTGTTAAGTTGAAGGATGGGCATGGTAGCGGTTTTTTTATTTCTAACGACGGTTACCTAATAACATGTTTTCACGTTATAGGAGATAAAGAAACCAATATTGAAATAATTACATCCGACGGTGTTGGTCATAAAGGAAAACTTATACGTTCGAACCCCTATTTTGACCTAGCACTTTTAAAAGTTGACAACATTCAATCAACTCAAATTAAAATTTTGAACGATAAAGACATTCGAATTGGTAGTGAAGTGTTTGCCATTGGTACACCAAAAGACATTCGATTAGGTCAAACTATAACAAAAGGAATAGTTTCAAATATTCGAAAATTTAAGAGTAGGAGCTTTATTCAAACTGATGTAAGCATAAACAAAGGCAATAGCGGTGGAGCATTAGTAACCAAAAATGGCGATTTACTCGGTATTGTAAATGCTAAATATACTGGCTATGAAATTGAGGGAATTGGATTTGCTATTCCAGGTTTCAACATTGAAGATGCCTTGAAAATAGAGTTCGAATAAAATTAATTTCGCTATTCTAATCGGCTCAGGTTCTTACTTGAGCCGATTTCATTTTTTTAATAACTGCGCCTCCTGAATGCCGAATTAATTGCAACTACCCTACAAAAAAATTACACGTGTACGTATTAACGTGAGTTCGATATAACTTATTAAACGCATTCGGTTTATAATAAGGGAATAAGGTGAAATTTGTTCGGTAGTAGTTTCTTACTAAGGTTAGTCAAAGTGCAAATATTATGTCGCTTAAAAAACCTTATTTAACTATTTTTTAACCTTAGCAACTTAATTTTCACATCACAAAAACCTTATTCCCTTATTTTACAGTGCTTTTATGGTTAGTTTTAAATCAAACTTAGGTTATTAAAAAAAGTCGCACCTTTTTCTACACCAATTTGCAACAATGAAAAAAAGTTTACTAATTTTAGCCATGCAAATGCTTAAAATGTAAACCCAGTAGCATGAAAGTATTCCTAATTGGCTTTATGGCCAGCGGAAAAACCACTCTTGGAGGTGAACTTGCCGAAATAATGGGCTTTAAGTTCCTCGACCTCGACGATTACATTGAAATAAAACAAAAAAAATCGATTAAGGTACTTTTCGAAATTGAAGGGGAAGAGAAGTTTCGAGTTATTGAAAACGAAGCGCTACGAGAGGTAGCGAGTATAGAGGAAAACCTAATTGTTGCCTCGGGTGGAGGCACCTCGTGCTTTTACAATAGCATCGACTTTATGAATAAAGAGGGAATTACAGTTTATATAAAGGTTGAAGTAGCCGAACTCGTTGCTAGGCTAATCGATTCGAAGAAAAATAGGCCACTGCTTTGGGGTAAATCGCGCGAGGAACTGAACGAATACATAATTCGAGTTCTCGAAGAGCGAAAAAAATACTACGAAAAAGCAAAAATTACTGTTGAGTACCCAAATTTGGATATTAAGCAGCTTGCCAGCACCCTAAAGTCAATTCAAAGTTAAACTGGCAAGCTTATTTATAATCTATTCCTTTGGCAGCTTTAAATTACTCCTTTTAATAATGCCTTTATAGGTAACGCTATGGGTAATAGTTTTTTGAACTATTGCAGGAACCACATCGTAGGTTAAGGTGTCGGTACGCTCAACTACCCTTTTTGCATTTTCGCCAATTGCAATTGCAAACGATTTGCCCATAAGGTTAACTGTAATGTCGTTTTTGGTAATTTTTTCAATAACCAATTCCCCTGCTTTGTGAGGTAGTAGCGAAATGCCATCCATACGGCTCGAAAGTCCTCCACCCTCGGTTCCTCTTAGCACACGGCCCATTCCAATAACTCCAATTAGTTCGTTAGGATTTGTTATTGTGGTCACTTGGCAATTTAAAACGCCTTCAATTGAATCGAAGTTATACGTTGGCCCATCGATTCGCATTCCCTGTGGGGGGTCGCCTTTAATTGCTTTTCCATCGAAGGTTACGTAGTACTCAACAAACGCCAACTCGTCGGCAGCTACTTGCTGAACTTTCTTTTTTGACATGCAGCCAAATAGCGAAATGGCAATAACAAGAGTTAACAATAATGGTTTTAAATTTCTGGTAGTCATAGCTTATCTTAGTTTATTGAGTATTGAAAGAATTGGGTTAAGTACGCTTGCCCCTAAATTAAGTGCCCTTAGCGACGACCATCCAAACTCGGGGTCGGGCAAGTTAGCGTTATCCTTAAAAGGCATTTCGATTGTTAATGCGAAGCATTTAAAGTGTTCGGCAACAAATTTCGACCCAATGGTAAGGTTTGCCTTGCCAGTATCGTTTTTGGGGTAACCATGCTCCGTTTGAAAGTCGGGGCAGCACTCCTCCCACTTTGCCAAAAATGTTTCCTGTAGCCATTTTAACCTTTCATCGTACGAAGGAATTCCTTCGATTCCCGATGCGAAGCAGTACGGCAAAGACTCATCGGCGTGAATATCGAGGAATAAATCGACTCCCGTTTCGTCCATTCGCTTGCGAGTGTAGTATACTTCGGGGCTAAGCTGCGGGTCGGGGTTTGCCCATTCGCGGTTAAGGTTTTTACCAGCCGTGTTAACCCGTAAATTACCAGCAATGCTCCCATCGATATTCATATTTGGGACAAGATAAAAAACGGCATTTTGAAGTAATGTTCTCGAAACCGAATCGTCGTGGTCGAGAAGGCGCTCAATTAAACCCTGCATAAACCATTCCGACTGGGGCTCTCCGGGATGCTGGCGAGCAATAATCCAAACCTTTTTTTTACTCACATCGGGCTCGCCAACAATAAGTAGGTCGATATCCCTTCCCTCAACTGTTTCGCCCAAAAACTCTAAAATGCAAAGGGGCGAACGCTGCGCTGCGCTAACCATGTCGAGGTGCTGGTCGTACGAAAAGGGTGTCCAGTAAGCGTAAAAAACTGAATTATCCTCGGGGGTATGCTGAATTGTTAAAACACCTTTATGGTACGAGGTTGGAACGCGAAACCATGTTATCCTATCGTATGATGCAAGGGCCTTATAGCCATCCCAACCTTCGGGATAACTGCATTGCTCAGCATTTTCGATATGAATTGTGCACGGATAGCCCTCGGCACCATGAAGCCTAAAGTGAAACCACTGTAGGGTGTCGGAATAGGTATCCCTTCGAATTCGCAGGCGAATATTAGTATGAGTATCGATATTCAGAATTTCAATGTTTCCGCTATCAAAATTCGATGATATTTTCATGTAATCTGTTTTATGCTGCCAAGGTATGAGAAAAAAAGAAATCAATCTTATTGAATCAACAAAAAGTTAAGTGGAAAAAATTAAAACATGCCCTCAATTATTCGGTTAGCAATGTCATCGTTAATCCCATAATTCTTAAATTTATCAATAACAGCAATGGGTTCGTGTTGACAATTTAAAAGAGCAGAGCAAATAATCTCAATAAGTGGCAAGTTACTTTCGCTCTCTGCGCTCACAATTACCCCATTTTCAACCTTAAGCTGAAAAGTGTAGTTATTCCCATCAATTTCAATAAAAATGGGAAGCTCGTATTTAGGCGAATAGCCCAAATTCCATTCGGTTGTACTGTAGCGCGAAGTAGAAAGGGACTTAATACTTTCAATATCGAAGTCGTTAAGTTTATAGGGTGAAGCATTAAGCGAATTTGATATAAAATCGAAAAGATTTGTTGCTAATATTTCGATACTAATTGGGTTGTTTAACAAAGTTGAAATATTTGAAACATTGGCCCTAACCGAACGAACAGCACGATCGGTAAAGCGTTCGCGATTAGTATACAGGCATTTTTCGAGCTGTTCTAAATTTGCATTAAACAATAGCGTACCATGATGAAGCACCCTGTTTCGATAAATATGCTCTGCATTTCCCGAAACCTTAAAATTGTTAACCATTATGCTATTGTGCCCGCCAAAGTTGGCATTTAAGCCAAGCGTTGTTAAGTAATCGATTATAGGTTTTGTAAACCCTTTAAAATCGACCATTGAACCCACGCTTCCGTTACGAATAAAGGTGAAATTTACATTTCCAAGGTCGTGGTAAACAGCGCCACCGCCCGAAAGTCGTCGCACCAATTCAATGTTATGGGTTTTTAAATAATGAATGTCGACCTCGGCCAACGCATTTTGGTGCTTGCCAACAACAACCGACGGGGAGTTTCGGTAAAGCATAAAAATATCGTCGGTAAAGTTCTTTAAAAAGTACTCCTCGGCAGCAATATTAAAAAAGGGGTTGGTTTCGAAATTATGTATACATATCATTTGCACAAACTTTTACGGCCAATTAACAAAACCTTAAATGCAATTGTTTATTATCCACTATTGTAATATAAACTGCAGTATAAAATATTGTACAAAGTACAAAAAATGCATAAACTTTTTCCTATTATCGTGGCCAACTGTAGAATTCATTCTTACATTTGCATCATTCATTCATTTTAAAAAACGAAATTACCCGTCATATGGCCGAAAAATTCATTGACGTTCAAAAGTTAATTGCATCCAAAAATCCCAGGCTAATTAAGTTTATCCCAGGTTTTGTAATTAGGTACCTAAAGCGAGTTATCCACGAAGACGAACTCAACCAGTTTCTTATTGACCATGGCGAGAAACGAGACTTCGAGTTTTTGGACGAAGTTCTTCGCTTTTTAAATGCTGACTACGACATTGAAGGTCTTGAAAACCTCTCAACCGATCAACGTTACATTTTCGTATCGAACCACCCACTTGGCGGACTCGACGGAATGATTCTTTTGCAAATAATAGGTAAAAAGTTTGGCTTCGTAAAAGTTACATCAAACGACCTGCTAATGAACCTTAAGCCGCTGGCGAATTTTTTTCTTCCCGTTAATAAGCATGGTTCTCAATCGGTTCAAAATGCAACTCTAATCGAACAGGCCTACGGATCAAACCTGCCAATTCTTAATTTTCCTGCGGGCCTTTGCTCCCGCAAAAATAGGGGTAAAATAGCCGACCTTGAGTGGAAAAAGAGCTTTATTGTAAAAGGTATTGCCCACAAGCGCTACATAGTTCCAATATACTTTAAGGGTAAAAATTCTAGCTTCTTTTATAATCTTTCGAAAATACGAACCTTTCTTGGCATAAAGTTAAATATTGAAATGCTATACTTAGCTGACGAAATGTTTAGGCAAAGAGGTCGGAAACAGCATATAAAATTTGGAACCCCCATTAGTTACGAAACCTTCGACAAATCGAGAAAGCCCATATGGTGGGCCAACTGGGTAAAGGAACAGGTTTATAAAATGGAAAGCCAATTTCAACCTAAATAGCGTATATTGCACCCAAATAGCACCGCCAATGGAACAAATAATTGAACCAATAAGTAGAGAGCTCATTAAAAGCGAGCTAACCGAAGCTAGATTTATTCGCGAAACCAATAACGGAGGTAATTACCTTTACGAAATTACTGCTCACAATGCACCACATACAATGCAGGAAATTGGCAGGCTTCGCGAGTTAACATTTCGAAGCGCAGGTGGCGGTACTGGGCATGGAGTTGATATTGATGAGTACGATATATCGGCCAACCCCTACAAGCAACTAATTGTTTGGGATCCAGCCGACCAAGAAATTATTGGGGGTTACCGTTGGCATATTGTGGACCCAACTAAGGGCGAGGAAATGAACCTCTCCACAACAACGCTTTTCGTTTTCTCCGAAAAGTTTAAAAAGGAATACCTGCCTAGCCTTATTGAACTTGGGCGCTCCTTTGTTCAACCTAAGTACCAATCGGCAATCCGTAACGGGAAAGGCCTTTACGCCCTCGATAACCTATGGGACGGATTAGGCGCCCTTGTTGTTCGAAACCCTGGTATAAAGTACTTTTTTGGAAAGGTTACCATGTACCGCAGCTACAATCGCGAAGCCCGAAATATGCTACTGTACTTTATGGAGAAGTATTTTACCGACGACGACAAACTTGTTGTTCCAATTACTCCAATGGAGTTGGATATTGACCGAAGAAGAATGGCTACAGTTTTTACGGGCAAAAACTACAAGGACGACTACAAAATCCTATCTCATCACATTAGGGAACTGGGCGAACATATTCCTCCTCTTATAAACTCTTACATGAACATTAGCCCATCGATGAAGGTGTTTGGAACAATTATTAACCCTCACTTTGGCGATGTTGAAGAAACTGGGATTATGATTACCATTTCCGATATTTACGAAAACAAAGTTGAACGGTACATTTTAAGTTTCTTTAAAAGGCGATTTAAGCATTTACGTAAATAGCAATAATTCAAAAATAAATTGAGCCTCCTTATATATTTCAGGGAGGCTTTTTTATTGCTCATTTAAATCCGCAAATTATTTATAATTCATTGTCTCTCGCAGATTACACACCTGCCAGTCGGCAGGCAGGGATAAACGCAGATTATGAACATATTATGTTTTTTCTGCGTAAATCAGCGGTATCAGCGAGAAATTGAAGATCGGTATCAGCTAGAAATTAAAAAATCACATTTTTTGCTGATTTTAGTTATTCCTTTATCCTCTTCACAAAAAAACATTTTAAACAGGAGGAAAATACCTTTCGAATTGTTTGAAAAAATGATTATATTTTACGTAAATACGTTCGTTACAACTCTGGTTTTATTGCTACATTTATGGCTTCTAAAATGTTAGTGTCTTTAATTTTACATTATGATTTCTACTCTCGTCCCCATTTTTTTTGGTGTTATTGTTGGTGCTGGTTTAGTATGGCTGGTTATTAAGCTCACTAAACCCAAAACCGACTCCCCAATTAGTTTACACGACATCGAAACCCAACTAAGCGAAAGCAATACTAAGCTTCGAATTATAACCGATAGAGCCGAGCACCTTAACGCCGAAAACCAACGATTACAAGTTGAACAAAGCAAGATTGCAATACAAAAGGAAGAAATTTCCTCATTGCTTTCGGCCGAGCGCATAAGAACCGACGAGGGCACTAAAAGACTCGCTGAACTCAAGACCGAAATTGAAGCTAAACGATTAGAAGTTGAAAAGTATAGCACCGACCTGCAGCTTAGCCGCGAAAAGGCAATTGACTTCGATAAGGAAAATAAGTACCTAAAGGAGCAACTTTTAAAGCAAAAGCAGGACTTAGAAGATATTGGGAAGCAGTTTACAAACGAATTTAAACTGTTAGCCGACCATATTCTGGAAGATAAAAGCAAGCGTTTTACCGAAATGAACATGGTAAACATTGAACGCCTGCTAAAACCTCTGGGCGAAAACATAGTTCAGTTTCAGAAAAAGGTTGAAGAGGTTTACGACCGCGAAAGCAAAGAGCGTTTTTCGCTGGGCAAAGAAGTTGGCAAACTGGTCGAACTAAACCATAAAATTAGCGAAGAGGCGCAAAACCTTACCAACGCTCTTAAAGGACAAGTTAAGCAGCAGGGAAACTGGGGCGAAATGATTCTCGAAAGCATTCTCGAAAAATCGGGCCTTGTAAAAGGACGCGAGTACTTTGTTCAGGAGTCGGTAAAAAACGAGGAGGGTCGAAGGTTTCAGCCCGATGTAATTATAAACTACCCCGACAACCGAAAGGTTGTAATCGATTCAAAAGTATCGCTTATTGGCTACGAGCGTTACTGCTCGAGTACCGATACGGCTGCCCAAGAAAAGGCTCTTGCTGAACATGTTCGGTCGGTTCGAACCCATATCGATATGCTTGGTTCAAAGGGCTACCAGGATATGGTTGGCGGGCTCGACTTTGTAACCATGTTTCTGCCCATTGAGCCTGCATACATGATTGCCATGCAGGCCGACCCCGAAATTTGGAACTACGCATACAATCGCGGGGTGTTGCTTCTTAGCCCAACCAACCTAATAGCCGCACTTAGGCTAATTCATAACCTTTGGCAGCGCGAGTACCAAAACCGACACGCCCTCGAAATAGCCGAAAGGGGTGGACAACTTTACGATAAGTTTGTACTTTTTATTGAGAATATGCAGTCGATTGGCGAAAACTTAGGTCGCACCCAAAAAAGTTACGAAAGCGCACTGGGGCAACTTTCCGAAGGAAAAGGGAACTTGGTAAACCAAGCGCAAAAGCTAAAGGAACTTGGTGCAAAGGCAAAAAAATCGTTGCCCGAATCGCTCCTCGACTCGTCCGACAACCAGCAAGAAAACGAGCTTCAACTATAAATCGGTAACCTATGATATCAATTTGTATTCCCGTTTACAATTTCGATGTTACCGAACTGGTAGAGATGCTCCTCGAGCAATCGAGTACCATTAATGAGGAAATTGAAATTCTTGTTTTCGACGATCGCTCGAACTCGTTTTACAAAAAGCGCAATGCGCTTTTAACCAAGTACGACACAGTTAGCTACCTTGAGTTTGAGACCAATCTTGGACGAAGCCGAATTCGAAATCGCCTTGCCGATTTTTCGGTTGGTAGTCACCTGCTTTTTTTGGACTGCGACATGATTCCAAACGACCGAAATTTTTTACGCAATTATATTGAAGCAAAGGATTTGGTACCCGTTATTTGTGGTGGGATTGCCTATGGAAGTAAGCCATTTCAGCAGGAACTTTTACTTAGGTGGAAGTACGGCGTTGCTCGCGAAGCCCATAACGAAACTTACAGGCAATATAAGCCATACCGATCGTTTACAAACGGTAACTTTATGGTATCGAAGGAGGTTTTTAACCAAATTCGCTACAATGAAGATATAATGGGCTATGGACACGAAAACACGCTGTTTGCATTAGAACTAAAGAACAGGAAAATTCCCATTCTCCACATCAATAATCCCAGTTTACATTTGGGCATTGAGCCTAACTACGAGTTTTTGGCAAAATCGGAACAGGGAATCGTAAGCCTTGTAAGGCTTTTAACTATTGCGCCAAATATGCGAAAGGAACTTTTTAGTAATATTCGCATTTTAAGGTTTTATCAAATTCTTCGAATACTTGGGCTAAAGTATCCAATTAGGTGGTTTTTTAGGGTTTTTAACCCAATGATTCGCAGGGCACTATGCTCGGCAAAGCCGTCGTTACTCCTTTTCGATTTGTACAAGGTTGGCCTAATTGCCCGAATTTACCACAGAATATAGCAGAAGCAGCAACAAGTTTATGGCGATACAAAAATGGGTTTTCGCTTTGGAAATGTGTGTTTTAGTTCCTTTATAAAAAATAGAATTTTTTGAGAAACTGTTTTAATTTTGTTTATTTGCTTGCCACAAACGAGGTTCTTCATTAAACTTTTTCAACAAAACTTGGCTGTAGTTTAGAATGGCGTTGTAAACTATAATATATTATGGACTAAAGACCATTTTAACTTCGCTTGTTTAACCCCAGGCTTAAGCCTGGGGTTATTGAACCATTAATTTTAATGGGCTTTAGCCCTGAGTCACAAGACTCGTTATTATAAACTAGAGCCCAAAACATTATTATATATTTCAATATCAATTAATTATGACATTAAAAAATAAGTTCTTGTATTATGTAATCGCCCTAACTTGGGTAGCATTATTGATACTAAGCAGCTGTAAAAAGGAAGAAACCCCAACATTAACAACTGTTGCAGGAACTGATATTACAACAAAAACTGGAGTTTCAGGGGGCAATATCACCTCCGATGGCGGTGCAGCCGTAACCGCCCGTGGCGTGGTATGGAGTACAGAGCAAAACCCTACAGTCGAAACGAATCAAGGCAAAACAAGTAATGGCACGGGTACAGGTAAATTCACCAGCAACATTACAAACCTCCAACCCGGAACGGCATACTACGTGCGGGCTTACGCCACTAATAGCGAGGGGACAAGTTATGGGAATCATATAAGCATTACAACCCTTAGCGGGGTAATATCCCTCACCACGGCAGCGGCAACCAGCATTACCGCTACTGCTGCCACCTGCGGTGGCAATATTACTTCCGATGGCGGCGCAGCCGTAACCTTACGAGGCATAGTATGGAGTACAGAGGAAAACCCTACAGTCGAAACGAATCAAGGCATAACAACTAATGGCACGGGCAATGGTAGTTTTACCAGTAACCTAACTAATTTATCAAAAATTACAATATACTATGTACGGGCTTATGCCACCAACAGCGTGGGCACGGTTTACGGCAACCAGCAATCCTTTACAACTAAAAGTGGCATAATTAGCCTAACCACCACTGAAGTCACTAGTATTACCGCTACTACTGCCGTAAGTGGCGGTTATATTACCTCCGATGGTGGTTCGCCTATAACCGAAAAGGGTATAATATGGGGCACAGCCCAAGACCCTACTCAGGGTTCAACCACAAACGGAACGGGTACAGGTAGCTTTACAAGCAACCTAACCAACCTCCAACCCGGAAAGGTTTACTACGTGCAAGCCTACGCCATTAACAGCTTTGGGTCAAGTTACGGGAATCAGATTAGCTTTACAACTGCCACTTTACCAGCTGATGTTACCAATCCAGCTACTGGTAAAACATGGTTAGATAGAAACTCGGGGGCAAGCAGAGTAGCCACCAGCAGCACAGATGCCGAGGCTTACGGTGACCTACACCAGTGGGGGCGTGGTACCGATGGGCACGAGAAGCGGAACTCCCCAACAACATCCACTTTAAGTAGCAGTGATACACCTGGGCATGGTAACTTTATTTTAGCACCCGAAAGCCCTTACGACTGGCGCAGCCCCCAGAACACCAACCTATGGCAGGGTGTAAACGGCACTAATAACCCCTGCCCAACGGGCTATAGGCTACCCACCGAGGCGGAGTGGAATGCCGAACGCTTAAGCTGGGGCAGCAACAATGCAACTGGAGCCTTTGCATCACCACTTAAGCTGCCCGTTGGCGGCTACCGCAGCGGCCGCGATGGTTCGCACTACATTGTAAACGGCTACGGCAACTTTTGGTCAAGTACCGTAGATGGGACCTACTCACGGTACCTAGTCTTCGGCAGCAGCAATAATGCCACCATGGGCAGCTTCAGCCGGGTGACCGGACTCTCTGTGCGTTGCCTTAAGGATTAGGTTGACACTTTGATTTATTTTACCCTGAGCTTGCACTGAGCCTGTCGAAGTGCTTGTCGAAGGGTTACTATTTGACAATTTGAGGCTGTCTCAAAAGAAAAATTAATTTAACCGCAAAGGGCACTAAGTTTTACGCAAAGCGCACAAAGTGCTGTATGCGTTAATATTAACCTTGCTGTTAAAAGGGTTTTGGCACATCCTCTTTATGCCCCGCAACTTTTGCTAAGCCTGCGTTGCAGTGAGCCTATCGAAGTAAGCGGGTGTTGTTTTAAATGAATATTCTGAAAAAACCAAAGAAGTCTCAGTTTCATCAGGGTTTCCCTATTTAACGTCAGTTCGATATAAGGAATAACATTGAACTGTGAGAATAAAAATCATTCCATTTTTGATGATTTTGCATTAATGCAAAATCATCAACCCTCTGTGGCCTCCGTGCTTCTCAATAACATTTAACATCATCATGGTGAATTCGAATCGTATTAAAACAATCATTTTGTAAAATGCAACACAAAAACCTCTGTGTTAAATTTACGTCGAACTCACGTTATTTTAACATAGAAAACAAAAACAAACTTACCCTGCATTCTGAAACTTTAACTTTCAATTTGCAGTATAACTTGTATCTTTACATATAATCTTCAAGTTATGATTGGGAGAGAAATTTTTTTGCCTCTAGTAAAAGCATTGCAATCGATGCCTGTGGTTGTGTTGATTGGGTCGAGGCAGGTTGGAAAAACTACGCTGGCACTGGAAGTGTCCAAAAAACTTGAAAAGCCGGTAACCTATATCGACCTGGAGTCGGATGCCGATTTTAATAAGCTAACCGATGCCGAAGCTTACCTGAAAAGATTCGATGGGGAACTGCTAATTATTGATGAGGTGCAACGTAAACCCGACCTATTCCGATTGCTTCGAGTAGTTGTGGATGAACGAAAAAGGAAAGGTGAACGGTCGGGTCATTTCCTGCTGTTGGGATCGGCGTCTAAAGACTTGCTGCAAAAATCTTCGGAATCGCTAGCAGGTAGAATTAGGTACATGGAGCTAACGCCCTTTTCGGTAACCGAACTAAATGAAAATAAGGCTTTTGATTTAGAACGCCTTTGGCTAAGAGGAGGGTTTCCCGACAGCTATCTAGCATTAAACGAGCAAGAAAGTTGGGAATGGAGAAAGGACTTTTTTGCCAACTATGTGGAACGCGATATTCCATCGATGGGCGTTGGAGTGGCTGCAGCTAAACTTAAACGTTTATGGAAAATGCTGGCGCATTATCATGGCAATCAAATTAACTTAAGTGAATTTGGCCGAAGTTTGGAGGTTAGCCACACCACTATACGGAATTATTTAGATTTACTCACCGATTTTTACATGGTCAGGCAGCTGCCACCCTGGTCGGGAAACGTAAAAAAAAGACTGGTAAAAACACCAAGAGTATATATTCGTGATTCGGGAATCTTACACAGCTTACTCCAATTACCCGACATTGATGCTTTGCTTTCGCATCCAATTATTGGAGCAAGCTGGGAAGGATTTGTGGTCGAAAACATTATCATCCAATTAGATGAAAGATGGAATTATAGCTACTACAGAACTGCAACATGGGCCGAAATTGATTTAGTGCTTCATACACCTGATAATGAAATTTGGGCTGTAGAAGTAAAACGGAACCTTGCGCCAAAGCTAACGCGGGGATTTTATGAAGCATGTAAAGATATTAAAGCAACCCATAAATGGGTGGTTTATGCCAATAACGATCGTTATCCTTTACCCAATGAGGTAGAAGTAATTGGGTTGGTAGAGTTTTTGAAATTAATTCGAAACAAACATGTAATTTAATATTCTACGTTTCACTATGCGGAACCATTACCTCCACATAATTTTAAAATATAAATAGACCGATGAAATTATTCCCTTTTAAATACTTTGCAATAGCGCTTTTCTGTTTTTTATATTTAAATGCACTCGCCCAGCAAACCATTACTGGAAATTTCCCAAATCTTGCACTTCAACAGATAAAATTATTTGGTTTTGACGGGTTTAACACCTATGCCATTGATAGCGTGAAAGCAAATGAAAAAGGCGACTTTACGGTTTCCTTTGGCAATAACGATTACGGCATGGGCTACCTTGCAGCCGACGACAACAAAGCCTTTATAGTAATACTAGCACCTAATGAAAATTTAAGTTTGAAAGGCGAAGCCTTGGCTTTGCCACAAACGGTAAAAATTATTTCAGGCGAGCAAAACAAACTATTCGGACAGTATGCCAGCGAGCACCCCCGCCGTGAGCAGGCTCTTAGCGCATGGGATTTTCTGACGAAAATATATCAATTGGATTCGTTGTTTGTCATTCATCAGAAACCTATAAATGCCATTGAAGCAGAAAAAGAGCGCATTAAGAAAGAGGACAAAACTTTTTTGGCAAGTTTAGACCAAAAAACTTACGTAAGTTGGTTTTTGCCTGTTCGTAAGCTGGTCAGTTCGGTTTCAACCATAGCACAGTACCGCACCGAAGAAATACCGGCAGCCATAGCTACATTCCGAAAAATAGATTATACCGACCCGCGCCTATACAAAAGCGGTTTGCTGCGCGAAACCATCGAGGCGCATGTATGGCTTATCGAGAATAGCGAACGCTCGCTCGATTCGGTGTTCGTCGAACTGAATATCTCCATCGACTATATGATTGGCAACCTTTCATCGGATGAGAAAAAATTCAATGAGATAACTGGTTTCCTCTTTAAACTGTTAGAAAAGCGCAGTTTGTATAAATCATCGGAATACTTAGCCCTAAAAGTGCTAAGCGGAACAAGCTGCACCGTCAACAGCGATCTTGCTTCGCAACTGGAGAGCTACCGTTCCATGAAAATTGGGAATACTGCACCCAACTTTGAATTTAGGGAAGATGTATTATCACCCAGATACCAACCCGAGAAATCGCCCCAAAAGTTATCCGATTTAAAAAGCAAATACACCTTGGTGGTATTTGGTGCCAGTTGGTGTGCTGCATGTACCCAGGAACTTTCGGATATTGCATTGTTGTATAAAAAATGGAGGGAATACAGTGTAGAGGTAGTTTTTATTTCGCTTGATGAAAACAAAGATGCATTCAAACGCTTTGCAGGTGGTTTTCCTTTTATAAGTGTATGCGATTACAAAAAATGGGAAAGCCCTATTGTAAAAGCCTATCACGTATTTGCAACCCCAACCATGTACTTATTAAATAGTAAACGTGAAATTTTGCTTAGACCAAACTCAGCAAACCACATGGATTCGTGGGTCGATTGGTTTTTAGTGCAAAGGAATAGGTAAAAAGTAGATTAACAAAACATACGAATTTGGTTTCCATCGCACAGGCTCAAGTATCGTGAAATAAAGAATTCGGTTCAACCGAGCGTCCCGATAGTTATCCATAGCCGTCAGGTTAAGGATGCATTTATCTGATAATCAACATGTATTTAGTGACAAGAAAAGTAGCGCGTAAATTAGCTACAGGGTAGCTAACTGTTTATAGAAACAAATATTACTATTAACCAAAAGCTCCGGAGGAGCGCCCTGTTAGTAGGGCAACCGACTTGCGAACTCAGCATTCTACGACATCTATTCGCAAAAGTACGATCAAATTGTTTTTTGCGATTCAAGAGGACGCTCCTATGGAGCTTTGATGCTTTGATAAATATTTACTATAAACATAAAGCCCCGCTGGGGCAAGTTAAAACAAGTGATAATATTGCTTTTTTTAATATTAGCCTAACGGCTATGGATAGTTATCGAAATGCGAGTTAAGCGTAGCAAATCTCCTGCCCAAAATACACCCACCACCGTTAGCAACCTAAAGGTCAATTATCCTATTCTTAAGCGCATATTTCACTAACTCAACGGTTGTGGTAAGTTCGAGTTTTTGCATAATATGGTTCTTATGCGACTCAACAGTGCGAACGCTTATGTAAAGTTTATCGGCTATTAGTAGGTTTGAATACCCCTCGGCTACAAGTTTTAGTATTTCTAATTCTCGAGGCGTAAGCTCTTGATCCTTTACGCTGTTTAACTTTTCGGGGTTTTTAACATGATTAAGGTAATTTTTCAGAATTATTCCCGAAATATCCTTGCTAAAGTATTCGTTTCCAGCGTTTACCTCAGTAATGGCATCGACCAACTCAGTGCGAGTTATATTTTTGGGTAAATAGCCTTTTGCGCCAGCCTTTATGGCATTAAAGATAAATTCCTGCGTGGTGTGCATCGAGAGAATTACAACTTTTACGTCGGGAAAATCGACATTCAACTTTTTTGTAAGCTCAATTCCCGACATGCCGGGGAGTGAAATGTCGACAATTGCAACATTTGGTATTTTTGTACCTAACGAATCGATAAACCCTTGCGCATCGGCAGCTTCGGTAATTACTTCAATTCCCAATTCCTCGGAAAGTAACGACCTAATACCGTCGCGTACAATTTGGTGGTCGTCAACAAGTGCAATTCGAATTGTGCTCATTTTAATTGTTTATTTGCTTTTTGGCAAAGGGCAATTCGGCCTTTACCTTTGTGCCCTTTCCGGGTAGCGTTTCAATGGCTAATCGCCCGCCCAAAAGTGAGGCTCTCTCTTTCATATTAAAAAGTCCGTTGCCTTTTCCGTTGGTTTGCGAAACGCTAAAACCACAACCGTCGTCTTCAATATGTAGATAAAGTTTCGAAATATCGGAAAAAACCGAAACAACAGCTTTGTTCGCTTTCGAGTGCTTCACAATATTTGTAAGCGCCTCCTGCGCTATTCGGTACGAATAGGTTTTTAGCAGCTGGTTTAACGAATCGGGCAACACCCCAACTACTAGCGAAACCGTTATGCCCGAGTTCTCCTCTATTTCATTACAAAGGTTGCGAAGAACTACAGCCAAGCTAAACTCGGTAAGGGCTGCAGGCATAAGGTTATTCGAAATGCGGCGGGTTTCCTCGATGGTTTGGTTAAACATATTTTTAACCAGTTCGAAAGTCTTTTGCTCCTCACCCAGCCTATCGGGATGCATGCTTTCGAGCCTAAGTTTTATGGCCACAAGGGTTTGTCCAAGCCCATCGTGCAGCTCGCGCGAAAGCCTTTGCCTTTCCTGCTCCTGCCCGTCAATTACCGAACGAAGGCGCTGGAGTCGCTCTTCCTTTAGCTCGCTTTCAACTGCACGGCGCTGCGAAATATCGCGAATTACCAGCGCATCAACCTCTTGGTCGTTAAAAACTATTCGGCGTTGCTGTACCTCAACCGGAACTTTCGATCTGTTTTTCGTAATCATTTCGGTTTCGAAAAACTGTACATCGTTTGGGTCGTTCCTATTTAATAGGTACTCGTCGTCCGAAAAAAGCGAGTTTACTTTAACTTTAAGAAGTTCTTGCTCGCTATAACCCGTAAGGCTTAGGGCTGCCCTATTAACCATGACCGGAATACCTGTTTTGTGAAGAATTATACCATCGATTGTTGCACGGTAAAAATGCAGCAGCCGCCTTTCCCGTTCCCTTAGCCTATTATTAGCATGCTTTAATCTAAGCGTCATTTTATTAAATGCTTGCGTAAGGGTTCCTAATTCGTCGCGGGTTTTTATTGGCAGCACCCAATCGAATTTACCCTCGCTAACCCTTATTGCAGCCTCCTTAAGTTTTACCAATGGCGAAGTTATTCGCCAGCTAAATAGAAGAATGCCGCCTGCAATTAAAAGAATTATAAATAGACCAATTAATAGAATGTTTCGCTTTAAAATCATAGCGTCGCTAAGGGCTTCGCTCCAATCTATTTCAGTAGTAATAACCCAATTAAGATTTTTAACCCTAAGGGGTCGAAAAGCGCTAAGTACTTTAACATTCCTATAGTCTAACGCTTTGCAGGTACCCGAAATGCCGTTAATTCCTTGCAAAACCGGCTCCGTTTTACAAAACTGTTCTGTCGCCGAAGGCGAATTGAACCGCGACGATGATCGCATAAAAAAGTCGCGTCCAACAAGGTAGGCTTCACCTGTACGCCCCATTCCATCGTCGGTTTGCCTTTCTTTCATAATTCGGTCGATGGCAACCTCCGAAATTTCAACAACAAAATAGTGCTTATCGGATATACTTTGGGATTTGTAAATTGGAGCAACAACTGGTATTGACCATGTTCCTTTTCCATTTGTAATTAGCGTATCGATAATTCGAACTTCGGAAAATGAGTCGCATTTTAAAATTAAATTTTTGCAACCCTTATACTCAGTAAATGAATAATTTCCAATATCATTATTTTGGTCAACTTCGAAACGGTAGTAACCTTTTTGTGGTATAAAAAACCCAAAACTTGCAAAGTAATTCTTGCTAAAAATATAGCGAATAGCTTTTCGATCGTGCAAGTTAATCACCGATAAGTTCATATCGATTCCCTCGGAATTTATTTCGAAAGGCGAAAAAAGTTGCGAAAGGTACTCGGCATCTAAAATGCGTTCCTGAAAAAACTCCTCAACTTGTCGAGCTTTTACCTCTCTAACCGACACAAGCTGCTCATAGGTTCTGTTAAGTAGTGCGTTACGTGCTATATAGTAGGAATAGCCACCAGTGAGCGAAAGCCCAACAACGCAAAAAATCATGGAGTAAATAAAAAGCCTGTATTTAAGGGAGTTCATGCAGATTATTTGGCTTTAGCATTTTTACAAACTTTGCAATGCTGTGCAATTTAACTAATTTTGAAGAATAATGGATTGGCTTGTCCAACAAACTCATCTCATTCATCATAAAATACAGCATGATAAAGACAATACCTCTAATTATTACAAATCTCGAGCAAGACGGTTTTCACCCCTTAGTTAAATGTAAACTTAAAAAGAAAACCATTTGGTTAGTAGTCGACACAGGGGCTTCGCGTACCGTTATCGACCTTGAAAGCCTTAACGATTTTTCGCCCTTTGAAAGTGAGCATATTGAGCCGTTTGCTGCAGGAATAAATGCTCAGCAGTTTGCGGTAAAGCGGTATATTTTACCCAATATAAGTTTTTCGGGCATTAAGTTTAAAAACATGGAAGTTTTTGGCTCAAACCTGTCGGAACTTTCGAAACTATACGAACAACTCGCAGGAATGCCAATTCATGGTTTACTTGGCTGCGATTTTTTAGTTAAACACAAGGTTGTTTTAAATTTTAAAACAAAGGAGCTGCTATTTAAAGTAAAAACTGATTAACAGAATTTTATATATCCATACAGGCTGCGCTTTCGAACAATAAAACTAATCGGGTTAAGAAAAGTGGCATATCTTAAAAAAAGTAATATCTTTGCCCGATATTTTTTAGAAACTACAAATAAACTCAATCTATTTAACACAAGAAACAATGCAAAATAAAGGTGCGATTAGGTTAATTACCATAGCTTTAACGCTGGTTTGCATTTACCAGCTATCCTTTACCTGGGTAACCAAAAAAGTTGAAAGAGCTTCGGCTCGCTACGCTGAGGGAAAGGTATTATCAATTGAAGATCCAAAAGCCAAGGAAGTGGCTCGCAAGAAAAAAGAGTTCTACTATCTCGACTCAATTTCGAGCGAAAAGGTTTACAACTTTTTTTGGCTTCGCAAGTACACCTACAAGGAATGCAAAGAGAGGGAAATAAATCTTGGCCTCGACCTTAAAGGTGGAATGAACGTAACCCTCGAGGTTTCTGTTGTGGAAATTGTTCGCTCAATGTCCAACTACAGCACCGACAGCGCGTTCAATGCAGCCATTGACATGGCAAAAAAAATGCCTGCAACTCAGGACTTCATTACCCGTTTTGGGAATGCATACAAACTGGTTGCCCCCAACCAACGCATGGCTCCAATTTTTATGACCCCCGAGCTACGCGATCGTATCAACTTCAACTCTTCAAACGAAGATGTACTTTCACTTCTTCATACCGAAGCAGAGAGTGCAATTGCCAACTCGTATAATATTATCCGTACCCGTATCGACCGCTTTGGAGTTTCTCAACCAAACATTCAGCGCCTCGAAGGCTCAGGTCGTATTCTTGTTGAACTTCCTGGTATTAAGGAGCCTGAAAGGGTTCGTAAACTTCTTCAAGGAACAGCAAGCCTCGAGTTCTGGGAAACTTACGACAACGCCGATATTTTCAAATCGCTCGAAGCTGCCAACGTAAAAATCAAGGAGATTAGAGATGCTCAAGCAAAACTTGCTGAAGGCGAAGTAAATATTGCTACTCCTGAAGTGCTGCCCCAAGACACAACTGCGAAAACGGGCGAAAACGAGCTAATCGACATGCTTAAGGATAAGGCCGACACCACAAATGTGGCTAAAGCCGACATGGCAAAGGACTTTCCTTTATTTGCAATACTAAACCCATCGACCAACAGCCAAGGACAGCTAATGGGTGGGCCTGTTGTTGGTATGGCGCACTATAAAGACACTGCAACAATTAACGAGTACCTTAAAATTTCGCAGGTTAAAACCCTTTTCCCTCGCGACCTAAAGTTACTTTGGGGCGTTAAATCGCCTCGTTGGGATAAATCGGAATCGTTTTTCGAACTTATTGCCATTAAAGTTAACAGCCGCGATGGCCGTGCACCACTTGACGGTGGCGTTATTACCGATGCTCGCGAAGAGTTTGGTCAAAACCAAAGTACTGCCGAGGTTACAATGGCTATGAACGCCGAAGGCGCTAGGGTTTGGGCTCGACTTACTGCCGACAATATTGGTAAATCAATTGCAATTGTTCTCGACAACTACGTATACTCGTATCCAAATGTTAACCAAGAAATACAAGGTGGTCGCTCTTCAATAACTGGCGACTTTACAATTACCGAGGCGAAAGACTTAGCCAACATTCTAAAATCGGGTAAACTACCTGCTCCTGCTCACATTGTACAGGAAGAAATTGTTGGTCCATCACTTGGCCAATCGGCTATCGACTCAGGACTTCTTTCCTTTGTGTTCAGTTTTATTATAGTTCTGCTTTTCATGCTTGGATACTATAGCTTTAGAGCTGGACTTATTGCCGACTTTGCGCTTGTTGCTAACCTATTCTTTATATTTGGAGTACTTGCTTCGTTCCAAGCAACACTAACTCTTCCTGGTATTGCTGGTATTGTGCTTACACTAGGTATGGCAGTAGATGCTAACGTACTTATTTTTGAGCGTATTCGGGAGGAACTTAGGGGAGGTAAAGGACTGGCACTTGCCGTTGCCGATGGTTATAAAAATGCCTTCTCAGCTATTATCGACGGTAACGTTACTACGCTTCTAACAGCCGTTATTCTTTACATATTTGGTTCAGGTCCAATTCGCGGTTTTGCTACAACTCTTGTAATAGGTATTCTTACGTCGTTGTTCTGTGCGCTTTTCCTTTCCCGTCTTATTATCCAGTACATGGTCGATAAGAAATTCAAGCTTACTTTCTCTACATCGTTTAGCGAGAAGTTGTTTAACAACGCAAAATTCGATTTCATAAAATCGCGTAAAATAGCTTATGTTATTTCTGTAACTGTTCTTGTAATTGGTATTGGATCGTTGGCAATTAGAGGATTAAATCCAGGTATCGACTTTGCTGGTGGTCGCTCTTACGTTGTTAAATTTACCAATCAAGAATCGGTTTCGACCGTTGAAATTGGCCAAAGCCTTCGCGCAGTTCTTGGTGAATCTCCGGAGGTAAAAACTTTTGGCGATGCGAATCAGGTAAAAATTACCACTAAGTACAAAATTGCTGAAGACGGAGAAAATATTGACAATGAGGTTGATTCGTTAATTCACATTGGCCTTAAGCCATTTATGCCCGAAGGAACCGATATTTCAACATTCCGTAACGACTACAAGCAAAGTAGCATTAAGGTTGGGCCAACCATTGCTAGCGACATAAAGCAAGAAGCAATTTTAGCAATTTTCTTTGCATTGATTGTTATTTTCCTTTATATACTTGTACGCTTTAAAAACTGGCGCTATGGTACAAGTGCTGTTATTGCACTTTTCCACGACGTGTTTATTGTTATTGGAATTTTCTCTCTCCTCTACAACAGAGTTCCATTTGGTCTTGAAATTGACCAGGCATTTATTGCTGCAATTCTTACCATTATTGGTTATTCAATTAACGATACAGTTATTGTTTTTGACCGTATTCGTGAATACGTTGGATTGTACCCAAAACGCGACAGGAAGGAAACAATAAACAGCGCACTTAACGATACATTAAGTCGTACGTTTGCCACTTCATTTAGTACTTTAGTTGTACTTATTCCAATATTTATTTTTGGTGGTGAAGTTATTCGTGGATTTATTTTCGGCTTAATTGTTGGTATTGTAGTTGGTACATACTCTTCGCTATTTGTTGCATCGCCAATAGCATACGACCTTGAAAAACATAACGCAAAAAAAGCACATAAATAACTTTTGAAATATTTTTTAAAAACCTGCGGTTTTCCCGCAGGTTTTTTTTTCTCCTTTTTTATTCTATTTAACCTAATCTTTACCATTTTCGCTATACCTTTGTACAGCTAATTCACAAGACCATGCTTGCTTTTATTGGAGGTTCTGAAATAATATTTATTGTACTTATTGTGCTGCTGCTATTTGGCACAAAGGGTGTAGCGGGGCTTGCCAAAACTGTTGGTCAGGGAATGAGCGAATTTAAAAAAGTATCGGACGACCTTAAGAATGAGATGTCGAAGGTCGAAAATATTGTAAAAACTGCCGAAACAGATACTTCGATACACAAAAGCTCAATGCCACCCGAAAATTCTGATAATCAACAAAAAAAAGAAGAAAAAGACTCATCGAAGTAAGTTCTCGAAAAAAAGGTGTATATTTGCAACCCTTTTAATATCAATGCAATTACATTATTACTCCCAATAAACCGCATAATACCAGCAATTTTATATTGCCGTTACTCTAGTTTTTTATAATACCCATACAATGACACAGAAAGAAAATGACAATTTCGGAAAGAAACCCGTGAGGAGGAGTAAATCCGAAGAAACAGAACCTGCAAAGGTTTACCGTCCACGTACTTTAAAGTTAACAAGTACGTCAGCCGATGAAAAAACCGATGAAAAAATATCGGGTTCTTCTTCAGCAAGCGAAGTTCAACCTACCGAAAAAAAGGTTAAGAACATTCGAAGAACCAAAAATACCGACGATACGCCGCCAAATCCCAATGCGATGTCGGATGAGAAATACCCACAGGACAAGCACAGTATTGCACGCGAACCTGAAAAACCAGTCGAAAGGGAAAGGTCCCCTCGTAAGGATGCAAAACTTATAACGCCCGACTACTCGGAAAACGCATTTACAAGCGAAGACTTTAATTATACCGAATCGAAAAATACTCCTTTAGAAAAGGAATCTCCCGAAAGCACCGGTCCACGTAAATCGTGGTTTAAAAAAGAGGGAGGCTCGGAAAAACCTGAGCGCAGCAGCTTCGATCGCAAAGAGGACTTTGGAAGTCGTGACAAATCGGACGACTCACGCAGACGCTCATCGGACAGACCAAGCAGAGACGATAGACCCGAACGACGTTCGAGCGACTCAGACAGACCATCGTTCCGTAAACGCGACGAAGGTTCCGACTCGAGACCACGCAGGGACTCGGACAAGCCCCGCGAATGGTCGAAGGACAAACCTGGATCGGACTACAAAGGACGCCGTGACGAAGGTTCCGACTCGAGACCTCGCAGGGATTCGGATAAGCCCCGCGAATGGTCGAAGGACAAACCCGGATCGGACTACAAAGGACGCCGTGACGAAGGTTCCGACTCGAGACCACGTAGGGATTCGGACAAGCCTCGTGAATGGTCGAAGGACAAACCCGGATCGGACTACAAAGGACGCCGTGACGAAGGTTCCGACTCAAGACCACGCAGGGATTCGGATAAGCCCCGCGAATGGTCGAAAGACAAGCCATACAAAAGCAAAGGCGACGAATTCAAAACTCGTACCCCAAGAAAAGAATTTGATGAAACCGAACAAGGAGGGAAGCATCGCGATGTTGGATTTCGTAAGGCAAAGGGCTCATTAGGCCGCGCCCCAATGATTGATGCCGACCTTAAAACCGATAAGGACGGACTTGTTCGCTTAAATAAATACGTTGCAAATTCGGGTTTATGTAGCCGTCGCGAAGCCGACGAGTACATTGCCAAAGGACAAATAACCGTTAACGGCGAAGTGGTTAACACTTTAGGAACCAAGGTAAAACTAACCGACGAAATTCGTTTTAAGGACAACAAGCTCGATCCCGAACGCAAAGTTTACATTATTCTTAATAAGCCTAAGGATTACGTTACAACAGTTGAAGATCCAAATGCCAAGTTTACCGTAATGGACCTAATTGAAGGTGCTTGCAAAGAACGCGTTTACCCAGTTGGACGACTTGACCGTAACAGCACGGGACTTCTACTTCTTACCAACGATGGCGAGTTAACTACAAGGCTAACACACCCAAGCTTCGAAAAGAAAAAGATTTACGAAGTAGGGCTCGATAAAAACTTAAGCCAAGCCGACATGCAAGCCCTAACCGAAGGAGTTGTTCTGGATGATGGCGAAAAGGCAGCTGCCGATTCTATTGCATATATAGACGAGTCCGATAAATCGGAAATTGGAATCGAGATTCACTCGGGTCAAAACCGTGTAGTTCGCCGTATGTTCGAAAGCTTAGGCTACAAGGTTAATAAACTCGACAGGGTTTACTATGCTGGACTAACGAAGAAGAATTTGCCCCGTGGCAAATGGCGCTTCCTCGACGAGAAAGAGATACAAATGCTTACACTAAATAGATTTGAGTAAACATATTAAAAGCCGGTTTAACAGCCGGCTTTTTTATTTATAAAAGTATTTTAACATTGCATTTACTGTTAGTTCACTTTAAAAAAGTCATCATTTATCAAGTTATTAGCCAATTACAAAACATAATTCAATATAAATCGTATTTTTATACTTAGATAAAGTGTTTTAAACTACCATTTGAAATGTTTAGATCGGCATACTTTCTTTTATTTCTGTTTCTTCCACTTCTCAATTCTGCTCAGAATTGGAATTTGGTTTACTCTAAAGAAATTGAAGCAGAACAGCTGATGGGCGAAAAACAGTTCGAAAAAGCTGCTGATAAATTTAAAGAAGCTTTAAAACTAGTACCCAATAGCGGGAGTTTAAGCTATAAAGTTGGTATTTGCTACCTTTTTACCGACGACAATAAACATTTAGCCCTTGAGTTTTTAGAAAAAGCGGCAAAAGAAGCATCCCCCGACTTCGACCCACGTTCAATTAAAGAAATAAAGGCTCCCATTGAAGCAATTTACCACCTAGGTCGAGCCTATCAAATTGCTGGTGAACTTGGTAAGGCAAAGAGCAATTTTAAAGCCTACAAGGATTTGCTTAAACCAAACGATGAGTTTAATGATATTGTCGATTTGCGAATTGCTTCGTGTGGTATAGCCGAAACAATAATGCGAAATCCGATTGGTTTTAAAGCATCAAATTTGGGAAGCATTGTTAATAATATAAGTTCAAACTTCAATGCAGTTTTGTCGGGCGACGAAAACACTCTTGCGTACACTTCGCTAGGGAAAAGGGGGTACGAAGTATTTGTGTCGAAAAAAGAAAATGGGGAGTGGGTAAAGCCCGTAAACATATCGAAGCAACTTGGTGCCAATGTTAAAACAAGTAGCCTGTCGAGCGATGGAACTCAACTTTACCTAATCGATGATTTTGATGAGAACAACGAAATATACGTTTCAAAATTTACAGGTAAAAAGTGGGGAAGCGCCGAAAAGTTGCCAAAACCTGTAAACACTAAGTATAAAGAGTCGCATGCTTCAATTTCGACCGATGGTAAAACGCTTTACTTTACCAGCAACAGCCCTGGTGGGCTAGGTGGATTAGACATATACAAATCGACCATTGACGCCAAGGGAAAATGGAGCAAACCCGAAAATTTAGGACCAAATGTAAACACAAAGTTTAACGAAGAAACACCCTTTATCACAGCAGATGGAAGGTTTCTCTATTTCAGCTCCGAAGGGCATGGTAGCATGGGCGGTTACGATATTTTTTACGTCGACCTAAATAGTAATTCAAAGCCAATTCAAATTGGCTACCCAATAAATACTACAGCCGATAACCTGTTTTTCTTTCCAGGAAAAACTCCAAACACAGGTTACCTTGCCATGCACGACGCTAACAGTTTGGGCTCAAATGACATTTACCAAATTAAAATGCTGCCTTCGATTAACCTACTTGGCAACCTTTCGGTTAAAGGAGGCAACGTAAACAATAATGGGTCGGACATTTCAATTTCAATCATCGACCTTAGTGCAAATAAGCCTCAAAAAAACATAACTACACCCCTTTCGAACCCAACATTTACGCATGTAGTTATTCCTGGGAGTTATCAGATTTTAGCCGAAGGCTCTGGCTTTCAAAGTTTCTCAACAAGTATCGAAATTCCTGATGATTTCAGCAATCAGTCGTTTCCCGTTTCCATTGCCCTTGAACCTATAATTGAAAAACCGCTATTAGTTGCCGAAGTAAAACCCGAGCCAGTAAAACCAGTCGTAGAGCCTACTCCTATAACAGTAATAAAAACAGAAGAAAAGATTGCAGAACCAATAGCTACAAAGCCTAAAGAAGATGTTAAAGTTGCTGAACCAGCAATTATAAAAGTTAAAGAGGAGCCAAAGCGAGCCGTTGAGCCCCCAAAAACTGAAAAAATTGCAAAACCAGCAACACCTAAGCCTGTTTCAATTTCAACTCCGGTAGTACATTCGGTTAAATCAACGGCTACTCGTACAGGTCAAAAAAACTACACCGTACAAATAATGGCTTTGCGAACGCCGCTTTCACCCGAAAAAACTCCCGATATTGCTAATTTGTCAATTATTCCTGGTGCCGATGGCTATTACCGTTATTTGGTTGGTCAAGTAGAAACAATTGAAGAGGCAAAAGTTATTCAACAAGAAATTGTAAGTAGTGGTTATACAGGAGCTTTTGTGAGAACTTTTCCAAAGGAGGGCAACTTCACCATACAAATAATGGCGCTTAATAAACCTGTTCCTACTAAATCCTTTGGCAACCTGCAAAACGTAATTATGTTTAAGGGTAGCGATGGACTTTACAGGTACTGCGTTGGAATGTATAGTACAATTGAGGAGACAAAAGCGGGAATGGCAAAAATTCTTGAATTAGGCTATAAGGATATTTTTATACGGAGCATTTAATGAGACTGCGGCTTAGTTTTCGCCCCTAAACAAGTGTAAAAAACCTTTGTAAATACCCCCTTTAAAACGCCGTCCATCCCAGCCTACTGCTTCAATTACGTAATAATACACACCAGAAGGCGCATCGCCATACTTGCCATCAACCTTTCCATTCCAACCATCCCAATCTCTTGGGTCACCGGTATAGGTGTAAACTCGCTTACCCCAACGGCTATAAATTGAAATGGAGAAACTTTTAATCGACAATAGGGTTGCGTTGGCATCTGTTATTTTGGCATCTTTTAATATGAAAAAGTCGTTTTGGCCATCTCCGTTAGGCGTAAAAACGTTGGGAATAGCATCGGCTTTTATAAACGAAGTGTCAACTGTAACGGTTTTGTACATTGTATCGCGGCAACCCGATGCCACATTTATCGAAATATGCTCAAACATATACTTCCCTGGCACCATAAGTGTTTTTGGAGGAAATACTTCGACAGTTTGGGTTACCATGAGCTCCTTATATCTCCATATAATGCTGTCGGCTCCGCGAAGGTAAAAACGCTTATCGTTAATAATATTCCAAAAAATCGAATCGGCATTAAGCGACTTGCTTTCGAGTTTAATTTCGAGCAGTGCTTCACCCTTAGGCTCATCGCCACCATCTTGCCAATCGGGGGCAATATCATCGCCCTCGTTTATAAAAAGGTCGTAATCGGCTTTGGTTGCCTTGGCAACTATTTCGGGCGATGTAATGGTTAACTCTCGCCCAAATGGGTTAACAAGCTTAATTGTATACGTTGAATTATAAAGTGGGGCAGGTTCTTCGATTGCAATTGATAAACTTGATGTTGTAGGTAGCTGAATTTGCGAACTGCTTGCCTGCCATGTTATGGTTTTAAAGTAGTTCGTTCCTAATTTATTAATTATTGATTGACCCGCTGTTGAAAGGTCGTAATAGGAAAAAAATTCGTAAAACACAGTGAATCTATCTGGAACTGTCCTCGCCTCGAGAAACATAAAGTCACATGTATTTTCGACAAAAACGGTTGAAAACACAACCGCATCGACAAAGAGCCAAGCATAATAAATTTCGGTACTGTCGTCCGAAGTTCTTACAACTTCAACCTTATAACCTCCAGCATTAAGCGAAGTTCGGTTTGAAGCAGGAACATCCAAATCGGAGGTACCAAAAAGTTGAAATCTATTGGAAACGGGAACATTTGGATTGTATTTATACCACTTAAATGTCGAATTTGATCCATCGGAAAAAGTGGCACTTAAACTGCCCAGTTTTGGGTTATCGGGAGTTGAAAAGAATACAAATATTGGATGCTGTGTAGTTCCTATGCTATATTGAGTTACCCCTTGCCAATCCCTGCCGGGAGCAGAAATTTGTCCAAAAGCACTATTAAAACAAATTGCACAAAGTACAATTATAAGCAGCTGCTTAATGTTTAGTAAAGTCCTTCCCATTTTTCATTTTGTGAGCCACAATATTACGAAAAAAAGAGGGAAATATTGCATGCAGAACTAAAACTCAATAGAACACAGATGACGGATAATAGAACACAGATGACACAGATTTAACAGATAACCACAGATTTATTTAGAACGCGGATGACGCAGATTGAACGGATTTTCACGGATCTTTAAATTTTACTCCGTGTTCCTCTGTCACTCAGCGTCTCTGTGCTGGTTTTGGGTCGTAGCGTTTAATAGAACACTGACGACACAGATTTAACGGATAAACACAGATTTTATTTAGAACGCGGATAACGCAGATTGAAAAGATTTTCACGGATTTTTAAACTTTACTCCGCGTTCCTCTGTCACTCAGCGTCTCTGTGCTGGTTTTGCGTCGTAACGTCGTAGCATTTAATAGAACACTGACGACACAGATTTAACGGATAACCACAGATTATATTTAGAACGCGGATGACGCAGATTTAACGGATTTTCTTTACCACATAGGCACATACCCCGATAGTTATCGGGGCACAATAGAATTCTTTAATTTTTAAACTTTACTCCGTGTTCCTCTGTCACTCAGCTTCTCTGTGCTGGTTTTGCGTCGTTGCGCCTTCGCGTTTAATCTTTCTCTGTGTACCTCAGTGCCCCGATAACTATCGGGGTCCGTGTCTCCGTGTTGTCTCTTTGCGAGGAAAAAGTCCACAGATTACACAGATTAACACAAATTTAAAAAAATCTCCGTGTAACTCCGTGCTCTCTATGTCTCCGTGGTTTCTTTTGCGTTTTCGCGTTTAATAGAACACTGATGACACAGATTTAACGGATTTTCACGAATTTTAAATTTTTCTCCGTGTAACTCTGTCACTCAGCGTCTCTGTGGTTTCTTTTGCGCCGTAGCGTCTTTGCGTTTAATAACTGAGAACCGACAACCGATAACTGCCCTCCCACTAAACTTATCAACATAAACCAAAAACTATTGTATTCCCCTTTTTTGGTAATGCATATACAAGTAAATTTGTGAACTTAACAAATAATAGTTTTTTGTGGAATACCTTAATGGATTAAGCGACGTTCAGCGCGAAGCAGTTGTGTCGAGCCAGGGAGCATCGCTAATTATTGCGGGTGCAGGATCGGGAAAAACCCGTGTTCTTACTTACCGAATTGCTCATCTTTTAAAGCAAGGCGTTCCTCCATGGAGCATTCTGGCCCTAACCTTTACCAATAAGGC
Source organism: Bacteroidales bacterium UBA2287 (assembly GCA_002345675.1). Taxonomy (GTDB): domain Bacteria; phylum Bacteroidota; class Bacteroidia; order Bacteroidales; family Tenuifilaceae; genus UBA2287. The sequence continues at coordinate 10,192 of DDWL01000031.1, read as the reverse complement.
AGCCCGCGAAATGAAGGACAGGATTGCCAGCGTTGTTGGCGAAAAAACTGCCCGCGAATTGTGGATGGGTACTTTTCACTCCATGTTTCTTAAAATTCTTAGGGTCGAAGCCGAAAAACTGGGCTACTCAAAAACCTTTACCATTTACGACACTACCGACACCAAAAGCCTTATTGGCAAAATTATTAAGGATTTAAAACTCGACGCTCAAGTTTACAAGGTTTCAGAAGTTTATGGCCGCATATCATCGGCAAAAAACAACCTTATAACTCCTCAGGCATACTCTACAAATTCGAGCCTTGTAACCTACGACAGGCAAACCAAGAAACCCGAGATATATAACATTTACGCTCAGTACGCACAGCGCTGCCACAAAGCAGCAGCAATGGATTTCGACGATTTGCTAATGAACACCAATATTCTTTTTCGCGATTTTCCCGAGGTGCTGGCCAAGTATCAAGGGCGCTTTAAGTACATTTTAGTCGACGAGTACCAGGATACCAACTACAGCCAGTACCTAATTGTTAAAAAACTTGCAGCTCAGCACCATAACGTTTGCGTAGTGGGCGACGATGCTCAAAGTATTTACTCGTTTCGTGGTGCAAAAATTGAAAACATTTTAAACTTTCGAAACGACTACCCCGACTATAAACTGTTTAAACTTGAGCAGAACTACCGCTCAACCCAAACCATTGTAAATGCTGCCAACAGCATTATTGCTCGTAATACCAAGCAAATTCAAAAGGTGTCGTTTTCGGCAAAGGACGAGGGCGAAAAAGTTACTGTAATTAAGGCATACACCGACCAAGAGGAGGGCTTTTTGGTAACCGCCGCAGTAACCGACATAATTCATCGCGAACATGCACAGTATAAGGATATTGCCATTCTCTACCGTACAAATGCGCAATCGCGTATTTTCGAGGAAACCCTTCGAAAGCGCAATATTCCTTACCGCCTTTACGGCAGCTTGTCGTTTTACGGACGAAAGGAAATAAAAGATGTACTTGCATACTTCCGCTTGTCGGTAAACCCCAACGACGACGAGGCATTTAAGCGTGTAATAAATTTTCCTGCTCGCGGAATTGGCGACACTACGCTTGAGCGTATTGAGCATTCGGCAAATCAGCATGGCAAAAGCATTTGGGCAACACTCGAAAGTACTTCGGCCGAAGCCATTGGAATTAAACCAGGAATAGCAAAAAAGGTTTTCGACTTTATGCATCTGGTAAACGGCTTTGCAACCCAAGCATTTTCGGCCGATGCCTTCGAAACGGCCAGCAGCATTATTGCTGCAACAGGAATTTTAAAGGAATTTAAAACCGACAGCACCAACGAGGGCATAAGCCGTTTGCAAAATATTGAGGAGCTCCTCAACGGTATCCGCGAATTTGTCGACAGCCAAAAGGAGGAAGGTGTAACCGAAACCCCAACCCTAGCCGACTACCTCGAAAATGTGTCGCTACTTACCGATGCCGACAACGACAAACCTGAGGATAAAAATAAAGTTTCGTTAATGACCATTCACTCGGCAAAAGGGCTTGAGTTTAACTACGTATTTTTAACGGGATTAGAGGAAGAACTTTTCCCCTCGAAAATGTCGTTTGGCACTCCCGAACAAATTGAGGAGGAACGCAGGCTCTTTTACGTTGGCTTAACCCGTGCAGCGGTAAAGGCTACCATTTCGTACGCCCAAATGCGCTTTAAATGGGGAAATATAAGCAACTGCATTCCAAGTCGTTTTATTGGTGAAATTAACCCAATTTACATTGAACAACCCATTGGCGCTGAGAGCAGCGACGACGATGAAATATTTGCCGCTCCTACAAAAACGCGTGCGCTTAACTTTCGAAAGCCAAACCTAAGGCCACTTAACCCACCCGAACAGAAAAAGAATGGCGGGTTTGTAAGTCCCTACGTTAAAACTGAAAGCTCCGAAAAGGTGACTGAAAATATAAATCCAATTGTAATTGGCGACCTTTACGTTGGTGCTAAGGTTACTCACGATCGCTTTGGCGATGGCACAATTATTAGCCTCGAAGGTAGCGGACAAGACACTAAGGCAGAAATCGAATTTAGATCGGTTGGGCAAAAAACGCTCCTACTTAAGTATGCCAAGCTGCGCGTTTTAAAGGGATAAATCGAATGGATATTTGTTTGTTCGTTTTTTGAAAAGTCAATTCTGTGCCATTTGGCATAATCATTTGGTTTTTAACTTTAAACCTATTAGTTTTGTATAAAATAGAAGGTAGTATATTTCCCTTAAAAACTAACCTTACTTTACTCATTCCCAAAGCCTAATAAATTCTACTTGGGACAAAACACAAAATTATTACACATTACACCAGTTATAATATAGCATGGACTACAACACGCAACGAATTAAACTTGTACTGCCCGAATATGGCCGACATATTCAGGATATGGTAAATCACCTACTCACCGTTGAGGATCGCGATTCGAGAAACAAGCAAGCTTTGGCAGTAATTAGCATTATGGGTACAATGAACCCACACCTTCGCGACATAAACGACTTTAAGCATAAACTTTGGGATCACCTTCATGTAATGGCTAATTTTCAGCTCGATATCGACTCGCCATACCCAAAACCCGACCCCGACACGCTTCAGGAAAAACCCAAAATAGTGCCCTACCCTTCGCATAAAATGAAGTACAAGCACTACGGACAAGCCATTGAGCAAATTATTGCCGAAGTGGTTAAAATTGAAGACGAAGCGCAACGTGAGTACTTCGCTCAACTTATTGCCAATCAGCTTAAAAAAGCATACACTACTTGGAATAAAGACTCCGTTTCGGACGAAGATATTTTTCGCGACCTAAAAGTGCTTAGCGCTGGCAAACTATCGGTAAACCCCGGCTTTAAACTTACCGAAACTCGCGAACGCGAAAAGGATATACCCCATAGGCCTAAAAAGAAGTTTCAGGTACGTAAAAAATAAAACGCACTAAGCCATGTCTGCATTCGAAATTATTGGTGGAGCCGAACTTAAGGGCGATTTACATCCCCAAGGCGCAAAGAATGAAACGCTTCAAATACTTTGCGCAGTTCTGCTTACCCCCGAAAAGGTAACCATTAAAAATATTCCTAGCATTGTTGATGTAAATAAACTCATTGAACTGCTTGGCAGTATGGGGGTTGAAATTACTCGCGAGTCGGAATCGATTTGCAGTTTTATGGCCAAAACCGTTAACCTCGATTACTTAAAATCCGAGGAGTTTAAAGTGAAAGCCGCTGCACTTAGGGGTTCAATTATGGTTGTTGGCCCTTTGCTTGCCCGCTATGGCGTTGGCTACATTCCTCGCCCAGGTGGCGATAAAATTGGCCGTCGCCGCCTCGACACGCATTTTATTGGCTTTCAAAATCTTGGCGCAACCTTTCTCTACGATCCAAAGGATAGTTTCTTTGAGGTACGAGGCGACAAATTAAAAGGCGCATACATGCTTCTCGACGAAGCATCGGTTACTGGAACCGCAAACATAGTAATGGCTGCTGTTCTGGTTCCCGGAACAACCACTATTTTCAATGCAGCTTGCGAACCTTACCTTCAGCAACTTTGCAAAATGCTGGTGCGCATGGGCGCAAAAATTTCGGGAATTGGCTCTAATCTTCTTACTATCGAAGGAGTTACGTCGCTTAAGGGTTGTGAGCATACAATTCTTCCCGATATGATTGAGGTTGGCTCGTTCATAGGCCTTGCTGCGCTTACCAAAAGCGAAATAACCATTAAAAACGTTTCGTATAACGACCTTGGAATTATACCCGACTCGTTTCGCCGACTTGGAATTAAAATTGAACGCTTTGGCGACGATATTTATATTCCAAGGCAAGAAAACTACGAAATCGAGACTTTTATCGATGGCTCCATAATGACCATTGCCGATGCAACCTGGCCTGGTTTAACTCCTGACTTGCTTAGCGTTTTCTTGGTTGTTGCAACACAAGCCAAAGGTTCGGTGCTAATTCACCAAAAAATGTTCGAAAGCCGCCTATTTTTTGTCGACAAGTTAATCGATATGGGCGCTCAAATAATTCTCTGCGACCCACACCGAGCCGTTGTAATTGGTCATAACCATCAGCTAAAACTTAGGGCCACTAATATGGTATCGCCCGATATTCGCGCTGGCGTTGCACTTCTTATAGCAGCCCTTTCGGCCGAAGGCAAAAGCACCATTCAGAACATTGAACAAATTGATCGTGGGTATCAAAACATCGACAAGCGCTTAAATGCCATAGGAGCCAATATTATTCGAAAAGGCTAGTTTATTTGCCAAAAAATCATAGAATTCTTAATTTTGTGCGCCAATTTGTCCGAATAACATATTGGCAAGCCATTTGATTTGCAGTATTCGATAATTCAAAAGTTGAAATTAATATTTTCATATAGCAATGAGCAAAAAGAAAGAAAAGGTTGAAAACAAGGCCACTACTAATGAAACAAATGGTCAAACAGTCAGCCAAAATACTGCCGAAGCCAAAGCAGAAAATGGCAAGAAAACAACCACCGAAACCGTTGACGCAAAGTGTGAAGAAACTATCGAATCGATTCGTGGCGAAATGAACGAGTATAAGGACAAGTACCTTCGCCTTTCGGCCGAATTCGATAATTATCGCAAGCGCACACAACGCGAAAAAATGGACCTTATTAAGTATGCTTCCGAAGATGTAATCAAAGGGCTATTACCTGTTGTCGACGATTTTGAGCGTGCCATTAAAAGCACCATGACATCGACCGATATTGAAGCCGTTAAGCATGGACTTTCGCTCATTCATATAAAGTTTTTAGACTTTTTAAGGTCGAACGGAATTCAAGAAATAATGGCCGTTGGGCAAAATTTAAACACCGACCATCACGAGGCTATTACAAAATTTCCAGTTGACGACGAAGCCCAAAAGGGAAAAATTGTTGACGTTGTTGAAAAGGGCTACATGCTGAACGAAAAGGTAATACGTTTTTCCAAAGTAGTTGTAGGCGAATAAGCATAGGATTATAAAATACAAATGAGCAAAAGGGATTACTACGAAGTACTTGGCATTTCGAAAAGCGCCAGTAAGGAAGAAATAAAGAAGGCTTACCGGCAAATGGCCATTAAGCATCACCCCGATAAAAACCCAGGCGACAAAACCGCTGAGGATAAATTTAAGGAAGCTGCCGAGGCCTACGAAGTGCTTAGCGACGACAACAAGCGCGCTCGCTTCGACCAGTACGGCCATGCCGGTGTTAATGGCGGTGGTGGTTACGGGCAGTACTCGGGTGGTGGCATGACCATGGACGACATTTTCTCACAGTTCGGCGATATTTTTGGTGGCCACTTTGGTGGTTTTGGCGGCGGTGGTCGCAGCAGCGGACGAAGAGTTAACAAAGGTTCCGACCTTAGGGTTAAGGTAAAGCTAAACCTTCAAGAAATTGCCAATGGTGTTGAAAAGAAGCTGAAAGTTAATAAGTACGTAAACTGTAAGGAGTGCTCGGGTACAGGTGCTGCACATGGTTCGGCGTACTCAACTTGCTCAACATGCCGTGGATCGGGCTACGTAACCCGAATTGCCAATACCCTGCTGGGCCAAATGCAAACCTCTTCGCCATGCCCAACATGCCAAGGCGAGGGAAAAATAATTGCCAACAAATGCACCAGCTGCTCGGGCGAAGGTGTAATTAACGACTCCGATGTTATTAGCGTACGTATTCCTGCCGGAGTGGGCGAAGGTATGCAGCTGTCGGTTTCGGGAAAAGGCAATGCAGCTCGACGCGGAGGCGTAAATGGCGACTTGCTTGTAATTATTGAGGAGGAAAGACATCCCGAGCTTATTCGCGATGGCAACGATATTATATACAATTTATACCTAAGCTTTACCGATGCCACACTTGGTGCTCCCATTGAAGTGCCTACGGTTGAAGGGAAAGTGAAAATAAAAATCGACGCTGGTACGCAGCCCGGTAAAATACTTCGACTTAAAGGGAAAGGGTTGCCCGATGTAAACGGTTATGGACGTGGCGATTTGCTGGTTACCATAAATGTTTGGGTTCCTAAAACCCTTTCGAAAGACGAAAAGGCAATTATTGAAAAACTGGCAAAATCGCAAAACTTCGTGCCTAACCCCGACAGCAGCGAGCGTAACTTTTTTGAACGAATGCGAAGTTTTTTTGAATAGTAAACCTTTGAGCAAAAGCCTTTAAAATAAAACCCCGACCTAAATCGGGGTTTCGTTTTTCAGTACGTGTTAGCAACTTTAATTTAAAAACCAATTGAAGATAAGTAGGTTCTATTTTCGGCTTTGCGTCATTAAACTATACATACTTTTTCGAAATGCATTACCTTATTTTAATTCCAACCCCAGCTGTAAATTGAGAAAAAGGCTTATTTATTGCCGAATTGCCAAAGTAACTATACTCGGCAAAAAAAGCTGTGCCTTTTCCTAATCGCAAACCACCTGTAGCTCCGTACCAATGCGACATGTCGGTGCCAGTTGTTGAACCAGATTTCCAAAAATTGTTACGCATAACATATTTCGGACTAGCATAAATGCTTAACCATTCGGTTGGGTGAAGCGAAAGGTAAACGGGAATTTGTAGGTCGACAAGGTTCGACTCTGAATCTCCACTCGAAATGCTTAAATAACCCATACCGCCCCCAACAGCGGCTGCAAACATCGACTCTTTGTCGCCAAGAAATTGGTACTTAACATCAACCCCAGCGGTGCCAATTAAGGTAAGCTTTGCACCTACGTCGAGTTTGTCGGTAATACCATAGCGACCACCAATTTCCATAAAAGGCGCTGCTAGCGAAATTGTGTCGAGAGTACCAATTTCAACATCGGTTTTTACATAACCTCCTCCAAAACCTGTTGCAAATTCACCTTTGTGTGTAGTTCGTGCAGTTTGCATTGTCGACATCGAGGCGCAGCTAGCGAATAGTGCGACCGAAGCGATTAAACCAAATACTTTGTAATGCTTTTTCATAATAAAGGCTTTAAATAATTAATTATAAATATCAGTTTTTGGCTAACAAATCGTAAGCCAAAAACTTATTACATTTTCACACTGCATGCAGCATAGACGTTGTAATATCTACATTATTAGGCGATAAAAATATTTTACCTATAACAAATATGTGTTATAAAGCATATATTCGCAATTGTGTTGATTATTATTTAGCTTATTGTAACATATTGCGATAAAGTAGTTGTGCTTAATTTTATAGATTTGCATGTTACTTAAAAAACAACATAAACCTTATGAATATTTTAACCGCTAGCAATATCGAAAAACGATATTCGAATCACCTAGCACTCGACGATGTGAGTATTGCCGTGCCAAAAGGCAGTATTTATGGGCTTTTAGGACCAAACGGGGCAGGCAAAACAACCTTAATTCGCATTATCAATCAAATTACTGGCCCCGACAAAGGAGAAGTGCTTTTCGATGGGCATAAACTTGCCGAAAACGATATTTACAGAATTGGGTATTTACCCGAAGAACGCGGGCTTTATAAAAAAATGAAAGTTGGCGAGCAGGCTCTCTTCCTTGCTCAGCTTAAGGGATTAAGCCGAACCGAAGCGCTAAAACGCCTAAAGTACTGGTTCGAAAAGTTTGAAATTCAGGGATGGTGGGATAAGAAAATTGAGGAGCTTTCGAAGGGAATGGCCCAAAAAATTCAGTTTATGGTAACCATAATCCACGAACCACAGTTACTTATTTTCGATGAACCATTCAGCGGATTCGACCCTATTAATGCTCAGCTAATTAAGGACGAAATTCTCGATTTAAAGAAAAGGGGAACTACCATTATTTTCTCAACCCACAATATGTCGTCGGTTGAAGAGCTGTGCGACCATATTACCCTTATTAATAAGTCGAAAAATATACTAAGCGGCCAAATCGACCAGGTTCGCATGAACTATGGCAGCAATGTTTTCGAAATAGCCTACCGAGGCAATATTGAAGCTATAAAAAGCAACATAAGCTCGCATTACGATATAATTAATAACGATACCGAAGGCTCAATACCAAAGGTTCAGGTAGTGGCAAGTTCACCTTCGGAAGGCAACAAATTACTTCAAAGCCTTATTCCGCATATCGAAGTGGTTTCGTTTAACCCAGTTGTACCAAGCATGCACGATATTTTTATTAAAGTTGTGCAAGAGTACAATAAGGCACACGGTTTATCGTCCAATTAAGTTTATATTATCAAAAAAAACTACAAGCAATGAAACAAATATATTTAATACTCCAACGAGAGTTTATAACTAGGGTTCGAAAGAAATCGTTTATTATAATGACCCTTCTTTCGCCCTTGTTTTTTGCAGCACTAATGGTGCTCCCATCCTACTTTGCATCGCTCGAAGACACTAGTGCAAAAAGCATAGCAATTATTGATAATACAGGTAGTTTTACCAACGTAATACCTCAAACCGATTACCTAAAATTTAGCTACATAACCGACACCCCAGTTGATGAGGTTAAAAATAAATTGGAGGAATCGGGCTACTACGCATTGCTTACAATTGACACCACGACCGAAAACAACACCCCAAAACTTACAATTTACTCAAAGAAACAGCCAGCCATCGATGTGCTTTCGCACATTGAGAATTCGCTAGAGAAGGAAATTGAAACAAGAAAGTTAAAGTCGTATAACATCGAAAATTTAGATAAAATTTTGGCCGATGTTAAAACCGAGGTAAAACTTCGTTCAATAAAGCTTAGCAAGGATGGCGAAGAGCAAGAAAGCAATACGCTAATAACAATGGGGATTGCCTACATTCTTAGTTTCCTTATGTACATGATGGTATTGCTAATGGGCAACCAAATTATGCAGGGTGTAATTGAGGAGAAAAATAGCCGAGTTGTGGAGGTTATTATATCGTCGATTAAGCCCCTAAACCTAATGATGGGGAAAATTTTGGGTTTGGCTTCGGTTAGTTTGCTGCAAATTGCCGTTTGGATTCTTTTAACTCTTGGTTTGGCAACTGTTGGCATTAATGTGCTTACCGAGAGAACCCAAAAAGCAAATATGGAACAGATGCAGGCTTCGCAAAAATTGATGGCCGAGCAAGGTATCGATCAGTCGAATATGCCTACAAATATTTCGAGCGATGAGGGGAACAACTTCTTATCAGCCCTAAAGAGCCAAAACTTTGTGCTAATTATTGGTGGTTTTATTTTCTACTTCCTTGGTGGTTTCCTGCTATACGCAGCAATGTTTGCCGCAGTTGGTTCGGCAGTCGAAAATATTACCGATACCCAGCAGCTGGTTTTACCCATTACGCTTCCGCTAATTCTTTCAATAATTGTTATGATTAGCGGTATTAAATCGCCCGATGGACCTTTGGCATTCTGGTTTTCAATTATTCCGTTTACGTCGCCTGTTGTAATGTTAACTCGGTTACCCTTTGGGGTTCCAACCTGGCAACTGGTTCTTTCAGCTTCGCTGCTAATTATTACATTTTTAGTAATTACATGGTTTGCATCGAAAATATACCGTGTTGGTATTTTAATGTACGGTAAAAAGTACAGCTGGAAAGAGATGTGGAAATGGATGAGATACGGTAGCTAATTAATATACAAAAAGCCTAGTAAATTCACTAGGCTTTTTTTGTAAGTGCCTCATTTATTGACATTTCGATTAAGGCAATATCGAAAGGTTTAAATAGGTATTTTGAGATTACATTGTTTTGTTTGGCTTCAATTATCTCTGGCGAAAGGTCAAAACCCGAAAGTATAAAGTAACTAAGATTAGTATAGCGCTCTCGAAGTTTAAGTATAAAATCGAGCCCATTCATACTGGGCATCATTAAATCACTAATTACAAGCTTAATGTCGGGGTTGTTTTGTATAACTTCAAAACCTTCAAATGCCGACTCGGCAGTTAGTATGGTGTATTTGTGCTCAAGGTTAAGCTTAAAAAGTTCGAGGTTCAACGGCTCATCGTCAACATACAAAATTTTTACTCTATTGCACATATTCCTTGTTTTTAAATAGGTAGTTTTATTCAGTATTTAATTCGAAACCAAAAATTCCTCAGATATTCAGGTGCTTACAAAATCCATTAAGTCAATGTTTAATTCTAATACGTCTAAGTTTTCAATCCGTAATAGTCAATATTTCACTTACTCTCGGGCATGTTGGGAGAATATGGTATAATTTAAATAACTACTAAGTAATTAGAATAATATAAT
>DDWL01000050.1:11433-16016 GCA_002345675.1 Bacteroidales bacterium UBA2287 | reverse complement strand
TCTCTGCTCTTCTTTATAATCAAACACCACAAATGAAATGGAATGCTCGATGGTGCAAATGTAGTATATTTTTTAAATATCAAACACTTGTAGAACTTTTTCTGTAAATTCTTTTAAATGCCCATAGCGATTATACCAATTTGAATGCAACTTATGTATATCTTTGCCAACCCAAAAATTTACTTAAGTGCCACGAGAAAAGCGTATTTCGGAACGAAAAATTATCCTCTTTACTGCAGGGCTACTAATTTTTACAGGACTTATTAGGCTAATTCACTACCCCGTTGGAATTGTACTGTTTTACCTTTCGTTTTTGCCCTACTATATAGTTAGAATTAACACTATTAGGAGCCATCAGGGTGTTGAAAAAACTACTACTGAAAAGTACCGTTTTTTTATTCTAATTGCAATGTTTATTACTCTTGCTATGAATATTGTAGGCTGGGCCGAGGCAAACTTTTTTGTAATTTTTCTGTTAATGGTCGACTTTATGCTTGTTACTAAAAGCAAGTTTTAAAGGTTACACCATTATCCCAAGAACGGTAACATCGTCAATTTGGGGCCTTTTGCCTTTCCATGTATCAAATTTTGCTTGTAGAACCTTTTTTTGATCGCAAATTGGAGTGTCCGATAAGTTACAAATTTGGTTTCGGAACTCAACTGCTCTAAACTTTTTTCCGTCATCGCCCCCAAACTGGTCGGAAAAACCATCGGAGAAAAGGTAAATTACATCGTCTTCCAGTAATTTAATGCTATGGTTAACGTATGATTCATTCTCGAAGTGTGAGCCTATTGATTGCTTATTAGGACGAATTTGGTATAAAACATGGGTTTTATTCTTCACTGCAATTGTGCTCGATGCTTGGGGTAAGCCAACCTTTCGAAGAATATGAAGCGGCATATTTGCTCCAGCATAGTTCAACTCCATGGTTTTTGGATTATAACTACAAAGGGCAATGTCCATACCATCGAAAATTTCGGCACCTTGGTGCTGCTCCAGGCTATTTGCAAAAAGTTCGTTTACATGATTTAGAATTTCATCGGGGCTATTTAGGTTGAACTCGTTAACCACTCGATTTAAGCTGTAAGTGCCAATAATACTCATAAATGCGCCAGGAACACCATGCCCAGTACAGTCGGCAACGGCAAATAGTATTTTCCCCGATTTCTCTTTAAGCCAGTAAAAGTCGCCGCTAACAATTTCGCGAGGAATAAATAGGAGAAAGGAATTTGGAAACAATTCGCTTAATCGAAGCGAAGCACGCAGAATTGCCTGCTGAATTCGCTTGGCATAGTTTAAACTATCGGTGAAATTTCGAGTTTTGGTTTCGGCAATTTTTGTTTGCTCTTCGAGCTGAATTTTTTGCAATCCAAGTTCGCTATTTGCCCTTTTCTTGCTTCGGTATTCTCTTGTTGCAAAAACAATTATACCAAAAAACAGAGCAATAACAATCCATAAAAGCACTTGCTTTTGGCGTTGCTGAAGAATGTAATCTTGTCGCTGTTGCAGCTCAATTTCTTTCGATTTAATAAGGTTTTCGCGTTTCGAAAGTTCGAACTGCTCTTCGAGTTTCGAAGCTTCGCTTACCTTTTGTAGGTTAAAAAGGCTATCGGTAAGCATTACGTAGCTGTTAAGGTTATTGAATGCTGCAATATGCTTTTTTCGCTTACCTTCAACAAGCGAGAGCCCTTTATATGATTGCCTTACAATATCGACCTGTCCTGTAATTTTGCCAATTTTAATCGATTTTTGAAACGACTCAATGGCATTTTCCTCTTTGCTTGTTTTTAAGAAAAGATGACCAAGCCTAAGACAAGTTACGGCTAAACCATCCTTATCGTCAGTTTTTTCCTGAAATACTGCTGCTTTACTCAGATTTGTTATTGCAAGATGAAATTCATTTCTATTAGCGAAAACCCATCCGAGTATTGAAATTGAGCGATAATACTCTTGCGATTGGCTACCTAAAAGGCTTATTGCCTTTTTTATATTATTCTCCGAGTCGAAAAGTTTTCCTTCGTTCAGCTGAAGTTCGGCTCTTACCGAGTATGCTTTTGCTATCTCAATGGAGTCGGAATGGTTAATAAAAAGGGCTAATGCCCTTTCAATATTTGCACGAGCCGAAGGATAGTTTCCAATAGTAGTGTGAATTGCCCCAAGAGTGCGAAGCGATTTGGCAAGTCCTACGCTATCGGCAGTTTCCTCCGAAAGCTTTTTTGCCCTAAGGGCAAACTCCATGGCGCGCCCAACGTTACCCACTTCGAGTTCGATAAGCGGAATTTTTGTAAGATACCATGCCATAAAAAGCGTGTCGCCAATCTCGTTGCTTTTGCTAAGTCCTTTATGCAAAAATTCAAGGCTCTCATCCTTTAAAGCCTTTGCAAGTAAGGTTTCGGACATAAGTTTATAAACAGTATTTTTACTTTGCTCGTTTCCAAACTCCATTGCTACAAGGTATGCCTGGTTTGCTGCCAGCAAGGCATCGTCGGTTTGTTTTTGAATAAGGTAAACCTGCGTTTTTACGCATAAAGCCTCAATTTGGGTTGGCCTATCCTTAACTCTTTCGGCTTCGAGTAACGATATGTTAATGCTGTTTATACTTGCTTCGGGCTGAGTGCTAGCATTTTTAAGTGCCAAAGCCAGGTTGCTTTTTACTTTAGCGGGATTATACTCGTCAACCGCTCCCGAGTTCTGCGAAAACAGACTAAGAGTTAAAACTAAAAAGAAACTGAATAGTAGCGCTTGCTTGGGAAAAGAACCTATTTTCACAATGTTTTGTTGTTTTCGAAATGTTAAGTAAAAATAGGTTAATTGGCTATTAGTTTGCCCTTTCATTTTCACTTTTTAAATAAAATTGAATATTAACAAACTAAAAATGCAGTAAAATAGGGCTATTTAGCGTTTGCTTAGTAAGTAATTGTTAATATCTTTCTTTAATGCAGCGCGCATGAGGTTCAATTTTATTTGTCAATAAGAAATAAAGGCTATACTTTTGCTTAAACTTTTCAATATGTACTTTTTACTGCTTAGCATTGTTTCGTCGTCGTTAATTATTGTGGTCTTTAAGCTTATTGGTCGCTACCGGGCGAATACCCTAAGCGCAATTATTATAAACTATCCTGTAGCCTGCATTGCAGGTTTTTTTTTGGCAAATAGTTCCCCAATTTCCGAATTAACCGAAAGCTATTTGTGGTTTTACATAGCAGCATTTCTTGGAGTTCTTTTTATTGGAATGTTTTGGCTTATAGGCACATCGACAATAAAAGCGGGAATTTCTATTACCACTGTTGCTGCAAAAATGTCGGTAATAATTCCAATTACGTACTCCATTTGGATTGACCCCAACGATTCGCTTTCGATTATTAAACTAAGCGGAATTCTTTTGGCCATTGCAGCAGTTTTGATGGCTGTATATAAAAAAGGAAACGGAGCACAATCGAAGCAAGCCCTTATACTTCCACTTTCAATTTTTGTTGGGCTTGGCATTATGGACTCCATTGTAAAGTACTCGCAGCTAAACTTTTTAACCAGCAGCCTTACCCCAATTTTCACCGCATCGTCGTTTGGGTTCGCCTTTGTGGTTGGCCTATTAATTTTACCATTCAACCATTCGGCTGCAAAGGATATGCTAAAGCTAAAATCGTGGATAATTGGTATACCACTTGGCCTTTTAAATTTTGGGTCGATGTACTTTTTAATTCGAGCACTTGCGCATATTAATATCGAAAGCAACAGCACAACAGTGAGTTCGATAATTTTTGGTATTAACAACATAAGTATTGTTGCACTTAGCGTGCTAATTGGGTTCACCATTTTTAAGGAGCGACCCACAAAGCTAAACTGGGTTGGCATTTGCCTTTCGGGAGTTGCCATTATAATTCTTGCCTATAGCTAGCTATGAGTACCGATACCTATATAACCATAAAATCGCAGGCAGAAGGGCTCTACAAGGAGAAGGGGAGTAAATTTTTGGCATTTGCAGTTCCAGTTAAAAGTGAAGATGATGTGAAAACATTTATTGCCAATTTACGAAAGGACTACCACGACGCCCGTCACCATTGCTATGCATACGCATTAGGCTATAAGGGCGAGCAGTGGCGCGCAAACGACGATGGCGAACCTTCGGGAACTGCAGGAAAACCCATTTACGGACAGTTAATTAGTCGAAATTTAACAAATACTTTAGTAGTAGTAATTCGTTACTTTGGAGGAACAAAGCTGGGCGTTTCGGGACTTATTAATGCCTACCGAACGGCAGCTTCCGAGGCGCTCGACAATGCCGAAAAGATTGAAAAAACAGTAAACAACATTTACCGCATTAACTTTTCGTACATAGCAATGAACGATATTATGAAGCTAATTAAGGATTTTAATTTGCCCATAAACGATCAACTATTCGATAACGGTTGCTGGATAAATACTGCCGTTAGGCAGAGCGAGTGCGAGCGTTTTCTCGATAGAATTGAAAAGATTGACTCGGCTTCGGCTGAATTTATTTGCACCAATTAAACTATTTGCCTCGTATATCGAGGCTTTTTTTTGATATAATGAATTAAATGAATTAAATGAATTAACTGAATTA
>DDWL01000050.1:0-11350 GCA_002345675.1 Bacteroidales bacterium UBA2287 | reverse complement strand
AATTAACTGAATTAACTGAATTAACCTAATATTAACCTTAAACTAAAATGCAATGAAAAACAGAAGCCTTGTTTCCATTAACGACCTAAGCAAGGACGAAATTTTCGACCTTCTCGATCTGGCCGAAGAGTTCGAAAAGAATCCTATTCAAAACATTATGGCAAGTAAGGTAGTGGCTACACTATTCTTCGAACCGTCGACCCGAACGCGCTTGAGTTTCGAGAGTGCTGTTAACCGCCTTGGCGGAAGAGTAATAGGCTTTTCAGAAGCTGCAAACACCTCGGTTTCGAAAGGTGAAAGCCTTAAGGATACCATTTTAACCGTGGCTAATTACTCCGACCTAATTGTAATGCGCCACCCAATTGAGGGAAGCGCTCGCTTTGCCGCCGAGGTTTCGCCTGTTCCCATTGTAAATGCTGGCGATGGCGCAAATCAGCACCCAACCCAAACGCTTCTCGACTTGTACTCCATTCGTAAAACGCAGGGTACACTAAACAACCTGAATATCTTTTTAGTTGGCGACTTAAAGTACGGGCGAACAGTTCACTCGCTACTGCAGGCAATGAGTCAGTTTGGAGCAACCTTTACCTTTGTTGCACCAAAGGAGCTGCAAATGCCAGCCGAGTACAAAATGCAACTCGACAACCTTGGATTAAAGTACACAGAGCAAACCGACCTAAACGAGAACCTCGACAAGGCCGACATTATTTACATGACAAGAGTTCAAAAGGAACGCTTCTCGGATCCAATGGAGTACGAAAAGGTTAAAAATGTGTACGTTCTTCGCA
This sequence comes from Bacteroidales bacterium UBA2287, assembly GCA_002345675.1. Lineage (GTDB taxonomy): Bacteria > Bacteroidota > Bacteroidia > Bacteroidales > Tenuifilaceae > UBA2287. The sequence continues at coordinate 10,562 of DDWL01000050.1, read as the reverse complement.
ATAAAATGCTCGAAAATACCAAGTCGAACATGAGAGTTCTTCACCCGCTACCTCGTGTAAATGAAATTCATACCGATGTGGACAGCAACAGCAAGGCATACTACTTCCCACAGGCGCTCAACGGAGTTTTTACCCGTATGGCCATTATGAAACGAATTCTTGGTGTTTAATCAAATTAAAATTTCGAAAATGACTGAAAAGAAACAGCTTAACGTGAGCGCCATTGAGAATGGCACCGTTATAGACCACATACCAGCACAAAACCTTTTTAGGGTAATTTCAATTCTTGGCCTCGAACGAATTGGTAATTTAATAACCTTTGGCACCAATATGGAGAGCCGAATGCTTGGTAAAAAGGCAATTATTAAAATTGCAGGAAAGTTCTTCGAAAAGGATGAGATAAACCGTATTGCCCTTGTTGCTCCCCATGCAAAACTGAATATTATTAAGGATTACACTGTTGTTGAAAAGCAACTTGTCGAAGTTCCGGACACCATTTCGGGAATTGTAAAATGCGTTAACCCTAAGTGCATTACAAATTTCGAGAAAGTTCCATCAAAATTTGCTGTAGTCGATAAGGCAAATGTTTCGCTTAAGTGCCACTACTGCGAAAAAATTACCGATCAGGAGCATATGGAGTTTTTATAGGTTAGTAACCCTTTAAACACAAGAAAGGCTGCATGTACATGCAGCCTTTCTTTATAACTCATATTCAGTCCTCAGTCTTCAGTTCTCAGTTGCGAGCCCTGAGCCTGCCGAAGGGTCAGTCTTCAGTCTTCCAACTGAATACCGATTACCTATCACCGATATCCAACATTCACTTCGGTCTTCGGTCTTCGGACTTCGGACTCAACCAACCAATTAACTCAATAACTCAATAACTCAATAACTCAATAACTCAAAACCTACCTCAGCCTATCCAAACTCCTTATAAGTGCTTCATCGCGAGCAATTGCTCGAAGGGCAAGGAAAATTAAAATTGCACTGGCAATAGGGAAAACGAATACAACATTGTACGACGAAACACCAGGAAGCGTAGCCTCGGCCATTCTTACGTAGTAAAAAATTAAACCGGGGATTCCAAGTTGAAGAATTGCATTAAAAATGCACAAGCGTATTTGAAGCATTCGCTTTTTGTACAAGAAAATAGTGGTAACAGTAAGTGCAAGGGTTAAGATAATAAGAATTGAAACAGGGAGAACATTAAACACTAATTCCACCTTATTTTCGGAGGCAATAAGTCCGTTAAAATCTAAACTATATAGCATTTGATCCGAATTGCGCACTAGCTCGGCAAATGGAAAAAACACTGTAAACGAAAGGAAAACAGTTGCTGCTATTAGGAATAGAGTTTGAATTCTTTGTATCATATCTAAATGATTTTTAAATATTGTTGAAATTTAAACTGATTATTAATTATTTCCAAGAATTAGGGGTAAACCATCCTTTCCGCTTCCAATTACAACAACTTTAGCATTTGCCGATTTGGCCAGCTCGACAGTTGCCTCAATACCCCTCATTTTAAGCAAACTACTTGTTAAACTGCTATTAATAATTTGGTTGGCTTTAGCTTCGCCCTCTGCACCAATTCTGCGGCGCTCGGCTTCGCTCTTTTCGCGGTCGAGTTTAAACTGATATGCAAGCGCTTCCTGTTCCTGAGTAAGCTTATTCTCAATTGCTTGCTGAATTTGGGTTGGCAAGCTAATGCTGCGAATTAACAATGCCCTCATATCGATATAGTTCTCCTTAAGCGCCTTATTAGTTTCAAGAACAATGGTTTGCTCAACCTCGCTACGCTTGGTCGAGTAAATTTCCTCGGCAGTATAGCGTCCAGCAACCTGACGAACCGACGAGCGCATTTCGGGAATTACCAGCTGGTTAATATAGTTTTTACCAAAAATTTCGTGTAGCGATCCAATCTTTTCGTAGTAAGGGTTAAAGCGAATGGTAACATCAATTACTACTTGTAAGCCGCTTTTGTCGAGTACATCCATAGTCTCTTCGGCTTTCATTTCCTTAACATCGTATACATGTAAGTCGTTCCAAGGTGCAACAATATGAAATCCTGGGGGTAGAATATTCTCCTTGTCGAGACCACTGGTAAAAGGCCTGAAAATTACACCCCTTTCGCCAGGTTGAAGAATATTAAAAGTACGGCTTCCAAATATTAAGAGAACAATAATACTCGCAATAACAATAACTAGTGCAACATGATTTCTTTTCATCTTTTCATCTTTTTGTTTAACATTTCTCAAAAGTAAGGTAATTTTTAAAAAAAACAGAGAAGAATTTAAAACAATTAACATTAGTTGGGGGTTGGCAGTTTTCTGTTGCGAGCCCTGAGCCGTTCGACGAGCTCACGGGAGCCCCTGCCGAAGGGTCGGTTATCGGTTGACTGGAGACTGTGGAATAGAGAAACGTAATTGTTATGCATATGGCGAATTGAGCCATATCGAGAATAAGCAAAAATGGAAAGGGTTAAAGACAAGTATGAAAATTGAGTCTGAAGGTTACAACAAAACCAGCGGTGTATCTACGACAGGCAAGCGATATTACATTTCGAAATTACCCCCTGATGCCAAGGTTCTAAACGAACGAAGTTTATTAACGCAGCAATAAAGTTTCTCCACCTATTCGCAATTCAACAGCTCAGTTCAGTTGTTCCCTTGTTCAGTTGTTCTATTGTTCTATTGTTCTATTGTTACGCGTTCGGCATAGCCTCTGGCTATGTCGTTTTTTCTTTGGCCTCTGACCATGTTCCGTATTATACTTTATTATTTTACCTTAAAAAAACCGCAAAATGAAAAATGTAGATTTAAATCCCTGCACCTCCGTCCGACCGCTCCAAGCGGTCTGACGGGTTGTAAAAGTTTGTGTGCTAAGTAAGTTGTAACATAACTTAATGTCGCGCCCCGACTATATAAGTTAACCTACAAATAAATACCAGTAAGGGATACAGAAATAAATGACATAATAGCATGTAAATTATGCAATTGTGTTTGTTAAAATAAGTTAAAAAACATACTTTTGCTCTCCTTAAAAAAGCCAATTTAAAATTGTTTTTATGACTATAAAACTCTTTTCTGCTCTTCTCCTTTTTGTTGTTTTTTCAACATCGCTGTTCGCCCAAAACGAAGTTAGCGCTACAAAGGCAGATTTTACGGCATGGTTCGAATCGGTTCGAAAGGATCAACTAACCGAACTCCCATTTAAAAAATACTCGAAGCAAAGCTTAAAAGAACTTGCCGCTGTTGCTAAGGGTTACCAAAAGGACTCGGTATTCGAAGTTCGCTGGCAAGCCGCAAATGTATCGTACCAACTTGGGGCTGCGCAAAACGACAAGTTTTTAAAGCAAGCATCGGCATCGCTACTGCTTGGTTTTATGTACGACCCCGACAACCGAATTGTAAACTTTGCTTCCAATGTTTTACTCACTTCAAAGGGTGCAAATTTTACTGCAAGTCAAAAGGATACCGTAGCAGCAATTGTTACCACGGTTGGAAATCCAAATGTTGCCGTAAATATTTATAAACTTTGTGGGTACTTAAGTTTAGAAAAAAGTATTGCCACGCTCGAGGCTGCATCGACCAATAGAAACTACTCTTTTATTCAACGCTGGGCAGCGTTGGCCTCGTTAACCCGAATGGGTAACGATGTTGCGGAGCAAAAAATGTTCGATTTTATTAAAAAAACAAAAGTGTCGCTCGACGCAATAAATACCCTTTACCCTTACGTGCTTTTCTCGCAGAGCAGAACTAATGTAGGTTACCTAATTTCGCTAATTGAAAACGATGAGTTCGAGTGCGAATCGTCGAACCCCGATTATTCAGCAAAAGTTCCATGTTCGTATATGATTTTACTTGTTGTTGGTCCACACATTGCCAATTTAAACTGGAAGGGTAAAAACGGGCTCGAAATGCTCTCGTCGAACGATGCCACAATAAAAGCAAAAGAGTTCTTTAAAAAAGTAGAAGGGAACTGGAGTTTTATTAACAACTAGAATTTGTGATACTTCGCCTTTTAAAAATTTACATATTAGTATTCCCTTTTGTAATACAGTTTAACGCTTATAGTCAGGAAATTTCGACCATAGGCGAAAATGAGCCTTTTGCTTTAAGCGGAAATATTAATATTGACCAAATGTTTACGTCGACCCTTGGCACTGCCGAAAACTATGGTCGCAAACCCTACGCATACTTTTTAACCGGAGGTTTAAACGCTTCGTTTTATGGCATTTCAATGCCATTCAACTTTTCGTATAGCAACCAAAAGTTGGGCTACACGCATCCCTTTACCTTTAACCAGTTTGGAATTCAACCTTCGTATAAATGGCTTAAGGTTTTCGTTGGCTACAATTCGTTTTCGTTTTCGCCCTACACCATGAATGGCCATCAGTTCTGTGGCGGTGGTGTTGAGGTTTCTCCAAAGGATTTTCCCTTATCGTTCTCGGTAATTTATGGTCGCCTTTTAAAAGCCGTTGAGTTTAGCGACACTGTTAATACCATTCCTGCCTATAGGCGTTTGGGTGCAGGTGGAAAAATTGGATTTACATCGAAAAAGGTGAATGTTTCAACATCGGTTTTTTACGCATGGGACGAAGCCAATTCGAACTTAACTATTCCCGATTCGCTCGAAATAAGTCCCAAGGACAACCTCTCGTTAGGACTTCAGGCTAATTTAAAGGTGATAAAAGGTGTCGATTGGGATATTTCCTTTGGCAACAGCATTGTAACCGACGATATTCGTTCGCCTTTTGCGCAATCGCGCAAGTTTTTGCTGGGAGCCTACAGCGGGAGGGAAAGTTCGCAGGCATTTTATGCCTACAAGTCGGGCTTAAACTATGCCATAAATAATGGTTCCGTTGGAGTTGCTGTTGAACGTATTCAGCCTAACTTTCAAACACTTGGGGCATACTACTCGACCAACGATTTCGAAAATTTAACCCTAAATGCCACAAACAGCTTTATGGGTGGAAAAGTAAACGTAAGTGGAAATTTTGGGGTTCAACGCGATAACCTAAATAACGAGAAACTATTTACAAGTCAACGTGGAGTGGGTGCGCTAAATATTTCGGCAACAATTCGCGAAAAGTTAAATGCAAACCTTTCATTTTCAACATTTAACTCGTACACCAACGTACGTTCGGTTTTCGACGTAATTAATGCCACTTCACCATACCAAAACCTCGATACGTTAAACTTTACTCAGGTTAACCAAACGGGAAGCATGTCGTTGGTTTACACCACAGGCGGCGAAAGTGCCAAGAACTCGTTTACACTTAACGTTTCGGGAAATACCTCGGAAACAAAGCAAGGGGTAACAATGGATAAACCCATGCTTTTTATTAACAGCGGCATTGGGCATTCGTACTCGGTAACTTCAACAAAACTTGCCATTAACAGTTCAATGTTTTACTCGGGAAATACAAGCCCAATGGGGAAGTCCGAAACTTTTGGCCCAATGCTAAGCGTTTCGAAACCCTTTTTGGAAGACAAGATTCGGTTAACCATCACTGGAGCAATTAATAAATCGTGGCTCGATGGCAAACAGCAAAGTTTTAACGGCAACACACGCTTTTCGGGAGCATGGACTCCCATTGAAGGCCACAGGGTTAGCCTAACGGGTGGGTTTTCGATGAACCGTTCGTTTTCTGGAGCAATGCCTCCCCGTAAAGAGCTAATATTCAGTTTACAGTATTCGTATAGTTTTTCTAAAAAAAATATATTCAAGCAAAATGAGAAGCAGCCTAAAAAAGATGAATAGGGGTATAGTTCTTTTAGCCCTGTCGTTACTTTTCTGTGTAAAAGTATACTCCGTTGGAGATGGTGTAGCCATTCCTGCTGTTGAGAACATTTATTTTTATAATGAATTTGAAGGCGACCCAGCGGATACAACGAATACTCCCCAATCGCTCGAAGAGAAAGCCGAAGGGTTGCTCGCTTTTGTTAAAGCGAACAACCGACTTGTTGGTGCTTTAATTCCCAACCAGAGTTACCCGTTACCCATTGGAATTCAGAAAAGTATAGGTGGAATTGAATATATCATAGTTCTCGACGATATGGTAATCGACCCAGGTGGGGGATGGCTTAAGGCATACATGACCATTCAATTTCCGGGAACCGACAGAAAAATAGGTTTTTATGCCGATAGTATTAGGGCAGCGCCATTAAACATTGTGGCTGCGCAGCTAACTTTAATTAGGGAACAATTAATCGATTTTGGTGCTTTCGAAATGGTTTTGAAACCAGGATTAACGAAGGTTCAAATGGACTGTAACGGCTACAGCGGAACTACTATTGGCGGCGATATTGTATTCAACTCGTCAATTATTAAACCCATCGATGGTAGCCAAACAATGGTTAGCCCATTTTTGATAAGCTTTACCGACTTTAGCGATGTGCTTTTTGGAATTGCCATACAGCCTTTCGAAATTAATGGGTTACCCGATTTTCAGTTTCATCCCGGTAGCGTATTCCTCGATTTTAGCGACCTACGCAATCCACAAGCAATGGCATTCCCCGTTAACTACTTTCCACAGGGAACACCCGAAAACCTAAAGGTTTTATGGCGCGGGGTTTATATTCCAAATTTCACCATGAAGTTGCCTCCAGGCATAAGTCCCGACGAGAATAATCCCATAGCAATTTCTGGAGAAAAGTTAATAATCGACAGCGAAGGCATTACAGGCGGAATTTTCGCGAATAATATTCTTCCTCTCGAGCAAGGAAATATTGGGGGTTGGCAGTTCTCCATTGAGAAGTTCGGATTTACCCTCCTAAAAAATTCATTTTCGAACTTTCAGTTAATTGGGCAAATTAAGGTGCCAATTTCGAGTGGAAATAAAGGTTTTGCTTACTCAACAATTTTCGATGCCAATAAAAACTTGTTTTTAACTGTTTCGCCCGATAGCACTATTAGCGCTTCAATGTGGGGTGCCGAACTTAAACTTTTCCAAAATTCGACCATTGAGTTAATGAAGGTTGGAAATAGATATAATGCTAAGGCAGTGCTACATGGCACAATGAAGATTGATATTTCGAGTAAGGTGAATTTGGTCGACTGTAATTTTGAGTCGCTAACAGTTCAAACTTTCGGCACACGCCTTTCGGTTGGTCACTTTGAAATGACAAACGGTATTCTGTCCAACTTTCCTATTCAAATTTCGAATATTGGTTTAACAACTCAAGGAGATAACGTAGGGTTAAGCCTTACAGCCTATATAAACCTTATGGAATCGAGCAATGGAGGTTTTGGCGGTGGCTGTGGTTTAACCATTTGGGCCGAGCAAAAGGAGGTTAACGGCAAAACAAAGTATGAGTATAAACGAACACAGGTAAATTCCATTACAATCGATGTCGACCAGGGTGCCTTTGCATTCCACGGTACATTGAATTTATACCAAGATCATCAGGTTTTTGGCAAAGGCTTTAAAGGAATGGTAAACGCTTCGTTTAAACCCGGAATAGCTGTTGCGGCTACCGCTCAATTTGGAAATGTAAACGGTTACAGGTACTGGTACGTCGATGCTTTGGTGGCAACATCGAGCGGTATTCCAATTGCTCCGGGAGTTTCCATTTATGGCTTTGGGGGAGGTGCTTCGTATCGTATGCAGCGAGTCGAGCCCAACAATCCAAATTTTCCAACTGTAAATATTTCGGCTACCGATACTACAGCGGTTCCTGGCATTTCATTGTCGGGGGTCAATTACGTTCCCAATCAAACCTACGGTTTGGGCTTAAAGGCAACTGTAATTATTGGCTCGCAGGGAAGTCCCAAGGCCTTTAACGGAATGGTTTCGTTTCTTATTCAGTTCAATAGTGGGGGAGGGGTTAGCTACATTCAGTTTCTTGGACAAGCGGTTATGGTTGCCGACATTGGAACCAATCCCACAACAGCACCATTTAGATTGAATTTAGACATATCGTACAACTTTGCAAATCAGCAACTTTACGGTAACAATACAATTTACATTAATGTAGCCAATACGCTTAAAGGTACTGGGTCGCAAAACCTTGCTGGTTCGGTTGTTTTTCTGTTTAACCCACAGCAGTGGTACATTTATGTTGGTACTCCCGATCAGCGTATTGGGCTAAAATTGTTTAACGTAGTTAGCTTAACCAGTTACATGGTAGCGGGCACAACAATTCCTCCTTTTCCAACTCCTCCTGCCAATGTAACAAGTATTCTGAAAGCGAGTACTCAAAACTTCGACAATGCCCTTTTGGCAAGCGGAGGAGGTTTTGGCTTTGGAAGTAACTTTACTATGGATACAGGAGATCAGGAGTTTCTAATTTTCTTTGGTCAATTTGCTATTGGAGCGGGATTCGATATTATGCTCCGCAACCTTGGTACAACAGCTTACTGCCAAGGCTCACAGCCACCAATTGGAGTAAATGGTTGGTATGCCATGGGGCAAGCTTACGCTTTTATAAATGGAAATATTGGAATAAAAGTGGCTCTGTTCAGTCAACCCCCCAAACGTTTCCCAATTCTTAACATTGCTGCCGCTGCGCTTTTACAGGCGCAGCTGCCAAATCCAGTTTTTATAAATGGTCAAATTTCTGGAAACTATAATATTCTTAACGGACTTGTAAAGGGTAGCTGTAATTTCGAATTCTCCTATGGTAACAACTGCGTTCCTGCTGGCGTAAATGCCATGGGCAGCATGACTGTAATTTCCGATCTTTCGCCTTCGGCCAATTCAACCGATGTAAACGTATTCGTTACGCCTCAGGCAGCCTTTAACCTAAGTATCGATTATCCATTCCAACTGCTCGACCTAAACAATGTTCAGCGAAGCTACCGAGCCAAACTTTCATACTTTAAGGTGCTGGTTAATGGCATACAATTTCCAGGTAACCTAACTTGGAATGCCGACAAAAACGTTGCATCGTTCGAAACAACCGAAATTTATCCCGAGTATACAACCGTTAGCCTCGATGTAAAGGTAATTTTCGAACAATTAGTCAATGGCGCATGGGTTCCATACCTTGTTAGCGGTCAGCCGCAGGTCGAACAGAAAACCCTAACTTTTACAACAGGTGCACGCCCTAACAATATTTTACCAAACACAATCTCGTATTCGTATCCTGTACCCCAAATGGTTAACTTCCACTGGCAAGAGCACCCAACTGGCTACATAAAGTTAACCCACAACTACGAATACTTGCTGAATCCAGAAAGTGGCTGGCGAGGTGTTGTACTATTCCAAGGCGCGGGAGCACCAATTGAAGTGCAGTATGCCTATAATGCTACCGAACGAAAAATAACATTCCCAATTCCTTCGAATTTAAATCCCAATATTATTTACAATATGCGTCTTTCGAAACTTTCGACTGAGCAAACAGCAGCAATTGATAGTAATGTAGAAGATGTTGTGGTGGTTGCAACCACCGAGTTGGAGCAGAGCGAGAAGGAAATTGAGGGCGAACGCATGGTGTTTCAGGAGCGCATTTTACATCAGTTAAATCTTCGAACCAGCGCCTACAGCACTTTTGCAGCAAAAATTGATGCTACAAATTATGGTTCAACCGTTCGCGATATTGTTATGACTGGGGTTCATAACCTTATTCTGTTTGCCTATCTACCCGAAGGATTCGATAGTTACGAAATAGAAGGTGTAGCAGGGAATCCAATGCTTAAAATAGAGTTGGAATTTGCTAATAATTACTGGTTCGAGACTTATATTAACCCTTTAGTTTATGCCAACTATCCTCGCCTACCAGGGTTAACTATTAGTTACCGCGATGTAGCAGTTTTGGGTGTTCCTCCAACTAAAGCAGGAAGTATTTACCAGTTAACCAACTCCATATCCATTTCAAATTTGGCAACTGGCACATATAAAGTCAACCCTGCTTCCGATGCCGGGTTAAAGAACTACTGCGTATTTATTATGAATCAGGACTGTGCTGATCTTAAAAGTAAAGCTTGCTCGCAGTATGTTCCCAATGGTGCAAATGCAAATATATACTTATACTTAATATATGGAGATTTTCAACCCATAATTTTAGAAAAGCAGTATAATGGATATATTAAGTACGTACTACCCGGCGAAAACATTGTAACAACAACAAAAGAGATTGTTTTTAATAGTTAATTGATTTATGGAGGCTATGTAATTTCATATACCTGAGCAAACCCGTCCGACCGTTTGGCCCGGTCTGACGGGTTTCTCTTTTCCTTTCCAAGAAGGGGAAAAATCTTAATAACCGTGGGCGGTAGCTGAAGTTGTCGAAGCTAACCCACGGTAAAACGAACAAAGAACAACCACAGCCCCGAAGGGGTTGAACAGTAATTTGAAATAAAACATCAGAACAGTAGAACATCAGATTTTAGAATAGCGAATTAAAGTTCCCCGAAAGCCTACCTGTCGGTAGGCAGTGGTTGAACAGGATTTGAACAAAACAGGATAGCATTGAAAACAGCAACGCAACATAGAAATAAGTTTATGCACAACCAGCCTAATATTCATCACACTCCCATTGTGAACATCGTTGCCTTGGTTTGTGCTTTCCCCTCGTTGCTCGCACGGATTTGCAATTAGGGGTGGTCGAAAGAAATTT
>DDWL01000024.1 GCA_002345675.1 Bacteroidales bacterium UBA2287 | reverse complement strand
GACATTATATTATTCTAATTACTTATGTCTGTTTTATCATACGTCATAACTTAATTGTAACAAAACCATAATGTAGGTTACATAAGTTGCCATTTTATGAAAAGCATACTTTTTACCAAATATACTAATTTACTCTTTATGCTAATCCTGTTTTCTGTAACTATTTTACTTAACACTAGCCTTTTACCTTTAGTGTTGACTCGTAGGCGACCACTGTAAACGTTAGTTTAATAGTTTTAAACACCCATTGCGAGACAAGTTACCCAGCATTTATTCCAAAAAAAATAGCCCATTTGGGCTATAAAACGATAATTAGCATAATCCTAGTTCGAAACTAAAATGAAACAACGAGCTGATGCACTAGCCCCGCTCTCAACGTCCTAAACCGACTTTGTTTCAAGTCAAAAATACATCAATCTGTTTGCTTTCGCAATGAAATTGAAATATATTTGCAGAAAGTTCTTTAATATTACTCATAGACTTCGGTGAATTAAACCCTGAGTCACTGTGAGTATTTATTGTAAAACCCCTTGTGATTGGGACAATCAACTTCGGTTGGTTTTTGCCTTTAATCCCACAAGGGGTTTTATTTTAGGCTTTAGTTTTTGAAGATAACTGCTTGCAATTGCAGCAAGCTGAGGGAACGTTTCAAGAACTAAAGCCTTTTTTCCATCCTAGAAAACCCTAAACTCCCTTCCTGTTCCCTGAAATCTATTTTAACGATAGTTGAAATGCCGTTGCAAACTGTATTCATTACGTATTTTGGCAAATTACCTACTTTTTTAATCTCAAATACAGCATGGAAAAGCCGTTAACCAATGTAATGGATGCTAAACAAGTTGGATTTAGGCAGAAAAAGCCAACAATTTCGCACAATTTTGCACTAAATTCCACTTTAAACGCACTTTAACGCACATTTTCGCCCTTGAAACGTACTTGAAACCAACATTTCATCTGCTTAATTTTAAGTTTACCCAAGGTTATTTGGCTTTGAAAAAAACAAAAAAGCACCCCGATTTGCGGTGGTTTAATTTAATCAACAGAATAGCAGTAGGTTAAGTTCATGCTATGTAATTTTATACAAGCCATTCGGTCAAATCGAGAATCGCTAGTTTTTGTCCTTTTCGGGGATAAATTTCAATTTTAACCTGATTATCCGCTTCATTACCCTTTAACTCGATACAAATTTAGTTTTAAAGCTTCAATTTCGAGATTTTGAGGGTTAAGGTTGATGGGAAAGGGTAAGGTTTAACCAAAAAAATGTTTTTATTACTGGTATGGTCAACAGAAATCGTATACAGTAAGCGTTTCAATGGAGTAAACGCTTACTTTGCAGTATGTCCAAGGTTGGCTTGAGCAGAATTGCTGGTTTGGAAAATGAATTTACTGTAATTGTGCCGGGCTTATGAGTTTCATTAAATTTTTGGATTCTTACTATACTGATTACTCCTTAATGCCCATCTCAAATACTATATTTGAAAATGAAATTATTATATCATTATACTTCAAAAGCCTATTAGTTTCCATTATTTGTCCAACAAGCTTGCTTTCTTCTTGCCTGTTTAATTCATCGCTAATTATTTTTCTTACTTTTTCCATTGTTGCTGGATTGTCTTTGAGTATTTCTCTCAAATCTCGCCCTAAAAGGGTCGCTCCTGCTGTAATAATCGAAAAATCGTCGGTATTAAATACATCAAAGTGCCCTTTATGTAATCGTTCCTCATTAATACCAAAGTAGTTTGTAAGTATAAAGCCAATATCGTCGGCATCCTTATTTCCCGAAATATGACGATCGCTCCATGCAACTATTTTAAGCAGAAAAACACCTGCAAGCGAAGCAACCTTTATCGAAAATTGATTGTCGACAACTACTTCCTGTGTAGCGTTTCCTACCTCCGAAAAACCCAAAACAGACATTGCTATAGATTTATCGGGAGGCCAAAAAATTCTATCGCTCTCATTCATTATGCTTCCAAACGGTACAATATCGAGGTGGAAAATTCCAGTGTAAAGGAATCGTTGCTTTTTCTTATTGTCCTTTGTGAATCCGTCAATTTCTAATATATCACTCTCTATTTTTTCGTATAAACTCCAATCGGGTATTGCAATGGCAATATCAAGATCGTAGGTTGCACGCCCCGATTTTTCGCCATAAACACTCATTATTATGTCTCTTGCAGTTGCACCTATTATATAGAATGGTGTATTGATAGAGTCGAAATACTGTATTAGCTGCTTAAGTAAGGGCTTAAGGGCGGGATTCGGAAAACTTTCACTTGATATTTTTAAGTTCATTGTCTAGAATTATTTTGGCAGTTTCCATATTTCGCTCAAGCCCTGAGTTAATTAAATCGGTATAAACAAGTAGTGAAGGAACTGTATTTTTATGCCTATCGAATAAATTAACATCCCAAAAAATAGATAAAACCTCAATTTCGCCATTCTCGTCAGGGATAAGGTTAAATTCCTTTGCAATGTTTTGCCATTCCTCCTTTGTATAAATCGTATATTTTGCTGGTTTTAGCTGTTGTGTCAAAATTGCCGCAGCTGGTTCTCCACCCCAAAGCGTTACTCCAGGAAGTTTATTGATTGGAAGGGTATTCCAATAATTATTGTTGCTACTTTTTGAGAAACGCATTCTCATCTTTAGCAGTCGGGGTCTTAAGACATCATTATAGGCAACAATCCATCTGTTTAGCAAAGCCGAGGTATTTTTTAGTACCCTTTTTTGGTGGGTTGAAAGAATAACGTTTGCCTCCTCCAATTCTTTCATTACATATCCAACCGAAGCCAATGAAATATTAGCCAACAGTGCTATTTCGCGATAAGTTTTGTTAACAGCTTTGGGGTCGTTTAAAAGCACAAAAATCAATTTTAGTCCTGCTTCCTGAAACGCTCTGGTTTGATTTACCTTTGGAAGTTTTACTAGTTTTTCACCCTTTATATATACCAACAGGTTTTTTTGCTTTACATAAGCGTTTCCCGAGACATCGAGGTAATTCACTCCTTTTTGCTTTAATTCAAAAGCTACTAAGGCTGGAATATATTTAGAGACTACAATTATAGGTTCATTGCTTTCAGCTTGGGTATCCTTAACCCGCTTTAGCACCATACCCAACCTTTGAGAGGTTACTTCATCCTCAATTAATAGGCTAAAAGCACAATCATTAATAACAATTTTCTTACTATTAACACCACCTTTTGTAGTAATTTTATTATCACTTCCAAGAGCATCGTTAATAACTCTAATTGCCTTGTTTACAACATCGTTATTAGCATTCATAAAATTGTCATGTTCATTATTTACATCCGTTCATTTTAAATGAACAATCAAATATAGTGAACAACAAAACTAAAAACAATAGTTTTAAGTAAAATAATTTTATATGCCCTTATGGTATAATTAAGTTGTGTGTGTTTTTTAGTGATGGGTTAGATAGTGTATTTCTGAAATAAAAGGTTTAATATGCTCAATTGGATAGCTGGTCTTTTTTTTAATACGTTGTTCGCTTCAGGATATATGTTTATGGGTTGATTTGCTATTAAATATAAAATGAAAGTTTGTAAGCGGCACATTCACTGTGCATAAACTTCTTCTAAGTATTAGCATATTACCAGAAGCTATTACAAATCCTTATAAACCTACTTTGTGTAACGAGTGTGTAACAAAGAAAAAACCACTTACTGCAAAAAGCCTGTAAGTGATTCATTTTCAAGTAGCGAGAGGCGGGATTGAACCGCCGACCTCATGATTATGAATCATGCGCTCTAACCAGCTGAGCTACCTCGCCATTA
>DDWL01000065.1 GCA_002345675.1 Bacteroidales bacterium UBA2287 | reverse complement strand
GTTAGCTACTCCGTAGCTAAAATAAGCTCTGCATTTTTATTGCCAAATTAATGTTGATTTTCAGACAAATACCTCCTTAGCCTGACGGCTATGGATAGCAATCGGGATTGCCAAGGCCAACGCATGGAGATTATAAGTTAAACTCCAAATTCAAAAAAAATAATTAGAATTTATTTCGGCATTTAGGTTGAAGGTTAAATCTTGTTTTTAATTTTAACATCAAATTCTTTTATGTTTTCACTTTAAAATTGCACCCCAATGGCAAAGGTTATTATTGGCATTCACGGACTTAGCAACAAGCCCGCAAAGGATGTTCTTGAGAAATGGTGGTCTCTTTCGATGAAGGAAGGGTTGAAAGCCATTGGGAAGCAGCAAAGTATTCCAAAATTCGAAATGGCTTACTGGGCCGATTTGTTCTACGAAAATCCTTTGGACGAAAATATTGGCGACAATAATGACCCACGCTACCTTGATGAACCATACAGGGTTTCACCCAAGTCGCTTGTTTCGAAAGTAAGCAGCACCAGACTTAAGGTTATGGATTTTATTGGAGAGAAAATAAATGACCTGTTTCTGAACCCCGACTTTTCGCTTAAATACACCTATATTACCGATGTAATTGTCGACAAGTACTTTCACGAACTGGGGGCTTACTTTAAGTCGGCAAACCATGGTAACGAAAAAATTGATAACGACGTGCGAAGCATAATTGCTAAACGCGTTACTGAAACCATTAAAAAGTACGAAGGCTACGATATTTTTTTGGTGTGCCACTCCATGGGTTCAATAATTGCCTTCGATTTACTCTCGTTCGAAATACCAAATGCGAAAATAAAAACGCTTGCAACAATTGGCTCACCCCTTGGAATGCCCAATGTAAAAAGCCAAATTGCCGAATTGCAGCGAAAGCATGGTTTTAGTAGCGTAACAATGAAAACGCCACCTTCGGTGGTTAAAAATTGGGTAAACTTTTCCGATGCCGAAGACCCTGTTGCCTTTAACTACAGGCTAAACGACGATTTTAGCGAGAACGAATTTGGGGTTAAGCCCATCGACTTTTTGGTTTTTAACAACTACATTAACAACGGCGAACGGAATCCGCACAAGTCGTTTGGATACCTACGAGCGCCCGAATTCGCCAGTGCATTAGCCGAGTTTATTGAGAGTAAGCAAAGCTTTAGGCATATGGCTACTAATTTGCTGAAACGAATTATCCACCAACTGAAAAAGCTGCTTATTTACCTTAAGTTGATAAACTTGCAAAAAAAGTAACTGTTTATTACAGCTCGAAAGTCGAACGAAACTAAAGTATTTATTAAAAAGGTTTCCGAAGTTAGTTTCGGAAACCTTTTTGCTTTTCATGTTAGCTGTTGATTTTAAGCCTTTTCACCTAACATTTTTATTACAATTTAAATATATTCCATTCTACTTCTTAGCAGTAACCAACTCGCTAATTGCCTCGTATTCTGCCATACGAACATTTCGTTGAATTTCAGCAATATCAACCAACGTTATAAGAAGTGTAGTGTTGTCGTACCAGGGAATGTTACCGAGGTATGTTTCAACAACATGCTTCGTCTTTGCATTTTTAACGCTTTGGAGCAGAAATTCACTATAGGCATTGGTTGAATTGGCAATTAATGCTCCTTTCTCCTTTTTTATCATTACCTTATAGCAAGCACTTTTACTGTCGAGATGTTTTGAATTGACGCTAATAACGTCAATCTCCGACTCTTTTAGGAGTTCCTGCTTTGTGTTTTCGAGAATCGAATCCAATTTATTTGACCTGTTTTTTATTTCATTAATAATGGAGCTGTTGAAGCTGTCGGTTAAGGCGTTTGCCTCGTTGCTAAAATAATTTGTCGCGCTATTTGCTTTTTCGTACCTCCCAATATGCTGCTCTTTAAATTCCTTCCCGTAACTAATTGTGGATATCATAAAAAGTGCCGAAGCAGAAATAAGAACAAGCATTATGAACATTGGAATTTTTTGCTTACTGGGTACATTTCGAAAAATTGCAACAACATACGCTGGAAAAAACCCGGTGACAAGAATTATTTGTCCAAAGAGTAGAAGTACGTTAGCCCCAGGCCAGTGCATTGCTTTAAAAAGCACACCTGTTAGCAGCGAAGCTGCAACAATAAACCCAATAGCAGCAAAAGCAAAACTCAATTTACTGGGTTCCTCTTTGTAGCTAGTATAGAAAAGTGTTGGGAGAAATCCCATAACAATAATAAAAGTGCCAATTGTAAGAATAATAGAGGCTCCCGCAATATGGTTTGTTTTTAAAATTGCGCCCGAAACCAGCATTATGGCACTAATGGCGCCTAAAACATAGGTTGTTTTTTTCATCGCTTGAAATTTTAAGTTTTCTGATAAAAGAATTTTTCGTTGAACTGCAGGAAGGCGACTCGAATCGATACTTTCAAGCACCTTGCTGTATTCCATTCTAAAATCCGATTCATGAGTAAGCAACTGCTCCAAAATGCATCCAATATGGTCGGCCAGCTCCAATCGAATATGCTCTCGGGTTACTCCTAGCTGCTCAAGATCGTCTAGAATAAAATCAAACTCTAAGTCGTTAAGAATTCTCATTGGGCTGGAAGTGGCTGAAGAATTAACCTCATGGTAAGTACAAAGTCCTCAAACTCGTCGACCAGAGACTGTGCCCAGCTAACCCCTTCGGGGGTAAGCGAGTAGTAAATCCTAACTCGTTTCCCATTATGTTCCTTTTCGGTTACTACATACCCTTCGGCCTCGAGCTTATGAAGAACGGGGTAAAGTGCACCAAAGGTGAGCTTAATTTCCCCCCCCGAAAGTTCTTCAACCTTTTGGGTAATTTCGTAACCATAAAGCCTGCTATTCTCTTTTAGCAGCTTTAAAACAATAGTACGCAGGGTACCTTTTAGTAGGTCGTTCGATATCATAGTTACTTATATATAAGATACAAATATATAAGTTTATTATACATAATGCAAATATTTCAATAAAAAATTTGAAAAAACATTGCTATAAAATTCCATGTGACTGATATAAAACGACATGCCCAGCACAAAAATCGCAGTTAAATTAAAACTTACAGTAAGGATTTTTGAAAAGTGAAGGTGGAAGGCTGCGCAAATCAAGGTTTTCGTACCGCAGTCGCTCCGATTTTTTTTGGAAGAAATAAGGCCTAATCCGTTGCTAATTTCGAAAGAAGCAAATCTTTCGGTTCAGATAGTTTTTGGTTAAAGCCATGCGCTTTGGAATAGCCAGTACGCAAAGGTTTTCAATTTGGAAAAAGCGCAGTAGGAAGAATACGATTAGGGAAAACCATTCCATAGTTTCAGTTTTAATGTTCCATGTAATGCTTTTCGCCGCTATCGCTCGGTTGGCTACGCCGAACTCCCTACGGTGTTTCGTACGGCAGCCTGAGGAGAAAATTTGCAAGGTTGGGTTAAGCGCAAACAAGCTAAATTGCAACCCTGTTAAACATTCTCAAATTTTTTTAGAGTATAAAATTGCTGAAATTTAGGCTTCGGGATTATATTTTAGCCACTGGTTATTGTGGTAATAAAAATCGATGATAAATTCTGTTATCCCATCACCTAAGTCGCCGGTATAAATAGCCTCCATCATGTTTCCGGCTTGCTTAAATGATGGCTTTACTCCCGATGCTTCGATTGCAACAGTTGACTCGTACGACATGTTTACTACAAATTCAAACTCATCGGCAGGGATATTTGCAGGGAGAATCGATTTTATAAATACGCTATCCTTTTCGCGGCAAGCCTTATTATACTTAGCAAAAAAAGCCATAAAATCGTTATTGGGCTCTGCTTCGCTAATTGCTGCTCCATGCCAATTTATTGTTACTACTTTCTCGGGCAGGGCTTTGCCTTCGTTATCGCGAGTTACTAAGTGAACCTCAAACTTGCTGAACTCACCATTCTCGTCGTAAAAAATGCGATTCTCAACAAGGCGCGGGTCATCGCCCTTTGGAACTAAGTTAAAACCCCAAACCACATAAGCCTGCTTATGTGCATGAGCCTTTTGAATTGCGCTCTGAAGACTCTTGTTTTCGGGATCGAAAACAGCGCCTGCTGTTACAGAACTCTTAATACGCACAACCCACTTCTTGTTGTCGGTACTAGTTTCTTTATATATTAGAAATGCATATAGTTTATCAACAACAGCATCGAACGAATCAATATACCCTAGTTGTTCATACAAAATGCTCGACGATGACTTTGGAAGATCGATTGCTTGCTTCATAACTGCTCTCCTTTAAATTATTAGTATTCAATAAAAATACAAAATAAAATTTAAAACATTGCAGAAATGTTGTTTTTGGGGGTCGAAGATTTGTTAATTAAAAGGGGAAAGGAGGCTACAGTTTACGTTAGGCATAAAAGAATAAGGGCGTGGTTAACGCCCTTTTCTGTTAAAATGGTTTGTGGAAACTCCATTTTATACATTCGCAACACTATTAAACATGTGTTCATCTACTGATACGTTAATGGATAAGGAATGTTCCAAAATATGCCACTACTTTTCAGCTATTGTACTTTTTCTCCAAACGGCTACGGATAAATATCCATAGCCGTCAGGTTAAGGATAGAATGTTGCTAAACTTCAGTACAAAACTCCTATATGTTGGCGCATAGAGAAAGTAAGGGACTCCACAAAAATCAAAGCGAAATAGCCTATAAATCGCAAAGAGTTTGCCATGAGCGACGTGCGGTGGGACGGCAATCCCGATTGCTATCGGGAGAGCGGCAGCAAAAGGGGGAATGCCAAATCGTTAGCCCCATGTGCAAGGGCGCTTGCGTTCGAGATGGAACGCATGGACAAATAACGCTCAAGTTGATGGACTTTCCCAAAACCATGAATGTAAAGGAAGGGTCTCCCCTTGCAGCGTTTCATATCGCTTACGTTGCCATGGGGCTTACGATTCGGCAGGGCGGGTGGTAGCGTCGTTTTGCCTTGATTCTTTGTTTCCTTTCTCATCAAGGAGAAAGGAAAAAGGAATAAAATGAACTTAACCTGACGACTATGAATAGCAATCGGGGCTCAGCCGAGTGGGGTTGCTTAAAACTAATAGCTGTGCAACAAGTTAGCAAAAGGCGAGAATGAGAATTTGTGCAACTATAATACGTAAAAACATTACCAAAGGATAAACAGTTGCATAAGCAACTGAAGGAGCATCGGTAGGAGCAATGGAGTTTGCAAACGCAAGCGCAGGGGGGTCGGTCATGCTACCCGATAGTAAACCGCATATTTCGAAGAAGTTCCGCTTCAGAATTAATCTTGCTACCAATCCTATAATTAAAAGAGGAATTAGTGTAATAATAGCGCCATAGCCCATCCAAATAAAACCATCGCCATTAAGTAACGTTGGAATGAATTGTGCGCCAGCTTTAATGCCTACACTGGCTAAAAACAGCGATATCCCAATTTCTCGTAGCAAATGATTTGCGCTTGGTGTTGTGTACGATATTAATGAGAATTTGTAGCCGTATTTACTTAGTAAAATAGCTACAATTAATGGCCCACCAGCCATGCCTAATTTTATGGGAGTGGGTATGCCAGGTATTATAAAGGGGATGCTTCCAAAAAGCACACCAATTAAAATTCCAATAAATATTGGAATTATGTTGGGCTCGTGTAGTCGTTTTAGCGAGTTGCCAAGTATTTGTGCAACATTTTCGATCGATTGCTCTTCCCCAACAATTGTAAGCTTATCGCCCATTTGTAATTTAAGCGAATAGGACGCTACAAATTCTATATCGGAACGGTAAACCCTAGTAATGCCAATTCCGTAACGTGTTCGTAAATTTAATTTTCCCAAATCTTTCCCTATCACGTCTTTATTGGTTACAATAACCTGTTTCGACATTAACTTGCTTGGCTGCTTCGTTAAATCAACACTGCTTAATTTACCAAATTGCTGCGTAAGCTTTTGTAAGTCCTTTTTGTGAGCAACTAAAAGTATAGTATCGCCTTCGAAAAGCACCGTTTGAGGGCTCGGAATAAACATTTCGCCATTATGCATTATTCTCGATATAACAGCATCGTTTATAAGATACTGCTTTAAGGCAATAATACTTTTCCCAATAACTTCGTTGCAAGTTATCTCAATGCTAACCCTTTCAGGATTGGTTTCGTTTGGGTTTTGTTGAAGATTATACTGCTCGAGTTCCTTTTGGATGCTAATTTTTGTGATTTTTCGAATAAGAAAAAACGTAATTATAATCCCTACAACTCCAAAGGGATATGCAACGGCATAGCCCAAACCAATATTTACGGCACCCAATTCGGGCTTATTTTCGGCAACCATTTTTAGTGCTTGTTGTGCCGCTCCCAGCCCAGGTGTATTAGTAACAGCTCCCGAGAGGATTCCAACCAGCGTTGGCATCGATAGCCCAGTAACAAAATGTAGCGTTATTGCTGTTAATGCTCCAAGAAGCACTACCGACATAGCGAGCATATTTAAGGTTATTCCTCCCTTTTTAAACGACGAGAAAAAACCTGGACCAACCTGCAAGCCAATTGTAAACACAAATAGTATTAACCCAAATTCTCTTATAAAATCTAAAACCTCGTGGTTTACTGTAAACCCAAAATGACCAACAGCAATTCCTGCAAATAGAATAAACGTAACTCCCAACGAGATTCGGTAAATCTTAATTTTTCCAAGGGTTACGCCTAAAGCTATTACAAAACTATATATCAGTATAGTGTGAGCAACCGATTCGTTCCAAAGCAACTCCTTTAACCATTCCATAACAAAATATTATAATGAGGCAAAAGTAGCTCATATTTAAACAAAGCATTATTAATGTATTATGCTTAAAAACCTATTTCGAAAATTGCCCACAAACTTGGGCCAACGTGTTTGGGGGTTAAAGTGCATAAAAGTTAAACCGCTACACTTAGCGAGGCTTTTCTTCGACTTAAACTCAAGTTAAAAATTTCTTTTGTATAATTAAACAAACCTTCTATTTCATTTTCATTCAAAAACTAATTCAGGTAAAATAATTTTAATTTCACCAGTGTAAACTGGAGCACTCCCATAACAGTTGTGGTTACTGGGCAGGACGACAATATTGATAATGGCGACATAGACTACACAGTAATTGTTGGAATTAACCTGAGTTCGATATAAGAAAACCAATAAATAATTTGGATAAAATAAGGATTGTGAGTACATTAAAGCATTAAATATCAGTTAATTACTTTAATCACAATCCTTATGAAGACTAGGCCAAATTTAGTGGAAATTTTCTACTTCGCAGACGAATTCTGCAAGGAATTTAACAAGAGCCTAACCGGGGTTCAGCTAACAAACGACACTGCCAAAAAGCGAAGAAATAAACCTTGTAAGCTGTCAGATGCAGAGGTAATTACGATTATGATAGAGTTCCACCTTGGTGGATACCGCCATCTCAAGTACTTTTACACGCAGTACGTCCAAAAGCACCTTCAGGGCGAGTTCCC
>DDWL01000004.1:29620-30987 GCA_002345675.1 Bacteroidales bacterium UBA2287 | reverse complement strand
ACCGTTACGAGGTGCTGCCCGATGCGTTTTTAACAAGGGTGCTAACATCGAACCCACAGGCTCCTAAGTCGCCAGCGGTTACCGAGGCTATGGATTTGCGACCAAGTCCACTTCCCGATTACTTTATACAGGCCATTAACGAGAGCGGCAACGACCTTTCAGAAATCGACATGGCCAAGGGCAACCTCGAAGGGCTGGTTGGTGCTCGTGACCTTATGCTCGCCAGCATGGCGGGGCGCATGCTTAACGACACCCTTATCAAGGCAACCGATACGCTCAGCATGGCTATAAATTTAATGCCAACAGCCACTACCATCGCCCTAAATGCACTGCTTCAGTTCGAAAAGGGCGAACACGCCGAGTGCATGGAGACCCTTGCCATGGGTATGGAACAGGTTGGCAACTCAACCGAAGCAGCCGAGCTGGAAGGGTTTAGCGAGTTTTTGGCTATGGTAAGCCAAACAGACCCAAGCGATACTACGTTTACGGAGCTAATGGGTGGCTTTGCCGAATCGCCAAACGCTATGGTTAGCCTGTTGGCAAAAAATGCGCTGCTGGCTGCAAGTTCCACACCTATACATGCACCATTTATCGAGTACGACCCAAATGTTGTTCCCCGCTCAAGCGCTGCGCCCGTTAGCCCAACAGTAAGCGTTACGCCTGTGAAGGCAACCGATTACGTGGTGGTTAAGTATAACCTTTTCAGGGTAAAACCCGCCGAGGTTCAACTAGCGATAACCGATAGCAACGGAGCTAAGAGCTGGTCGTACAGCCCAAGGGTAAAAGCCTTTGAAGAAATCGTTATAACCGAGGGTTGGGCTGCTAGTGTTTATACTGTTAGCCTAACTCAGGATAGCAAGGTAATTGCCACTACAACTTTTAGTATTGGTGCGCCCGACGAAGTAGTTCCATTTGCAGAAAACATAGGTGGAAAGGCGTTTTACATTTCTCCAAATCCTGCAAAATCGAGCGTAACCATAAGCTTAGCCGAAAGGTATGCTAGCTCATCGTTCTCGTACGTGTTGCTCAACAGCAAGGGTGAACCTTTTAAAAGGGGAAATAGCACAGGAAGCGTAAGCGTTAGTATCGACAGGCTAATACCTGCTATTTACCTTGTTAAGGTTACTGTAAACGGCCAAGAGTTCACCGAAACGCTGGTGAAGGAGTAATATCCATTAATAAACGGCAGATTCATTACCGAAATGAATCTGCCGTTTTGTTATAGTGTTACTCCATTATTTTAACAACGCTATGAAAAAATGATTAAAAGGAATTGGAACAATTACAAAACCTAACCTATCATAAATAACGAACCGAAGAGTAACCCTAATTACGTTTGCTAAAAGGGTGTATTGCAAATCTGGTTG
>DDWL01000004.1:0-29580 GCA_002345675.1 Bacteroidales bacterium UBA2287 | reverse complement strand
TTCGCAACACACCCCCAGCCGTTATCGGGATTGCCATCCCACCGCACGTCGCTCATGGTTAACTTCTTGGAATTCCTAAACTATTTCGCTTTGATATTTGTTAAACCTCAGGCTTCATCTATGCTTCTGTAAATAGGCATTTTGTGTTGAGTTCAGCAAACTTCTCTCATTAGCCTGACGGCTATGGATAGTTATTGGGGTAAGCCCGTGGCTAAAAAGCAAACAAAAATAAACTGTCTTTTAATTAGCCGTTTTATTTTTACTTTTTTCGAGGAATATAGTTCCGAATTTTTCTTGGTAATGTACTGAAAACAAGCTCGTATGAATGCAAAATCCAATCGTGAATTGTTGAGTCGGGAATTGAGCCATCAATTTTAACGGTATTCCAATGGGTTTTATTCATATGGTAGCCTGGCAAAACGGCTGCGTAACGCTCGCGCAAATCGATTGCCATTTCGGGGTCGCATTTTAGGTTAATAGAAAGATCGCCATCCAGGCTAATAAGGGCATACATTCTTCCACCAACTTTAAGCACAAGGGTTACATCGTCGAAAGGGAAGCTTTCGGTTGTGTCGGGAAGCGACAGGCAGAACTCGCGAAGGGATTCAATATTCATATTTCAACTTATAATGTGGGATAAAAGGCATCGGGAATATGCTCAATTTCGAAGGTTTTCCCGTTGTAAACAATGCTAATTATATCGAATTGAACCTCAAGGTCAATATTAAACTTGTCAACGTAAGCATCGGCTGCTTCAACCATTATTTTTTGCTTTCGCCTATTTACTGCTTCTTTTGGCTCTTCCCAGTAATCGCCCCAGCGGGTTTTAACCTCAAAAACAACAAGCATATTATCCTTAGTGGCAACAATATCGAGCTCTTTTTTTCCAAAACGCCAATTAGTATGTAGAATTCGGTACCCGTTGGCCTTCGCAAACGCAATGGCTCTCTCCTCTCCCTCTTTACCCAACTTACTTGGGTGATTCATATCACTCGTTTCTTTCATACTTTATTGAAACAAAAAACCGAAAAACCGATATAAGCACTTGATTCTTATAACCAAGACGAAAGGTGAAAATGAAGCATTTATACCAATTGTTACTTGTTTTACTGCTACTTCTGCCAATTCGTACTCTCCCAAATGTACTACATTTTGAGGGAAGTATAAATTTGGTGCGCGAAACTATTTTCGACACCACAAAAATTTCGATACACGTTCAGAACAGCATGGTTCGCTTTGAGGAAACCGATTCGAAGGGTCAGAAAATTGGAAGTTTTTTAGTCGATTTAAATGCCGAAACCATCGTTGCGTTTCATCACGCATCGAAAACCTACGCGTACTTACCCGCAAGGAAAGAGCAAACTGCCACCGACAGTAAGATTGAGTATGTTCGTACCGAAAATTATATGGAAATAAATGGTATAAGGTGCTACCAGTGGCGAGTTAAGGACAGGCAACGAAACACCGAGATAACCTACTGGGTTGCATCGAATAACATCGATTTTTTTCCTAAACTTATGCGTCTTTTAGCTCGAACCGATTTAAGTTTTAACATTTTTGGCGCTATTCCCATAAGCGAAGGTTTTATGCCAATGCTTACTGTTGAGCGAACCATGTTAAGAAAGGAAAAGCTTAAAGTACAAGTAGTTGAAATACTCGAAGCAAAAGTAAACAGAAGCTTATTTACTGTTCCTGCACATTACCGACAAATTTTTAGGCAGAATTAAAGTTTGCAGTTTGGAGCCAAAAACTGTAACGTTGCACCCTTCATCGTAACCTCAAGTTTAGCCTTTCTTCCCATAATTAGTGGAACGTTTTCGCCACTGTGTCCCGCTGGAAAGCCAAAACAAACAGGATAATCGTACTCATTAACAGCTTCGCGAATAATTTCGTAGGCTGTTTTTCCAAAGGGAACAGTATTGTCGTGCATGTCGCTCATGCTGCCCACCACTAAGCCTGCTAAATTCTTTAGCTTTCCGCTATGCTTTAGGTTCATAATCATGCGGTCGATATGGTACAGGTATTCGTCTAAATCTTCAATAAAAAGTATTTTTTCGTCGGCTGCAATATCGGCATCGGTTCCCGAAAGGCTATACAGAATTGAAAGGTTGCCGCCTGTTACAAACCCTTCGCCCGAGCCAGTTCGGCTGTGTATATCTGGTTCAATTTTGTAGATTGGACTTTTCCCAAAAAGTGTTTGCTTTAATAAAGTTGTTGAACTGTCGTCTTTCCCGTCCTTAGGAAAATTAATTGGCATGGTTGCATGAAGTGTTTCAACCAAATACCAGTTGTTTAAAATTCCATGTAGAACAGTAACGTCGCTGTAGCCCACCAGCCATTTTGGATTTCGCTGCAAATCGCGAAGGTTAATTTTATCGAGAAGCCTAACCGATCCGTACCCTCCACGGGCACAAAGAATTGCTTTAACATCGGGGTTTTCGAACATTTCCTGAAGGTCGGCGGCTCGCTCAAAATCAGTTCCCGAGAATTGATTAAAATTTCCAAACAAGTTTTTCCCAAGTACAACGTTGAGCCCCCAGCCCTTAACTATTTGAATAGCAGGTGCAATTTCGTCCTCACTAACCTTTCGGGCAGGTGCAACAATTCCAATTGTGTCGCCAGGTTTTAGGAAAGGGGGGACAATAAGTTCCATAGTTACTATCCAAAATGTTAATATCTTTGTAGGCGTTTTAACCTACTCGCTAAGTTAATGTATTTTACTCCTTTTGTTTTTAAAAGGATATATTTTTTTGAGCAACCATAAATTACTGTACATGAACAACTTTAAACGTTACTTAATAACTTCGGCGCTTCCGTATGCCAATGGCCCAGTACATATTGGGCATTTAGCAGGCGTTTATATTCCATCCGACATATACACTCGCTACCTTCGCCTTAGGGGAGTAGATGTAATTTCGATTTGTGGTTCCGACGAGCATGGTGTTCCCATTACCATTAAGGCCCGACAGGAAGGCGTTTCGCCTCAGGCAATTGTCGACAAGTACCATGGAATTATTAAGGAGTCGTTTAAGAACTTTGGAATTTCGTTCGATATTTACTCGCGAACCAGTTCGAAGGTCCACCATCAAACCTCGTCGGAGTTTTTTCGAAAGTTATACGACGCAGGAAAGTTTATTGAAAAAACCACCGAGCAGTACTACGACCCCGAAATAAATTGCTTTTTAGCCGACAGGTACATAACAGGAACCTGCCCTCACTGTAGCAACGAGCGCGCCTATGGCGACCAGTGCGAAAAGTGCGGTACCAGCCTAAATGCAACAGATTTAATAAATCCAAGTTCAACCCTAAGCGGATCAAAGCCAGTACTTAAAGAGACTAAACATTGGTTTTTACCCTTAGATGATTACCAAGGTTTTCTTGAGAAGTGGATACTTGAGGATCATAAGGATTGGAAAAATAATGTCTATGGTCAGTGTAAAAGTTGGCTCGACCAAGGATTACAGCCTCGAGCAGTTAGCCGCGATCTCGACTGGGGTGTGCCTGTTCCTGTTGAAGGAGCCGAAGGCAAAGTGCTATACGTTTGGTTCGATGCACCCATTGGATACATTTCGGCAACAAAAGAGCTAACACCCGATTGGGAAAAGTACTGGAAAGACAAGGAAACTCGCCTTATTCACTTTATAGGTAAGGATAACATTGTTTTTCATTGTATAGTTTTTCCTGCCATGCTTAAAGCCGAAGGAACCTACATTTTACCCGAGAACGTTCCTGCCAATGAGTTTTTAAATCTTGAAGGCGACAAAATTTCAACATCTCGAAATTGGGCAGTTTGGTTGCACGAATACTTGGAAGAATTTAAGGATAAACAGGACGTGCTTCGTTACGTACTTACAGCAAATATGCCCGAAACTAAGGACAACGATTTTACATGGAAGGACTTTCAAACCCGCAACAATAGCGAACTGGTAGCCATTTTGGGTAACTTTGTAAATCGCGCATTGGTTTTAACCCAAAAGTATTTCGACGGAAAGGTTCCAGCACTTGGCGAACTAACCGATTTCGACAAAGAAACACTTGCCGAATTGCCAAAGTTTCAGTCTGCTGTTGAGGCAAACCTCGAAGTGTTCCGCTTTCGCGAAGCGTTAAAGGAGGCAATGAATATTGCCCGTTTGGGCAATAAGTACCTTGCCGACACCGAGCCATGGAAGGTTTACAAGGAAAATCCCGAACGTGTTGCAACCATTCTTAATATTGCCATCGAAATTTGCGCAAACCTATCCATTGTTCTCGAGCCATTTTTGCCATTTACGGCAATTAAACTTCGTAAAATGCTAAATATTGAAGCTTTTACATGGGAGCAAGCAAAAGGAAATGGGCTAATTCTAGCTGGCCATAGCCTTAGTCAACCCGAGTTACTATTCGATAAGGTTGAGGACGAAGCAATGGAGTTTCAGCTTGCCAAGCTAAAGGCAACAAAGGAGGCAAACGAGAACAAGGAGCGAAAAGTAACTCCGCAGCGAGAAAATGTTACCTACGAAGACTTCTCGAAAATGGACATTCGTACGGCTACTGTTTTAGCAGCCGAGCGAGTGCCAAAAACTCAAAAGTTGCTCAAACTCGATATCGATACAGGAATTGACAAGCGTACCATTGTATCGGGAATTGCCGAGTACTATACGCCCGAAGAAATGGTTGGAAAACAAGTTGTTATGCTGGCAAACCTCGAACCCCGAAAGATAAAGGGTATTGAGTCGAAGGGTATGATACTTATGGCACAGGACGCCAACGGTAAACTGGTACTTGTTCAGCCCAAGGATACTGTTTCGAACGGCTCGGAGGTGAAGTAATTTTTTTTAAGAATTATTAACCTCAGATGCCCGATAATTATCCATAGCCGTCAGGTTAAGGAGGCATTTATCTGACAATCAACAACAATTGGTGATAAAAAAAGTAGTACGTATTTTAGCTACAGAGTAGCTAACTGTTTATAGTAACAAAAACTATTATTAACCAAGAGCTCCAGAGGAGCGCCCTGTTCATATGTCAACACCTATTCACAGAACGCTCCTCTGGAGCTTTAATTTACTATAAACAGAAAGCCCCGCTGGGGCAGGTTAAAACAATTGATAATATTGCTTTTTTAACATTAACCAGACGGCTATAGATAATTATCAGGAGTAAAGTTTCGCAAAGTTAATATTCATGTACACTGTGCTTTGTGTGCTTTGCGGTTAATTAATTTGACTTTTTGGGCAGTCCCTTGTAGTTTTTAACATAACCTTAAGCTTAAATGAAACACCTTGTTGTACTAACTGGAGCAGGAATTAGCGCCGAAAGCGGAATTAGAACCTTTCGCGACATGGGAGGACTATGGGAAGAGTACGATGTTATGGAAGTAGCAAGTCCCGAGGCGTGGAAACGAAATCCTGAACTTGTAACCCGATTTTACAACGACCGTCGCAAACAGCTACTCGATGTAATGCCTAATAATGGGCACGTTGCATTAGCCGAGGCAGAGGAGTATTTAGATGTAAGCATTGTAACCCAAAATGTCGACGACCTTCACGAACGAGCTGGTAGCTCAAAAATTCTCCATCTTCATGGAGAGCTAAAAAAAGCCAGGAGTACAGGCGACAGTTCATATATTGTTGATGTTAAGGGTTGGGAGCTAAAGTTGAGCGATAAATGCCCCAAGGGTTTCCAGTTACGGCCTCACATTGTCTGGTTTGGCGAAGAAGTTCCTGCAATTTCCGAAGCAATTGAAATTGTTAAAACTGCCGATTTCCTTGCTGTTGTTGGAACATCGCTAAACGTTTACCCAGCGGCAGGGTTAATTGACTACGCACCCCGAAACGCAAAAATATTTCTGGTCGACCCCAACGAAGTAAATGTTTCGGCATTTAGTAATGTAACGGTTATAAGAAAACCTGCATCAATTGGAGTTCCAGAGATGTTGAAGATAATTAGAGGGATGGTATAATTGCGCTAAAGGGTAATTTTGGGTCTGAAAGGGTATAGAAATTTTTGTGATTAAGGCATTCGACCCAGCTGGGGTCGTTCAAATTCTAATAGCAATTATTTTCTATAAACATTTGATGCCTCTGGCATCTTTAAGTTTTAACTAAAAGCCTAATTCATTCTGTTTATTTATATTAAACACATACAAAGCCATGCCAATTCGAAGTTTTATTTTAGCGTTGTTGCTTTTTGCCCTTACCCAAAACAACTTGTTTTCTCAAGGGTTTAATGGAGGCATATCGGTTGGGTTAGCAGCAACTCAGGTCGATGGCGATGGGCATGGGGGCTTCGATAAAGCAGGACCAATTGTTGGCGTTTGGACAAGCCGAAAGTTTAGCCGAAATATTTCGGGAAGCCTCGAGGTTCGCTACATTCAAAAGGGAAGCTACGCTAAAAATCAACTCGATGGCATTACCGTTGGCTACTATAGAATGCGACTTCATTATACCGAATTGCCCATTACTGTAATTTACAATTTGAACGATAAGATTAACTTTTCGGGGGGAATTGGAGTTGCTTACCTGTGGAAAGCTACAGAAGAGGATGTTTATGGTCCATTTCCCGAAGAGGACATAGCGCAATTTCGAAACTACGAAGTAAGCGGACGAATTGGAATTGACTACCTACTAACGAGTAAACTTTCGGTGTGCCTTAACTTTTCGTATTCAGTGCTTCCAATACGACCGCATAGTGGAAACATTTCGTACCGACTTGACACTGGTCAGTTTAATAATGTAATGGAGATTACGTTAAAGTATCAACTTGGGAATTAGGAAAAGTTCATGGTAGATTGTAAAGAAAGGGGCTGTATCATTAGTTACAGATATAAAACCACAAAGTACACGAAGTCTTTACACAAAGCTCACAAAGTGTTGTATGTGTGTGAATTGCCTTTGTGGTTCTTTGTTTTTTCTTTGCGGTCTTTGTGGTTAATTTTCCTTTTGAGACAGCTTTTTTCTGAGTTATAACCCCAACAGCCAAACCGATTCGTTGGGTTTTTCGTTTCGCATGCGTTCAAGCTCTTTTAAAGCCCTATTTCTGTCGGAGTAGCGACTTTTTGCAACCCTAAAAATTCCATTAGCCTCCAGAATTTCGGGTTTAAACCCCTTTTCAACTAAAGAGTTAAAATACTTTTGAGCGTTTTCGTGGCTACTAAAGCTGCCCGAAATTATGTAATACATATTTGCTTCGGGCTGTATTGCTTCTTGGTAGTAAAGAGCCTGTTTTTTATCGGTAACAATTGCTTCTTTTAACGAGGTCGAATCGGCGGGTTGTTCCAAGTTGTTTGGTTCAATAGTAACTACATTCTGCTTTTTATCAGGGGCTTTTATTGCTAAAGAGGTAGATTTTTTCTCCCAAAACCTTACAGATGGCACAAGTAGATATAGTAGTGCGCATGAAATTACAACAAAAGCGCCGATGGCAACAGGAATCAGTATGCCCCTCTTTTTTGGTGCTGAAGGACTTGTTGGCACCGATTTTTTTGTCTCCTTTTGTTGAGCAACCTTATCGGTTAGTTTTGGGGAAATAGCAATTGGCTTAAGGCCAAATGTCGACGATATTAGTTCATCTTCAGAACATTGAGTAAAACTTATTGCACCACCAACCATTTTGAGAGACCCAATACCTGAGAAAAAATATTCACCATTACTATCGAGTTTTGCCTTAGTGTCTCTAACAAAAGCCTCTGTTAACTCCTTGGCTTCGAAAGGGCTTTTGGCCTCATGCTCCGAAAGGAAACGCTCAATGGCTTCGTCGTTAAAGGTTCTATTGGTATCGAACAAAACGTGCTGCCCTGGGGGCAGAAAGGTTTTACCGTCGTCGGAAAGTTTAGCCGATTGATAAGTTTGAACAAAACTTCCAATACCCGGTAGGCTTACGAAGTTGTTAGTCTCGAGTAGTTTTGCTATTATCCCGCTTAGTTCCAATGGTTTATTTTTTATTGTAGCAAAAATAGGAAAAACACACGATATAAAGGTAGTAACCTTAAAGATTTGTATAAATCGAAGGGAGCACTTGTTTTGGAGGGAGCATTTATTAAAAATTTTAACAAAACAACCACATAGACACATAGGGCACAGAAGATTTTCTTTTGTGCCCTATGTGTCTATGTGGTAAAAAACATGCACCCTTCCCTCTTCAAATATTCTCAATATTTCGCTGCGACCTTCTTTTATTTTCTTTTTCCCTATTTTTACGCCTCAAACTTTTTCGATGCTTTTTTCTTACGTATTCTTGCTTTTATTTATTCTGCTTTCTCCGTTTCTGGGCATTGGTGTTAATCCCGATTCCTTAGGCGTTCCTCATCAGCATCCCGGTAAAAACTCGTGGATTGCAGTTCCCATAATGTTTTACCAAGAGGAAACGAGTTTTGGCGCTGGGGTTTCGGGTGGATACTACTTTACTCGCCATCGCACCAATAAAGTTTCGAACATTCAGGGCGTTGCCATTTACACATCGAGGCGGCAGGCACTTGTTTCAATTCTCCCAAAATTCTACTCCAAAAATCTGCAAACATACTACTCTGGTCATATTAAGGCATCGTACTATCCCGATAAGTTCTTTGGTGTTGGTTCGAATTCCTTAATTAGTCAGGAGGAAAACTTTACTTCTCGTGGCTATTCAATTTTAGCACAAGGGCAGCACCTTATTTATCGTCACCTAATGGTTGGCGCACAGGTTGGTATTGAGCAGTCGAAAATTGTAAGCTTTGAAGAAAGTGGTGCCCTTGTTAACTCGTTTCTTCCAGGAACTTCGCCGTACTTTGCTGCTGGTTTTGGGCTTTTGGCAACATGGGATAGCCGCAATAACAACTTTTACGCAACAAAGGGTGCGTTTTACAAGGTTAGCCTAATGGTTAATAACGAAAAGTTTGGAAGCGACCTAAACTATAATAGGTTGGTAGTTGATTTTAGGAACTTCTACCCTACCCTGCCAAAACAGGCTGTTGCCTTGCAAATGTATGCCGACCTGTCGTGGGGCGAAACACCTTTTCAGAACCTTCCGTCGCTTGGCGGAAACGAGTTTCTTCGTGGCTACTACGAGGGTCGCTACCGCGACAAAATGATGGTTGCGCTACAAGGCGAGTACCGCTTTAATATTGTATGGCGAATAAAGGGAACCCTTTTCGCATCGACTGGCAATGTTGCTCCAACGCTTAGTCAGTTTAACATAAAGCAAGCAAAGTACACCTACGGAGGCGGTATACGCTTTCGGGTAAACCCCGCCCTTGTGCACGTAAGGTGCGACCTTGGGGTTACTTCGGCAGGTAAAGTGGCTATTTACTTTACCGCCTCGGAGGCGTTTTAACCACAGAGACTTTTACCTCAGAGACACGGAGGGACAGAGGTACACGGAGAATCTTTTTTTCTGTAGTAATTACCCTTTTGTCTTATTACCTGTCGGTTAAAACACAGAGACACAGAGACACGGAGGGACAGAGGTACACGGAGGTTTTTTTTGCTGTCGCAACTTTCCTTTTTTCTTATTCTTTGTGAATTAAGTAAACTCTGTGCTGCTCTGCAACTCTGTGCCTCTGTGGTGTCTTTTAGCGTAGTAGCGCCTTAGCGTTTAAATCTTTCACTACAATAGACACATCGGTCACAATAGGGTTTTATTAGAATTTGCGTCTTCGAGTCGTTGCGTTTCAATATTCCTCTGTGCTCCTCTGTATCTCCGTGCCTCTGTGTTTTCTTTTTTGTTAATTCACCTGTTAACCCATTGTTAATTTCTCGGCAAAAAATTCTAACAATAAAATTTGGAGAAATGGATGCTCTACTTGTATAGTAACTTTTTTGGAAATTGAAATAGGATAACCTTAAAATATTCCACGAATTGTAAACCTACTTTTCAACCAAAAAGGGGTTGTTAATATCGTTGAGTTATTAACGAACAATTAGTATTAACCAGCTGTTAATAACTAAACAATTGGTCTCATTTTCAGCTGCAATTTTTTCTTTTAGTTGTTAAAAATTTGTTATCAAACTTTTAATAGCCATTTTTGCAAGGGTATTACAAAATACTTTTCAACCCTATTAACCGACTATCATCATCATCATTTTTAAATTAAATTTCAATTTTTTAATATATATGAATGTTGATAACAACGATATTGTTAAAAAAGGTTTTATCGACATTCCTTTGGAAGAAGGAATAAACCTTGTTGAGGCAATTAATGCGTTAAAGAAAGAAAAGAACGCCATTATTCTTGCGCACTACTACCAGCAAAACGAAGTTCAAGATATTGCCGACTACCTTGGCGATAGTTTAGGCCTTTCGGAGCAAGCTGCCAAAACCAACGCAAATATAATTGTTTTTGCTGGTGTACATTTTATGGCCGAAACGGCCAAAATTCTTTCGCCAACTAAAAAGGTGTTAATACCCGATTTAATGGCTGGCTGCAGTTTAGCCGATTCGTGTCCTCCCGAAAAGTTTAAAGAATTTTTAAAGGAACACCCAAATCACACTGTAATAACCTACGTTAATACAACAGCGCAAATAAAAGCATTGTCCGATGTTTGCTGTACATCAAGCAATGCCGTTCAAATTGTTAACAGTTTTCCGAAAGATGAAAAAATTATTTTTGCTCCCGACCGAAATTTAGGAAACTATATTAAAAGAATTAGTGGACGAGAAAACATGCTTGTTTGGGATGGAGCTTGCCATGTTCACGAAGAGTTTTCGTTGGAAAGAATATTAGAACTAAAAAAGGAAAATCCCGATGCTAAGTTAATTTCTCATCCCGAATGTAAAAAGCCTATTCTTTTGGTTTCCGATTATATTGGTTCAACTTCGGAATTACTAAAATATGTAATTAACGATTCGAATTCAAAATTTATAGTTGCAACCGAATGGGGAATACTGCATCAAATGCAAAAGGCATGTCCCGATAAAATTTTTATAGCCGCTCCCCCACTCGATAGCACCTGCGGTTGCAACGAGTGTTCGTTTATGAAATTAATAACTTTAAAAAAAATTTATAATACTCTTAAGTACGAATTGCCCGAAGTTACAGTAGAAAGTAGTATTATTGAAAGAGCAAAATTACCTATTGTTCGAATGCTCGAACTTTCGAAAAAATTAGGATTAATATAGAATATGAGTAACGATAATACTTTACGATCGGGTAATATTTCGGAGTCGGATAGGGAGCTTGAAAAAAAAGTACGTCCTGGTGAGTTCGATGAATTTTCGGGTCAAAGTAAAATAGTCGAAAATCTTAAAATATTTGTTCAGGCAGCAAAAATGCGTGGCGAAGCGCTGGATCACGTTTTACTTCACGGACCTCCTGGATTAGGCAAAACTACATTGGCAAATATAATAGCCAATGAAATGGGCGTTAAACTGAAAGTTACCAGTGGCCCCGTTCTCGATAAACCAGCCGACTTAGCAGGACTTCTTACAAATTTAGAGGAAGGCGATGTTCTTTTTATCGACGAAATACATCGTTTAAGTCCTATTGTTGAAGAGTACTTGTACTCGGCAATGGAAGATTACTGCATTGACATAATGATTGACAAAGGGCCAAGCGCTCGAAGTATTCAAATAACACTTAATCCTTTTACGCTTATAGGAGCAACAACTCGAAGCGGATTATTAACAAGCCCTTTGCGAGCACGTTTTGGTATAAAGTCGTTACTGGAATACTACAACGCCGAAACCATAAAGAAAATAGTAATTCGCTCGGCAGGAATCCTTAATATAGCCATTGAAGATCAAGCATCAACAGAAATTTCGCTGCGAAGCAGAGGAACTCCCCGAATTGCCAATGCATTACTTCGAAGAGTACGCGATTTTGCTCAGGTTAAAGGCGATGGAAACATCGATTTAAAAATTGCTAAAATTGCTCTCGATGCACTTAGTATCGATAAGCGAGGACTCGACGAAATGGACAATAAAATTCTTCTTACCATAATAAACAAGTTTAACTGCGGACCCATTGGTCTTAATACCATTGCAACAGCAGTAGGAGAGGACAGCGGAACAATTGAAGAGGTTTACGAACCCTTTTTAATTATGGAAGGCTTTTTAAATAGAACACCCCGGGGACGAGAAGTTACGCCTTTAGCCTTAAAGCATTTAGGCATTGATAATAAAGCAATTCAGGGAAAACTATTTTTAGAGTAAGTAATTAGTAAAGCGATT
Source organism: Bacteroidales bacterium UBA2287 (assembly GCA_002345675.1). Taxonomy (GTDB): domain Bacteria; phylum Bacteroidota; class Bacteroidia; order Bacteroidales; family Tenuifilaceae; genus UBA2287. The sequence goes on along the minus strand of DDWL01000004.1, from coordinate 17,457 downwards.
TAGAAAGTTTCTCGAGCAGTTTTATATTCTCCAGCTTAATCCTTTTACCATTAAGCGAAATTAGCTTCTCCGACTTAAAATCGGAAAGTAATCGGATTACCGATTCGGTTGCTGTACCTACAATATTTGCAAGTTCTTCGCGGGTTAGCACAATATTTAAATTTCCCTCGGGAGTTACCCCAAAATTAGAATGGAGCATAAGCAGCGCTTCGGCTAAGCGCTCGCGAACGGTTTTTTGTGCTATATCCTTTATAAAACTATTAGCCTGGTTTAGCTCTTTGCAAGTTAGTTGAAGCATCGAGAGGGAAAAGTCGCCGTTCGATTTTACCAGTTGAAAAATTACTGCCGAAGGAATAAAGCAAATATTAGCATCGTCGAGAACTTCGGCTGTTGTGCAAGCAGGCTCGTTACTAAGAACCGAGCGGTAACCTGTAAGCTCGCCCTTTCGAGCAAAAGCTACAATTTGCTCTTTACCGTCCGAACCAGTTTTGTATATTTTTATAATTCCATCGATAATACAGTAAACACCCGAAATTCTGTTTCCTTCGCGGTAAAGAACCTGTCCCTTTTTGTAAACAGAGCAATGCTTTTCGCCCTCGAGGAAAGTAAACTCTTCGGTTGTTAACGTTTTAAAAACAGAATTTGTATTAGCAGTGCAGCTTTTACAGTGATAATGCTCTTCCATTAAACAGGTTTATTTAACAATATAAAACACCTTTAAGAAGAAAAAGTTTCAACTAAAATTAAAGTGTTGATTTAAATTGATTTAGGAAACGAACATCGTTTTCGAAGTAAAGGCGAAGGTCGCGAACTTGAAACTTTAACATGGCTATTCGCTCAATGCCCATGCCGAATGCGTAACCTGTGTACTTTTTACTATCGATACCATTCATTTCGAGAACATTTGGGTCGACCATACCGCAACCCATAATTTCGAGCCAGCCAGTATACTTACAAACGCTACAACCCTTCCCGCCACATAAGTTACAGCTTACATCCATTTCTGCCGAAGGTTCGGTAAACGGAAAGAAAGAGGGGCGAAGACGAATTTTTGCATTCTCGCCAAACATTTCGCGAACAAAGAAAAGAAGCGTTTGCTTCATGTCGGCAAACGAAACGTTTTCATCGATATACAACCCTTCGACCTGATGAAAAATGCAGTGAGCACGAGCCGAAATAGCCTCGTTACGAAAAACCCTACCAGGACAAATAACCCTAATGGGAGGTTTTTGCGTTTCCATAGTTCGAACCTGAATGGACGAAGTGTGGGTACGAAGAATAATATCGGGTTTACTTTCGATAAAGAAAGTGTCTTGCATATCGCGAGCAGGATGTTCCTCGGGAAAATTTAAGGCGCTAAAAACGTGCCAGTCGTCCTCAATTTCGGGACCGTTAGCAATTGAAAAACCAAGGGTTTTAAAAATGTCGAAAATTTCATTTCGTACCAACGAAATGGGATGACGAGAGCCAAGTTCAAGAGGAGAACCAGGAAGAAACAGATCGAAATCGTTTCTCTTTTCCGAAGTTCCAGTAACCGAAACTTTTAGCTCTTCAATTTTATTGAGAACTAAATTTTTAAGATCGTTAATATGCTGACCAATCTCCTTTTTACTTTCGTTTGGAACATCGCGAAAGTCTGAGAAAAGTTGAGTTACTAATCCTTTTTTACCAAGGTATTTAATACGAAAATCCTCAAGATCCTTTTCGGTTTGAGTTTTGAATTGCTCAATTTCAGAGCGAAGAAGTTTAATTTTTTCAATCATACTATTCAGTCTTATTCTCACTAATACCAACTAAAACCTTCATTTTCATAGTAATATTCACAATTGGTCGATCCGATTTATTGGTTTTAACTGCAGCAATTTTATCGACAACCTCGAGACCTTCAATAACTTCTCCAAAAACGGTGTAGTCGCCATCGAGGTGAGGAGTTCCGCCAACAGTAGTATAAAAATCGACCTTATAATCTTCGAAACCATATAAACCCTTTTTGGCAAGAACTTGCTCTAAAGTATCTTTGGTTTCCTGAGCAATTTTGTTGAAGTCAGGGTTTGCTCCTTTATCGATTAGCCTATCGGCTTTTTCGGCAATAAGGTTATTGTGTATGCTGTTACGAAGATTTCCGTTTTTTTTATTTGCCAATTGAACCAGTTGCTCTGGGGTAAATACCTTTCCTTGTACAATATAGAACTGAGAACTTGACGATTTTTTTTCTGGATTAACATCATCACCCTCACGAGCAGCGGCAAGAGCTCCCTTTTTATGAAAAAGTTTGCTGTTAAATTCAGCATTAATAGTATAACCAGCATCGGCTTCGCCGTATTCGGCGACTTCGGTTGGGGTTTTAGTTGTTGGATCGCCTCCTTGAACCATAAAATTATTAATAACCCTATGGAATATTACACCATCGAAAAAGCCTTGTTTAGCCAGTTTCAAAAAGTTATCGCGATGAATTGGCGTTTCGTTATAAAGTTTCACTTTAATATTGCCAAGCGAGGTTTCGATTAGAACTATAGGTTCAGTAATTTTTTCGTTCTCCGAACTTTCTGTTTTGTTTGCGCCATTGGTACAAGAAAGCAAGCCAACTATAACCGCCGCTAATAGAATTGAATTCAATAGATATTTCATAACACATAATTTTGCGTAAAAGTAATGTTTCAAACAAAATAAATCAATTAACCAGCAACCTTTTAAACACTAATGAGCTTTTTCAATTTCTGTAAGCGCTTTTTAGCTAACATTGAAAATAGTATGATTAAACATATTTGCTACTTTTGCTCCATTCAACATAGGCGAAATGAATTTTTTAAAGAAACTTGCTGGAGAATCAGCTATATACGGATTAAGCAGCGTTGTTCCGCGACTTCTAAACTATTTACTCATATTTCTCCATTCCAGAGTGTTTTTGGTCGAGGAGTATGGAGTTGTTACCGAAATGTATGCCTATTTGGGCTTTTTGCTTGTTTTTTTAACATTTGGGTTTGAAACAGGGTATTTTCGTTTTTCGTCATTGCCAAATGCAAGTCATAAAGTATACTCCACAGCACTTTTCAGTTTAGTTGCTGTTAACTTAACGTTTTTAACGGCTGTTATACTGTTTTCCAATTCAATAATTTCATCGCTTGGTTACCCTAACAAACCCGAATATGCTGTTATTCTTGCCGCTATAATTTCATTAGATTCAATTGCAGCAATTCCTTTTGCCCGTTTACGGCAGCTAAACAGACCAATTGTATTTTCGACCATAAAAATTTTAGGAGTTTTAATTAATGTATTCTTCAATATATTTTTCTTAATTATTTGTCCTAAAGTTGATTACTTAAAAGATGCATTTTTCTATGTCCCCAATAATGCCATAACTTACATTTTTGTAGCTAACTTAATTGCAAGCATTTTTACAACTACAATTGTTATTTATCTATCACGAAAAGAGGAATTTAAGTTTTCGTTTTCCGACTTAAAGCACCTGCTTATTTATTCAATACCATTACTTATTAGCGGAATTGGAGGAACAACAAACGAAACTTTCGATAGAATATTTATTAAATTCCTTGTACCTCCCGAGGACAATCCCATGTACCAACTGGGAATTTACGGATCGAATGTTAAGCTTGCTGTGCTAATGGTTCTGTTTATTCAAATGTACAGGTATGCTGCCGAACCCTTTTTTTTCAAAAGTGCAGCACACAAAGGTTCGAACACAATTTATAGTATTACAACAAAGTACTTTTTAGCCTTTACATTGCTCATATTTTTAGGCGTTGGGCTTTTTACCGATATTTTTAAGTTCATGGTTGGTAAGGATTTTCGAACTGGGCTCGACGTGGTTCCAATTCTTTTATTGGCGAACGTATTTTACGGTCTTTTTTTTAATTTGAGCATTTGGTACAAGCTAACCAATAAAACTTGGTATGGCATTTACTTTACCTTTATTGGAGCTGCAGTAACTATAACCGTTAATTTACTATTAACTAAGCATATAGGATTTTATGGTGCTGCTTGGGGTCGATTATTGTGCTATGTTGTTATGTGTGTTGTATGTTTTGTTGTAGGACAGCGATTCTTAAAAATACCCTACGATATAAAAGGGATTTTGTTTAATATAGTTATTGCACTTCTTATTTTTTATATTGGGTATACCGTTGAAATACAGAATACTATTTTGTCGTTTTTGTTCCGAATCATTTTAATAGCTTCTTATATTTTATTCTTCTATCTTTACGAAATGCGTTTTGGCGATAAACAGTTTAATTTTAAATTCAGATGAAAGTTTCAATAGTAAATAAATCGCATAATCCATTACCTACCTACGCAACCGAAAATAGTGCAGGAATGGATCTTAGAGCTTTTGTAAGCGAAACCATAATTTTAAAACCTTTAGAACGAGTTTTAGTTCCAACAGGTTTGTTCATAGAACTACCACATGGCTACGAAGCCCAAATTCGCCCACGAAGTGGAATGGCTTTAAAAAAAGGAATAACCGTACTAAATACTCCTGGCACTATCGACTCCGACTATAGGGGAGAAATTGGAGTAATACTAATTAACTTAAGCAACACCGAAGTAGCAATTGAAGATGGCGAGAGAATTTGTCAAATGGTAATAGCAAAACACGAAACCATTGGTTTAATTCAAGTTGAAGTTTTAAACGAAACGCAACGAGGTGCTGGTGGTTTTGGGCATACTGGAACAAAATAGAAAATTAAATGAAACGATATTTTAAATACATATTACTATTTTTTACTGTCATTATAATTTCATCGTGTGTTACGCTTAATAAAGGCAATTACCCACGTACCGATGCATATTATCCGTATTTATATCATTATAATGCTATTGTAAATAGACTAAATGGTAATATTCCTTTTGCAAAAGCATCGCTTTACGAAGCATTGAAAATTGAACCAAATAATCCTGCAATTTTATACGAATTAGGTATTTGTAATTTGTATATTGGCAATGTTGACGAAGCAATATTTTTAGTAGAAAAATCAGTACAATTGGATTCGATAAATAAAAAGTATTACACAAATACACTTTTACAACTTTACGATAAAAAAAACCTAAACACAAAGGCGTTACTTCTTCTCGATGATTTAATTATTCAAAGTCCAAACTATTTGCCTCACCTACTTAACTATTCTCATTTTTTATTGAAGGATAACAAAATTAAAGAAGCAAAAGCCTTTGTAAAATCAAAATCCGACGAGACAAATTTACCCGAATTTAAGTCGCTTTTAATAGACATTTATTTAGAGAACAAGCAAATTGATTCCGCACTTGTTGTGCTTAATCAACTAGAGGCACTTTACCCCGACAATTCCGATATTCTGTTAAAGCAAGCAACAATCGAAAGTGCTAATGGAAACGATTCTTTAGCTATTCAAAAGTACAACCAAATTCTTTTTCATAATCCCAGCGAACCCCGAGCACATTACGGTTTAATTATGTACTCTATTGATAATAATGATTATGAGCGATCGATAGAGTTAGTAAACAATTTTATAGAAAATGAAGGAATTGATGATGTTATAAAATTACATTTACTTATCGAGTTGTACACAAAACAAGATTTTTTAAAAACAAAAAAACTCGAAATAGAAAAAATAGAATCAATACTAAATTCAAATAATATAAATAATTTAGATTATAATAAAACTAATTTCATGCGCTATATACAAAGTAGTGATTTTTTAAATGCTAAAAAACCAATTGAATATATTTTACAAATTGAACCAAATAATCAAGAATATTGGGAGTATTTAACCCAACTCGAGTATAATTTAGGAAATAAGGAGCGGGTAATCGAAACAAGTACAAGTGCAATTAATCTTTTCCCAACAAAATCGTACTATTATATTATAAAATCAGTGGTTTTAACTGAAGAGGGAAGGGTAGAGGAATCAATTATTACACTCGAAAGCGCACGAGGAAAAATACAGGAACCGAAAGAACTTTCCGACATTTTAAGTACACTTGCCGATCAGTATATAAAAGTTAAAAATGAAAAGAAAGCATACAGTTACTATAAGCAAAGCATTAAGCTAAATCCCGAAAACGACCATGCACTAAATAATTACAGCTATTTTTTATCTCTCGATAAATCGAAATTATCCAAAGCACTCGAGATGATTAATAGGGTAGTGGAACGAAATCCAAGTAATAGTACGTATCTCGATACAAAGGGTTGGGTGCTTTTTAAATTAGGTAAGTATACCGAAGCTCGCGATGTTTTACGAACAGCAATTGTAAATGGAGGCAATAGCAGTGCCGTAATTTTGGAGCATTATGGTGACGCACTGTATAAAACAGGAAATAAAGAAAGTGCTTATATATACTGGTTAAAGGCAAAAGAAGCGGGAGGTAATTCGGAGAATTTATTAATTAAAATTAAAACATTAAAGTATGTTGAATAAATTCTATTTAGCCATTTTAATTTTAGCTGCTTTGCTCCAATTTTCATGTTCACAAAAATTAACTTCCGATTTAAAAAGCAAGCAGCATAACTATTCGAATTTTAAGGTCGATTCAATTATTAATTCATCAATATCTTTCGATTCATTATTTGCCGAAAAAGTTAACTTCAGATATGTACATTCAGGTCAGGTTCACTCGTTACGCGCAAATATTTATTTTATAAAAGATTCAGTTATTAAATTCGATTTATTTACAACTTTTAACATTAATATATTATCGTTTTATGCCGATAAAAACAAAATTATTTTAAGTGAGAAAAGTAACCATACTCAAATAATTAAAAATTATAATGAATTATCCGAATTACTCGGACTCCCCTTATCATTATATGATTTACAAAACTTTGTTTTTGGTCAAAAGATATATAATCCCAACCAAAATCCAAATTACAATATTACATCTCAAAACAATATTTTAGTAATCGAAAATATTCATAGTAATTTGCTACTTAAAGTTTATCATAATTACTTACTTCCTTACAATAAATTGCTTTACTGCGAGGTGCAGTCGACCGAAGGACCGAAGTTGCTTACAACACACTACACTGTAAACGAGACTAATAGTGGCAGTTTACCCAAACTTGTTAATATCGAACTTTTCCATTTAAGTAAAACTATTGAAATTGAATTTGAGCTTAAAAACTATGTAATTTACTAAATGAGTTATAAAAATGCGATATTCTCTATTACTCTTATTCTGTTTATTTTTTAGTTTGTCGAAATTATATGGACAAACGGTAAGAGAATTAGAATTACAACGAAAAAAAACAGAGCAAGAAATTCTGCAAACTTCTACACTTTTAGGGCAAACAGAAAAACTAAAAGTTGATAATTTAAACACAATTAACTTATTACAAAAACAGTTACAGTTACGAAATAAGTTAATTTCCGAAATCGAATTACAAATATCACAACTTGAGAACGACATTGAACGTAACGACTTATTATTGAGCGGATTACATAAAGATTTAAATAATTTAAAACGAGAATATGCGAAGCTTGTACAATTTGCCTGGCGAAGTAAAACGAATACCGATATTTTAATGTTTATTTTTGCCTCAAACGATTTTAATCAAGCCTATCTACGAATTCGTTTTTATCAGCAATTTCTTAAATTTCGCGAAAAACAAGCTAACGAAATAGTACAAACACAAAATATTATTTCATCGGAAATAGTTAAATTACAAGAAAATAAAGTTAAGTTAAGAAATTCAAGGATAGAGAAAAATAACGAAATTAAAAATTTACAAACCGATGAGAAACGCTATGCTTTATCGGTTAAGCAATTGCAATCCAAAGAAAATGCTCTTCGAAAAGAATTAGAGGAACGAAAAAAAGCATTTGAAACTTTAAATAAAGCAATTGCCGATTTAATTGCCGAAGAGGCAAGAAAAGCGAAAGCCCAAAAAGCCGACAAAGTGCGCGATGCTCGTTATGTTAAACTTTCCGATGGTTTTTCTGGAAATAAAGGAAAACTTCCATGGCCAACTAAGGGCGGAGTTATTACTGGAACTTTTGGCGAGCATAACCATCCAGTTATTAAGGGATTAAAAATAAAAAACAATGGAGTTGATATTACAACTTCGTCAAATGCGAAAGTTTATTGTATTTTTGAAGGAGAAGTTAAAAAAATTGTTTCTATTCCAGGTTCAAATACTTCAGTTCTTGTTAGGCATGGCGATTATTTATCGGTTTATTCGAATTTAAATAAAGTCTTTGTTAAAGTTGGCGATGTTATTCAAATGGGTCATGTTATTGGTGAGTTATATTCAGAAAAAGGTTCAGATAAATCGATTATTAATTTACAAATTTGGAAGGAGAGCACAATGCAGAATCCTGCATTATGGATTTTACCTTAGTTGTCACAAAGCATTTTGAGCATTATTATGAAACCTTTTTGTTAGTTAATAAGTATAAATAAAGTGAATTCTGCGAATACTATGGAAAAAACAATTACAATACAATCAAAGCTTGATAACATAAGCCATATAGAAAAGTTGGTTGATGAAATATCTGAAGAATGTAAGCTCACTTCCGATTTGTATGGTAAAGTGCTCATAGCCACCATCGAAGCAGTTAATAATTCGATAGTTCACGGCAATAAATTAGATTCTAGCAAAACAGTAGAGATTGCAGTTCGAATAGACGACTCTCGTATCAATATTTATGTTAAAGACCAAGGCCCAGGATTCGATTATAATAATGTACCCGATCCAACCAAGCCCGAAAATATTGAAAACGTTTCAGGACGTGGTGTATTTTTAATGCGAAACCTTGCCGACGATATTTCTTTCAGAAATAACGGATCCGTTGTCGAATTAGTTTTCATTATGAAGTAACGTGGCTATTTCATTTTCTTCGATCGATTCTTCTTATGTTCTCAAAAATAAACGGCTGGTAAAAAGTTGGATTAAAAATTGCATCGAATCAAATAATTTTACTGTTGGAGAAATTAATATTGTTTTTAGTTCCGACAGTTATATTTTAGAAGTTAATAATCAGTTTTTAGGTCATAATTATTTTACCGACATTATTACGTTCCCATATTCATCCTCTTCTTTAATCGATGCCGATATTGTAATTAGTATCGACACGGTTAAATCAAACTCCATAAAATTTAACCAACCCTTTAACCGCGAATTGCATCGTGTTATAATTCATGGCATTCTACATTTAACTGGCTTTAACGATAAATCAAATGAACAAAAGCAGCAAATGAGAGTTGAAGAGGAGAAGTGGTTAAGCAATTTTAATTTGTAGAATAGTGAATTTATCATTCGATATTATTGTAGTTGGTGCGGGTCATGCTGGTTGCGAAGCAGCAGCAGCAGCAGCAAACTTGGGCTCGAAGGTTTTGCTAATATCTTCCGATATTACAAAATTTGCCCAAATGAGTTGTAATCCTGCAATGGGAGGTATTGCAAAAGGCCAAATTGTAAGAGAAATAGATGCATTAGGTGGTTTAGCAGGAATTATAACCGATAATTCAACAATTCAATTTCGAATGCTAAACCGCTCAAAGGGACCAGCAATGTGGAGCCCCCGAGCACAATGCGATCGATTTAAATTTACCGAGGAGTGGAGACGGCATATTGAGAATATTCCAAATGTTAGTTTGTGGCAAGATACTGTTTCTTCGTTAATTGAAACTAACGGAAAAGTTTGTGGAGTTAAAACGACCTTAGGAATTGCAATAAAATCAAACGCTGTTATACTAACAAACGGTACTTTTTTAGGAGGAAAAATTCATGTTGGTTCAACTTCGTTAGCAGGAGGAAGAATAGGTGAGCCCGCTGTTTTTGGATTAACCGAGAATTTATTAAGTCTCGGTTTCGAATCGGGACGAATGAAAACTGGTACTCCAGTACGAATTGATGGAAGAACAGTTGATTATTCTAAATTAATAGAACAGAAGCCCGACGAGCAACGTAACTATTTTTCGTATTTAACAACAAAGCACAACAGCCTTTCGCAACGGAGCTGTTTTATTGCTCATACTACTTTGAAAACACACAACTTACTAAAGAGAGGCTTCGAAGAAAGTCCACTTTTTTCTGGAACAATAAAAGGAGTAGGTCCTCGATATTGTCCTAGTATAGAGGACAAGCTTCGTACATTTGCCGATAAGGATTCGCATCAACTTTTTTTAGAACCCGAAGGAGAGAGTACTTATGAAATGTACCTTAATGGGTTTAGTTCATCCCTGCCTGCAAAAATACAGTACGAAGCTCTAAGAACAATTGAGGGTTTCGAGAATGTCCATATTATTCGACCTGGCTATGCCATTGAGTACGATTTTTTCCAGCCAACACAACTAAAACACACACTAGAAACTAAAAAAGTTGAGAATTTATATTTTGCTGGTCAAATTAATGGCACTACAGGCTACGAAGAAGCTGGTGCACAGGGATTAATGGCTGGTATTAACGCACATTTAAAGTTAAATCAAAAGGAAGCACTAGTTTTAAATAGAGATCAGGCATATATAGGCGTACTTATCGACGATCTTGTAATTAAAGGCGTTGATGAACCCTACCGAATGTTTACAAGCCGAGCAGAACATCGAGTTTTACTTCGGCAGGATAACGCCGACGAAAGGCTAACTGAACTTTCTTATAATATTGGTTTGGCTTCAGAAGATAGGTACAAACGAATGATAGAGAAGCAGAAATTAATTAGCAAGGCAATTACACACATTAAAAAAACCACCATTAAGCCCGAAGTTATTAATCCATTTTTAATCGAAAAAAACTTAGTTCCAATAAATCAGGCTCGAAAACTAGTTGATATTTTACTTCGTCCCGAAGTAAGTATTTTGGAATTAAAAACTTTCGGCGAGTTTAGTTCGCTTGAGATTAGTGAAGCCTTGGAAGCAGAAGTTTTCGAAGCAACCGAAATACAAATAAAGTATCAAGGATATATTGAGCGCGAAAGGCTCGTTGCCGACAGATTTAGTAGACTCGACCATATTCAAATTCATGCCGATTTCGATTATTCGAAATTAAATTCCCTAAGTACCGAGGCGCGTCAAAAATTAATGCGAATTAAACCAACAACAATTGGCCAAGCAAAAGGAATTCCAGGTGTTTCGCCAAACGATATTAATATTTTATTAGTATACTTTGGGAGATAATGTTCCACGTGGAACATTATTATAGACAAAATTATTATCATAATGTTCCACGTGGAACATTATGATAATGTAAAAAGGTTTTTTACATCCAGCAAGGCACATTAATCATAACTTGCTACAAATACAGATAATAATTATGGAGCATAAAAGAATTGTTACAGGTGTTTTGGTCGACCCCGAAAAAAGAACTCAGGCTGGAGTTGACATCGAAATTGAAGAAGGAGTTATTAAATCGATTAGCCAAAACAAGGAAGTTAAAGGTCCTTTTATAATCCCAGGCTTTATCGATTCGCATGTGCATATCGAAAGTTCTATGTTGCTTCCCGTGCAGTTTGCAAAAATGGCGGTTAAGCATGGCACTATAGCTGTTGTTACCGATCCACACGAAGTAGCAAATGTAGCGGGAGAAGACGGAATTAGGTTTATGATTGAAAATGCAAAGCTTTCTCCAATGCATTTCTTTTTTGGTTTGCCGTCTTGTGTTCCCGCATCACCATTCGAAAAAAGCGGAGCAGTGTTAAATGCAAGCGATATTGAAAGGCTTATAAAGGAAGATGATTTTTTTTTCCTCGCCGAAATGATGAACTATCCAGGAGTAGTTTTTAATGACCCCGATGTTCACGCAAAACTTAATGCCGCAAAAGCAGCGCACAAACCAATCGATGGTCATGCACCAAGTGCTACAGGCGAATGGTTAACAGCATATGCTAAGGCAGGTATTTCAACCGACCACGAATGTAGTACTCTCGAAGAAGCGATTGAGAAAATAAACCTTGGCATGAAAATATTGGTTCGCGAAGGGAGTGCTGCTAAAAATTTCGATTCGCTGGTTGGACTTTTAAAGGATTATCCAAATTCCGTAATGTTTTGTACCGACGATTGCCATCCCGACTATTTAGTCGAAGGACATATAAATAAACTAGCGAGCCGAGCAGTTAAATTAGGATATAATATTTACGATGTTTTAATGGCTACATGCATTAACCCCATACAGCACTACAATTTACCTTTGAATGGTGTTGCCGAAAACTCTTTAGCCAATTTTACTGTAGTTAACGATTTAGTTTCATTTAAAACAGAGGCTACTTATATTAAAGGTGAATTAGTTTTCGATACAAAGTCAAATAGTACAACTAATAATTCCTCTGAAAATGTTAGCGCACCAAACTTTCCGTTTAGAACCAAGCATTTTTCGAGTAGTTTAGACGTTATAGCAACAGCCAAAAAAATGGCTGTAATAAATGCAATTGACGGTGAACTGTTAACTAAACTTAACTATATTGATAATTTAAAATTAGGCGATGAAGTTAAGATTGATTTAAAAAGTGACTTACTTAAAATAGTTCTGCTCGATCGTTACTCCGACACACAACCCATTGTTGCTTTTATTCGAGGGTTCGGATTAAAATCAGGTGCAATTGCAGCAAGTATTGCTCACGATAGTCACCATATTTTATCAATTGGTGCCGACGATGAAAACATTGACGCTGCATTGCAATGGGTAATAAATTCGAAGGGCGGGTTATGCTTTGCAAACAAAGGAGAAATTAGTGGCCTTGCTTTGCCCTTTTTTGGGTTAATGTGTAATGATAATATTGATGTGGTTAGCAATAAGTATAAAGACTTAAGTAAACTGGTACAGGACAATGGCTGTGTATTAAAATCACCATTTATGACTGCAGCATTTATGGCACTAACCGTTATTCCCGAAGTTAAAATTTATCATAACGGGCTTTTCGATGGCGTTAACTTTAAGCCACTACCTCTTTTTAAAGAGTAGTTATTATGCTGCCCAATATAAGTAATATTGTTTCGCGACTACCAGCAAAGCCTGGCATTTATCAGTTTTTTAATAGTGATAGCGATATTATTTATATAGGTAAAGCCAAAAATTTAAAAAGTCGTGTATCATCATACTTTAGTAAAAATCGATACGATAGTGCCAAAATAAGAATTTTGGTTAGTAAAATTTCGGACATAAAATACACTCTTGTTGATACAGAGAGCGATGCTCTTTTACTCGAAAACAACCTAATTAAAAAGTATCGACCAAAATACAATATTTTATTAAAGGACGATAAAACCTATCCATGGGTTTGTATAAAGAACGAATCTTTTCCACGTGTTTACTCAACACGACGAATTGTTACCGACGGGAGTAAGTATTTTGGTCCCTACACATCGGGAGTTGTACTAAAAACTTTGCTTGGTTTAATTAAACAACTTTATCCGCTGAGGAACTGTAACCTAAACCTAACCAGAACTAATATAAAACTAGGTAAGTTTAATTCCTGTCTCGAGTTTCAAATAGGAAACTGCAAAGCTCCATGTATAGGAAATCAAAGCGAAAGCGATTATAACGACAATATAACATCCATTTCTGATATTTTACGAGGCAATTTATCGTCTGTTATTCATGCTCAGCAAAGTAAAATGATAAGTTTAGCTCAAAACTATCAATTCGAAGAGGCTCAGATTTGTAAAAATAAAATTGAAATTTTAAATAAATACCAATCGAAATCTACAATTGTTAGCCAAAGTTATAGTGATATTGATGTTTTCAGCTTGGTCGATAAAACAACTTCGGCATTTGTAAATTACTTAAAAGTAGTTAACGGTGCAATTATGCAATCGCATAGCATTGAGTTAAAGCGTTACCTCGAAGAAACACCCGAAGAACTTCTTGGTTATGCAATTGCCGACATTAGAATACGACTTGGTAGTAAAGCTAAAGAAATATTAGTACCCTTTGACCCCGACTTTAAACTCGATAATACTAAATACATTATTCCCAAAAAAAGCGATAAGTTAAAATTACTTCAACTCTCCGAGCGAAACTGTAAGGAGTTTGCACTAACACGGCAAATGGCTAACGATAACCAGAAATCAGCCTCATCGATTCAACGAATACTTAGTACTCTGAAATCCGATTTTCGACTCACAAACCTCCCGGTTCATATCGAATGTTTCGATAACTCAAATTTGCAGGGAACAAACCCTGTAGCTGCCTGTGTGGTTTTTAAAAACGCAAAGCCCGCTAAACGCGAATATCGACATTTCAATATTAAAACGGTTGAAGGGGCAAACGATTTTGCTAGTATGTACGAGGTTGTTTATCGTAGGTACAAACGACTTATTGACGAAGATTTGCCCTTACCACAACTAGTTGTTGTTGATGGGGGAAAGGGACAGCTTAGTTCGGCATATCAAGCAATGGTTGAACTTGATTTAAGTGAAAAAGTTAAACTAATTGGAATTGCTAAGCGACTCGAAGAAATTTTCTTTCCAAATGACTCGGTACCATTGTATTTGGATAAAAATTCAGAATCTCTAAAAGTCATACAAAATGCACGTAATGAGGCACATAGGTTTGGGATAACGTTTCACCGTTTAAAAAGGAGTAAGTCCTCAACACATTCGGAACTATCAAATATTAAGGGAGTTGGCGAAAAAACAATTCAGTTACTTCTTAAAAAGTACGGCTCCATTGAAGAATTAAAAAAGCTGCCTTTAAATATAATCTCAAGCGATATTGGGGAGAGTAGGGCGGCACTTATTGTAAGCTATTTCACTAAAACACTAGGCTAAAGCGTTATATAAGCATAAAATGGAAATGAATTATATCGCTTATGTAGCAAGTACAGAGCATTAAAGCACTATAAACCAGAAATATGTGGTTTAAGTATTATTTATATTTTGTTTAAAACCTATTTAAATAAAATTACGTTCGCCAAAATAAATAACAAATATTACCTTCTGTTAAACAATTTATTTAAATTGCGCAATTATTTTGTTTTTTAACTATTAATTAACCCAAATTATTAACCACATGAGAAAGTTTTTATCCCTAGTAACATTGCTATTTCTGTTCTGCTTTACGGGAATAGCGCAAGATTTTGTGATACCCTTAACAAGCGGTAAAACAAAAGCGGAGGTAATGGACAATTCAAGTTCTAACCTTCGAATGGTTTTTAACCTAGCAAACATTTATGGAAATAATGTTGTTGCTAAAAATGGAATGGACTTTACGGAGTTCTATTTTTCCAAAGGATACTCTTCTGGCGAAATAGGTTCACCAAAAATGCCAGTTTTTAAAGAGTTAATTCAAATTCCTTTTGGAGCCGAAGTTAGGGTTAACATTAAAGGTTACTCAAAAGAAGAAATTAAACTTGAAACGATTGGTGTTAACAATATGTTTTCCCCAGTTCAGCCATCGCTCAGAAAAGACCAAGATATAAACGAGGTAAAGTATGAGTATAACGAAGAGGCATATAACAAGCAAGTTTACAATGGTAGTCCAATTGCAAAGGTTGAAATATTGGGAACTATGCGTGGTGTTAGAATTGGTCGCATCGAAGTTAGCCCAATCGATTACAACGCTCTTAACGGTTCAATTATAGTTTATAATGACATTGAAGTTGAAGTTGAATTTATTGGTGCTAATAAAGCAAAAGAGGAAAGCATCAGAAAAGCTACCGCATCTCCATACTTTACCCCAATTTACGATCGTTTAGCAAATTCTTTTACAAAAAATGTTTTCGACACCCATCCCGATCTCACAAACTACCCAGTTCACATGCTTATTGTTTCCCACCGAATGTTTGAAGCAACCCTTCAGCCTTTTGTTGAGTGGAAAACTAAAAAGGGTTTTAATGTTGAAGTTGCTTACACCGATGTTATTGGAACAACTACAGCTGCCATTAAAACTTTTATTTACAATAAATACAATAATGCAACTCCCGAAAATCCTGCACCATCATTTCTAGTATTTGTTGGCGACGTTGCTCAAGTTCCTTCTTCGGGTGTTGGCTCTGAATCGGCTAAACAAACTGACTTATATTATGGTAGTGTTGATGGCGATTATTTCCCCGAAATGTACTATGGTCGTTTATCGGCAATAAATACAACCCAACTAGAAAATATTATCAATAAAATTCTTTATTACGAGCAGTATCAATTTGTCGATCCTACATATTTAAATAAAACAACTCTTATTGCAGGTGTTGATGGAAACTGGAATCCAAAAGTTGGACAACCAACCATTAAGTATGGCACAAAGTATTACTTTAATCCAGCACAAGGTTATACAACTGTTAATGAGTACGGAGTTACAACCGATCCAAATAACCCTGGTGCAAATGCAGGCTATACAGGTTGCTACGATGCCGACAGAATTAAGGTTGGCTTTATTAACTATACAGCACATTGCAGCGAAACATCTTGGGGCGATCCAAGCCTAACAGTTACAGGTGTTAATGCACTAACTAATAACAATATGTATCCTTTAGCAATAGGTAACTGTTGCTTAGCAGCCGACTTTGGCTATGGCGAATGTGCAGGTGAGGCTTGGCTTCGCGGAGCGAACAAAGGTGCTGTTACCTATATTGGTTCTTCCCCTTCTTCATATTGGTTCGAAGATTTTTACTGGTCAGTTGGGGCGTTTCCAATTGTAGGTGATAATAATGGTTATGTACCTACATTCGAAGAAACAACACTTGGTGCATACGATGCTCATGCGCATAGTAACTATATTACTACAGGAGCAATGGTATTTACAGGTAACTTAGCTGTAACAGAAGTTGACATTGCAGGTTATCCAAGTCACTCTAGTCCAACATACTACTGGCAAGCATACAACGTACTAGGCGATCCTTCGCTTATGCCATACTTTACCGAAGGAGAAGAAAACGTTGTTTCTCACATGGCAATTGTTCCAATTGGGCTAAATACTTATACAGTAACCGCGCTTCCAGGTTCTTATGTAGCAATTAGTAAGGATGGCGTTTTACACGGAGCTGCTTTAGTTGATGGAACTGGAGAAGTTGTAGTTTCTATTGACCCAATTCTCGATGGAGGCAATGTTGATATCGTTGTTACTCGTCCACAAACAATTCCTTACATGGCTCAGGTTCCTGCAGCAGCACTTGAGGGACCTTATATTGTAATGAACGAGTATACTGTTAACGATGCCACAGGAAACAACAATGGAACAGTTGAGTATGGCGAAGCGTTTTCAGTAAACGTTACTTTAAAAAATGTTGGTGCCGACGCAGGAACAGCTATTTCTGCAAGTATCACTGGCACCGATACTTATTTTACGGTTACCGATGGCGACGCTGTTGATTTTGGAACCATTCCTGCTGGCGAAACAGGTAATATGGTTACCATTAATAACGCATTTGCGTTTACCGTTGCCAACAACGTTCCCGACCAATACCAAGGCTCGTTTGTTATCGAAATTACCGATGGTACCAACACTTGGACTTCGAACTTAAAGATAACTGCTAACGCACCAGTAATAACCATTGGCAACCTTACCATCAACGACGCAGGTCAAGGAACTCCCAA
>DDWL01000013.1 GCA_002345675.1 Bacteroidales bacterium UBA2287 | reverse complement strand
TTTAGGCAAAAATGATGAAGTCAGGTGAAGAGGTTAGATTTTTTCATATGGGATATTTTTACATTAATTTGTTACATAATGGAACGCAAAACTATAAAAAAAAGACTACCAACACTATATGGTTAAGAAATGATTAACGCTGTTTAAAATATTAGATGCTGTTTAAATTTATTTATTGAACCCCTTCGGGCTTATTTAATGTCAGTCCATAAACTCAGCTTTCTCCGTTATTGCGAGGGTTTTATCCGAAGCAATCTATTCAAAAGAAAGATTAGCTTCGCTGAACTCCACTTCGTTTCGGTTGCTTCAACTGGAAAGAACCCCAGTTTCGCAATGACGCTAGTTGCTATTATGAACCTTATACTTTAAATGCCTCTTTATAATCTTTTATAAAACGGCTACTCCGCATCCTTTATCGATAGCTGAATGCGTTTTCGTTGTGCATCGACCTCGAGAACTTTAACCTTTACGTGTTGATGCAGCGTAACCACTTCGTTGGGATTGGAAACGTACTTGTTGGCCAGGTTCGAAATATGGACGAGTCCATCCTGTTTAACTCCAACATCGACAAAGGCTCCAAAGTTGGTAATATTGGTTACAATACCCGGAATAACCATTCCTGGTTTTAGGTCGTTAACCGAGAAAATTCCTTCGGCAAACTCGAATACCTTAATGCCTTTACGTGGATCGCGTCCCGGCTTGGCCAACTCGGCGGTTATGTCCTTTAGGGTAGGAAGTCCCACCTTATCGTTTACATAGTTTTTAATTTCAATTTTTGCTCTTAGCTGCTCGTCCTTTAGCAAATCGGAAACGGTGCAACCCAAATCCTTAGCCATTTTTTCAACAATATGGTAGCTCTCGGGGTGAACCGCGCTATTGTCGAGCGGATTTTCGGCTTCGGTAATACGGAGAAAACCAGCAGCCTGCTCGAAGGCTTTGTCGCCCAAGCGGGCAACTTTTTTAAGTTCACTTCTACTCTTAAAAGGCCCATTGGCCTTGCGGTGTTCCACAATATTTTTAGCCAACTGAGGGCCTAATCCCGAAATGTATGTGAGCAAATGTTTGCTTGCCGTATTTAGGTTAACCCCAACGTGGTTAACGCAGCTTTCGACAACAGAATCGAGGCCAGCTTTTAGTCGAGTTTGGTCAACATCGTGCTGGTACTGCCCTACTCCTATCGATTTTGGATCGATTTTCACCAACTCGGCCAACGGATCCATAAGCCTACGACCAATGGAAATGGCACCACGAACGGTAACATCGTACTCGGGAAACTCCTCGCGGGCAACTGCCGATGCGGAGTAAATTGATGCGCCATCCTCGCTCACCACAAAAACGCGCAGATCACGATTAAAATGAATGCGTTTAACCACACTTTCGGTTTCGCGGCTGGCAGTTCCATTTCCAATGGCAATAGCATCGATTTTATACATTTCGACCAGTTGCGAAATTTTACTCATTGCCTTTCCCTGCTCGCTTTGGGGAGGATGAGGGTAAATGGTTTCGTTGTGCAGCATATTTCCCTGCTGATCGAGGCAAACCAACTTACAACCCGTTCGGTAACCCGGATCGATGGCCAAAACCGAAAGTTGTCCAAGTGGCGATGAGAGTAGCAACTGCCTAAGGTTTTCGGCAAAAACGCGAATGGCCTCCTCGTCGGCTTTGCTCTTTAGTTCGGCTGTGTACTCATTTTCAATGCTGGGCTCAATAAGTCGTTTGTAGCTATCGGCAACAGCCTCCTGAACATGCTCTGAGGCTTCGCCCCAACCTTTAACAAAAATTTTATTAAGATCCTCAACAGCCGCTTCGGCAACAGGATTTATGTTCACCTTTAAATAGCCTTCATCTTGTCCACGCTGCATGGCTAAAAATCGGTGCGATGGGCATTTCTTTGCGCTCTCTTCCCAAGCAAAGTAGTCGGAAAACTTTTCGCCTTCAGCATCCTTTCCTTTAACAACCTTAGAGCGAATTACAGCTTGCTTTTGAAAATGGTTTCGAACAGTATTTCGAGCCCTTTCGCTTTCGCTAACCCACTCGGCAATAATGTCGCGAGCACCTGCAAGTGCCTCATCAACTGTAGGAACTTCGGCAGTTATAAAACGCTGTGCAATGCCCTCTAAGCCTTTCAGTTCTTGTTTCATTACAATTGCTGCGAGTGGTTCAAGCCCCTTCTCCTTGGCAATGGTTGCCTTGGTTCGACGCTTTGGCTTGTAGGGTAAATAAATGTCTTCGAGCTCCGTTGGGTTGTAGCAGTTTACAATTCGGGCTTTAAGTTCTGGAGTTAATTTTCCCTGCTCCTCAATGGTCGAAAGAATTGTCTCCTTGCGCTTTTCGAGTTCCTCAAGCTTTCCGTAACGCTCCTGAATGGCTCCAATGGCAACCTCGTCGAGGCTTCCGGTTTGCTCTTTACGGTAACGGCTAATAAAGGGAACGGTTGCCCCCTCGTTGAGTAGTTTTACGGTGTTTGTAATTTGACCCTGAGGAATATTGAGTTCACGGGCAATTATTTCGCAGTGCTTGTGGAGTTGGCTCATTAAAAAACGGTATTTATAAATAGAAGAATCAGTTTGGACAGTGTGATACTAAAAAAAACTTTTGATTAGTGGCTATCGATTCCCATTCGCATTAGGAATAAGTGCTTGAGCGTTTTAGTAATTTCGCCCATGTACTCGTTAACTGCCTTTACGCTACCGGGTAGCGTATAAACAAATGTATTACCCATTATTCCCGCAACACCACGACTTAAAAGAGCGTTGGGCTTTTCGGCACCAAACTTCATGCGTATCATTTCCATAATTCCAGGTATCTCCTTGTCGAGCATTTGGCGAACCACATCGGGGGTTATATCGCGAGGACCAATACCTGTGCCGCCAGTGGTTATTATTAAATCGACTTCCTGTTGCTGTGCGCGCAGTAAATGGCCACGAAGCATGCGGTCGTCGTCGGGTATAACCTGAATATCGACAGTATGCTGCCACTTTATTGAGGTGAAGAAATCGTTAACCATGTTTACAACAGCAGGGCCGCTTTTGTCTTCGTAAACTCCCTTCGATGCACGGTCGCTAAGCGTAATTACCAAAACCTTATAAATTTTAGGAATATACTGCAACTCGTCGCCAGCCTTTAGCGAACCCGATTTAATTACCCTAAGAAATATACCCTCCTTGGGCATAACGCAGTTACCAACCTCGCGGTATATGGCGCAGCCATCGCCATGGCATGCTTTTCCAATTTGCGTAACCTCAAGTTCAACGTTTTTACCTACAAACCTGTCGCCAGGGTTGGATTTAAAAACTTCGACCCCTTCGGTGGTAATGTTTTCGGCAAATTCACCATAGTTTAGTTTGCGCTTTGCCTGAATTTCGAACTTATCGAAGCTTTCCTTACCGAGCATGCTAACCTGACGATGCCATTCGCCAGCGTGAGCATCGGTGGCAACGCCAAGTTCGTTAAGGTCAATTGAATCAACGGGTACTTTTACAGTTCCCTTCTCTTTTGAAATATTAACCGAAAGAATTTTTACTTTTTGCATGGTTGTATTTATTTTGGCTAAAGCCGTTTTGTCTTTTAATCTCCCCACGACCTAAAGGTCGTGGCAAAAATTAATATTATTCGATTTTTCAATATGAAATTCTCCAACACAAACTTCAATTCATTATAATCCTCATAATTTGCCACGACCTTTAGGTAGTGGGAAAATTATCGTCATTTTCTTTGGCTTTAGCCAAAATTTCCTCAACCTGACTGGATTTCATGAATTCGTCGTACTCTTGTGCAAATGTCTTCTTTTTATGATGCTCTTCTTGATTGGCGATATAATTCCTTACAATGTTAATTGAAGAATAATTTATTGAATGAGCAATATATTCATCTTGCCACTCAAACTTTGTTTTTATCAATTTATGTTTATTTACCCAAAACGACGATTCGCCTTTTATTAGCATAGCCGTTTTTGAAATTGTTTGCTCAGAGCCCAAAGATACAACCAAATGAATATGGTCAGTAGTGCAATTAAGGCAATCGATAAATATTCCTTTGTTAATAGAATTCTCCTTAATATGCTTCAATAGTAAAGGCTTTAAATCCTTACTAATCAAATGGGTTCTGTTTTCTGTTGACCAAATAAAATGAATATAAACTCTAACAGATGGCATATTGTTACTGAATTTTGGCTAAAGCCAATTTGTGTTATTTTTTTATCCACGACCTAAAGGTCGTGGCAAAAGGTTATGGCAAATAATTTAATTAATTCTTCGTTCTTGAAACTGCCTTAAGGCAGTTTCACTGATGAAAATAAATAAGCCTTACCCTACTATTTCTCCCTTAGTTTTTTCAACTAAATGAATATTGCTAATTACCATTGCTTTATCAACTGCCTTACACATATCGTAAATAGTGAGCAGTGCTACCGAAACAGCTGTTAAGGCTTCCATTTCAACTCCGGTTTGCCCAACACATCGCGACATGCTTTCAATTTTAACTCCATTTTCCAATAGGGTTGCCTTAACATCGACCTTTGTAAGGTTAATATTATGACAAAGAGGAATTAACTCCGAAGTTCGCTTAGCTGCCTGTATACCTGCAATTTCGGCAATAGTTAAAACATCGCCCTTTTTCATGGCGTTTTCGGTAACCAATTTTATGGTTTCGGGATTCAAACTAATAAATCCTTCGGCTCGTGCCTCGCGATGCTGCTGTGGCTTTCCGCCCACATCGACCATATTGGCCTTTCCCTCTTTGTTAATATGCGATAGAGACATAGTTGAATGATTGAATGATTGAATGACTGAATGACTGAATGACTGAATGATTGAATGATGACCTATGTCCGAAGTCCGAAGTCCGAAGACGGAAGACGGAAGACCGATAACTGAAAACTGAAAACCGATAACTGATAACCGACAACATCCTCACCCTCCAATATTATAAAAATCGCCTTTGGCGTTAAGTGTTCCGCATTCGGGTTTTGCGCTAATTGTTTTTAAAATGGCTTCTAGTGCTCCAAGTTCACGAACGCTAAACCCCATTTCGCTAAAAAGGCAGGGCATAACCTGTCCGTTGGCAGTTAGCCTAATTCTGTTGCAAATGGCACAATTACCGCCATCGCCACCCTCAACAATTCCAAAGGTTCCCTTGTCGAGTTCCATTCGGGGAATAAACCTTACCTCAAAGCCGTTAAGTTGAGCGTACTCCTTTACTGCAATGGCATGTGAATCGTTTGAACTTTTTTCGATAACACAATTTAATTTTATTGGACTAAAACCAACCTCTCTGGCAACTTTAAGCCCATTTAGCACATCGTTAATATTGCCACCGCGCGTAATCTCTTTATACTTTTCAGCATTAAGCGTGTCGAGGCTAACGTTTAATCGGTGCAGCCCAGCTTCGCGAAGCGGTTGCGCAAAATTTGCCAACAGCACTCCGTTGGTGGTCATCGAAAGGTCGTCGATACCCTTAACGCCTGCAATCATTCGCACTAAATCGACTACACCACGACGAACCAGAGGTTCGCCGCCAGTTAGTCGCACTTTACGAACTCCCAAGCTAACCGCAACCTTAACAAAATCGACAATTTCGTCGAAATTGAGGATATCCTCATGCCTCAGCGTTTTAATGCCCTCTTCGGGCATACAGTACTGGCACCGAAGATTACAACGATCGGTAATTGAAATACGTAAATAGTTTATTTCCCTTTTATAGCTGTCGAACATCTACTAATTCCCCCTTTTTAAATCCCAATACCCCAATAGGGGCAAAAATTACTGCATTTACCTTCGAAAGGGCAAAAATATGCGCCGATCCGTGGTAGTTAACAGGTTCAACTTCGCCATTGCTATTAATAAATGCTGGAATTAGCCCAAACCTCTCGGCTCGCTTACGGGAATAATCATTTGCAATGATTGCTGTAATACTTGTATCGGTTGGATTGGCTGCTCCCATTAGCTTGAGAATGGCTGGTTTTGCCATTAATTCGAATTGAAATAGGCTTGAAATTGGATTGCCAGGCAACCCGAAAACAACTTTTTTACCTAGCATGCCAAAAAGAGTTGGCTTACCAGGCTGCACAGCAACCGACCTGAAAATGATGTTTACCCCAATAGTTTTTAAAACCTCGGGAACATAGTCAAAATCGCCCATTGAAACACCTCCGGTAAGCACCACAACATCGCTTTTTGCAAGCGCATTTTCAATGGCACTTTGGGTTGCTTCCTTTGTGTCGATTACAATTCCAACGTAGTTGGGTGTTGCTCCGCATTTTAAAACCTGTGCAACCAGCTGGTGACCATTACTATTTCGAATTTGGCTACCCGTTGGCGTATTTTCAGCTTCGACCAATTCGTTTCCTGTAATTAAAATTGAAACAACGGGCTTACGAGCAACCGTAACCTTTGTAACACCAACGGCAGCCAGAATGGCTACATGCGAAGGATTAATATTTGTTCCTTTAGCTAAAGCAAGATCGCCATTGCGAATATCCTCGCCCTTTTTTGAAATATTCGACTTTGAATCGTTTCCAGTAAAACGTACCGTTCCATCGGTATTTTCGACAATATCTTCAACCATTAAAATGCAGTCGGCTCCTTCGGGAACTGGCGCACCAGTCATTATTTTAGAGCAAGTGTTGGGTTCAATTCGTTTGGTTGGAAACTGTCCGGCAGCAATTACCTCAAGCACTTTAAGGCTACTTCGAATATCGTTTTTGCGACAGGCATAGCCATCGACCGAGGACTTGTTGAAGGGGGGCATGTCCATGTCGGACTTAATGTCGATTGCCAATACCCTTCCAAGCGAGTCCCAAAGCGATACAACTACCGTTTCGCTTAAAGAAACTACACCGCTAACAATCTTATTTATAGCACTTTCGAATTGTTCCATGTTCAAGTTTATAAAGAATGCAAATTTGGTTAAAAACGAGGGGATAAAAAAACCGATAAGAATTTATTTTCATAGCGCATATGGAATACTTCTTTTATAATTATAGTTAATGCCATGTGAATTTATTTAATACGCACAATATCATCAACTTGAATACATGTAAATGTATAGAACTATCCTTTCAGTCTTTTTTTTGAAAAAATGATTGTTGATAAAAAAATAACAGTTAATTTTAAACTGTGCCGTTAGGAAAAAACACTGTTGAAATAAACTTGAAAATAAATGGATGAAATTGTTATTTTCGTTGACCTAACTTAGATTCCTATAAAACTATTTTTAATTTTTCTAATAAAAACTTTTCAAACGATGTGGAATAGCTTAAAAATTAGAACAAAACTCACCATTGTATTTGGTTCTTTGGCATTTACAGCACTCTTAGCTGCCGGTTTAACCTTTGTTAGTTTTAATATGATTAATAAAACAAGGGCAAGAATTCTCGAACTCCACATGGCCGATAAAAGCAGAATTGAGGCTAGTAACTTCTTTTTGATGTACTTAAAAAGCCCCGATGCTGCTACTTTAAATCAGCTTTCGCTTAAACAAGAAGAGGTTAACTCCGTTATTGGAAACTTAAAAAACAAAACCTTAAAGCCAGAGGAGCTCAGTTCGATAAATGAAATGGAGCAATGGCTAAACGAAATTAAATTGTTAATAAATAAACTGGTGAGCGTTGAAGGGCAGAAAAAAACGCAACTTGAACTAGCCAACTCAATATCGGTTCGAATAGCTAGCGAATTCCCAAATTTTTCGGGAAATATGTATGAGTCGCGCTACTTGGGACAACGCTTTATTCTTAGCGGAAATGTAAGCGACTTTAAACTTTGGGAGGAAAGCGTCTTAAGATTTCAAAGCAAATTGAGTAATGGGAATAGCGACGATTTATTGCCGCTAGTGAGCCAATACTTATCTGTTGGTCGCCAGTTCTGGTCGCTTATTGAATCGACAAAAACAAATACCGACGGAATTAACCAAACCGAGCGAAAACTTGAAGCAGCTTTTATTAATCTTTTAATTAGCAGCACCGAAGTTTTCAATAATCAACGAAGCCAAAATATAAAAACCATTATAGGCTTACTGCTTGTACTAATTGTTGGTGCATCGGTAGTTTCGTACGTGTTTAGTAAAAACATGTCGGAGTCGCTTAAGCGAGGGGTTAGTTTTGCCAACTTAATTTCGGAGGGCGATTTAAAGGTGAAATTCGACCAAGATTTGCTGGAAAAAAAGGATGAAATTGGCGATTTAGCCCGAAGTTTAAGTGCAATGGGCGAAAAACTTACCGAAATAACAACTGGCGTTGTTCAAAGTTCGCTAAGCATTACCGAAGCAAGCATTCAGTTTAGCGAAACCAGTCAGCAGATGTCGCAGGGAGCTAATATGCAAGCCACATCGACCGAAGAAATTTCGGCAAGTATGGAAGAAATTGCATCAAACATATCGCAAACCACAGCGAATTCGCAAGAAGCCGAAAAAGTAGCTATTGAAACAGAAAAAGGGGTTACCGAAGGAGTTAACGCAGCTGCCGAGGCAATGAGTTACACCAATCAAATTAGCCAAAAAATTTCGATTATTAGCGATATTGCATTTCAAACTAATATACTAGCACTTAACGCTGCGGTTGAGGCTGCTCGCGCTGGCGAACACGGTAAAGGCTTTGCGGTAGTTGCTGCCGAGGTTCGTAAGCTTGCCGAGCGCTCGGGAAATTCGGCACAGGAAATCGATTCAATGGCTAACAAGCTAAAACTTGCCTCCGACAGGGCAAACCAAAAACTAAGTAGCGTAATTCCTTTAGTAAAAAACAACTTAAAGCTAATTCAAGAAATTTCGGCTGCAAGCATGGAGCAGGCTTCGGGTGCCGATCAGGTTAACAACGCCCTTCAGCAGCTGAACCAAATTGTTCAGCAAAATGCTGCTGCAAGCGAAGAGCTGGCAACCAGTGCCGACGAAATGAAAAACCAAGCCGAAAACCTTAAGGACATTATCGTTTTCTTCAAACTTTAACTTTACTGTTTTTGTAAATTAAACAACCATCGCCCCAAGAAAGGCGCTGGTTGTTTCGCTTTTTTTGCTTTACTAACCTGCAAAACGACAAGTTTGTGATTAGTTGTTTATATTTGCAGTTCAATTACTGAAACCACATTTGAAACTATGTACTCAAGTATCGACTATTCCACTCGAAGTATTCTAATTGTTGAAGATGATAACATTAGTCGTACTCTTTTCCGCGAGTTGCTTAAAGCTAGTGGGGCAAAATTATCGTTTGTAAAGTCGGGGGCCGAGGCGTACGATTTCATAAACACCAACCCTTTGCCCGATTTAATACTTATGGACATTCGCCTGCCCGACGAAAATGGGCTAGAAGTTACCCGCAACATTTTACGAGAACACCCAAATGTAATTGTTGTAGCTCAAACCGCTTTTGCAAATTCGAATATGGAAGACGAATGCCTTAACATTGGAATGAAGGGCTTTTTAACCAAACCCATTCAGCGGTCGTCGCTTTACAAAGTATTCGAAGATTTAAACTGGTAATACTATTCCAAAACAATAACTAACTTTTTTAAAACGATAAAATACATAAAAATGGTAAGAGACACTCAGGTATTCGACCTAATTGAAAAGGAGAAACAGCGCCAAATGCATGGCATAGAGCTTATTGCTTCTGAGAATTTTGTTAGTGAACAAGTACTCGAAGCTATGGGCTCGGTACTTACAAACAAGTACGCCGAAGGCTACCCAGGCGCACGTTACTACGGTGGTTGCCAAATAGTTGACCAAACAGAGCAACTAGCCATTGACAGGCTAAAGGAACTTTATGGAGCCGAGTACGCCAACGTTCAACCTCACTCGGGTGCTCAGGCAAACATGGCCGTATTTATGGCTGTTTTAAAACCTGGCGACACTTTTTTAGGCCTCGACCTTTCGCACGGAGGACACCTTTCGCACGGTTCGCCAGTTAACATGTCGGGAATGTGGTACAAAGCTGTTTCGTACGAAGTTCGCAAAGACACCGAAACCGTTGACTACGACCAAATGGAGCGTATGGCCATTGAGCACAAACCAAAAATGATTGTTGGTGGCGCTTCGGCATACTCACGCGAGTGGGACTACAAGCGCATGCGCGAAATAGCAGATAAGGTTGGAGCCATTTTTATGTTCGACATGGCGCACCCAGCAGGACTTATTGCAGCAGGTTTGCTCGACAACCCCGTAAAGTACGCTCACATTGTTACCTCAACAACTCATAAAACCTTACGTGGCCCACGTGGCGGCATAATTCTTATAGGTAAAGATTTCGAAAATCCTTGGGGCGTAAAAACACCAAAGGGCGAAATTAAAATGATGTCGGCAATTATTAATAGCAGCGTTTTCCCTGGTATCCAGGGAGGCCCACTTGAGCATGTAATTGCCTCGAAAGCTGTTGCCTTTGGCGAAGCTTTACGTCCTGAGTACAAGCAGTACCAACTTCAAGTTCAGAAAAATGCTGCCGAAATGGCAAAGGCATTCATGGCCAAAGGCTATAAGGTAGTTTCGGGTGGTACCGATAACCACTCGATGCTAATCGACCTTCGTACAAAATTCCCCGAAATAACTGGCAAAAAAGTTGAAAACACTCTCGTTCTTGCCGACATTACCATAAACAAGAACATGGTTCCATTCGACTCCCGTTCGCCTTTCCAAACATCGGGCTTTAGAGTTGGAACTCCAGCAATAACCACAAGAGGTTTAAAGGAGCAGCACATGGCGCTTATTGTTGACCTTATTGATGAAGTTATTTCGAATATTGAAAACGAAAAGGTAATTGCCGACGTTCGTGCAAAGGTTAATAATCTAATGAACGACTTTCCATTGTTTGCGTGGTAAAAAGCAAATTGCAATTTATAGAAAAACCCGACTTTTTTTAAGGTCGGGTTTTTTATTAAAAATATTTTTAAAAAAGCACTCCAATACTATAAAGTGTTTACCTTTGGATACAACAACCAATTAGCTGAACTGTATGGATTCTTTTTCGATTAACTTAAGCGAAGCCGAAGAAAAAGGGGGAAAATTTAAACGTTTTTTTGCACTACTCGGAATTATACTTATTGTTTCGTGGCTAGCAATTTTTGCACTATACCATATAGTAAACAAGACCCTTTTCTTTGTCATACTTGCTGGAAATGCCTTGCAAGTTTTGTACTTCATATACCTTCTTTTTTCGGGGTATAAAACAAAGATGTTTATAAATTCCGACGACTACGCGCTTGAATTCCAGTTTAGCATGGTTAAAAAAGTGCCCGAGCAAGTAATATGGCAAACCCTAAAAAAAATTCGTATTGGACCAACCTATATTGCGTTTTACAAACGCACCGGAAAGCGTAAAGTTATTCAACTAGGATGGCTGCCCTACACTAAGGTTGTTGACATTAAGGAGAAAGTGCAACTTATTTGCCGAAGCAAAGGTATTGAAGTTGAAATTGCCGAATACCATGTAGGTTAACTTCAATTTTTTATCGAAAAATTCTCGAAAGAAACCCTCTTCTTGGCTTTTCCATTCTGGTTTTAAATGTTGGACAGCCAGGCTCTTTTCGTTTAGCCATTTTTTGTGGATTTTGCCACTCGGCACTGCTTTCGGTTACCGACTTTGGGTAAAGAATTGCTTTTATTTCTTCGTCGGTCAATTGATTCGGCATGGAATCGCTACTATTTCTCTTCTCCTTTAAACAGCGCTCAATTTCGTTGGGCGTTTCTGATTTAAAAGACATTACTGGCTTTGCTTCAACTGTTAAGTTTTGGGCAATTTTGTATGTTATAGCAATTCCGTGGGGTAACCCCTTTGCCTCTCCCCTACTTTTTGCCTGAGTTTGAAGGATAATTTCCCACTTTACATCCATTGTATTAAGCGACGAATCGATTAAAAGCATTTCGGCAATTCTACTGGCTAAAAGTTCGTAGTAGTTTGTTTTCCAATCCTTTTTGTCGAATGGTTGCTTTGTAAATACAATTTGTACCCGAAAGGGTATAGCGTTGGTGCGTTTTAAAGTCCAAATGCTTGGGTTAACTAAATTGTGCAAGGCATACCCATTAAAAAGAAAAACCGTACTTGTGTCGTCACTTGGAACGTAATGTAATATTTCGGTTACTGGAAAATGCTTGTCGAACCAAGAGGAATGGGCAATAGGGTTTTCGAGAACCAATTTACTAAACTGCTCTTCGGTTTTTTGCGCCCTACAAATTGCCGAAAAGGCAATAAAAATGACAAGTAAAATGGCAGTTCTTGTGCGATAATGCATATTTAATTTCATCGAAAAATGGAAGATACCCAAAAGGGACTATTCACTCACAGCCCTTTATAATATTACGACCGAGGTGCAACCTCGGCCGAACGGAGTTTAGGGTAAACGAGCAACATAATTCAATTCAAAAGCATTTTTTTTCAAAAGAAATATTTTAAACAAATATAGTGCAAAAGACATATTCGACAAGCAATACTTAAGTTTCGAAAAAGAGAAAGCTACTGCATATGAAACTGTTACAATAGTGCTTTTTTGACTAATGAATGAAAGCGATTGATATTTGGCATTTTTTATGTTAGGGATTGCTATGGCTTTATAAAAATGATTACCTATTTTTAAGGCCGTAAACTAAACCTAAAACCTTTACTACTCTTAATGTACCCGACGATTTTAGGACTTCGTATCAGGCTTAAATTTCTTTTTCATGTGGCCATTACCGCAATGCTTATGCTGTCGTCGTGTAATATTACCCGAAATGTACCCAAAGATAAGTACCTGCTCCACAAGTCGAAAATTATTATAGACAACAAGCAGCAAAAAAATATTCGCACCAGCGACCTTGGGGGCTATGTAAGGCAAAAGCCCAACAAAAAAATTCTAATGTTTCGCTTCCATTTGCGCATTTATAACATGGCTCACGATAGGGTTTCGTGGATGAGCAGGTGGCTAAGGGCTATTGGCGAGGAGCCAGTAATTCTCGACACAATGCTAACGGCACAGTCGACCGAAAACCTTCAGCGATTTCTTGTTAGTAAAGGCTACTACTCGTCAACCGTAGCCGATTCGATTATTTTAAAAAAGAAGAAAAAAGCCGAAGTTTTTTACAAAATAAAACTTGGCGAAGCCCATATGGTAAACAGCGTTAGTTATGTAGTTGAGGACACTATTATTAATCGTTTAGTTCTTGAGGATTCCCAAAACAGCATTGTAAAAAAAGGGGTTATACTCGACATGGAAACCTTGCGAAGCGAGCGAACCCGAATTGAAAGCCTTTTAAAGGAAAAAGGTTACTTTTTCTTCTCGAGCGAATTTGTTACTTACGATGCCGACACCACCGAAGGGAGCAAACTGGTGGATTTAAAACTGATAATACGCAATAGGTTTAAGCGAAACGAATTTGGCGAACGCCAAGTTTTACCCTATAAAAAGTACGCCATTAACGACGTTTTTATATACCCTAACTACGACCCAATAAAACATTTCAACCTACAAAAGGCCAATCTTTTAGACACTGTATACCTCGAAAATGAAACCTTTATATTTTCGAAAAAACCAGGCATAAAGCTCGACGTTGTTAGCTACTCAAGCTTAATTAAACCAGGAAATATTTACAGCGAAAGCACTGTTCAAAAAACGTTTAATAACCTTTCGTCGTTAAGGCTATTTCGAATGGTTAACATTTACTTTGAAGTTGACAACTCCTTTGAGAACGACAAACCCGACGATGAATCGTTTATTCTTTTCGACGATAGCAACGAGCAACTAGCTGAAAAGTTGGGTAAGGTAAACTGCTTTATACAGCTAACCCCTCATACACTTCAGAGTTACCAAACAGAATTGGTAGCCACAAACTCATCGTCGGACGTTGGACTTGAGGCAAACTTAAACTTTCAGCATAAAAATCTTTTTAAAGGAGCCGAAGTATTCGACACAAAGCTAAGGGGTATGCTGGAGTTCATTAAACAGTCGAAAGAAACTAACTATAGAACTTCAACCGAATTTGGAGGAAGTGTTGGTATTAGCTTCCCCCGTTTTTTAAGCCCATTTGCGGGTAAAGAGTTAACCACTAAATTCAGCCCCCGCACCCAACTTACGGCATCGTACAGCTACAGCGACCGCCCCGACTATACCCGAACTGTTGCAGGGATGAATTTTGCCTACAACTGGAAGGATGCCAAATTTTTCACCTATACAATTTCGCCCGTTGAAGTAAGTATGGTAAACATTTTTGCCATCGATCCTGTGTTTTATAGCCGTATAGCAAACACATATCAGGCAAATAGTTTTGTTCCTCAGCTAATAACAAGTTCGAGCTACAGCGTAATTTTCTCAAATCAAACTCCCAAAAAACTCGATAGCTATGCAGCCATTCGCTTTAATGTGGAAAGTTCGGGAAATATACTAAGAGGCTTATACTACTATACAAATAGCAACTCGACCGATAATACGTTTCAGCTACTCGGAATCGATTTTTCGCAGTTTGTACGAAGCGAAATTAATGCCGTTTACAACCAAATTATCGATCCAAGTAACTCGTTTGTTTACCGTTTTTACAGTGGTGCTGCTTACCCATACGGAAACTCGAAAGCTATACCTTTTGAAAAGAAGTTTTTTTCAGGTGGCTCGTCGGGTGTTAGAGGATGGCATGCCCGAAGCTTAGGACCAGGAACCTATAGCGATGTTTTGTCAACCTACCCAAACCAATCGGCCGATATTAAAATTGAAGCAAATATTGAGTATCGATTTAAAATTGTTGAAATGTTCGAAGGGGCACTATTTGCTGACGCTGGAAATATTTGGGCAATTAGTAGTGCCGACGAGCGGCCTGGCGCACTGTTTCAACTCGACAAATTTTACAAGCAATTTGCCCTTAGTACTGGGCTAGGAATTCGACTTAATTTAGGCTTTTTCGTATTTAGGTTCGACACGGGAATTAAAGTTTTCGACCCATCGATAAAAATTCTGGTTTCTGATGATCCTGCATTACCCCCAACTAAAACCTCGAGCCAATGGATACCCTTTGACCGAAAATACTCGGGTAACGATTTTGTTTACCACTTAGGAATTGGCTATCCCTTCTAAATTCACCATTTGCACTTTTCCGTATTTAAGTTCGTATTTTAAGTTGACTTTTAGCCGAAAAAGGCTTAGGTTTGTATAGTAAACCTAACAAAACCAATTCGATATGAACTACAGCACACTAGTTGAACATTTGGGCGATAGGGCAAAATTTTTGTTGGAGCATAAATGCAATACCGTTCCAAAGGAACATTTGCACTTACCTGGTCCCGACTTTGTGGAACGAGTTTTTTATCACTCCAATCGTTCGCCACAGGTACTAAAAAGCATTCAGTCGCTATACAATTGCGGGCGTTTAGCTGGCACTGGTTACCTTTCTATTTTACCAGTCGACCAGGGAATTGAGCATACCGCTGGCGCTTC
Source organism: Bacteroidales bacterium UBA2287 (assembly GCA_002345675.1). Taxonomy (GTDB): domain Bacteria; phylum Bacteroidota; class Bacteroidia; order Bacteroidales; family Tenuifilaceae; genus UBA2287. Next base: position 25,019 of record DDWL01000013.1, on the reverse strand, counting down.
GTTTGCGCCAAACCCCATTTACTTCGACCCCGAAAACATTGTTAAACTCGCCATAGAGGGTGGTGCAAACGCTGTAGCATCAACATTTGGGGTACTAGCATCGGTTTCGCGAAAGTATGCTCATCGCATTCCGTTTATTGTGAAATTAAATCATAATGAACTACTTACCTACCCCAACAAGTACGACCAAATTATGTTTGGCTCGGTTGAGGAAGCGTGGAACTTGGGCGCTACCGCCGTTGGAGCAACCATTTACTTTGGCTCCGAAGAGTCGACCCGCCAAATAATTGAAGTAGCACAAGCCTTTGAGCATGCTCACGAGCTGGGAATGGCCACCGTGCTTTGGTGCTACTTACGAAATAATGGATTTAAAAAAGACGGTGTCGATTACCATACAGCTGCCGACCTTACAGGACAAGCAAACCACTTGGGAGTAACCTTACAGGCCGATATTATTAAGCAAAAACTACCCGAAAACAACGGAGGCTTTAAGGCCATAAGTTTTGGGAAAACCCACGACAAGGTTTACTCTCAACTTTCATCCGAGCACCCCATTGATCTTACACGCTACCAAGTGCTAAATTGCTACAATGGCAGGGCAGGACTAATTAACTCGGGTGGCGCATCGAGTGGCGCAAGCGACCTTTCGGAGGCAATTTTAACAGCTGTGGTAAATAAGCGCGCTGGAGGTATGGGTTTAATTAGCGGTCGCAAGGCTTTTCAGCGGCAAATGACCGAAGGAATTGGGCTTTTAAATGCTATTCAAGATGTGTATCTGTGTAAGGAAATAGATATAGCTTAAGCTATTTAAAAAAAATGGAAAAAACTCGGTTACCTAAACCGAGTTTTTTTATTTTCAACTTGAAAAAAGGATACGAGATTAATGAGCTGTTCGCTTTTTTGAGTTAGCACTTCCGAAAGGCTCTGAAGCTCCTCCGAAGCGGAAGCATTTCCTTGCGTTACAGTATTAAATTGTTGTAGCGAAACGTTAATTTGATCCATGCTCATTCGTTGCTCCTGCGAAACAGCTGTAATTTCCTGAACCAAATTAGCTGTTTTTTGAATATCGGGCGAAAGCTTATCAATCCTAACTCCAAACTGCTGGGTTTCGCTACGAGTAATATTTGAGAGCTGAATAATTTGATCGGCCGAAACACGGCTACGCTCAGCTAATTTTCGAACCTCTGCAGCTACTACAGCAAAACCTCTGCCTGCCTCACCTGCCCTTGCTGCTTCAACAGCAGCATTAAGTGCCAGTATATTTGTTTGAAAAGCAATGTCGTTAATTACCTGTATCTTGTCCGAAATTTCATTTATTGCTCCAAATACTCGTTTCGACGAATCGTTAAGTTCAGCCATTTCTAATGCAGTATTGTTGGCAATTTTTTCCGTTTCGCTTGCATTATCGGCACTTTGGTGAATTGAAGAAGTAACCTCTTTCATACTTGCCGAAAGTTCTTCGGTTGCAGCTGCTTGCTCGTTGGCTCCCGAACTAATTCCCGATGCGCTATCGGTAAGCGTTTCGCCTAACTTGTTAACTTCCGTTGAAAAATCTCTAATTTGCAAAACAACGCTCTTAAGCTCCTCAACTAAAGTAGAAAGCGAACGAGCCATTTCGCCAATTTCATGATTCTGCTTAAGTAACGAATCGTCAACTTTTATGTCCAAATTCCCTTCAGCCATTTGCTTCAGTTTCAAACTTAACTCGGCTGTAGTTTTTTTTACTAAAACCTTAGCAACAGTATTTCCAGCAAGCAGCCATGCAAGGCAAACTGGAACTGCCCAAATTACATGATAGAAACCCAAATTGCCAATTATAAAAGCTACAATTGCTATTCCCATGCTGGCAATAAATGTTGTAAGCGCAGTATAGAAAATTATGGTTTTTCGGTATAAAAACCATACAACACCATACCCAAAGGGTAATAATACAACTACAATAAAAAGGGAGAATAAAAGTATTGGACTCATATTGTTTTTTTTATAAAAATAATCAATTTGTTATTATCTTAACAATTGAAATGCAAAAAATTTATGCAAACGTTGGAAAAAAAACAGAGCCGAGCAAGGAATATATAAAACACTTAACCCTTTACATATATTGCTGAATATTTGCACATTAACAAAAACCTTAGTTTTTGTTACCAACCCGCATAAACAAAAAACAGCTGCAAACTTGCTAAACCCAACATTTTTTCAGAAATTGGCTTCCGTTTTAATAAAAAATTCAATATAGAACTAACTGCAAAAAGTAATGATTGACAACACCTCGCCCCGCGATAGCTTTGGAAGTAAATTTGGAATAATTGCTGCCGCTGCAGGTTCGGCAGTAGGATTAGGGAACATTTGGAAGTTTCCATACGTAGCGGGAGAGAACGGAGGTGGCGCATTTCTTCTTATATACCTTTTCTTTGTGTTTTTAATTGGGGTTCCCGTAATGATGTCGGAATTTGCCATTGGCCGCAAAGGCCAAAAAAATGCATTCGGGTCGTTTAATGTAATTGCTCCAGGTACAAAATGGTATTTAATTGGCTTTATGGGCGTTGTTGCCGCATTTTTTATTTTAGCCTTTTACAGCGCAGTAGCAGGCTGGACTTTAGAATACATAATACAATCGGTTTCGCATAGCTTTGCAGGGCAAAGTACCGAGCAACTCGAAGGCACATTCAATACCTTTATTGCACATCCATATCGGCCCCTAATTTGGCAATTTATATTTATGCTGCTAACAGCAGGAATTGTAATTGCCGGAGTAAAAAAGGGTATCGAAAAGTACACGAAACTACTAATGCCACTGCTTTTGCTGCTCATTATTATTCTTTGCATTAGGTCAATTACGCTGCCCGGAGCAAGCGATGGCCTATCGTTTCTATTTAAACCTAACTTCGACAAGGTTACAGGTAAAACTATTCTGTTTGCACTTGGGCAAGCCTTCTTTTCGCTCAGTTTAGGCATGGGCGCACTTATTACATACTCTTCGTACTTTGGAAAAAAGGAAAACCTAGCAAGAATTGCTGTTGAAGTTTCGCTTACCGACACACTTATAGCGATTCTAGCTGGAGTTATGATTTTCCCTGCCGTTTTTGCCTTTGGCATTGAGCCAAGCATGGGACCCAAACTAGTATTTATTACGCTACCTAAAATATTTCAGCAAATGCCTGGTGGCGATTTCTTTGGCGCCATTTTCTTTATACTCCTTGCGGTTGCAGCGCTAACCTCAACAATTTCGCTACTCGAAGTTGTTGTGGCTTTTTTCTCCGAAGAGCTTAAGATTTCTCGTAAAAAGGCAACCCTAATTGCAACTATAGCAATCTCTTTTCTTGGGGTTTTGGCATCCATGTCGTTTGGCGCACTTAAAGGGTTTACGCTGTTTGGAAAAAATATTTTCGACATACTCGACTACACCGCATCAAACATAATGTTGCCGCTTGGCGGACTGCTTATTGTGCTATTTGTTGGCTGGTTTATTAGTTCAAAATTTATTCGAAGCGAACTTTCGAACGAGGGAACACTAAAAACTAAGTATTACCCAATATTTATATTTATTGTAAAATTCATTGCCCCTGTTGCAATTGCTGCCATTTTTCTTTACAGCATTTTTATTGGCGGATTGGGTTAATTAAACGCATTTTTTAGTCGACTGTAATGATAAAAACCTGGTTAACATTTTCGAAGGGCGAAAGGTATGGCTTGGTAGTACTTTTCATTTTAATCTTTATAGTTGCTGTTTTTCCTTACCTGCACCAAATTCTTTTTCCCATTTCGTTTGAAGATGACAACTTAGCACAGCAAAACAAAGTCGATAGTTTCTTTCAGTCGCTCGAATACCGCAGTAGCCAAACATACTCCCCTTTTTCCTTAGCCGACGAGGAAACTCCACGGAAACCCGAAGCGGAGGTGTTTCCTTTCGACCCAAATACTGTAAGTATTGCGGAGCTATTGCGATTGGGGTTCTCCGAAAAGCAAGCAATGACTATTGAAAAGTATAGAGAAAAGGGCTGGAAGTTTCGCACTGCCGACGATTTTGGAAAAGTTTATGTGGTCGATTCTTCACTGTTTAAAAAACTTAAGCCCTACATTAGCATTCCTCCCTCCGACCACCCTTGGCAGCGACAAGCTGCAATAACCGATTCGCTTAAAAAAGTTCGCGAAAACATTATTGTTGAACTAAATACTGCCGACACGCTCGAACTGGTTAAACTTAAGGGCATTGGCCGCGGGTATGCTCGACGAATTGCTGCGCATAGAACCCTACTTGGAGGTTTTATGAATATTGAACAGCTAACCGACATTTACGGAATTACGCCCGAATTGGTCGAATCGATTCGGCCTCAGGTTCGAATTGACACAATGCTTACGAAGCGTATTTACCTAAATATGATTTCGTACAACGAGCTTAAAATGCATCCATACCTAACCGACTACCAGGCGAGAGCAATAATTTACCATCGCGAAAAAGTTGGCAATGTCGACAATATGAGCACCCTTGTCGATAAAAAGCTACTCGACCCTAAAACCTTCGAGAAAATAAAACGATACATCGTACTCAACTAATCAAAAAGCTACATTTGTGGCCTAAATCAACTTAAAATTGAAATACTCTGCCATAATACCTGTTTACAATAGGCCCGACGAGGTTGAGGAGCTATTGCTGAGCCTAACCCAACAAACCAATACCGACTTTGAAGTTGTAATTATTGAAGATGGCTCGGCAGTTCCTTGCAAGTTTGTGGTCGAAAAATACTCGCAGCAACTTACAATTTCATACTTCGAAAAGCCAAACTCTGGTCCTGGCCTTACCCGTAACTTCGGTGCTGAGCGCGCCACTGGCGAGTACTTTATATTTTTCGATTCCGACTGTATAATTCCCAACACTTACTTCGAAGAAGTTGAGCGCGAACTTAACGAAAATAGGGTTGACGCTTTTGGGGGTCCCGACCGTGCACACCCCTCGTTTACCAATATTCAAAAGGCAATTAACTACTCCATGACCTCGTTTTTTACAACAGGAGGCATTAGAGGCGGAAAGCGAAAACTCGACAAGTTTTACCCCCGCAGCTTTAATATGGGCATTTCAAAAAAAGCATTCGAAGCAACTGGTGGCTTTGCAGCCATGCGCTTTGGCGAAGATGTTGACTTTAGCCTAAGGTTAATTGAAAACGGTTTTTCAACAAGGCTTTTTCCAAAGGCTTTTGTGTACCATAAGCGTCGCACCGACTTTAAAAAGTTTTTCCGTCAGGTTTTTAACTCGGGCAAAGCACGCATTAATCTCCACCTACTTCACCCTGGCTCATTAAAAATTGTGCACCTATTACCATCGGCATTTGTAGTGGGAATGACGCTATTAGTTCTATTGTCACCCTTGTTTGTCTGGTTTTCTCTTGCACCAATAGTATACTCAATGCTAGTTTATACCGACTCGCTTTTGTCGAAAAACTCACTTTCAGTTTCGTTTTTAAGCATTGCTGCTGCTTGGGTGCAGCTTACAGGTTACGGAACCGGATTTATTTCGGCTTTTTGGAAAAGGCTCGTTTTAAAGCAAGCGGACTTTAAGGTGTTCGAAAAGAATTTTTATAAGTAAGGGAAAACTTGATATAGCATTATTGTTCACAAACTTAGAAAGACACACCGACAATGACAAGTTTGCTGCAAAAAGAAAAACGGAGAATGCCCACGCACGCCGATGGGGAGGAACTAAAATTGTAAATTGCAGAAAGACGCACGGTCGTGCGTCTCATAAAGTAACAACTAAAAAGAAAAGCAAGGAATAGTATGGACTTGTCGAAATATCAGCCCAACCGAGATTTTTTACTTTATAAAACCGATAAAGGTGATATAAAGGTAGATGTTTTGCTACAAAACGAAACCATTTGGTTGCCACAGAGCAAAATAGCCGAGCTTTTTGAAGTACAACGTCCTGCCATTACCAAACACTTGAACAATATTTTTGAAAGTGGCGAATTGGACGAAAAAGTGGTATGTTCCATTTTGGAACTAACCACTCAACACGGTGCTATTACTGATAAAACGCAAACCAATCCAACCAAGTTCTACAATCTCGATGCCATTATTGCGGTGGGTTATCGTGTAAACTCAAAAAGAGCAACACAGTTCAGGATATGGGCAACTGACGTTCTCAAAGAGTTTATTATAAAAGGCTATACCATGGATGTGGAACGTTTGAAAAATCCACAGCCCATTTTCGGGCAGGACTATTTTAAGGAGCAGCTCGAAAAAATCAGGGATATCCGAAGTTCGGAACGTAGATTTTATCAGCAAATAACCGATATTTATGCCGAGTGCAGTATTGACTATGATTACAATTCGGAAATTACCAAAGAATTTTTCGCAACCGTACAAAACAAACTCCATTGGGCAATAACAGGGCAAACTGCTGCCGAAATAATCGTATCGAGGGCAAACCACGAAAAAGAAAAAATGGGTTTAACCAGTTGGAAGAATTCGCCCAACGGAAGAATCAGAAAAAATGATGTTTCCATTGCTAAAAACTATCTTACCGAAGATGAAATAAAGCCTCTAAATCGCATTGTTTCAATGTATCTGGATTACGCCGAAGACCAAGCCGAACAAGGAAAAGCAATGACAATGAAGGATTGGGCCGAAAAGTTGAATGCTTTCCTACAGTTCAATCAAAAAGATATTTTACAAAACTCGGGCAAAGTAACAGCTGCAATAGCAAAAGAGTTTGCCGAGAATGAGTACGAAAAATACAAGCCAATTCAGGATAAATTGTTCGAAAGCGATTTCGATAAAGAAGTTAAAAAACTATTAAAAGGAAAGTAAATGTCGGAAAGTGCAATTATATCAAAGGTATTGAATTTCGCCAATGTGTTACTCGACAGTGGCGTGGGTTATGGCGATTATTTGTAGCAAATTACCTATTTGGCAAACGCTACTGCAAAAGAAAGTTAGGAAACTTTTCCTCTTTTTCTTAGCTTCGAAACGTGGGACAATGAATCGTTTCAATCGATCGAAGGGAGTTCGCCGAAGGCAAACTCCTGTACTCTACTAACACCCAGCCTTAGTGGCAATGTTGAAATCGCATTCTTCGAAAGTGAATTGATAAATAAAAAAAAGATGATTATGAAAATGAATTTTAAGTGCTTTGCTATTTTTATTGCTTCAACTATAGTGATGACAAGTTGTGCAACATATCATATAACAACTCCAAGTTTATTAGAGCAACTGGCAAAGTCTCAGCCAGAGAAGAAAATTAATTATATTGTTGCATTTCCTATTGTTTTTCCAGGAATTGTGACCGGTAACTCGTTGACAGAAATAACAGTATTGGATAAAAATGGAAATGAATGTACGATTCCTGTAAATAGGCAGACAGGCGTGAGAATTACAAAAAAGGACGGGACACGTAAAACGTTTTATTTTGACACATTGTTAGTTCAAGATAGCACTATAACTGGAAAGAATGACCATTTTTTTGGTGTGAATATTACTCCGATTAATTTGAATAATATAGTTAAAATCGAATTGCAAAATAGATAAAATTAAACACTGCCACATACTAAAGTGTATATTTCACGCCGAGTTGCTCCCGGATTAGTCAGCTAAATGGTTTTGGCAATACTGCGCTATGATTGGAGTGATATAAAGCGCAATACAAACTCCTAGTTGTTTTGTGCAATGACGGAGCGATGTTTCGTTAACTAAACAATATAAAATTGAAATAAATGGAAAATAATTCTCAAAAGATTTTTACAAATAATGCTATTTCTATTGCAACATTTTTTGGTGGCCCTCTTGCAGCAGGTTTCCTAATTTCGAAAAACTACAAAGTATTTGGTAATGAGGATGCTGCTCGTAATTCAATCTTTACTGGAATAATTTCAACGCTTTTATTATTTGCTGGAATTTTTATGATCCCCGAGAATATCTTTGCTAAGATTCCACAATCCTTGATACCTGCAGTATATACATTAATAATTTATGGAATAGTTGAGAAATTACAAGGACAAAAAATTAAAGATTTTCTATCCGAAAATGGTCAAAAAGCTTCAAATTGGCTGGCTGCAGGTTATGGATTTCTTGGTCTTTTAATAATTGCAGGATTTTTAGTAATTATGATTTTAAATATGCCTACAGAAGGTTATGAAAAAAGTATAAATATTGAAAATAATGTGGTTCTACATTATAACAAGAAAATTGATAAATCGAAATCACAATTGATTGCCAGTGCAATTAAACAATCTGGATATATGGAAGGTAGCAAGGGTGCTGATTTATTCCTTAGCGATGAAACAATGTTTTACAGATTAAAATTTGTACTGCCCGATACCTCTTTGCTTTCAGATACATTAATTATCAATGATTTAAATGCATTTGAAAATTACCTGAATTACAACTTGAACCTAGAAAAAAGAATTGAAATTGGGATTACTGACATCAACTTAGTAAATAGTTTTGAGTTGAGAGAGAGAATTAATATTTCTAATCCTCAAACCTACGAGCCCTTGCTTTATCTACAATCGCATCAAGTTAATAGCTTACATACAATATATTACAACTTAGATATGCCTGTTGATGATGTTAATAAAGTTGAAGATGCAGTAAAAAGACTAAAAGCTTATTTCCCGATTAACAAGCGAAATGATATTGTATTTTTAAATAATGGTAATGATTTTACTGTTAAATTTTTTGTTTCTAAAAATTTATGGCAGAATACTAATTCAACAGAAAGATTAAAAAGTACAGTAGAGTATATAAAGAATAACGGAATTGTTAAAAAAATCAATTTAGTACTTATTGACAATCAAACCTTTGAAGAAAAGGAAATATAAGATGAGTAAAATACAGACTTATAACGGAATAGGAAGCTTTATCGCTTTTTCTTTACTTCGTAACGTGAGATTAGGAATAGGCTTTAAATCCCAGTTCGACATACACCCCCTCTTTGAAAACCCAAAAAAACCAAATTCATGACCGATAAATTAAAATTATTTGAATCGATTGGGTGCTGTGGTATCAACTGTAGTTTATGCCCACGATTTCATACAATTGGCAATTCGGCATGCCCCGGTTGTGGGGGACTAAGGTTTAAAGACAAGCACCCTTCGTGTGGTTTTTTAACTTGCTGTGCTATTAAAAATGGATTCGAAGTATGCTCCTTCTGCAACGATTACCCTTGCAAACGCTTCGATGCTGAGAAAAGTGGCTACGATTCGTTTGTAACCCATATAAATGTGTTTTCGAATCTCGATTTTATAAAACAAAACGGAATAAGTCAATTTATTGACCAGCAAAAAATTAGAACCGAAATATTGACTGACTTCATCACTAATTATGACGATGGTCGTTCAAAAAGTTTTTTTTGCTTAAGCTGTGCGCTACTCCCATTGGAAAACTTAAACGACATACAAAGAATCGCAAACGATTTTAACGATTCATCCAATTTAAAGGATAAAAACAAACGACTTAAAGAGATTTTGTTAGAAACTGCTGACGGGTTGAAAATTGATCTGAAATTGAGAAATAAAAAGTAGCAATTCGGCTCAATTATTTTTTAGTTCCAAAAGTGCCTCCTTGCACTTTGCTCTACCCAAATCGATCATTTGCTTGGCTTTATAGAACTCGAAAGTTCCGCATGCATTGCTTGGAATTTGAATAAGCACGTCGGGTGGTGTTGCCATTAGGGTATGGCGAATTAGTTGGTCTTGCATTAGCTGCAAACTCCGCGAAAGCGTTTCGAAGTAACCCAGCTTGTTTGGCTTCTGTTTACTGTTAGAGGGTCCAAATTGCTCATCCCACTTTTTACTCCACAACTCAAACTTCTTTCCAACTTTTCCTTGCTCCATTTTCGGCTTTGCCGAACGTGGCTGGGTGTAAGGAATATTGGCGTTTAAATTGACAGCAATTACTAAATCGACATCGCATTTTGGGGTTCTATTAATGGGAAGCGGGTTAACCACGCCACCGTCAACTAAAAAAACACCATTTAACTCCTTTGGAGTAAATACATTAGGAATTGAAATTGAGGCTCGAAGAGCATCGAAAAGGTTTCCCGATGTAAAAACAACTTCGTTATAGTTTACTATATCCGACGCAACAATGGCAAGTGGAATGGCTAAATCTTCAATGTTTTTATTGGGTATAAACCCCAACGTATGCATTTCGCTAAAAACCTTGTCGCCTTTTATAAACCCATGTAGCCCAAAGTTGAAATCGACTAGTTTAAAAATATCGTACTTATCGAGCGAAACTGCCCACTCCTTGTATGCTTCAAAGGTTCCAGCAGCATAAAAACTCCCAACTAAAGCGCCCATTGAGCTACCCGCAATGGAGCATATTTCGTAGCCCTGTTTGTTTAGCTCGTCGATAACACCAACATGAGCAAGCCCCCTTGCAGCACCGCTAGCCAATGCCAATGCAACCCTTTTACCCATGCTTGTAATTAGTTATTACTATTCGATAATATTCGTTGAAAATCTTCACCAGTGGGATTTTGATAAATTCGAAGTTCAAAGTAGCTAACAACCGAAAGTAGGTGGTCGAAAATATCGGCAATTACACCCTCGTAATCAACCAGCGACTTTTCGTTCGAAAAGCAGTAAATCTCAACGGGCATACCTATTTCGGTTGGTTGGCGGTAGCGAACAACGGTTACAGCATCGGAATTTATTTTGGAATTGTGATAAAGGTACTGCTCCATGTACTTTCGAAATATTCCAAGGTTGGTCATGTGGCGACCATTGATTAGAATATCGGTATCGGCATCGGTTGCGTTGTTATAAGCCTCTATTTCAGCATTTCGCTCTGCAATGTAATCCTTTATAAAATGAACCTTCTGAAATTTTTCGAGCATTTCGGGTGTACAAAACTTTACACTTTTCGTGTCGATAAAAATGGAACGCTTAATTCTTCGGCCCTCATTCGACTCTTCCATTCCTCGCCAGTTAACAAAACTCTCGGAAACCATCGAGTATGTAGGAATAGTAGTAATTGTGCGGTCCCAGTTTTGAACCTTAACCGTATTTAGGGAAATTTCGAGCACTGTGCCATCGGCATTGCGGCTGGGCATTTCAATCCAGTCGCCAAGTTTCACCATATTATTGGCCGAAACTTGTACCGAGGCCACAAGACCAAGAATTGTGTCCTTAAATACTAACATTAAAATTGCTGCCGATGTTCCTAAGCCCAACAAAAGCCCTGAAGGATCCTTCGAGAAAAGGATGGAAATAGTAATAATTCCACCGAAAAAATATATGAGTATTTTAACTAGCTGTACGTAACCTTTAATAGGCCTGTTCTTCGACATGGGCATCGACATGTACATGTCGTGTGCTGCATCGAGAAACGAACTCACAACAAGAATTCCAACTATTGCAATGTAAACTTTCGAAAGCGTTTCGATTACATGCGAAAGCTTGGGACTATAATCGTAAAGGGCTATTGCAATTGTAAATTGAATTATAAGAGCAGGTGCTATATGCGAAAGTTTATGAAAAACCTTGTGATTAATTAGGAAATCGTCCCAGAGGGTTTCTGTTCTTTTAGCAACCCGAACAAGGGTTACAACAATAATTTTTTTGGCTATGTAGTTTGCAACTATAGCAATAATAGCAATTGCTAGTAAGGATATGGCAACCTTACTAAACTGCGCGTAATCGGGGGCTAATCCACTGTTAATTAGCCACTGTTCGAAATTTTCGAGAAATTCGTAGCTTTTCCGTAACTGTTCGTCAATCATAGTTTTCTCATAATAAATATAATCACAAAATTAGGTCAAAATGGGTTCATAAGCAATAGGGATACTAACAAGCATTGGGTCTCGAAGATTTTGGTTAAATTTGTGTTTCAACTTAACCAAACGCCATAATGATTACAGCACAACAAGTTAAGTTTATAAAATCGCTTCAAAACAAGAAGTTTCGGCACGAGAACGGACTCTTTGTGGCCGAAGGCGAAAAGTTAGTTTACGATTTACTCGATGGAAGCCTCTGTTTTCGAAATGTTTACCACACTTCTGAGTGGGAAATTCCAACTAGAGCAAGAAACAGAAACTACCAGCAAGTTAGCCCCAAGGAAATGGAGCGGATAAGCGGTCTTGTTAACCCTTCGACAGTTTTGGCAGTTATTGAGTACCCAAATTACGAAGTAAAGCATAGCGAGCTGCTCGAGAGTCTCACCCTTGTACTCGACGATATTCAGGATCCTGGCAACTTAGGAACTATAATTCGGTTGGCCGACTGGTTTGGAATTGACAATATAGTTTGCTCGCTGGGCTCTGCCGATGCCTTTTCGCCAAAAGTTGTGCAGGCCAGCATGGGAGCCATTTCGAGGGTTAAGGTTGCATACTGTAATATTCCCGATTTTCTTAGGGAGATTAAGGGTGCAATGCCCGTTTACGGAACATTTATGGATGGCAGCGACATTTACACCACAAGCCTTAAACCAAAGGGTTTAATAGTAATGGGAAACGAGGGGAGCGGCATTAGTCGCGAAGTGGAACTATTTATAACGAGTAAACTGCGAATACCAAACTTTGCCAAAAACCGCGAATCGGTTGAGTCGCTAAACGTAGCAATGGCCACAGCAATTATTTGCTCGGAGTTTAGGAGGAGGTAATTCTCAAATTAAACAAGAAGAAATTCTTCAATGTTTTTTGGCGTAATTGTTTTTTCTACTGTTGTTTGATAGGCTTCGGTAAACGATTTTGAAAATTTCGCCTTCTTATTTTCATTCCATTTAAACTCGTAAACGCTAAATGTTCCATTTTCTTCTTCAATATAGTCAATTTCTTGCTGTTGAGCTGTTCGCCAAAAATAACTACTAACATCAATGGAATTATAACTAATTATCTTTAACCTTTCAGAAATAATAAAGTTTTCCCATAAGGCGCCAATATCTGTTCTCTTCGACACAGGTAAAAAGTTTCCAATAATTGCATTTCGAATTCCATTATCCCAAAAGTAGAATTTTTTCCCTTTTTTAATCTCATTGCGAATATTTCGACTAAAAGCAGGCAATTTAAAAATAACGTAAGCCTGTTCAAGCATATCAATATATTTCTCAACTGTTTGAATATTAGCCCCCACAAGTTGCGCAATTTCATTATAAGAAACTTCATTAGATATTTGCAACGCTAATACCTTTAGGATTTTGCCTAGTAATGCAGGGCGTTTAATTTCCTCAAGCATTAGTAAATCCTTATATAAATAGCTACTTGCAAGAAATTTTAGAAGTTTCTCCTCCTCGCCAACACTAGTTACAATTTCAGGGTAATAGCCATAAATCAATCGGTGTTCAAGCATTCTTGTTTCGTTAAGAAACCCATGATGTTTCACCATTTCCGCAAAGGATATTGGGTAAAGAGAATACTCAAACTTGCGGCCAGTAAGTGGTTCGTTAGCACGGTTTGCTAATTCAAAAGCCGATGAGCCTGTTGCAATCAATTTAATTTGGCTAAGGTTGTCGGTAATTAACTTTAATGTTGTTCCAATATTTGGAATTGCTTGAGCCTCATCAATAATTACAAGTTTATTGTCTCCAAAAAGCAAACTCAGTTTTGCCGAAGTTGTGTTTGAAAGTTGCTCTTTTACGTCAGCCTCATCACCATTGAGGTAAAGAGTTGGAATACTCAATTCTTCACTTATTGTTTTAAGCAAAGTAGTTTTACCAACTTGCCTTGCTCCAAACAGGAGAATTGCTTTGCTTTTATTTGACTTCCTTAAATAATCAACTATTATCGTTTCAATTTGCCTTTGTATCATATTCTCATTAACAAATGTTGATACAAATATAATAATTTTCGATTCAAACATAAAAATAACATAATATTTTTCTGTTTGAATATGAAATTATTATACTATTTTTCGATTCAAATCTATTTTTATTATATTTTTAAGTTAACCGAACTATTTGCACTTAACTAATCCCTTTTTGAAATAGACCTTGCAAACGCCTCGGCACAACGTTCGCCATCAATTGCCGACGAAACAATGCCTCCGGCATAACCAGCGCCTTCACCACAAGGAAAAAGTCCTTTTACGCTTGGGTGCTGAAGGGTTTCGAAATCGCGAGGTATGCGAACTGGCGACGAAGTTCTCGATTCAACTCCCAGAATAATTGCCTCATTTGTTAGGAACCCTTTCATTTTCGCATCGAACTGCGTAAAACCTTCACGCAAACGAGATGAAATACCCTGTGGTAACCATTTGTGCATTGGTGTGGAAATAATTCCTGGGTGATAGGAACACGATGGCAAATTGCTCGATGTAACGCCTTTTACAAAGTCGCCTAAACGCTGTGCGGGAGCTTTAACCCCATTTGCAACCTGCGAGTATGCGAGTTGCTCCAGCTGCTGCTGAAACACTAAACCCGCCAATTGGTTGTGATTAGCGAAGTCTTTCAAATCGGACAGTTGCACTTCCACAACAATTCCCGAATTTGCCCACTGCGAGTTTCGCGACGAGGGCGACATGCCGTTAACTACCACTTCGCCAACATGCGATGCCGCAGGAACTATATGCCCGCCAGGGCACATGCAAAACGAGTAAACTCCTCTCCCATCGACCTGCGATGTGAGGGCATATGTTGCTGCAGGGAGAAATTGGCCTCTCGCAGTTCCATGGTACTGAATTTGGTCGATTAAACTTTGGGGATGCTCAACCCTAACTCCAACCGCAAAAGGCTTTGCCTCGAGCAAAACTCCTTGCCTTTGCAGCATAAAGTACACCTCGCGTGCCGAATGGCCTGTAGCCAAAATAACTCCTTTACCAGTTATAGTTTGGCCATCGCTAAGTTTTACGCCACGTGCTTCGCCCGAAGAAAGTATTAACTCATCGACTCGAGCATTGAAAATGAACAGCCCGCCACAATCCTCAATGGTTTTGCGAATGCTGGTAATTACTCGTGGTAAAACATTGGTGCCAATGTGGGGGTGCGCTTCGTAAAGAATTTCATCCTGCGCGCCATGCTCATGAAGTGCATGCAGAATTCGGTTTATATCGCCTCGCTTTCGAGAACGAGTGTATAGTTTTCCGTCGGAAAAAGTGCCAGCGCCACCCTCGCCAAAGGCGAAATTCGAATCGGAATTTAACTCTAAATTTCGGTTAAGCGAAGCAACATCGCGCTTTCGAGTGCTAACATCTTTGCCCCGTTCAATAATTATGGGTTTATAACCTAACTCAATAAGCCTTAGCGCAGCAAAAAGTCCCGCTGGGCCAGCTCCCACAATTATAACTTCGGGTTTAGTTGAAACATTTGAATAGCAAAAAACTGGAGAATCGATGGCTAAATTTTCGCCTTTAAGGAAAACTCTAACTCCCAAATTAAACGATATTTTACCACGACGAGCATCGATGGATTTACGAATAATAACGGCTGTTTGAAGCTGGTGTGGCTTAACTCCCGATTTGCTAATGGCAATGTTAAGCACCTTGTTTGTGTCCGAAGCCTGTTGTGGGCTTAAAACCAACGAAACGTCTACTGGCATTGGAAACTATTCGAAGTGAAAGGCAAAAACAATAACTTGCGAACGCATTCTGTTAATTGCGTGAAAATATTCTGCTCCATCTTCGGCATAGTCGTTTGCAAGAACATTAAACAAACCTGTCGACATTTTTAGCTCCATTGACAACTTGAAGTAAGTTAGGAAGAAATCGTATCCAAATCCATACTCGTAGTATACATCGCCTTTAATAAGTCTGAGGAAAACACCCTCTTCGATATTCAACTTTTTGTAGGCCGCCATGTCGATCCTAAAGTTTGCACCAGCAACAATGTATGGCCTCGAGTTTTTATTCCTTTTAGCGGCATACTTAAAAAGAAGTGGCATTTCGATAAACGATGACTCAAGTTTCATCATTGTTTCCAGAGAACCATCGGGATTATAGAAACTTAGGCTCCTCTCTCCAAAGGAGATTCCTGGCAGAAACCTTAGACTTAAGGTGCTCAACAGTCGTAAGTCTGAAACAACATTTACATTAAATCCAGGAAATAGGTTGCTTACATCGGCGAAAAGCAACTCTCCGCCAATTGGGTTTGGATTGCTTCGAACCGAAAAGTCCATGGTATTTAGCCCAATAGAGAAGCCAAATCGAAGCCGCTTGTTGTAATCGTAATCGGCATCATTAAGCTGTATTTGCGGCTTTAACTGAGCAAATAAACTACCCCATGCGAGCAGCAGAAAAGTGAGTGATATTGATGATTTTCGGAAATTCATTCTACAAAAGTAAACAATCGAAAGCAATAACGCTTTGAAAAGCGAAAAATTGCACGTTTATGATTTTCAGGATAACGGTTTAACTGCTTGGTAAAGCGATGCAATTCCAAAACTTAACTCACGATAACTTGCGTTTGTAAAGCCCGAATCATTTAGCATTTTAGTAAAAGCCTCCCTTTCGGCAAATGCTTTAACTGAGGCTGGAAGGTAAGTATACGCCTCGCTATGACCCGAAACTAAACGCCCAATTGTAGGTAAAACCTTTAAGAAGTAGAAAGTATAAAGTTTTCCAAAAAACTTCGACCTTGGATTGGTAAATTCGAGTACGAAAATTTGTGCACCAGGGCGAAGTACACGGTTTATTTCGGTTAGCCCCGTAACTGGTTCCTGAAAGTTACGAACCCCAAAGGCTACCATGGCTGCGTCGAACGATTTGTCGTTGAATGGAAGCGATAAAGCCGAAGCCTTAATTAGCTCTATACGGTTTGCAAGTCTCTTTTTTTGAACCTTTGTCCTTCCGAAGGAAAGCATATTTTCGGCAATATCGACACCAGTAACTTTAACATTCCGATTCTTTTCGGCTAAAACTATGGCCAAGTCGGCTGTACCAGTGGCTATATCGAGAACATGGTTCGGATTTCCTTTAAGGATTCCCTTAACCAACTTTTTTCGCCAGCGCCTGTCGATTCCAAAACTTAGTACCCTATTTAAAAAATCATAGCGATGGGCTATGCCGTTGAACATTTCTTCAACTTGCTGCTCTTTTGTTGAATTTATTGGGATTGTATTATTCACTTGAGAAAGTTAGCAACTGTTTAGATTTTAATAGAAGAAATTATTATACCAATTGCCATGGGCTTTAGCCCGTGGATAATAATAAGAAAAAGACATGGCTTTAGCCAAACTTCCTTCCATTTTTGGGCTAAAGCCCATTATTTACGGCTTTAATATTCCACGGGCTACCCCGATAACTATCGGGGCGTGGCTAAAATAGAAAGTCTCTATAAGCACTGTTTATTTGCCTCCATTTTATCGGTTAGGGCGTTATCGTAAACCTTTTTAAGGTCGGCAATAAACCCAAACGAAACGTCGTCGATACGAACCTCCGATTTAGTTACATGACCAAGAGCAGTAACGGGAATGCCATTATCCATCATGTAATCGATAAAGTGCGTTTCGCGCGAGGGCGATACGGTAACCACCACTCGGCCTTGTGCTTCGCCAAAAAGGAATGCGTCGGTACGAATTTCGGCGTCGGTTGTTATGTCGAACCCAAAATTTCGTGGCATAGCGCTTTCGAGCAGGGCAACAAAAAGGCCGCCATCGGAAACGTCGTTTGCCGACTGCACAAGGTTACGCTGAATTAGCTGCGAAACCGCTTGCTGAACCTTATACTCCTCATCGAGGTTGAAGTATGGAGCAGGCGATGCTTTAATTCCGTGGAATGAGTATAAGTATTCCGACGAAGCGATATCGTTTTTCGAGCGGCCAATTAGGTAAATCATATGACCTTTCTCCTTAAATGCAAGAGTTGTATGTTGATTTTTATTGTCGAGCAAACCAAGCATACCAATTGTTGGGGTTGGAAAAACGGCTTCGTCTCTATTGCCAATCGACGATTGGTTATAAAAGCTAACATTACCTCCGGTAACTGGGGTTCCAAACTTTATGCAAGCTTGGCTCATACCCTTAATTGCACCAACAAACTGCCAGTAAACCTCTGGGATATAAGGATTTCCAAAGTTAAGGCAATTGGTTATGGCAAGAGGCTTACCGCCAGAGCATACAATATTTCGGGCAGCTTCGGCAACGGCTATCATTGTGCCAACTTCGGGGTCGGCTTTAACGTAACGCGAGTTGCAATCGACACTAAGCACAAGTGCCTTATTTGTTCCCTTAAGGTTAACAACGCCAGCACTCGACGGGAAGTTTGTTGCCATATTTGCAGTTCCCACCATTGAATCGTACTGCTCGTAAATCCAGCGTTTCGATGCAATATTAGGATGCTTTATTAGTGCAAGAGCAACTTCTTGTAAGTCGGCTGGTTCGGGAACCGAATTTATATCGAATTTCTTAAATTCCCTGAAGTATGCCGGTTCTTTGTACTCACGGTCGTAAACTGGAGCACCACCACCAAGCACCAACGAAGGCGCTGGAACATCGGCTACTTTGTTGCCATGCCAAAAGAATTCGAGCCTGTCGCCCTTGGTAACTTCACCAATTACTGCATAGCTTAAATCCCACTTTTGCATAACCGCCTCAACGTCGGCTTCGCGACCTTTGTGAACCACCATTAGCATTCGTTCCTGCGACTCGGAAAGTAGAATTTCCCAAGGTTCAATATTTTGCTGACGCAACGGAACCTTGTCGAGGTTGATTCGCATACCGTGGCCACCCTTTTCGGACATTTCGGAAGTGGAGCAAATTATACCAGCAGCACCCATGTCTTGCATTCCCACAATTGCGCCTGTGCGAATAACTTCGAGCGAAGCTTCGAGAATTAGCTTTTCGGCAAATGGGTCGCCTACTTGTACTGAGGGTAAATCGTCGGCTGAGTTTTCGGTAATATCGGCCGAAGCAAATGTTGCACCGTGAATTCCATCTTTACCAGTTGACGAGCCAACAATAAAAACAGGGTTGTCAACACCCTTCGAAATGGCCGAAACAACTTCGTCTTTACGAACCAAACCAACCGACATGGCGTTAACCAGCGGATTGGTGTTAAACGAATCGTCGAAAAAAACTTCGCCAGCAACCACAGGAATACCAAAGGCGTTGCCATAGTTT
Organism: Bacteroidales bacterium UBA2287; assembly: GCA_002345675.1. Classification (GTDB taxonomy): domain Bacteria; phylum Bacteroidota; class Bacteroidia; order Bacteroidales; family Tenuifilaceae; genus UBA2287. The sequence continues at coordinate 6,037 of DDWL01000013.1, read as the reverse complement.
CCAATTCCCTTAACAACTCCCTTCACGAGCCACTTGGTGCGGTCGAGATTTATGTTTCCAAACCTAAGGGAATTTAGCTGCGCTACTGGACGAGCGCCCATTGTAAAAATATCGCGATTAATACCACCAACGCCAGTTGCAGCTCCTTGGTAAGGCTCAACAGCGCAAGGGTGATTATGACTTTCGATTTTAAATGCACAAGCAAGGCCGTCGCCTAAATCGACTAAGCCCGCATTTTCGGTTCCGGCTTCCGCAAGAATTGCATCGCCTTTACGTGGTAGTGTTTTAAGCCACTTAATGGAGTTTTTGTACGATGCGTGTTCGCTCCACATTACCGAGTAAATGCTAAGTTCAGTAAAGTTTGGAGTGCGACCAAGGTAACCCTTAATCATTTCAAACTCTTCGGGCAAAAGGCCTAATTCCTTTGCGGCTTCAACAGTTACTTCAATTGCAGACATAGCGTTACTTGTTTGGTTCGATTTACAGATTATCAGGGGTTTGCAAACATTAAATACCCCAATGCCGAGCCAAAAATAGTAACAATAAAGCAGACTTTAAAGAGCGAAATCGATTTTTATAGAAACAACCCTAACATTCAGCTTAATACCTGTTAATTATAATCTTTTTTGTTTCGATGAAACGATTCGAACGAATACGAAAAATATAAATTCCTAAAGGAAGCTGCGACACGTTAACAACCTCTTCGCCCTCAATATTTTTAGAAAAAACTATTTGTCCGCTGGGGTTAATAATTTCGAGCTTTGCAGCAGTTCCATTAGGTAATCGAACTGTAACCCTATTAGAAGTGGGGTTTGGAAAAGCGCTTACCTCTTGAATGAAATTCTCGGGCTCTCCAAGTACGAGCGATAACTGGCTAATTCTCGACATTCCTTCGTTTGCAAACAAACCCAAGTTAGGCATCGACTCATCAAATTGGGGAATAATGGTAAAGTATTCATTGGTTGAAGAGCGATATAATATGAAGTCTAAAGCTTCACCTTGATAAAATCCATCTACTTCGGAAGTATAGGTGTCGTTTGCAAAGGCAACTATTGCAAAATTTTCGGTTAAACTAGTCATTTCGACAGTTCCACAACACAATCCACTTGGTGTAAAAACTGCAATATTGTCGCCAATCTCAAGTTCCTGAATTACTTCCAAAGGAAATGAAATTGAATGTGAATGGGGAGTTGGCAAAACAGAATTCCAGTAAGTTGTATTACTTACCTTTTGCGGAACAATTGTATTAGACTTTGTGCATTCGGGAAAAGTTATCGATACGTTAGAATTTACCTTTACCATGTATGCCTTGCCAGGCATTAGATTTTGAAGACTAGCGATTCCCTGCGAAGGCCAAAAAACATTTGCACCTGCAATTTCCTTTACAATTTCAACTTCGGAAACGGGCGACAGAAAATTATCGCAGCTAACTTCGCAGCTACTTAAAACGGGGATAAGATTCCATCCCTCAACAAGTTCAATAGTTTTATTCGCGCTAGCAACACCAGCAATAATTAGTATTGAATTATCGGTGCATTTTACAATGTAACCTGAGCTAGAGTTCCAATTACCAATGGTATTGGAATTTTGGGAGGGCAAATAGGTATTTGTTAAATTATCGACCACTACAATTTCTGTGGTAATTGGGCTCAAAACGTACTCCATATCGGCATGAACAGGTACAATATAACTCGAAATACCGCTCCACCCCGAAGCAAGGCTAAGGGTTTGCATTGAGTAGCCACCTTCGACATTAATTGTAAAATTATCGATGTAAATGCCGTCGTAAGTGAGCGAGTAATCGCTTTTAAAGTGAAATCGAATTCGGACGTATGGTTGGTTTAAGTAGCTGTTTAGCGAATAGGTCTTTTGAGTCCACGACGACTGGTTTCCAGTGAATTGTTCGAGTTTTGTCCAGCTGCTATTATTAATCGAAACTTCAACCCACACGTAATCGTAATTATTTTCAATAATATACTTTGTCCAAAACGAAAAGGAGGCAGATGTATAACCCTCGAGGTTTATGGGGTTAAGTGTAGCGTAGCTTTCTTCGTTATTCGCATACTCACCAATAGGACTTTCGGATAACGAATGGGTAGCAGAGTAATACGACGCATCGGTTAATCCCCAATTTCCTGTGAAAACCCAATTTGTTGTACCATTTTCAAAATATGTAGAGTATGGCAAAACAATTGGCGCCATTGGAATTGCAGTAACCAGATTAGATTGAACTGACTCTTCGTTATTTTCGGAATACGTTGCAGTAACAAAATACTCATAAGTAGTTCCGTTTTCAACATTAAAATCGTTATAAAAATTGTTTGTAGTTGTGGATAAAAGTCCGCCGTTGCGATAAACATTTATATGATCAACACCAACTAATTCGGTCCATTCAAGTGTAACCATACCGTTGCCAGGAATGGCAACTAGGTTTCGTGGTGGTGTTATAAGGTTGGCCATAGTAACCACCGATGCTAACGATGCCTTTGTAAAGGTTATTGCTAGCGATTCGTTGTTGTAACTTGTGCCCACAACATCGTTAACCGTATGAATATAAGGGCTGTAGTTGTTCATGTCTTCGAAAGGGAAAATACCCATATACCCATTTTGGTTAAAGGCGGTATGGTCGCTGTCGCCGCCCGAGAGAGAACCTGGGGTAACAGGAAAAGCTGGAAGATAAATTGAGCATACAGTTGTATAAAAAGTGGCGAGTTCCTGTGCCGATTGGGGATAAATAAGTGTTGTGGAGGGGCTATTGCCTGGTTTAAGGTAGCCAATCATGTCTAAGTTAAAATAGCCCAGAATGTCCTTCCCTTGTTGTGAACTCTGCGAAGCAAAAGCGCTACTACCATACAAACCGTACTCCTCACCCGAAAAGGCACAGAATATAATTGTTCTGTCGAACTCGTACTGACTGAGTATTCGAGCAATTTCGAGTACTGCTGCTGTTCCCGATGCGTTATCGTCGGCTCCAGGAGCCGTTGCGCCAGAGCATCGTGAATCGTAATGACCACCAACAACAACATACTCGTTGGGGTATTTGGTTCCAACCTTAGTTGCAATTACGTTATCGCTGGCGCTTCCACTTGGCATTGTAAAATCCTGTAATTGAACCGAAAGACCTAATGCTTCGAACTGAGTTTTAAGCCAGTTTTGTGCCAGTACGCTTTGAGTAGAATAGCAATCGCGGGTGCCATAATTCTGAAGGTGTTGAACAGTAGTGGTTATATTTGTACCGTTAATTTCGGCAAGGTAACCAACTACAATAGGATCGGGTTCGCTTCGGGTAATTTGAAGTGGAATAGAAGTTTTTGGAAGAGTTACCTTTTGATTAAAAATACGAACCATCCCGTCGTTTTTTGCAGGCAGAAGCTGACCGTACTTGGTTTCGTCGGTTTTAACAATTAAAAAATTTCCACCATCGTGCAGAATTGAGGAAGTTTGTTTTATAGAATTGACATACAAATCCTTATCGACATTGCTATCGCTATAAACTAAATAGTAACTAAAGTTTCCCTTCCAAGCATCGGAATCGAGCACGATACAATCGCCTTTTAATTGGTCCGTTGCTGTTGCAATAACAAAATGGTTATTATAAAAAATAACTTGCACTGCAGGATTACTAATTAGTTCCTTTGTCTCGCTAAAATTTTTAACTTTTATTAGTACAAGGTCGGTAGCAAACGAGTTGAAAGCAACTAGTACCATTGATATTAAAAAGAGGAAACGTTTCATTGGCTATACGCTTTTGAGGTTTGTAATTCACAAACTTAGGTAATTTGTGTTTCTTTTACAGGATGCTTCGTCAAAAAAAATACATAATGTATATGCATCAATAATCTAAGCTGAGTACTTTTATTCCTATATTGCTTTAAAATAAGACAACCCTATGAACCAGACAAATCGCACTGTAACACTAAAACCGCTTACTGTTATAATTGTAATTGGTGTTGCAGTATTTTTTTACCTCTCCATTTCAAACTCCTTTAGGCTAACCCAGGCCATTGACATTATTAAAAAAGTTGAAACAGATTTAAAGGTGGTTAGCGACAGCCTTGAAAATGCTCAAAAGAGCATTATAAATATGCTTCAAAAACTTGAGTTTACCGAAAACGAACTTCAAATTGTTAAGGCTCAGCGCGATATTTTGGAACTTGAAGAAATGAAAAGGCAAACCACCAACCGTAGTGAACTGCAGCGATTTAAAGAAGAGATAAAAACCATTGAAACCAAGAGGGATAGCCTTATTCGCGAAGCTAAAAAGTTTGAAATATGAAAAGATTCTTACTCACAGTTTTCATCCTGACTTCTGTTGCAGGATTTTCGTATGGTCAAAACGGCAAAACTTTCGAGGTTAATCCTTGCAATACCAACGGGTTACCAATTCTGCTTAAAAATGGCGATTCGTATTCGGTAGCCTGCGATACAATGTATTTAATAAACAAAGCAAGGTTTAAGTTTTACCGAAACATACACAAGCTTACACTAAGTGGAACTGACACAACGTTTAAACTTCTGCTAAAGGCTTACGAAGATAAGCTTTCCGAAAACGAACTTGCCTACCAAAGGCTACTCGACAATAGCAAAATGTACGAAGGAATTACTAACGAGCTAATTGGTTACTCCAAGGCGTCGCTCGAAAGCACTCAAAAAACGCTGGAGGCTACTCAAAATTCGCTGGGCAAATCGATTAACGACCTAAATAGCGCAACTGCAATTCTTAAAGAAGAACGAAAGCAGGCAACAAAGGATAAATTACTCTTTGGATTTGGTGGAATTGGGGTTGGAATTCTAATTGGAGTGTTGGTAATGAAGTAATTTTAAAAACCCGTCAGGCCCGCTTTGAGCAGTCGGATGGGTGACCTATACAATTAACTTTTATTTAATCGGATTACAAATCCTTATAGTAAACGAGAGCTGGATAACATATCTAGCTCAACGAAGAAGGGTGCTAGTAACCAAGTAAGTGCTTTATTTCGAAGTTTCTTTTTTCTCAACTAACAAATCGGTAAGCAAGTAATTATACGTTATTAACAAATTCTCTTCGATTGGAATAACTGCTTTTAAAAATTGCTTAGTTTTTTCGGAAGTTTTTAAATCGGACTGTTCAACTTTTTTGTACATGTTATTCAAAACTATGTCTTTAACTATAAGTTCATAGTAATCTTGCAGTTTATAAACGGCCGAAATTTCCTGAACAATATTAATATCCATATACTGAATTGACTGAGTTAACTTCGCAGTTTCCCATGAATTAGAACTTATTAACTTAAAGCTAATGATACGGTTAACATCTTCTCCTACTTTACTGTTTTCGGTTAATAGGGGTAGTAAACTATCGACTTTCAATAGTGAATTTTTATGCGCTAAAACCATTTCCTGCATTATTTCCTTATTATTGTTTATTTCGGAACGAATATTACTTAACGACACCTTGGCAAGCTTACTTGTGTTATAGTTGTCCTTACATTGGTTAACCATTAAAGCAAGAAGAACAGCAAACGAAATTGATACAAATTCAATTACAACCTTGTTGCTAAACGATATATTTGGAACTTTCATTTTGTTATGGTTTTTATTGTTTCACAATTTGTTAAGGCCAGATACTACCGCACGATTTCTCTCGTGTGGTATATTTAACTACAAAGCTAAGAAAGTTACTTTTATTATTGGTAATTGCCACAGGAAAGATTGCCTTCGCCGAACACCCTTCGATGGGTTCGTGCGGTAGCGATGAAAAGTCGATCCGAGCTCGGGTTGTTTAGCATAGCCGTTCGGCGGCGATATTAAGGTGATTCAAGTAAAATATAAAGGTCAAAAGCCGCATAGCGGTGAAATTAAAACCCGTCAGACCGCTTTGAGCGGTCGGACGGGTGACCTATACAATTAACTTTCCATCGTAACGTAGCATGTGTCACATCGGATTTGCAACCGACAGCCCTTTGCGAGTTCGACTTAGTCAACCCAATGTTGTATTATTATAAGGATTTGTAAACGAGAGTTGGATAACATATTAGGGGTGGTCGAAAGAAATTTT
>DDWL01000061.1 GCA_002345675.1 Bacteroidales bacterium UBA2287 | reverse complement strand
TGAGTTCTACCGATATTTTGTCCCTAACGGGACATTAAAGCAAATACGGAAATTCTAATTGGTTTACAGATATAGCCTTTAAGCAATTGTTAAATGCGGTTGCCCTGAAAGTAAAAGGGCAAGAGTGCTTTTAAACATTTCTCGAAAATAAATTACCAATTAGCATTAAAATTCTTAGGTTTGCCAGTATAATGGGCAAACCAAAACTATACTCCCGAAGTTTTATACTATTGTACTTTGCAAACCTGTTAATGGCCATTGCATTTTACTTTATGTTGCCTGTGCTTCCAGTTTATTTAACAAAAGTATTTGGGGCAACAAAAGGCGAAGTTGGTTTAGTATTAGCATTTTACACAATAGCAGCGTTACTTATTCGTCCCTTTACTGGCTGGGCTGTTGATATATACGGGCGGAAGGGCATTTACCTTTCTGCATTTCTTCTATTCGTTTTTCTGTTTGCTGGATACCCCCTTGTAACTGGAATTTTGTTTATGGTTGCCCTTAGGTTTGCCCACGGTTTAACCTGGGGAGTTTTAACCACATCGAGCACAACCATTGCTGTTGATATAATTCCTCCTTCGCGACGTGGTGAGGGAATTGGCGTTTTTGGCCTATCGATGACTCTTGCAATGGCTATTGGTCCTTTTATTGCCATAACAATTGCCGGAAACGATAGGTTTTCAACCCTTTTTATTTCGGCAATTGGAATAAGCCTTTTAGGATTTTTGTTTACTTTTTTGGTGAAATTTCCAGCATTTACAAGTGGAAGTCAAAAAAGAGAGCTTAGTATAAAAGGCATGGTCGAAGCCTCGGCTATTCCCATTTCGCTTAATATGCTTTTAATAATGTTTTCGTACGGAAGCGTGCTTTCGTTTATAGCCCTTTACGGACAAGAGATTGGCATTACCAATAGTGGTCCATTTTTCCTATTAATTGCCATTGGCATTGGTATTTCGCGAGTATTTGGCGGTAAAGCGTTCGATAAGCAGGGACCACGACGTGTGTCGATTTTGGGACTAGCAATACTAATTCTTTCGTTTCCAATTCTTGCTCTGGTGCATAATCCAGTTGGCTACCACGCTTCGGCAATTTTAATGGGTTTTGGCTTTGGAATTATTATGCCCGTTTTTCAGAGTATGGCCAACAACTTGGTTAAACCCGAGCGCCGTGGCGCAGCAAATTCGACACTTTTTACTTGCTTCGATTTGGGTATTGGCATAGGAATGATAACAACAGGCTTTCTTTCGGACTACATTGGCCTAAGCGGAGCATTTATAGTTTGTGCAGGGGTTAACGTGCTGGCTTTAATTCTATTTGTTTCTTTCTCGGAAAGGCACTATAGGGAGAGAATGAGGGGGGAATAGTTTTCAGTCGGCAGTTCTCAGTCGGCAGTTCTCAGTCGGCAGTTCTCAGTCGGCAGTTCTCAGTTGGCAGTCTTCAGTCGGCAGTCTTCAAATATCGGTGATCGGTGATCGGTTTAAAAGTTAATTCACTCTATTCCATTTTTAAAAATCTCCAATCTTTCTCGAAGCCTCCCTATTTCCCTATTTAACTCCTCAATTTTTTCATCTTTATCATTTAGTATTAATTTATAGACAATAACTATTTCCTCGAATTGTGATGCTTCCTTCCCAAGCATCTCCCCTTCGCCTGTAAGCAACCACCTTGCATTAAGATTACTATACCTGTATAGTATTTTTGATATATTATACTGAGATAAGGAACCTCGCATTCGGGCTTTACCTATTAAACCATTGGCAATACCAGCTTCAACAGTAATTTTGTTGTCATTGAGATTACTGTGTTTCATGAAAATATCTAATCTTTGAAAAAAATCTTTCATTTATTTTAAAAAGTATATATCTTTAGTGATATATTTTTATTCACTAACTGTAAATAAATTTATGGCAAAAATAAAGCCAAACAAAATTTATGAGTGAAAAAAAGATAATAAATGGCTACAATGCATAAATAGCTAAAGCCTGAAGTTTTACGAGGTCTTATGTGCGCCAAATATTAACACAGAACATGAGAACCTACAAAGGAAAACTATACACCCAGCGCAACACTATTCTCACACAACAAATAAAAGATAAAGCCAAGGAACTTGAAACATTTTTAAATATGAGCAATAAAAAAAATAAATTGTAATTTTTCATTTAATACCAGTTTTTCTAATATTCAACTTAACGAATTGAACAACAAATAAGTTTCCAAGTTAATAAAATGACATTTTTTTATAGAATTAGATAATAAGTTCTACATGCATAAGACTCTATCGCCAAAAAAACGTTCGAATTCTACCCACCCCAAACCTATACTATGGCGTTTGCTTATACCCTTATCAATACTTTTATTTCTAATAATCGCAAGTGCAAGTAAAGTTATTTTTCTACAGCACCAAACCAGATTATATGACCAGCTAGGCATGATGAGCGATAGAGTAGCTGATGCATTCCGTGCTGAAGTTGTTGATTTGTCTGAGAGTCTTCAATTTGCATTAATCCCGATTGCATCAAATTATCATGTTAAGCAATTTATTGGATCGGGAGATAAAGAATACTTATATAAAACTTGGCGACCCATTTATGAAAAGTTAAATGTGGAGTACGGTATTAACCACTTCACATTTATGGACAAGTTTAGAAATAGAATACTAAGCGTTCATATACCTGAACAAAGTGAAGGTATTGTTAGCAGACACACAATTCTTAAGGCCGAACACACAGGGAGAGTTGCTTGGGGTATAGAACTCGAAATGAGTTCATTAGAAATACCTACCCTTCGAGTAATTCAACCTGTATTAAGAGATAGCTCCATTGTTGGCTATGTTGAGCTGGGCGAAGATATCGATGGATTATTAAGAGAAATTCACGAAAGAACTAATGTTCATTTAATTGCAACAGTATTTAAGGAAAATATTGACCAAGAAAGATGGGTAAAAACCATGATAGTTCTTAACAGGAAAGCCGATTGGGATAAACTAAAAGACGAAGCAATTTTTTACACTTCATCGGATGAACTACCTAGCTCACTGACAAGTGCTTTGAATGGCAAAGGGCTAGAATCTATTTGCAATGGCCTGCGAATTAGTTTTAATGATAAAATTTGGCAGGTTTCTAAAATAAGCATCACCGATGCAGCTGAAAATGCAATTGGTCACATAATAATTATGGTTGATTCAACCAGTATTTTGGAATCATTCACAAAGACAACAATTATTGGTGTTCTAATCATTTCGATTCTACTTGTGGTCTTGCTTAGTCTGATGTATTTTACACTACAACGAACGGATAAGTTTATCATTTTTCAGTATGGGGCAATAGTTGAAAGCGAAAGAAATTACAAAAATCTATTCAACAGTATCAGCGATGCTATAATTGTGTATAGTCTCAAAGGGGAACTTATCGACTGCAACGCAAGCACCATTGAGCTATTAGGTTATACGAAAGATGAGCTTAAAAAATTAAAGCCTAGTGATGTTATTCATCCTGATTTTATTAGCGTGTTCTTGAGCAATCAGAAAAGAATTAGCGAAGGTGAAACAACGCTGGTCGAATCGTTGCATATCCGTAAGGATGGCTCAACTGTCCCCGTTGAAATAAGTACCCACAACTTTGATATCGATGGTCAAAAGGCTGTATTATCGGTTGTTAGGGATATTACCCAACGAAAAAGAACTCAGCAGGAAATTCAACAGCAATCCGAACAACTCGATGCCCTAAAGAGAACCACAACGGAAGGCCTGTGGATAGTTGGAATGGATGGCAAGCTGAAAGCAGTAAACAAAGCCTACTGCCAAATGAGCGGCTACACCGAGGATGAGCTGCTTCAGCTCTCAGTTTCTTCTCTTGAAGCCAAGGAAAATGCCGTTGAAGTTGCCAGCCACACACAAAAAATTATGGAGCAGGGTTGGGATATCTTCGAATCCCAGCATAGACGAAAGGATGGAACAGTTTTCGATGTGATGATTAGCGTGCAGCTGGATAGGGAGAGAAATGAATCGTATGGTTTTATCCGAGATATTACCGAGGAAAAGAAGGTTAAAGATTTGCTTAATCTCGCAAACAATCGATTTAGTATAGCCGAGAGTGCTGGTAACCTTGGCGTGTGGGAATGGAATATAAAAACGAATGAGGTTTTTTGGTCCGATAATCTTTATGAAATATTAGGCTATAAAACAAATGAGGTTTCACCTTCCAAAAGCCTATTTGAACAACACATACACGCCGAAGATGCTGAAGATGTAGATAGAACCTTGAGTCAGGCGGTACTTCAGCTTTCAAAAAAGTACACCCTTGATTTTAGAATTGTAACAACGAATGGCGAAACCCGTTGGCTTTCGAATCAGGCAATCGTTCTACTTGATAACAATGGTATTCCAGACAAAACGATTGGTGTTTGTCAGGATGTTACCGAGAAGATAAAACTTGAGCAAGAACTTATTTTAAAGGAAAATGCCATTCAAAACTCCATAACAGGAATTGCCCTGTCGGGTACCGATGGGTTAATAACATACGTAAACAACGCTTTTGTTCAGCTTTGGGGGTACGATACTGACCTAGAAGTTATTGGCCGAAGTGTTCTAGAATTCTGGGAAGACCCCGATGATATTGTTGAAATAACGGAGAGCATGAAAGCCTACAACAGCTGGACAGGCGAAAGGGTTGCCAAGCGCAAGGATGGTTCAACCTTCCATTGCCAAATATCGGCCAATTTTTTATCCGATGCCAGTGGGAATGTTACCCACTTTATGGGTTCGTTTTGGGATATTACCCAAAGGAATGAATACGAGCTGAAAATAACAAACTCCTTAAGGGAGAAAGAGTTTCTTCTTCAGGAGATACACCACCGCGTTAAGAACAACCTACAAATTATATCGAGTTTAATATACCTCCAATCGCTTCATATCAAGGATAAGGAGGTAGCCGATATCTTTACACAAAACTTAAGTCGAATTCGCTCAATGGCATTGGTTCACGACTTTCTTTACCAATCAGACAATTTTAAGAGTATCGATTTTAAGGACTATGTAGAGCAACTTGTTTCAAATGCAAGGTTAGGTTTGAATGATGATTACCTTCAAATTAATTTTGAAATTGATATAAAAGAAGTAATACCCTTTGAACAAGCAATATACATTGGACTACTAATAATCGAGTTGCTAAACAATTCCATTAAATATGCATTTGTTGGTAGAAGTAAAGGAAATATTAAAATAAGGTTGGATAAAGAGAATGGTAACTTTGTGCTTTTGTTTTCGGATGACGGTATTGGCATTCCTAACATTGAAACCGTGATGGAAACCAAATCGTTTGGTATCCTAATAATTAAAACCCTTTCAAAGCAACTCAACGGCAATATAGACTATAAATCTGAAAACGGTGTTCAGTTTACACTTATTTTTCCCGAAAGCAAATAGTATGAAAAAAACAAGAATTCTCATTGTTGAGGATGAAGAGTTTATTGCACTCGAAATAGCGACACGGCTATATCAATTAGGTTATGAGGTTTGCAAAACGGCAACCAATGGGCTCGATACCATTGAAGAGGTAAAAAGGCTCAGGCCAGATATTATACTAATGGATATTAGAATTAAGGGCGATATAGATGGTATTGAGACTGCAAAAGAAATTATGTCATTTGCAAGTATCCCCATCATCTACCTCACTGCATATGCCGATAAGCATACCATTGATAGAGCAAAGGAAACAACCCCATACGGTTATTTAGTTAAACCAGTTCAGGAAAGAGATCTTCGCATTACCATTGAAATGGCCCTGAGTAAAGCCAAGGTAGAAAAGGAGCTAACAAAAGAGCGCGAACTATTCTCATCAGGCCCAGTAATAGTGACTGTATGGCTTCCAGAGCCAGGTTGGCCGGTTAAATACGTATCAAGCAATATTGATAAAATTCTTGGTTATACATCTAGAGAATGGATTCATAGCAATTTTCAATACAGTAGTATAATTCATATTGATGATGTTGAAATGGTTACCACTGCTCTTGAAGCAACAATTTCGAGTGGATTGAATAGTTACGAACTATCATATCGCATTAGAAAAAAGGATAATGACTACATATGGATTTACGATTACGGTATGATTGAAAGAGATGAGTATGGCAATCCGGTAGAAGTACGTGGTTATATGTTCGATCAATCGCAGCTAAAAAAAGTTACCAATGATCTTGAGGAAAGCGAGCAAAAATATCGAACGGTTGCCAACTACACATACAATTGGGAATATTGGATGAAGAACAGGAAGTTCGTTTATATGTCGCCCTCGGTTAAGCGAATTACGGGTTACGAGGTTGAAGATTTTTTGAGCAATCCCTTTTTGATAGATGAGATTGTTTATGCTGAAGATAGAATAGAATGGTTGAACCATAGATGCAAAATATCGAAAGAGTTTGTTGTTCATACTTTAGATTTTAGAATAGTATGTAAGGATGGATCCCTAAAATGGATTAATCATACTTGTAGAATAATAATTGACGATAAAGGAACAAACCTTGGGATAAGGGCTTCAAATAGAGATATTACCTTAACAAAGGAGTTAGAATCTAAATTAGTAAATACCACTATTGAGGTTGAAGAATCGGAGCGAAATCGCTACTCCAGAGAACTCCATGATGGGTTGGGTCCATTACTGGCAATCATCAAACTCTACTTTCAATGGCTGTCGGAAACCAACGAGAAGGAGAAAGCCCAAATGCTTGTGGGTAAGGGGTTGCAAAACATTGAAAAAGCCATTGAAACAACTAGGCAGATATCTCGTGGATTAAGTTCTTTGCAAATTGATAACGAGGGTTTTGTGAATGCTTTTAAGGGCTTTATTGACAATTTATCCTTCAATAGCAAGGTTTCCATAACATTTAACTCAAATCTAAACGAACGATTTTATAGAATCACAGAGTTAACTTTGTATAGAGTAGCCACCGAATTGGTAAACAATTCGCTAAAATATGCAAATGCCACCAGCATTATAATTTCCTGTGATTTGTTTGACGAAAGGGAAATAATTCACTTCATTTATAAGGATAATGGTGTGGGCTTCAATGTAGAAAAGTTATCGCGAACAAGCAAGGGTATTGGCATACCAAATATTCAAAGTCGAGTTAAAGCGCTTGGAGGTTCACTTTTGCTTGAAAGTGAGGAGGGTTTGGGAACTACATTTACAATTGAACTACCATATATTGAAGTTGAGAATCATAACCTTGAAATATTAAACTAGTAATGAAATCATTACCAAAAGTAATCATTGTTGACGACCATACCCTTTTCCGCGAGGGAATCCATCTACTTATTGAACAGGAAGGTCTGGGCGAAGTAGTTGCCGAGGCACAAAACGGAAATGAATTCCTTAAACTACTGAATGGTCACCACCCCGATATTGTGCTTATGGATATTGAGATGCCACAAATGAATGGTATAGATGCTTCGAGAAAAGCATTGGAAATCCGGCCCAACATTAAAATTCTAGCCTTAACTATGCAAAGCGGTAAGGACGATTACATAAAAATGGTTAACGCTGGAGTTAGGGGATTTGTGCTAAAAACGGCAGGAAAGTATGAGTTTCAGAGAGCAATAACCACTATTTTGACAGGTGAGCAGTACTTTTGCAACGAGATTTTACAAAAGTTGATTTCGGCAATAATTGAAAAACCTACTTCAAGTTCTAATTCAAATCAAGATAAAAATAGACTCACTGAAAAAGAGTCAGCTGTACTTCAACAACTTTGCAAAGGGCTATCCGTTTCTGAAATTGCCGAGAAGATTCACCGAAGTTTAAAAACTGTTGAGAAACACCGATCATCATTACTAGAAAAAACAAATACGAAAAACACTATAAATTTGATACTTTACGCTATTAAGAACAGGTTGGTTGAGGTGTAAAGCATATTGAGTTGTTGAGTTTTATAGGGCAATAGCCCAAAAGCATTGCAGCTCATTGCCGTTGGCTGAAACCAATGGCAATATCTTTATTTTCAACATGTGCAGAACTATATCAACTCCCATTCCTTTCAACTTATTATAATAGACATTCATTTATTCATATTCACGTAAGATGAAGTTGTAGTCATTGGTATTCAAATCCCTTTGACTTCAGCCTGCCTGAGAGCATAGGCAAGCTAACGGGTAAAATAACCCGAACATATTCGGGGCTTCAGCCATATCAACCCCTCTCAGAAAAGTCTGTAATCGAATCGTAATAAGAATAAAGTAGGGTTTACTCTATTTATTTTAAGGTTTTACTACCCTCCTTTTCAGGCTTTACACTAATTCACCCAATAATTACTTGAAGTACATTTGGCGAGAATACTGAGGTTAAATATTTATGAAGCTGATCCTTGTCGATGATAATGTGAACTTTCGTGAAGGATTAAAAAATTTCCTTGAAATGGAGCTAAATCACACAGTGATTGGCGAAGCATCTAACGGAAGAGAGTTTTTAGAATTGAATGTAATTAAGACGACAAATATAATCCTTATGGACATTAGAATGGAGGATATTAGTGGGATTGAAGCTACAAAAAGAGCTTTAGAACTCTACTATCCGCTGAATATTGTTGCCTTGACTAACGATGTTCAAAATTCAAGACTCCAGCAACTTATCGAAGTTGGCTTTAAGGGATTTATTAACAAAAACGAGGTTTTCAATAGCCTTGAACAAACCCTACAACTAGTTTCTGCTGGTAGATTTGTATTCCCAAAAAACTTGATGCTTTAAAACCTGAAAAAAATGACATCAATTTATTAAAATTCTTTAAAAAGTTTCAAAAATGAAGATATAACCGATTTACAAAAAACTAAGTTTAACTTAAAACCATTAATCATGAATTTTAAAAACTTGAAACTTCGTACAAAACTGTTAACGGGATTTATTTCATTAGCAGCAATTATTGTTATTCTAGGCATTATTAGTTACTTTAGCCTTAGAACATTAGTTAAAGATGTGCACGAAATTGGTGATGTACGTTTGCCTAGTATTGAACAGCTGCTTTTTATTAGCGAGGCTCAAACAGGAATGGAAGCCTACGAGAACGCCCTGTTAGCAACTACCATATCAAAAGAGGAGCGTAACAGGCAGTACCAAAGAATGGATAATGCTAAAGCAAGGGTTGATGCAGCGTGGAAGATTTACGAACCGTTGCCGCAATCCCAAGAAGAAGCCAAGGTTTGGAAAGAGTTTGTATCAGCTTGGAATGAGTACATGCGAATGCATGATCGGTTTGTAGATATTGCTCGTGAGTATGAGCGCAATCCTACCGAAGAGAACTACCTTAGCATGGAACATTTTGCCACACAAACAATTACACC
This sequence comes from Bacteroidales bacterium UBA2287, assembly GCA_002345675.1. GTDB lineage: Bacteria > Bacteroidota > Bacteroidia > Bacteroidales > Tenuifilaceae > UBA2287. Next base: position 94,633 of record DDWL01000061.1, on the reverse strand, counting down.
TTATTTTGAGAAGGCGGATGTACTAATTAACAGGTTAGTTGAGATTAATGAAGAATTAGCTAAGGAAGCAATTAAGGAAGCTGACAACAATGCGACTTTTACTACTACAATCATGGTGGTTGTAGTTATTGTTGGTTTTATTCTTGCATTAATTTTAGGAATAGCAATTACCCGCAACATTATGAACGACGTTGGTGGCGAACCCGCTGAGGTGGCTCGCATAGCCAATGAGATAGCCAACGGAAACCTTACCCTAAAGTTTGAAAACAAAAACAATATAGGCATTTATGGTGCAATTGTTAGTATGTCAGAGAAGTTAAAAGAGATTATTGCCAGTGTAATTGCCGGAGCGGGTAACATAGCCTCAGCCACCGAGCAGATGAGCAGCACCTCGCAGGAGCTATCGCAGGGGGCAAGTGAACAGGCGTCATCTGTAGAAGAGGTATCATCATCTATGGAGGAGATGGCCAGCAATATCCAGCAGAATACCGATAATGCACAGCAAACCGATAAGATTGCCACATCGGCATCGAGTAGCATTGCCAAGGTAAGCAAGGCATCGGAGGAGAGTACCGCTTCCATTAAAAATATTGCCGATAAGATACTTATAATCAACGACATCGCTTTTCAAACCAACATACTAGCCCTTAACGCTGCCGTTGAAGCTGCTAGAGCTGGTGAACACGGAAGGGGGTTTGCCGTTGTGGCAGCTGAGGTTCGCAAGCTAGCTGAGCGTAGCAAGATTGCTGCCGATGAAATAAATGTACTTGCCAAAAATAGTGTGAAAGTTACCGAGGAATCGGCTGTATTACTTAACCAGATAATACCTGAGATAGAGAAAACAGCTAAGCTCGTTCAAGAGATTTCAGCAGCAAGTATAGAGCAAACCTCAGGTGCCGACCAAATAAACAATGCCATACAGCAGCTTAACACTATTACCCAACAAAACGCAGCAGCCAGCGAGGAGCTAGCTACCAGCGCCGAGGAGATGGCAAGCCAAGCCGAGCAGCTACAGGATATTATCAGCTATTTTACTGTTGATGATTTAAAAAACACTTCCTACAAAGTGCAGCACCATGCCGCCCCCAAGGGTGTTGCTAAACCAAAAGTTCAAAACAATGGTAATGGCAGTAGTAATGGTAATGGTAAGCAGCAAACAAAGGGTGTTACGCTAAAAATGGCCGATGGCTCTAACGCAAAAAAGCCAGCCTTTAGCCATGTTCCTCAGAATATCCATGCTGCCAAAGCAGGGCAAAATGATGACGATTTTATAAACTACTAGTATATATTAACCGAATCGTAAACATTTTAAAACTATGAGCGAAAAACATTCCACCATAATAAACTCATACCTCTCTTTCAAACTGGGCGAAGAGGTTTTTGCAGCGCACGCCAGCAAAGTGTTAAACATACTGGAGATGTGCAAAGTAACAGAAGTGCCAAGGGCACCTGAGTACATGAAGGGAATTATCAATCTAAGGGGTACAGTGCTACCCATAATCGATTTGCGGCAGAAACTGGGGATGAGCCCATCCGAAAAGACGGCCAACACATGCATCATCGTGCTGGATATCACAATGGGTGATGAATCAGTACTTGTGGGTGCAATTGTCGATGCTGTTAGCGCTGTCCTTGAGTTCGACAAAACGGAGTTAATGCCACCCCCAAGCATTGGCAGCAAGTATCGTAGCGAGTTTATATTTGGCGTAGCCAATATCAACGAAACTTTCATTATGGTTCTCGATATGGATGCCATTTTTTCTGTTGATGAGATTTCAATTCTAAGGGATAAAACAGTGGAAACAAAGGAGAAAGAAAAAATTGAAGAGATTGCTTAGTCTTACAACCCTGACAGGGTTCAAAACCTTGTCAGGGTTGTTTTTAATAATGACTTTTCTTCTATTTAACCAAAAAAAACTTTATGGAAGAAGCAAATTTTAACCCCAAAAAACTCAGAATACTCGTTATTGACGATGATATTGACTTAGCCCATACTCTAAAAGAAATGCTTGAACTTGATGGCGCTTCAGCTGATGTAGCCTACAATGGAAGTGAAGGAATTTTCCAGCATATTCAGGCCCCCTACGACTTAATAATAACCGACATAGTTATGCCTGTAATGGATGGTTTAGAGGTTATTATGTGGATTAAAGAGAATAGTCCCACAACAAAATTACTTGTGGTTTCAGGTGGGGGGTACTTCGATTCCAGGGAATATTTACTAATGGCAAAAGAGTTAGGTGCAAATTATGTTTTGCAAAAACCATATAGTTTTTATGAAATCCAATCATTTTTGAAAAATATATTAACACATAATTCTCTATAAATATTATATTATCAAAGCATTACCCATTTAACCCCTTTCCACTTCCACCCTATTATCGTGAAAAGCAGTGCCGTGGCCCATATCGGTTTCGCGACCTTTGGATAGGTTATTTACCGAGCACCCTTCGGTTGCCCACCAACCATTATGAATTACAACGCAGCCAACACGAACCGAATATGTTAATTTTGCCTTAACAACTACTTCGCCCCTGCCATTAAAAACCTTTGTTTTACTCCCATTGCGTATATTACGAATGCGAGCATCGTAGGGATTAATTTCGACAAACGGCTCGGGATTAAGCATTTTTATAACCTTTAGGTTATTGAATTGCGAGTGAATGCGGTTTTTGGTATTTGGCGACATTAAAAAAAGTGGATACTTGGTCTCGACTTCTGTTTTCAAATTGCCTTCGGCTAATGGCTCGTAAGTAGGCAGTTGGTTCGCTCCCCATAGTTCGGTTGCTTGCTGCGCGAACAGCTCTATTTTTCCGCTGGGAGTTGCAAAAACCATATCGGAAAAGGCGATTTCCTGTAGATTTGGGGCAAGCATTGGCCCTTCCTTCAACTTTTCGTACGACAAATTGGGAAATTGAGCGAGTTTTTCGTTTAAATACTGCTGAACACCCTCTTCTCCTGGTGGAATTAGTTGTTTTTCAACCTCTTCTTTTGAAATACCCAACTTAAGAGCTAAATGATAGTAAATTTCGTTCTCGGGCATTACTTAGCTGGTCCTTTTATTGCCATTACTATTGCTCAAAACGACAGGTTCACTACCCTATTCGTATCGGCAATAGCCATAAGTCTTTTAGGGTTTTTATTTACTCAACTGGTGAAATTTCCAGTATTTACAAGTGGAAATCAAAAAAGAGAGCTTAGTATAAAGGGAATGGTCGAAGCCTCGGCAATTCCCATTTCGCTTAATATGCTTTTAATAATGTTTTCGTACGGAAGCGTGCTTTCGTTTATAGCCCTTTACGGACAAGAGATTGGCATTACCAATAGTGGTCCATTTTTCCTATTAATTGCCATTGGCATTGGTATTTCGCGAGTATTTGGCGGTAAAGCGTTCGATAAGCAGGGACCACGACGTGTGTCGATTTTGGGATTAAAAATACTAATTCTTTCGTTTCCAATTCTTGCTCTGGTGCATAATCCAGTTGGCTACCACGCTTCGGCAATACTAATGGGTTTTGGCTTTGGAATTATTATGCCCGTTTTTCAGAGTATGGCCAACAACTTGGTTAAGCCCGAGCGCCGTGGCGCAGCAAATTCGACACTTTTTACCTGTTTCGATTTGGGTATTGGAATAGGAATGATAACAACAGGATTTCTATCGGACTACATTGGCTTAAGCGGAGCATTTATTGTTTGTGCAGGAGTTAACGTGCTGGCTTTAATTCTATTTGTTTCTTTCTCGGAAAGGCACTATAGGGAGAGAATGTGGGGGGAATAGGTTTCAGTCGGCAGTTCTCAGTTATCGGTTTACTAATAAATAGTTATTATGGGTTAAAACACTTGACATGTATTTAAATAAGGCGTAACTTACGTTGAAACCCCAAAAGACTTGAGTTATGGAAGACAACTTAATTGTTATTGCAACCGACAACTACTCCAGCGCTTTGGTACTTCAAAGTTTTTTAGAATCGCACGGAGTAGCATGCTTCCTCAAAAATGTCAACCTTATTCAGCCTCATATTTCCGAAGGGGTTAAGGTTCAAATTAAGGAAGCCGATGTGGAAAAGGCACTTAATATTCTCTCGTTTTTTAACTACTCCCAAAAGGGAGAATTAGGCCCAAGAAAAATACTTGTGCCTGTCGATTTTTCGGAAACCTCTAAAAACGCTGCATTTTTTGCCATTAAGTTGGCTCATAAATATGGTGCCGAAATAAAACTTTTGCATCTATTTACTTCCCCAATTGTCGACATGATCCCATTTTCGGATGCTGCAAGCATTCAAATAGATGTCGACATTAGCTTTCAGGTTTTGCAAAAGAATGCGAAGGATAAGCTCATTAAATTTCATGCTGAACTAAAGGAGTATGCAGCGAAACACGGAATGCCCGATGTGCGAATTGGCTATTCGCTTCGCGAAAGTTACGTAAGCTATGGCATTGTTGAAATGTGCCAGCAATACAAGCCAGGAATGGTAATTATGGGCGCAAAGCGCGATGGTTTCCGTAGTTCCGAACTTGTTGGAAGCGTTGCTGCCGAAGTAGCCGACGAAACAGGAATTCCAATTCTTGTTATACCCGAAAAGGCAAAGATTACGGATATGGATCAGTTGCATAATGTGCTATACGTAACAAACCTCGACGATGCCGATTACCAAGCACTACGCAAGTTGATAACCATTGTTAGTTCCTTTAACATTAACGTTTTTTGTACCCATTTAACTTCCGATCCCGAAAATCAAGTAGTTCAGGCTTTAGTAAAGAATATGAGTAACTATTTTAACAAAATATCGAAGAAAGTTCAAATTCAATTCAACACACTTGAAACTAAGAAGCACAAGGATGTTTTAAAGGATTTTATTGCCGAAAAAAAGATTAACCTTGTGGCTCTTACAATGCACAAGCGCAACCTTTTGGAGCGGTTTGTAAATCCCTCATTAACACGTAAAATGCTTAACGAAGCCGATATGCCTTTGCTAATATTTCCTGGGTAAATGGAAGTTGAAGTACTTTAACAAGAAAGAGGCCTCATTTATGGCCTCTTTCTACCTTTATTACATCGAACTCACTTTTTATTAGCAAAAAAGAAAATTTTATCGAGTAAATCGGATGGTTTAAAGGGCTTTAAAATGAATCCATCCATTCCGGTGTCCTTAATGCGACTTCTAACATCAATCATAGCCGAGGCAGTAAGTGCAACGATGGGAATCGAATTCTTTTTTTTGTCACTTAGCTCACGAATTGCTTTGGTTGCCTCGTAGCCATTCATTATTGGCATTTCGAGATCCATAAGTACTAAATCGTAGGTGTTACAGCTAACCTTTTCTACCGCTTGATGGCCGTTAATGGCCAAGTCGGCAATGGCTCCCCATGTTTTTAAAAATTTCAGGGCAATCATTGCATTAATTTCATTGTCTTCGACAACAAGAATACGGTATCCAGCAATAGTTACATCCTTTTTTACAACTTGCTTTTCGGGTAATTCAACCTTTTTAGTTGTTTTTTTAAGTTTTAACGAGAAGTAGAACTCCGAACCTTGCCCCATAGTTGTTTTAAGTTCGAGGTTTCCACCCATAAGTTCAACTAAGCGTTTCGATATGGTTAAACCTAATCCTGTTCCACCGTACCGGTGGTTTTTCTTTGAGTAAACCTGTGAGAATTCCTTGAAAATATCATCAATTTTTTCCTTTGGAATTCCAATTCCCGAATCGGTTACCGAAAAATTAATAATTCGATGGGTTTTAGTTTCCCTGTTCGACGAAATGTTAAGAGTAACTGTTCCCTTTTCGGTAAATTTTAGTGAATTCGACAGGAGGTTTGCTAAAACTTGATTTATGCGAATAGGATCGCCAACAATAGTTTGAGGAATTGTTTTGTCGAATTGTAATTCGAGGGTAATGCTCTTTTGTCGAGCAACCCCTTCGAAGGTACTATAAACTCCCTCGGCAATTTCATGTAAATTAAAGGTTGTATTATGAATTTGGAATTTACCAGCCTCAATTTTGCTAAAATCGAGAATGTCGTTTAGCAGCACAAGAAGGTTTTCGGCCGAGAATTTAAGCGCTTTAAGGTATCCCATTTGCCGTTCCAACGGTTCCTCCTGAAAGAGCAAATTGGTTGTCCCAATAATTGCGTTCATTGGGGTTCGAATTTCGTGACTCATAACCGACAGGAACTGTTCCTTTGCTCTCGATGCCTCTTCGGCAAGTTCTTTCGCTTTTATAAGCTCAATTTCTTGCTCTTTGCGTTCGGTTATGTCGACAAGAATTCCCATAAATTTGTCGACCTTTCCCTTTGTTTGGGTTGCCAAAATATGAGTAAGAACTGGAAAAGCTAATGCATTTGTTTTTTGAGCAATTAGCTCAATTGAGTGTAGTTCGGGTAGCGAAGCAGCTTGACTAAGGTATTCGTGCACAATTACTTTGCTATTTTGAGCAAATAATTTACTTATGCTAATTTCATTTATTACTTGCTCTTCGGTAAATCCAAATAAATCTAACAAGTAGTCGTTTGCAAAGGTAATAATCCCCTTAGCATTGGCCTCAAAAACCATTTCGGGCAGTAGTTCGGCCAGTTGCCTAAAGCGTTGCTCGCTTTTTTGAATGCGTTCTTCCGATTTTTTACGTTCTGAAATGTCGTTCATTACAACGAGCATACAGGGATTTTCCTGAATATATATTATTTCTGCCGAAAAAAGGCAGGTAAGGGGTTGCCCCGATATATGAAAAACTGTAGTTTCAATATTTCGTACTTTCTCCCCCTGAAGCATTCTCGCTTTTAACTCTTCTCTTCTATCAATTTCGGAGTAAAGCCTAATGTCAATCGATCGTTGTCCAATAATTTCTTTGCGTGTTAGCCCTGTTTTTTCTAAAAATGTTTCGTTTACATCAATGTAACGCCCATCGCTAAAGGTGCTAATGGCCATCATGGCTGCACTGGTTTCGAAGGCTCTGCTGAATTTTTCTTCGGAAAGTTTTATTACTTTTTCGGCTTCAATTCGCTCCGAAATATCTTGACAAACAGCAAAAACAACCTGCTTTTGGCTCCAAAGTCCCGAAAAAAATCGAATTTCAACGGGTATCGTTTTTCCCCTATGCCCTTTTAGTAAGCTAACTAAAACCACACGTTTTCCTTCGCTTGCCTGAACTACCGTGTTCTTTATACTGTTTTTATCTTTTTGTAGATTTAAATCTTCGAAACTCCTAAGCAGTAATTCCTGTTCGGGTAGCTTAAGCTTTTCGTAAACAGTTCGGTTTCCCTGAATTATGGTTGCTTTTTGGCTTAAAATAAAAACCATGTCGTCGAGCGAGTTTACCAAAAGTTTAAAGTTTTGCTCTTCTTGCAAAAAGTTTTGCTCAAATTCCTTTTGCGCAGTAATATCGAAACAACTGTCAACTAATGCCAACTTTCCGTTCCAATCAATAAGCGAAACATTCGATTTTAGCCAGCGCAACTCGCCACTCTTATGACTTATTCGGTATGTGTACGACTGCGACGACTTGGTTCGAATTTCTTTAAAGTCGTCGGCAAAGAGTAGCTTAATTAGCTTTTTGTCCTTTGGGTGAACAATATCAATAAAATCGAGGGTCTCAATTTCTTCGCTGGAATACCCTGTAAGTTTAAGGTAGTAGGGGTTGTGGAAAACTACTTTACTATTTTGAATAACCAAAAAACCCGAATTTGCACTTGTAAGAATACTCTTACAAAGATTCTGTTGTATTTCTTCGTCCTCTTTTTTACTATGCATATTCAGGTAGTTTTCCAATTACATGTACTACAAAAATGTGATTTAAAATTGTAATGACACTGAAATTGAGTGTTCTAATAAACATTTAAATTAAGTACATTAGTTTGTTACAAGCACTAAAATTAATCACTTTTGTTGAAAAGTAATTTTAATTTTACACAAAACATTATTTCATACTGTTTGTTTAACTTTTGTTTTTTATTAATACACAAATTTTATAGACCAACGGTTTATAGCAACTTACCAATTTATTAACAGTTTAAAACACTAAAAAAGTGAATAAAATGGCATTTGTAATTTTCTTTTCGATAGTACTAACCATTTATTTTTTGGTTAATTTATACATTTACAAGCATTTATTGCATTTCAATTTAATAGGGTTACAAAATGTGCTCTTTAAAATTGCTTTTTTTACAATTGTTTTTGCATACCCACTCGGACGGGTTTTAGAAAGAGCATTGCCTTCGTTGTTAAGCGATTTACTTGTTAAAATGGGGTCTATTTGGCTCGGTGCCATGCTCTATTTTACGCTATTCTTTTTGCTTATCGATTTATTTCGACTTATATCATGGGTTTTTAGTTCGCCAAATATTCTTGGTTTTACAGTTTCCAAACTATTATCATCGAGGGTAACTTTTGGGATTATTGGTTTTGTAGCAATAATTATAGTGGCTGGGTATATAAATGCTTTATTACCAAAAGTTAACAGGCTTTCAATAAATACTACAAAATCAATTTCTGGTTATAAAACGCTTCGCGTAGCAATGGCATCCGACATACACTTGGGAACCGTTATATCAAACGGTAGGCTTAGCCGCTTTGTCGAAATGATGAACTCTCAAAAACCCGATATTATTCTTTTGGCAGGCGACATATTCGATGAGGATATTGGACCCGTAATTAAACGCGACATGGGAAGCCTTATTAGCAAACTAAAAGCACCCCTTGGTATTTATGCTGTAACAGGAAATCACGAGTATATTGGCGGAGTTGAACCTGCTGTTAACTACTTAACCCAGCATGGAGTAACTGTTATACGCGACAGCGTTATTTCACCTCAAAATCTATTTAACATTGTTGGTCGTGAAGATAGGCAGTCGAAAATTATGGGTGGATACAGCCGTAAAAGCATTACCGAACTGGCTTCGCAAATCGATAAATCGAAGTTCACTTTTCTTCTCGACCATCAACCCTATAATTTGAACGAAGCAGTTGAAAATGGTATCGATTTTCAGCTTTCGGGGCATACTCACCACGGTCAGCTTTGGCCATTTAACTTCATAACACAGGCAATATTTGAGGTAAGTAGAGGCTATAAAAAAATTGAACAAACGCATTTTTTTGTGTCAACTGGCTTTGGCTCATGGGGACCCCCAATTCGTATTGGCAATCGTCCCGAAATTGTGGTTTTCGAAATAGTAACAAGCGAAAAGCCGTAAAATAGCACCATAATAATGATGAATAGCCCAAAAAATTAGGTGAGTGCTATTGTTAATAAGCTTTGAACTCATTAGATTTGTTGTTTGAAGAAAAACAATAACATTTACCTTTGTTTTTCGTTAACATGTAAGTTGATTCTTCAAAAATCTATTTAAAAGAAAAAAAAGTCAATGGTGAATAATTTCTCTCAAAAATCTGGGCTACGTTATTTAGTATTCCTTTTTGTGGGTTTATTCCTTACATTGTATTCTCCAAGTATTTTAGCACAAGAAAAACTTGTTTACGAGGGTAAGTTCATAATAAATAAAGGAAACGCCGACGGTGCTAAAATACTAATATATAAAAATGGAACATTTATTGGCAATTGCCCAATCGAACGTGGTGGCCGTTTCGAGCTTGAACTCGATTTCGATGCCGATTATATTATTTCTTTCGAAAAGCCTAATTATGTAACAAAAAAATTAAGCATTAACTCAAGAATTCCTGCCGCAATACCAAAGGATAATATGGAAATTTTCGGATTAGCCGTTGAGCTAAATCCTCAAGAAGACAAAACTGCCATTAAGGTATACGACAATCCTGTAGGTAAAATTATGTTCGATTTGACAACAAAACGATTCGATTCGGACAAGGATTACTCGGCAAGTTTCCAGCGTAAGGTAATGGAGGAGGAAAAGCAAATAGTTCAGGAAGAAAAGAAAAAAGCGGAGGAAGCAGTAAAACAAGCAGCTGCCGAAAAACAGGCTCAAATGGCTGCCCAGGCCGAAATGAGGAAACAGGAAGATATTGCTAAGAAAAAAGCTGAGGAAGATAAAAGAAAGGCTTTAGAAGACCAAAAAAGGAAAGATGCTGAAGCCAAGTTACTTGCCGAAGCAAAAGTTAAAGAAGACGCACGATTAAAAGCCGAAGAGGAAAAACGTAAGGCCGATGAGCAAATTCGCATTAAAGCCGAAGAAGACGCCAAGCGTAAAGAGGAACTAAAAAAACAGGAAGAGGAACGAATTCGTAAGGAAGCCGAACTACGCGCATTAGCCGATGCAAAAGCAAAAGAGGACGCACGCATAAAAGCCGAAGAGGAAAAGCGCAAGTTAGAAGAAGAAACCCGTCGTAAAATTGCCGAAGAGGCTGCAAAGAAAGAGGAACAGCTTCGCCTTGAGCAGGAGCGCCAAAAGCAAGAAGCCGAGAAAATAAGAGTTGCCGAAGAAGCCCGTAAAAAAGCCGAAGCCGAAGCCCGCATTGCCGAACAGGAGCGTGTACGAAAAGAAGCCGAAGTTAAAGCACTTGCCGAAGCAAAAGCAAAAGAGGAAGCACGCATAAAAGCCGAGGAGGAGAAAAAGAAGATTGAGGAAGAAAACCGACGCAGAGTTGCCGAAGAAACTGCCAAGCGAGAGGAGCAAGTTCGATTAGAGCAGGAGCGCCAAAAGCAAGAAGCCGAGAAAATAAGGGTTGCCGAAGAAGTTCGTAAAAAAGCCGAACAGGAAGCCCGTATTGCCGAACAGGAGCGTGTTCGCAAAGAGGCCGAAGCCAAAGCAATAGTAAATGCTCAGGAACGCGAAGCCGAAATGAAACGCCTTGCCGAGGAAAGAGCCAAAGCCGAGGAAGATGCCAGAAAAAGAGTTGCCGAGGAAACTGCAAAGCGCGAAGAGCAAAAGAAACTCGAAGAGGAGCAACGTAAGGTCGAACTCGAAAAAGCTCGTTTAGCCGAAGAAGCACGTAAAAAGGCTGCCGACGAGGCTCGCGCAGCCGAACAGGAAAGGGTTCGCGTTGAAGCCGAAAAGCTTCGTGCCGAAGAGGATGCTCGTAAAAAAGTTCAAGAAGAAGCGCGTATTGCCGAGCAGGAACGTTTGAAAAAGGAATCGGAGGCACGTGCCATGGCCGATGCTACTGCTCGTGAAACTGCGCTTAAAAAACTTGCCGAAGAAAAAGCTAAAGCCGAAGTGGATGCCAAGCAAAGGGCAACACAAGAAGCACAGAGAAAGGAAGAACTTCGCAAAGCTGAAGAAGAAAAAATTCGAACCGAAACCGAAAAGATAAGGCAACAAGAAGAATTACGTCGCATACAAGTTGAAGGGGAGTTAAAGCAGCAGCAGGAAATAATTCGTAAGGAAACCGAGGCGCGCAAGCAAAAAATGCTTGCACAAATGGTTGTCGAGCAACGTGGCGAAGCAATTCCAGTTGAAGATTTAGCCAAACAGTATTCGGCTGAGCGCACACAGGAACAGGTTTTCTTAAACTTAATTATTCTTACTCGAACTGTTTATAACCGTAATGGCATTGTTACTTTTTACTCAAAAGTTGAACACGAAAACGGTTCAATTTACTACTTCCGTAACGGCGAAAACATTACTTACTGGCAATTTAAGGAAGAAACGAGCAAGTAGAACTTAACACCCTATCTTAGTATAATCATGCAGGAATTCACCACTGCTTGTCCCCGAAACTGCTATAGCACCTGCACATTTAAGGTTTTTGTCGACAATGGCAAGGTAGTTAATATTGAACCTCACCCTTTAAACTTAGCTACACCCGAAGGCATTTGCCTTAAGGGCTTAAGCTATGTTGAACGAGCAAATTCGCCCGACAGAATTCTGTATCCTCATCGCAAAGATGCTTCGGGTAAGTTTGTGCGAATTAGCTGGGCAGAAGCGTTCGACTCTATTTCGGCACGGCTAAATCACTACAAGGAGCATTACGGTCAGCAAAGCGTTCTGTTTTACGCTGCAAGCGGAATGTCGGGGTTAATGAACGACTTTAGCTTAAAGTTTTGGCGCAACCTTTACGGTGGCGCAACCACCGTTTATGGCAACTTATGCTGGCCTGCCGGTCTCGAAGCAACTCGCCTTACCCTTGGCGAAAATAAGCATAACGTTCCGTGGGATTTGGAGAATGCAAAACTCATTGTGCTTTGGGGCAAAAATCCAGCCGAGAGCAACATTCAGGAAATGATTCCCATTGGCAAAGCCATTGATAATGGAGCTGAGTTAGTTGTAATCGACCCACGCCGAACCGATTCGTCGCAACAGGCTAAGATGCTACTGCAACCATTTCCCGGAACCGACGCTGCCCTTGCGTTGGCGGTAGCCAATATAATTATACTGAACGACTGGCACGATAAGGCTTTTATCGAGAATTATGTTATAGGCTTCGATGCATTTCGGCAGCATGCCGAAAAGTTTTCGTCGCAATGGGCATCCGAAATCACAGGAGTTTCGGAGGAGTTGATTTACAAGCTGGCCTGGAGCATTGCCCATGTAAAACCAATGACGCTAATTCCGGGATACGGAATGCAACGCTATACCAATGGTGGTCAGACGGTTCGCTGCTTACTTGCACTTTCGGTAATTACTGGCAACATTGGCAAGCCAGGGGCTTGTTGGCATTACGCCAACTTGCAAAGTTACGTTTTCGACGATGTGCTTGAGCCTCTCTGCTACTATCCGCCAAAAACTCCCGATGGCATTATTCGTCGCGCAATTCCCACTGCAAGGCTAGGCGAAGCAATGCTCGAAATGAAGAACCCTCAGCTTAAAATGATGTGGGTAGAGCGTGGTAATCCCGTTGCCCAAAATCCCGATACCACGACCGTTTTAAAAGCAATTCGCAAACTCGATTTTCGGGTGGTGGTCGACCAGTTTTTTACCGACACGGCTCTCGAAGCCGACATAGTTCTACCTGCTAAAAATATGTTTGAGCAAAGCGATATTATTGGTTCGTACTGGAATCCCTATGTTCAGCTTAAGCAAAAAGTTGTTAAGCCCGCAGGCGAAGTAATGCCCGAAAATGAAATTTACTACCATTTAGCCCTTAAGCTGGGGCTTTCAAAAGAAGAAGTTGAAAAGCAACTAATCCTTCCTGGAGAAGAGAATGTACAGAGATATTTAGAGGGACAACTCGCTCAATTCCCCGAATTGTCGTACGAAAAGTTAAAAGAAGGGCCAGCGCTTGCTCCAAATCTGCAGGAAATTGCATTTTCCGATATGGTTTTTGCAACTCCCAGCGGAAAAATCGAAATATTCTCGCAGCAAGCAACCGAACTTTGGGGTGCAAACCAGCTACCAACATACGAACCATTAGCCGAAGGAGATATTAAGACCGAAGTCGATTCGAAGTACCCACTTTTTTTAATGTCGCCAAATACCAAAAACCGCATTCACTCTCAGTTCAATAACCTAAAGGTTATAAAAATGCTTAACCCCGAGCCGTTTGTCGAAATTAATCCCAGCGATGCTCGCAGCCGAAATATTGGTGATGGTAGTATGGTTAAGGTTTTTAATGGTAGAGGTGAGGTTGTAGTGAAAGCAAATTTAACCTATTTGGTTCGGGTTGGCTGTGTTGTAATTCACAATGGCTGGTGGGCAACCGAAGGGTGCTCGGTAAACAATTTATCGAAGGGTCGCGAAACCGACATGGGCCACGGAACAGCTTTTCACGATAATAGGGTGGAAGTGAAGAGGAGTTAATTGGTTGATTGGTTAATTTGCCAATACTCACGGGGTGACTCAAAGTCACCCCGTGAGTGAATAGAAATTCGATTTATAGTAAAATCAGAATTAAAACAAAATGAAGAAATGATACCGATAAAATAAACCCTAAACCAATTTTAAACACGTCAAGGGTCAAGAATATTTTACTTTTAGAGGAAATATACAAGTGAATTAAAAGAAGAATGATTGAATCATGAAAATGGAATAACAAGTTGGTTTATCTCAAGTATAGTGTTAAACTTAAATAATGGAAAGTTGGAATAGAATATTTTATCAATAAAACTATTGTTAGTTAATCTACTAATAACAGACAAAACATCAAAAATATAGCTGGATATTATTAACTTAAGTATGCTTATTAAATAAAAGTTAAGCTTGTATATATTGTAGAGGTAATGAGCAAATATAAACAGCGTAAGTTTAGTTAAAACGAATAATATTATAGCAATAAATGCTTTATTATCATAATTCAAACTTCCAACTGATGACCTGCAATCAAAGCCCCAAATTACGATTGTAAATTTTTCGTTTTGGGTAATAGCAAAAATAAAGCGAATGAAATTGTTAATAAAGAGAAAAGTAAAATATGAAAAATATAATGATAGCGCAAAAACTCTTTTCATTCTCATAACATTTAAGTTAATACGATTAACCGATAACCGATAACCGATAACAGCCAACTGACAACCGAGAACCGATAACCGACAACTAAAAATACTCCCTCCCCTCGGGGCCATAGTTAAAAATTAAATCGAGAATTGATAGGTTTGGAATAAACTCAAACTTATCGGCAAAAACCTGAAAATAGGGCTTTGGGCTAAATTCTAAATCGCTTTTAGCGAAATTAAGTTTGGGCGAAATGCTATTCCTAAAATCCAAAACATTGCTGGGGTAAAGCTTTACAAACATTTCGGTTTCAATTATTTCGCTATTTAGTTCAAAAATTTCAATTGCTTTAGCAATAGTTGCATTGTTAAATGCCCAAAGCGATGGCCATTGCTGAATGTAAAGGGGAGCAAACTCGTGTTCGAGAAGCTCAAAGTACGCCGAACGGCGGTAAGCCGACTCAATAGCACGCCAGTGCTTTGTTGCCCAGGGATCGGAGTGGTCGATTAGCACTTCGTTAATGGGAGTTCGATTGCCCTTTGGTTTTACAATTGGAATTGTAAGCGGCATTCGGCCATTGGCCGAGTATATTTCGCAACGGTTTCGATACGTTTGCTTTGGATAGGTTTCGTGCTTTTCGAGAAGTATGGTGCTGTTCTGCTTAAGCTTCGAAAAAAACTGAATGGGGGGGAAGTATGCTGTTGAAAAAATTGCTGTTGGCGTGCTCATGGAAAAAAAAACTGTTTAAATGTTGTTTTTTGCCACGGGCTTTAGCCCGTGGCAATTGTTTTAATGAAAATTATTATTAGAGCTTAAAAAACTTCTTAAAATCTAATGCTTTAATTCAAAGGCCAATAAAAAGCTATTGTACTCGTCGGGGGTATTAATATTCTTTAAAATTGTATCGCTATTCACTTCAATTCTATTTCCATTAAAACGGCTAAGGAACTCGTTTAGCAAACAATCATTTTTCGCTTTTTTACGAATTTTCGAAACTACTTCATAAGAAATGAGTATTGGATGCCCGCCCTTTCCTTTAAACGTTGGAACAACGTAATCGAATCCTACAATATTTTCTTGTAAAACATTAAGAATTGAGGTGTCGCAGTATGGATTATCGATATTATGAATGAAAACGTTACTAGGGTTTACTATGGCTTTAAGCCCAAATTTTACCGATCGAAATCGGCCTAACCCAGGGTTAGGATTAATGGCTATTTCAATTCTATTAAGCAGGTGTGAGTGGCTGTTAATTATCTCTGCTTCGTTGCTTTGGTTAACTACTATAGCAATTTGTTTACAGCCAAATTTTTGGTACTCGTTTACCAAATGTTCAATAAACGTTATTCCGTTGGGAAGTTTCAAAAAAAGTTTGCTAACGCCCATTCTTTCCGAGTTTCCAGCGGCAAGAATTAAAACTGAAGTTGCAATATCGTTATCTGATGAAATCATTTTACTTTTTAAAAAACTTTAAAAATTTGGGTAATCGGTTAATTGTAATAAATGGGTATTTATCTTCAATGGCCCCATAACCCTTATTGTGTAGGGCAATGCCATGAACATTTGAACCCATAAAGTCGAGTACTAGGTTTCTATCGCAATAATCTTTAAAAAACCGATTAAAAAGAAGGTAGCCAGCAGAGTTGTTTTTTCCTAAATCGGTGCTAAACAAGTCGAGCGCTGTCCACTTTTCCCAAAAAATAAAACAGGCGCTGCTAATAATAGTATTGTTTAAGTAAGCTGTATAAATTTTCATTTCGCCTTTATCTTCAAAATGCTTAAAAATATTGAAGTAGGATGATTTTTGGTGATTTTTGAAGTTTATTTTTTGCTTACTTAAACTGTCCATTTTCAGGTTATAGAACTCCGTAAATGAAATGCTATTTACTTTAACCACCATACCGCTATCGTTCGCTTTTAAGATATTCCTTTTGTGGTTTCGATGAAAACCATTGTAGATAGTTTGGTAAGGTTGGTTTAACGACAGATAAAAGTTTGTATGTTGGTCTACTTTAATGGTTTTATTGCTATTTATAATGTTTTGATTGTTAAGGGCAATTTCAATTAATCGAAATTTTTTTGGTAAGGCTTTAATAAATAAATCGATGTTAAATGGCTCTGCATGCATGCTCGAAAAAACTCCCAGCTGCTTACACATTAATGGTTGATGTAGGTAAGAAATACCAAACTTTTTGCGATGGGTTAAAGGCATTACTGCTTCGTAATCGCTTAGTACTAAGGCATCCCAGTTAGGCGACACGCAATTTAAATACCACGAAAGTGGGTAAGGCATAAAACTTAATGAAGCTTCAATGCACTGGTCCCACTTGGCAAAATCAATTTCTTTATGTTTTAAGTAGCGAATCATCTTGTAAAATTAGTTTAACCTTATTCGAGGATCGAGGAATGAGTAAAGAATATCGACCAAAAGGTTAACAATAATAAAAACTACCGAGAAAACAATAACAGCACCAATAACCAAAGGTACATCGAAGCTATTTAAGGCGCTAACCATAACGTAGCCCATGCCTTTCCACCCAAAAATATACTCAATAAAAATTACGCCAGCCATAAGCGAAGCAAACCAACCCGAAATAGCCGAAACAACAGGGTTAAGCGAATTTTTAAGGGCGTGCCGCCAAATTACCTTCGGAAAGCTTAGCCCTTTGGCTTTTGCGGTTCTTATAAAATCCTGCGAAAGCACCTCGAGCATCGACCCGCGTGCAAGTTGCGTTACCACAGCAAGCGGACGAATTCCGAGGGTTATTGTTGGAAGTATTATATTTTTAAGATGAAGGTGCATTCCCTCCCCAAAATCGTCAATTTCCCAAAGATTTCCGGTAAGGTTAAGTCCCGTAAAATCGCCAAGCACAAAGGCAAAAAGCCACCCGAAGAGAATGGCAGCAAAAAATGAGGGTAAACTCATGCCAAATGCCGAAAGTACAAGCAGCGTTCGGTCAATCCACGAATCCTTAGTTAATGCCGAAATTACCCCAAAGGCAATACCCACAACGGTTGCAAAAACCATCGACACAATGGCAAGAATAAAGGTATTGGGAAGCGTTTCGGCAATTGTTGCAGTAACTGTTTTTCCGCTCTGATAAGATTTTCGAAGGTATGGGGCTTTAAAAACCAGCACCCGCTTATTCGAAAAGTAAATACTTGCGCCAACCGAGTAATCGTTGTGGTTTAAGTATATGTAGCTGCTTGGATTGGTTGGGTTATGAACCGAAATGGGCGAGAGGTCGTTAATGTACTTAAGGTACTGAGCAAAAAGTGGCTTGTCGAGTCCCATATCTTTACGAACGGCAGCTAGCGAAGCCTCATCGGTTCGTTGCCCCATAACCATTCGTGCTGGGTCGCCAGGAATAAGGTTGAAAAGTATAAAAACAAGAGTAACTACTCCCCAAACAATGAGCAGACTATAGAACAACTTTTTTGCAACGAATTGCAGCATCGGGGTCGATTAGGGTTTATCGAAGGCTTTTGCTTCCTCCCAAATTACATTCATTTCGTCGAGGGTCATGGTTTTAAGCGAACGACCCTCCTTTATAGTTTTGCTTTCGAGGTAACCAAAGCGTTTCATAAACTTCTTATTGGTGCGTTCAAGAGCAGTTTCAGGGTCGATATTGTAAAGTCGCGCAGCATTTACCAACGAGAAGAATAGATCGCCAAATTCGGCTTCAATTCTATCGTCGTTGCCCTTGTCAATTTCAACCTTAAGCTCCTCGAGTTCTTCCTGCACCTTATCCCAAACCTGTGTTCGCACTTCCCAATCGAAGCCAACGGCTCTCACCTTTTCCTGAATTCTATTTGCTTTAATAAGTGCCGATAGGGTTTTTGGAACGCCCGAAAGTACCGTCTTATTGCCATCCTTTTCGGTTAGCTTAATTTGCTCCCAGTTCTTAATAACATCATTGGAGTTGTTTACCTCTGTGGTTCCAAAAACATGTGGATGCCTGGTTATAAGCTTTTGGCTAATGCCATCAATAACGTCGGTAATGTTAAAGAGTTTGGTTTCCGAAGCAATTTTTGAGTAGAAAACGATATGTAGAAGCAGGTCGCCAAGTTCCTTTTTAATGCCATCTATATCCTTTTCCATAATGGCATCGGTGAGTTCGTAGGTTTCCTCAATGGTAAGGTTTCGAATGGTGTCGAAGGTTTGCTCACGGTCCCACGGACATTTTTCGCGTAGCTCGTCCATAATACCCAGTAGCTTTACGAACGAATTTGCTGCTTGTTCCATTTATATAATATTGATTTATTAATGCAATAGTCCGTTAAATATTTTTATTTGCCCGATTGTTAGGGTTTTGCACAACGACTGTGCGTATTATTATTGTTCTAATAATCAAGCAAATGCGTCTTTGCGTCTCTGCGTGAAATAAAAAATTTACCGAACTAATGTAATAGCAAAGGTAGTATTTTACCGTTGAAATGAATTGAAAATTAATTGGCGTTAAAAACCATAAATTACCAAAGTGTAGGCTGGTCGCCACTTATAATCTTGTTTTGGGTGGCAAATTTAACTTTTACCTCGGAGCCAACGCTTAAGTTTAGAAGCTGGGCTGCAAAGCCATCGCGAATGGCAACTTCTAAAAGATCGGCCGAGTTAAAAAGGGCTAGTAGTTCGCCCGACGGAACCTGATTGTAGGTAATGCTTAGGTTTTTGACACGGTTATGGTGGCTTTGCACGTATATGTCGAATTGGCGGCCTTGCCCAATTTTATCGAACATTTTTCGCGAAATATTGCTAATGGCATTATAGTACGAATCGATGTAAATAACATTTCCAATTATTAGCGACTCGTCCCAAGTCGCTTTTATTGGAGTTTTGGTAATGAAGTCATTGGTAAACTCGCCAATTTCGCTAAGGGGTTGGTCGCTGGCAAGTTTGCTAAAAATATTTGCAATACAGTTTAGCGATGCGAAGCTGCCAGTTACATCGTAACTTACTGCGTAAACATTTTCGGGGGGCGAGTTAAAAAGCAAACTTATTGCTCCGTTGTCGGGAACTACAAAAATTTGGTTATTATTTTCGGTAATTAAAAAGCGACTTTTTACAACTATTTCGCTGTTTACCATTATTACGTGAACCGATTTTGCTGGAAACGAGCTATAGCTGTGCCTAACAATAAAAGCAGCCTTGTCGATGCTGTACTGCGGAACATTGTGAGCAAGGTCGATAAGTGTAGCATTTGGAAACGCTGAAATAATACGCCCTTTTAGCATTCCTGTGTAGAAATCGTTCTGACCCCAATCGGTGGTGAGCGTAATAATCATCCTTTTCCTCAAAATTTCAACAAAAATGGGAAAAAAACACGGCAATATCAAACATCAGTCTGCAGTCTGCAGTCTGCGGTCCACAGTCTTCAGTCCACAGTCTTCAGTCCACAGTCGGCAGTCGGCAGTCGGGAACCGATAACTGATAACTGATAACTGTGGACTGAAGACTGCCTACTTTCTCCCTTCGGTAGCCTTTAAGTGTTCCCTGTACCGCTTTACCTCCTTAGCCATAACAGGCGAGAGCAGCAGGATTGCAATTAGGTTAGGTATACTCATAAAAGTTATAACCATGTCGACAAAGTTCCAAACTATTTCGAGACCCCAAATGGCTCCCAAAAACGAGAATAGCGCGAATACTAAGTAGTAAGGCTTAATGGCCTTGTCGCCTATAAGGTACTGAATGGCACGACTTCCGTAGTACGACCAGCTAATAATTGTGGAAAATGCAAAAAGTAAAAGGCCAAGGGTTACAACATGCTTTGCAGCAAAGGCAAGTCCAATTCTGCCCATTCCCTCCTCGAAACCTAAAACGGTCATGCCAACCCCTTTTACACCCGACGACCAAGCGCCCGTAATTACAACCACAAGAGCAGTTAGAGTACAAATTACAATTGTGTCGACAAAGGGCTCGAGCGACGAAACAATACCTTCGCGCATTGGGTGCTCGGTTTTAGCTGCAGCATGTGCCATTGGAGCCGAGCCTTGCCCTGCCTCGTTCGAAAACAATCCACGGCGAACGCCCCAAACCAGTGTCATTATAAATGTTGAACCAACAAAACCACCAGTGGCTGCAGTGCCGTTAAATGCGCTACGAACAATTAAGCCAAAAGCACCGGGAATGTCGCGCCAGTGAACCATAATAACAATAATAGCAGCCGCAAAGTAAAGCGCCGCCATAAACGGAACTAAAGTCGATGTTACATTGGCAATTCGCTTTAAGCCGCCCACAATAATAAGCAGAACTAAAGCGGCAAGTATAATACCCGTAATAAGAACGGGCACATTATAACTCGACAGCAAAACGCCCGAAATTGAGTTTGCCTGCGCCATATTACCAGTTCCTAGTGTGCAAAGGGCTGCTGCTCCGGCAAATATTAGCGCAAGGGGCTTGGCAAATTTCCCAAGGCGATCCTTTAAGCCAATTTCGATATAGTACATTGGGCCACCCGATATTGTACCATCGGCATTTACCTTTCGGTAAATTTGGGCCAGGGTACACTCCACCATTTTTATCATCATTCCAAAGAAACCCGTAACCCAAAGCCAAAAAATAGCTCCAGGGCCCCCTATGTATATGGCAAGCGAAACGCCTACAATATTTCCCGTTCCAACTGTGCCCGAAAGGGCAGTGGTTAGGGCTTTAAAGTGGCTTACATCGCCGGTGTCGTGCTTATTACTATACTTACCTGCAACAAGTTTAAGGGCATGGCGAAAATGGGTAATTTGTAAAAATTTAAAGCGCAATGTAAAGTAAATGCCTGCTGGCACAAGAAGCATAAGAATTAGGTAGCCTCCAACATAGTCGTTGTATAGCTGAATAACATAGTTAATCTTTTCGAGAATTGGGTGCATTAGATTATGGTTTAAAGGGTTATAATGGTTTTTAGGGATTGTATTTGAAACGATAAAGATAGGAGTTGAAATTTTAAAAGCAAATATGGAATTTGCTAATTAAGGGTAAACACATTTAAATGATACCAGTCCCGTTAGGAAAGAATAAATTTAGATAACGTTATACCAACCAATTTCGCTGTTCCTTTAGGCACAGAATATTCCGTACCTAAAGGCAGGTTGTCATATACTGTATTTGAGTTTTACAAATATTAAGTATCTAACGGCACAAATAATCAAATATGAAAAATCTAATGCGATTTCAATTAGAATATTTGCAACTAATCAGTGTGCTTATGTCGCTATATTTCAATCACATGCCACATATTATCAAATTAAAAATATGCAATTTATTTAGAATTTCCTCAGATAAAACAACCTTTGGTTGTTTAAATCTGAGAACGGCTTTAGCCCTCAACCCTGCCTGCGTGCCATCACTTCGGCAGGCAGGGAAGTTAATCTGTGGCAATTATATTTTAAATTAGAAACTGATTAGTTACGAATATTTTAAGTAATTCGTAATACGCTTGCCCTATTTGCAATTTGAGGTTAAACGACAAAAAATAACTACTTACAGAGCACTTCTTTAATTTCCTTTATCTCGTTTGGTAGCACAAAAGCCATTTTATCTAAAAGTTCAAATACCTTTCGCGATTGGTATTTCTGCTTTATAAGCTCTTTTCCCGAGCTAATAATGCTTGCTTTAAACTTTTCGAGCGAGGTTATTCCCTCCATATACTCAGCAAGCAAAGTATACCAAAAAATAATGGGTAAATATGCCCCTTTATCCGAACTCTGCTTCTCCTTTGCCACTAGTTTATACCTTCGGGTGTATGATATTGCCTTCGAATATTTCTCGGCTCGAATTAGCACTTGCATAAAGGAACTAAAGAATAAGTGCCAACGAAATTTGAATATTTCGCTTTTATATCCCTCGAAAAATGTAGTTGCATAGCTCACCGCTTTTTCGTGTAAATTGCTTGCATCGAGAGTTTTAATATAAAACGAAACAAACCCAATTTTATAGTAAAAACTAATGGTATTCTTAAGCTCCGAAATTGAGTTAGTCATTAAATGTAACGCTTCTGTATTCTTCGATTTTTTAAGTAAAACACCACAAAGGCTCACCAAATAGAACAGAAAGTCGCTATTATGCTGGCGTATGGATAGGTAACCGTATTTTTCTGCATCATCGAGTTCATTTAACTTCGAATGCATCATAGCCCTATTGGCATAATAGTTAGCCAAAATTCTTTTGGAATAAAAAATATTGGTTTTAAATTGTATGTCTAAATGTTCGTAAACAGTTCGAAGTTTGTCGAATTCGCGAGCGTAGTAGTAAAGAATAGTTAGTCGAACAACTGCGCGGTAGCGTGTGTATCCATCGAGCGAAAGGTCGAAGTAAATATCTCTAAAAAGGTTTTCCCAAAGAACAAACTCGTCGTTAGTTTTGGTCAGTTGAAACACAACCTTTTCGGCTGCTGCATTAAGCTCGTTATTTAACCCAACTGAACGTACGTACTGGTTGTTGTATTTGTCGAGGTACGATGTTATTTCTTCGTAGTACCTAGTTCTATTTCGAACCATTAAGTAGTCGCGGTAGTGCTGAAGCACTTGGTAAAACCGTATGAAGTAGTAGTGTGTTGAGTCGATTATAGTTGATTTTTCGAGTAAAACTTTCTCCTCTTCGGGTAAAATGGAGTCGGACATTACCTGCTTTTCAATTTCAATAAGCCAATTGTAAAACAAATCAACATCAACTTTCGATAGGGTATCTTCAATCCATTTTTTAATGTATGAGTAGGTTCGCTTATCGATTGCAGTTGAATAGGGTTGTAGGTTTAGCGGGTTTTTGCTGTTGTAAATTATAAGGTTGACAACTTTAAGGTTATCGGCCTTGTTGAATTGCTGAACTGAAAGTAAATATTCGGCCTCATGAGGGTAGAGCGTGTTAGCAAATTCCGAAAAGGTTGAAAGTTTGTTACGCATTCAGGTGCTTAGTTAATGCAATTAGTTAGCATAAAAAAAACCGGCCTAAGCCGGTTCAATTTAGCAAAAAAATATAATAAAAAATTTACAAAGCTTGCAACCATTTTTTTGCTTCGTCGATGGTTGTGAAAATTTTGCTTGTAAACTTCGATGTATCGCGCTTAGCGCTAATGTTATTTACGGCAAACTTAATAAATGCATCGTTATTGCCAACAACAGCAGCCGAGTGATGGTAACCTGCCTTTTCGGCTCGGGGCAGCCAATTTTCGTTTAGCCAACGCTGATCGGATAATGAGAATACACTTGCTTCGGAGCTATCGGTAATAACTTTCGACACACCTTTTCTTTTTAGTAAATCAAGGGCCGAGTCGCACCCTTTTTGAAACTCCGCACTATCGGGCAAACCTACCCATTTTATATAAACGCAAGGTACATCGTGCATAAAATCAATGCTACAGTGCTTTCCGATAGTAATAGTGTCCATGGTATGCTATTTTAAGAATTCGCTAACTTCTCTGTTGAACGTTTCATACTTTTCAAACATCATAAAGTGCCCACACTTTGGAACCATTACCAGCTTGCTGTTCTTAATTTTTGACGCTCCAAACTTTGCTATGTCAACAGTTCTGCCAGGATTAAGGTAACGGTTTGGGATAAGGTTGTCGTTTTCGCCAAAAAATATAAGGGTAGGCTGCGATATTTGTTCCAACTTGTCAATTACAGGCTCATTAACCATACCGGCAACCGAAACGCTAACGGTATAACAATAGTTGTCGAAATCGCTCGCTGTTCGCATGGCTGCTCGGTCGGTAATCATAAATTGAGCATCCTTAGGCATATTGTAAAAGTTTGTAGCAAGGTTTGTCTCAATTGCTTCGAGTGGTGTTAACTTAACCAAATTCATGGACATAACGTCCTTAAACCATTGCCTTTGACCAGGATGGAATGCTTCGAAGCCAGCAGGATCAACAAGTATAAGGCTTTTAACAATTTCAGGTTTATGTAAAGCAATAAGCATCGAAATTTGTCCGCCCATTGAGTGCCCTGCTATATTCACCTGCTTAAATCCCATTTCATTAATGAACTCAATTATTACATCGGCATAGAAACTCATAAGTCCGCTGTGTGGATTCTTCGACGATTTTCCGTAGCCAGGCAAATCAACAGCAATGCATCGGTAATTTTTACTTAATTCAGCAATGTTTTTATCCCATGCGGGTATATAACTACCTAAACCATGAACGAAAATTATAGTTTCCTTTCCCTGTCCTTCATCGGAATAGGCAAGAGTAACGTTGTTTGAAAGTTTAGCGTACTTT
This sequence comes from Bacteroidales bacterium UBA2287, assembly GCA_002345675.1. Lineage (GTDB taxonomy): Bacteria > Bacteroidota > Bacteroidia > Bacteroidales > Tenuifilaceae > UBA2287. Next base: position 70,154 of record DDWL01000061.1, on the reverse strand, counting down.
ACATCAACTCTATATTTTAACTCGCTCATCGAGTTAAGTTTTGGGATTTTCGTATAAGAAGAACAAGCCGAGAGAAGAACAGACATTACTGTAATTAATACTATTTTTATTTTCATTGTTTGTCCTCCCATTTTAAAATATTAACCATTTATAAACCAAGAAGGTAGTCCAAGGATTAGTAGGCCTTTTAGTAGTATAAATACTATTAATGTCGGACCCATGCGATGCATCGTTACTATCGAAAAATTCACCTAACGACAAATATGCTCCGTGCAGTTCGAGGCTCATAAATGGACCAAAGTTATACTTAATGGCTCCATTTACTTCCCAGCCCATAAACTTGCCTCCGTTTTGGGGTTTAACAGTGCTGTTTGCCGCAGCAAAGCCTATCTTTCCGTTAATTTTATTTGGTATAAAATCGTTTGAAAAATTTAGTACTCCAGCAGTAACACCGTAGCCCATATTCGAAATATCAGAAATTACAGGTGTATAACGGTTCACAACATTGGCATGTGGAAAAAGAATATATGTACCAGAACTTACAAAAATATTTGCTGGCATTCCCCACGTATTTCCGGTAATAACTCCCGAGTATTTACCATTTGCAATACCATCGCCATCGCCAGTTGTGTAAACTATGTCTGTTGAAATATAATCGCCAGTAGTTTGACCGTAACGGTATGCCCCGCGTATATTCATGCCAAGGCCACCAATATCGGCTCGTTTTACATAATCGCTTCCCTGTTTTGCATAAACACTACCCAAGTTGTAGTTTAAGAAACCTGTTAGTTGCCACCTGTCAATCCAAAAATCGACATTTCGACCAAAGTAAAAACCTGTCCAGGCAATGTCGGCCTTGTAATCGTTGGTGCCTAAATTAAAAACAAATGCACCGTTATAGTTAGCAAGCGTACTGGTTAAGCCTTGCCCAAAAACCGAAACGCCACCTTTGTTCATTCCTCTGTCCTGAACATAGTAAACCGAAGCGCCTGCTGTCCAGGTCATTGAAATTTTTTGATGGTAAATAAACTCGAATAGGTTAACATCGTCATTTAGTTCAGCATCGTTTTCGTAAAGTTTATAGTAGCCTGCTTTAATTGAGTTAAAATCCTTATCGCGACGAACCGAAATACCAACACCATCGGTACCCCAGTAGGCTAAGCGATAACCGGTTGTAGTCATTTTGTCGAAATATGTTCGGTAGGGATTATAGGGAGTATCGAACATTCGCTGTAAGCCTAAATTTATGTACCAATCCTTAAATGGAATTAACTCAAGTTCAATGTTTTGTGTTTGAATATTGACTTGATCGGCCGAAATTGCTGAGCCTTTATTGCCACTTAAGCCATAAGCTTGGTCGCCCCAAGTCCAGTCAATTTCAAAGGAGGCTCGCAAGATTGCCTTTCCATTAAAAAGTTTAGGTTGGTAAATAAAGAATGGTATTAACCGTTGCTCTACATACTTCGATAGTACTGTGTCGGCAGTAGTTGATGAGTTTGGTCCAAAAAGTCGGCCAACCAGCTGCCCGCTGAACAAACTACTTTTGGGAAACATATTGGAACCAACAGTTTGATTGATATAAAAAGCAAAGAACTGAAACTCCTTATTCACCTTTGCCTGAAACGGAATGTCGGCACTATAGGTCCCTGCCGATCCGCTCATGCTATTATCGGTTTGTGCTGAAACAATTGAATATAGGAGCACCCCAATAATTGTAAGTATAAATTTATGCTTCATGATAAACGATTTTTTGATTAAAAAAGTGGTTGTTCAATAATTTTTCCTATTCAAACTATTTAAAAAGATTGGAAATGGAATCCATTATTTCGAAAGAAATTTACGAAATGATGGGTTAATTACTGAACAACCACTTAAGAAAAACCTAAAAAACTAAGGTATGCGAATATATTTTTGAATGTTCCAGTTACCTAAGGTTCCACCATTGGTGCTTCCGAAACCTCCAGCAGGGGTAGGAGGAACATTCTGAGTTCCCGATGTTTGAGCAACTTCGTACCAAAGAACCTCAGGGCCCGTTTTAATTTCGAAAATACCCGATGCAACAGCAGCATAAGGATTGTTTTGGGTCAAAACAATGGTCCAAATTTCACCAACATTGCTTTTCTGAATTTCAAAAGTTCCATCGAATATAACATCGGGTGTTCCACTTGTATTGCCTATATTGAATTGCCTTACAACGTAGGTTTTATTCTCCTTAAATTCTGCATAAATTGAATCGACTTGGAAATAGGTTACAAGAAGAGGCGCAACGTTAGATCCCGATGAGTACCATTTACTAATTATACCCATATCGCGTACTAAAGTACCCGATATAACTTCTGCATCGGCTAGCATAGCTTTGCCTTCAGTATCGTAAACGGAAGTAGCGCTCTTAGGACCTACCTTTACAACTTCAGTTCCAACAGTAACGGAAGTAATTGTTAACCCAATTTCGAGGGTAGTAGCACCAGCTACATGGGTTACAGTATATGTAAAATCGACACCCTCAATTGCAACATCAATATTGGCATCGGTTAAAGCTCCGGCCATATTTGCATTGGCATAAACTGCTTCAGAAAATGTAACTGTTAATGTTTCGTTGTTGGACGACAACACCGCTGTAAGGAACTCAGGGGCTAAGTTTTCAGCCTCCTCGCTGCACGAAACAAAGGCTGCAGCAAACATTAGTAAATAAAATAGTTTTTTCATTTTTTAAAAGTTTAATGGTTAGGATTAATCGAGTTTTATAATAACGACACTAAGTAATAACACATTAAGAAGAAGTTAAATGAAAGTTAAAAATACAGTGGGTTGACTAATTTAATACACACTGTTAAAAATTGATTTATACCTTTGATTAGTAACTGTTTAACCTTAATTTATTGTGATGCGACTAATAAAACATTTACCCCCAGTGAATAACATTTGCGCCCCAAGCATACCCAATTCCTGCAGCAATCATCGATACAATTGTTCCCTTTTTAAGTTTTCCATGCTGCTGTGCAAGATGGAGCGATAGAATTTGGTCGATTTGCCCTAAGTGCCCATAGTTTTCGAGGTATATGGTTTGCTCCATTGTGAGGCCTAATTCTTTAACCATACTTTCGTACATGGATCGTTTGAAATGCAATCCGGCTAGGTATTCTAACTGACAAATGTCGACTCCCGATTTTTCGAAGGCACGATTAATGCAATGCATCCAATTCATCATCGAAACCTCATTAAGCCTATCTTTCATATGCTTTTCGTTGAAAACGCGAAGCGATTTGTAGGCAACGTCGGCATTGTCCTTATTTATTGGGTTGCAAGTGCCTCCAAACTCAACACCTGCATCGCGAGCAAGAGTTCCATCGGTAACAATATGAGTTCCTAACAACTGATTACGACCAAAGTTTTTCTTCAATATTAGAGCGCCAGCACCAGCCGATAGGTTGTACATAAACGATACGCTGGGGTCGGTAAAATCAATAAAGTCGCCATTACGGTAACCGCCTACTATCATTACTGTTTTAATGTCTTCGTCGGCAATCATCATATCCTTAGCTATTTTCATAGCTGCCACTGTTGTTCCGCAGCGCTGCTGCACGTCAATTGCCCAAGCATTGGTAGCTCCAATTTGCTCTTGTATGTATATGCCCGAAGTGGTTAATGGGTACTCTTTCCACTCTTCCCCAATGCAAAGAATTAAGTCGATACTCTTAGGATCAATCCCTGTGTTCTTGAGCGCATCAAGCCCAGCTTTTACACCCATCTCCTGAGTGCCATCGTTGGGGCCAGGAACAACAATTTCGCGAATTCCCAATTTTTCAATAACCGCTTGCTCAGCCCAAACACCTTTAGTGGCCTCCGAAATTTGCTTGGCTGTCATTCGTCCTTCTGGAATATAGATCCCTGTTCCTACTATACCTACTTGAGAAATCATTTTGTTTTACTTTTATGTTGGATGATTGATGGATTGATGTTGGATGTTGGATGATTGACTGATTAAGACCGAAGACCGAAGTCCTATGTCCTAAGACCAAAAACCGAGAACTGACATCCCTTATTAGTATACAAACAAATTACTTCCCACAGCCAGTCCAGCGCCTGATGCCATGGTAACCACCATGTCGCCTCGCTTCACTTTTCCCTCCATTACTGCATGATGAAATGCCATTGGAATGCAACCTGAACCAGTATAGCCATAACGATCCATAATAAAACTGGTTTTTTCAACAGGTTGACCTAATTCATCCATCACTTTTAAAATAACCGATTTGTTTATTTGTGTGAATATGAAATGGTTAACATCGTTTATTGAAACTTCTGCTTTGCTCAATAATTTATTTACTACCATTGGCCATAGCCTTACATTTCTGTCGCCAGGTAGGGGTTGTAAATTAAGTAATCCTTGCCTATGCTCTTTTATAAGTTCCAGGGTTACAGGGTTTCGGGTTCCTCCAGCATAAACTCCAATATAATCCCATTGAGTTCCATCGGTAAGAAGCTGGCCGGAAATGTATCCCGATTTGCCGTCGTTAATTCTTTGAAGTACAAATGCACCAGCACCATCGGCAAAAATGGAGTAGCCAAAGGCATCGCCAGGGCGAACAAATGCCGGCATATTGTAAACGCCAATTACTACAGCATAGTTAATGGTTTCGTCGGTGGTCATAATGCTTACAGCATTATCGAGAGCAATGGTAAAGCTGGCGCACGAAGCGCATACATCGAATGTTGAAGTCCACTTTTCACCTTTCTGAATTCGCCCTTGAACCAAAATAGAAGTGGCAGGAGTAATATACTCTGGTGTATCGGTTCCCACAATGAACAATCCAATTTCGCTGGGCGAAATACCAGCATTTGCAATGGCGTTTTCGGCAGCCTTTGTCGCAAAATCGGCTGTGGTTTCGTTAATACCTCTCAGGTGAGCAATGTGACGCATGAATATCCCAAGTTTCGCCTCAGTTTTATCGTGGTCAAAGTCGATATTGGCTAATTTTTTTAGCTCAGAATTGCCTATTGCCTCGCCTGGTGCGTAAACTCCTGTACCGATTATTTTTATTGGAAGCATTGGTGAGAGTTATAATGTTAATGAAAATAGAAACGTTGTCTGTTATCGGTTCTCAGTTGTCCGTTGTCTGTTTAATTTATCCGTTAACTGAGAACTGATAACCGACAACAGATAACCCCTATATGTACCCCATCTTTTCTGCCTTTTCGGTAAGTTCGGCACAAAATTCTGGTTGCGCAATGGAAATAAGCGCTCGGGTGCGCTCCTTTATGGTTAATCCCGTTAATCGAACCGATCCGTGCTCGGTAACAATATAATCGGTATGGCTACGATGTAAAGTTACCGCTGTGCCTTCTGGTAAAACTGGAACAATAGTCGAAATTTTTCCATCCCTTGCAGTTGAACGGCAGGCAATTATCGATTTGCCCAGCCCATCGAAACCTTCAATGGCACCAACGGCAGTATCGGTTTGTCCACCGGTTCCCGAATACTGATTAATTCCAATCGATTCGCTGGCAACTTGCCCAGTAAAATCGACCATAATGCAGGTATTAATCGACACCATTTTGGAGTTCTGCTTAAGAATACAGGGATCGTTTACGTACTTGCCCCTCAAAAATTCCACCGAAGGATTATTGTGTAGCCAGCTGTACATTTTTTGAGAGCCCATGGCAAAGGTGCAAATGAACTTATCCTTATGAAATGCCTTTTTTTTGTTGGTAATAACACCCATTTCGTAGAGTTCCATCATGGAGTCGACAAACATTTCGGTATGCACACCTAAGTCCTTTTTGTCCTTTAGCGAAAGCGCTGCTGCATTAGGTATTTCGCCAATTCCAAGTTGAATGGTCGATTCGTCGTCGACCAATTTGGCAATGTTAGCTCCAATTCGTAGGGCAATTTCATCGGGTTCGGGCGATGGGAGTGTAGGCGGCTCCTGCGAATACTCTACAAAGTAGTCCACATCGTCAATGTGTACGTGGGTATCGCCGAAAGTTCGTGGGAGTTTATCGTTAACCTCAAGAACTACTATTTCAGCGGCCTCAATTATGTCCTTTTCGTAGGTAATACCAAGCGATAGCGAAACAAAACCTTTCTTGTCGGGTGGAGTACAAGTTCCAATGAACATATGAGGTTTACGAACCTTTAGCCTGTCGGTTGCCGCACGGTGGAGCATATTTGGAACGTATGTTACTGTTCCTGCACCCTCTTTAATGGCCTGCCTGGAGCCTGGAGCATGAAACCAGCTGCAAAGCTCAAAGTGACCCTTCATTTCGGGTTTCATATAGAAATCGTAGGGTTTTAATGTTAAAACCGAGAATACTTTAACGTCCCTTACCTTATCTTTTACTAAATGAAACTTGCTCATACAGCCCTGAGGTTCCGATGCGCACTGAGCAACAATTACATCGGTGTCGCTCTTTAGCAGTTCAACTGCTTGCTCAATGGCAATGAGTTTGTTTTTATACTTAGCGCTGTAATCCATAATTATGTTTATTAAGAGTTAAAATAATTAGATTTTAACCTTTTGCTTATCAGTTAAATATAATGACAATCCAACAACTGCCGATAATATAATTGCTAAAGAGGCCGCAATGGCAGGATTGTGAACGGTACCAACAAAATATTTATCGAAATAGCCAAGACTAACCGAACCCGAATTTACAAGGAATGGAAATCCGTAGTAAACTGTAAAATGGGTTATAAATGCTGTAATCGATGCCCAAAGTGGTGCTTTTAAGCCAATTTTTTTTCCAAAAACTCCAAGAACTATGGGAATAAAAATGATTGAGAAGTATGCGTAAACCCCATTTTGCGCCAAAATTGCCACGCTAAGTTTAGGGTAAAGCAGCTGCTGCCGCGAAACAAAAAAGGCTACAATAGCAAGGGCTACAATAGCAATTCGATTAATTTTAATGTAGCTTTTTTCGTTGGTTATATTTTTTCCAAACAGCGGGTTAATAATATCGTTGGTAATACTTGTACTTAGTGATTGGATTAATCCTTCGAGGGTTGACATACCGGCACTTATAAGCCCTAAAATTACGAATAATCCTACCAGCACGGCTACCCAACCTATAGAGAATACCTTTATTACATACATAGGAATAATATTGTCGGTATTCATTGGTGCGCCATTCGCTGTTAAATCGGGAAATTCAAGTCGTGCGTACAATCCAGCAATAACTACCGAGAAAAAAAGAACTTCGACAATAATCGATGTTACTAAGAACTTATTTACATCGCTATCCTTCTTCAGCAAAAGCGATTTAGTGATAATATGGGGTTGACAAACCACCGCTGCACCAATAATAATTTGCGCCAAAGCAATTTCCCAAAAGTCGCGGAATAGTGGACTTCCCTCGTTGGTCGATTTAACCAGAACAGGGTCGATGGCCTTTAGCTTTTCGAAAAAGCCAAAAATACCATCCTTAAAATGCTCGTAACCCGAACCCAAAAGGATAACGGCAACAATAATCATTATTCCAGCCTGAATTGCATTTGTATATACCATTGAGTTGGCCCCGCCAAACATCATATAGCCAAAAACGAATATTACAATTGCGGCCAGAGTATAAACCTCATTCGTGTTGAGTGCGCTGGCAAAAACCTTTGTTAGGGCAACAAGAATTAGCACTATGAATGTAATTAGCAGCGCCGAAAGAAATGCAATAAAGAGTGAGTAGCCCTTACTGTTGTACTTTTTACCAATCCAGCTGGCCAACGAAATAGCGCTAACCGATTCACCATACTTTCTGAAGCTTTTTGTAAGAACTACCAGCGAAACCATTGTGGCAATTGGAAAGAAAAGCCCAAACGATAGTACTCCGCTTACACCGTACCTTGCAATTAGGCCAGGGTTAATAATAAAAGTGGCTGCACTAGTCATAGCAGCAGCCAACGAAAGACCAACAAAGTAAGGGGAGAAGCTTACGCTACCTACAGCGTAATCCTTCATACTCTTTATACCTAACGACCCTTTAATTACAAAATACAGAATTGCTGAGGCATATAGAGCAATAAGTATCCACGTACCAATAACTTGTTCGGTTGATGCCATATTGTACTGAATTTAATAAGATTAAAGATTTCTGATTCCTTGCCCTGGCAATCTCCAGTTAAAAAATAAAACTGGAGATTGCAATTTCAACCTTTGCTCGTTTTATATAGTAATACCACCATCAACGCTTAGCGTTGCGCCGTTTATGTATGCGGCCTCGTCGCTTGCAAAGAAAAGGTAGGCCGATGCAATTTCGTCGGGTAATCCTAAACGACCAACCGGAACCTTTTGCTCCATTGCCTTAAGAACGTCTTCGGGCATTTTTTTAACCATTTCGGTTGCAATAAAACCAGGAGCAATAGCATTTACTGTTACACCTTTTCGACCCAGCTCGCGGGCAAGAGTTTTTGTCATTCCAATTAAGCCAGCCTTTGAAGCAACATAGTTTGTTTGTCCAAAATTACCATAAAGAGCAACAACCGATGAGGTATTGATAATTCTTCCGTAGCCCTTTTCAACCATAAAGCTGCTTACACACTTAGTACAATTGAAAACGCCCGTTAAATTTACATCAATTACCTGTTGCCATTGCTCCGAAGTCATTTTTTTAATTGTAGCATCGCGTGTAATTCCAGCGTTATTCACCAGAATGTCAATTTTGCCAAATTGCTCAATTGCCTTTTGGGTAGCGCTTTCAACTTCGGCAAAAATTGCAGTGTTAACCTTTGCAAAAACTGCCTTTCCTTTATTTTGCTCAATAAACGAAACGGTTTCTTTACCTTTTTCCTCGTTCATATCCCAAATAATTACGGTTGCTCCCTCGCTTGCAAAGCGAATGGCACCTGCTTTTCCTAAACCATCGGCCCCGCCGGTGATAATTGCTAATCTATTCTCAAGTCGTTTCATATTTTTATAATGTTGGATGATTGGATGATTGGATGATTGTTTGACTGATTGATTAAGTCCGAAGACTGAGAAACGATAACCGACAACTGACAACCGATAACCGATAACCGTCAACTGACAACCCCTATATATTCTCAATAATTAGCGCAGTTCCTTGTCCGCCTCCAATGCAAAGAGTGGCTAAGCCAGTTGCTGCATTACGGCGCTTCATTTCGTAAATGAGAGTAGTTAAAATGCGAGCGCCCGATGCCCCAACGGGGTGACCTAGTGCTATGGCACCTCCATTAACGTTAACAATATCAGGATTTAGGTTTAAATCGCGAAGTACAGCAATTGATTGCGCAGCAAAGGCTTCGTTGGCCTCAATAAGGTCGATTTCGGTTATCTTCATATTTGCCTTTAGCAATGCAGCGCGAGTTGCTGGAACTGGCCCGTATCCCATAATTTTGGGATCTAAAGCAGCATTTGCGTAAGAGCGAATTTTTACAAGCGGTTTCAGCCCTAACAATTTGGCTTTCTCCATCGACATAACCACAAGCATACTCGCCCCATCGTTAATCCCCGATGCATTGCCAGCGGTTACTGTGCCGTCTTTTTTAAATGCGGGCTTTAGTTTTGCAAGCTGGTCGATGGTTAATCCGTGCTTTGGAAACTCGTCGGTATTACAAAGGATAGGTTCACCCTTGCGCTGAGGAATTTCAATACCAATAATTTCATCGGTAAACTTACCGGCTTTTTGGGCTACTTCGGTTTTATTCTGACTTTTAACGGCAAAAGCATCCTGCTCGTCGCGGGTAATTCCCCATTGCTCAGCTATGTTTTCGGCTGTAATGCCCATATGGTAATCGTTAAAAGCATCGGTTAGCCCATCGAGAATCATACTGTCAAAAACCTGTCCATGACCCATTCGATAACCATTTCGGGCTTTAGTCATAAGGTACGGAGCATTACTCATGCTTTCGGTTCCGCCGGCTAAAACTACATCTGCATCGCCTAACATAATGAATTGGGCAGCCATTGAAACAGCCCGTAGTCCCGATCCGCAAAGTTTATTTATGGCCATTGCAGGGCTTGTTTCAGGTATCCCAGCACGAATGGCCACCTGGCGTGCAACATTTTGCCCAAGGCCAGCCGATAGAATATTACCAATAATGCTTTCGCTTATTTCGGCAGGCGAAATGCCCGCACGTTTTATGGCTTCACGAGCAGCAATGGCTCCTAATTCCACAGCTGAAAAGCTGGATAGGCTTCCTCCAAAGTTACCTATGGGTGTTCTTACGGCCGATACAATTACAACTTCTTTCATGGTAAGTAAATTTTATTTTTACGAAGTAACGGAATAGCTCATAGGTTTAACAATTAAAATCATAATTGTGAGGGGTTGACATTTACTTTAAATTGTTTTTACTAAATATTTATGTGTCTGAATATGTGATGTATAGTGTGTATTCATTTGCTATCGACTATTAATAGCATTTGTAATAGACTTCTAATAATAAAATCAACGACCCAAATTAGTTATATCTGAACGAACCAAAAAGTTAAACTCATTTGCGGGTATTTGGAGAGTTAAATAGTGCCTTATTATTGTAACTTTGCAAACCAAATTTCACTTAAATGCAAATCAATACCACCATAGCAGCCATTGCAACGCCCCCAGGAGTTGGCGCTATTGCAGTTATTCGAATTAATGGACCTGAAGCGTTAACCATTTGCGACAAAATATTTGTTGCTGCTAAAAAAAACAAAAAACTAATCGACCAAAAACCTTACACCATTCACTACGGTTCAATTGTGGCCGAAGATGTAATTATTGACCAAGTTCTTGTTAGCCTTTTTCGCTCGCCTCATTCGTACACAGGCGACGATATGGTTGAGATTTCGTGCCATGGATCCCAATTTATTCAGCAACGAATTTTAGAAATTCTTATAAAGAACGGCGCTTCACTGGCCGAACCGGGGGGATTTACGCTACGTGCCTTTTTAAATGGGAAACTCGACCTTTCACAAGCGGAGGCAGTGGCCGACCTTATTTCATCGACAAGCGAGTCGGCTCGCAGAGTGGCCATTAACCAAATGCGTGGAGGTTTTTCGAGTAAACTAAAGGAACTTAGGGAGCAACTTCTTCACTTTATTTCGCTGGTTGAACTTGAGCTCGATTTTAGCGAGGAAGATGTTAAATTTGCCGATAGGAGGCAGCTTACACGCCTTATCGAAGATATTTCGGAGGTTACAAAGCGACTAATGGATTCGTTTCAACTGGGCAATGTAATAAAAACGGGAATTCCAGTTGCCATTGTTGGCAAACCCAACGTGGGCAAATCGACCTTGTTAAACCGACTTTTAAATGAGGATCGAGCCATAGTATCGGAAATTGCTGGCACAACCCGCGACACCATTGAGGACACCATTTCGATTAATGGGTATAACTTTCGTTTTGTCGACACCGCTGGGCTTCGCCATACCACCGACACCATTGAAAGCATGGGTATTGAGCGAACATACGCAAAAATATCGCAGTCGCTTATAGTAATTTTAATGGTCGATTCGCGTGAAAATGAGCAGCAAACTATTACTGCAATCGACGAAATTTACACAAAACTCGAACAGCACCAAAAACTTCTTGTAATTCTAAATAAGGTTGATGCTTCAACACAAGAGCATACTGAATTGCTTAACAACCTAATTACTAGCAAGTATATAAAAGCTAGCGTTAAAGCCCTTTCGGCAAAGCACGATTCAACCGTCGACTCGCTTGCGCAGCAACTTGTTACCATTGCACAAGTAACCAAAACCGATGGCGATGAGGTAATTGTTACCAATGCCCGTCACTACGAGTCGCTACAGCGTGCGCACGAAAGTTTACTTCTCGTAGCCAATGGCCTAAAGGCCAACATACCTGGCGACTTACTTTCGCTCGACATTCGTCAGGTTCTCCACTACTTAGGCGAAATTACCGGCGAAATTACCACCGACGACATTTTAGGCTCAATATTTAGCAAGTTTTGCATAGGAAAGTAACTGTTTTGAATTTATATTGATTTAAAATCCTGTATTTCATAACATTAAAATTTAGTAATCCAATAATTAAATCCTTTTACTAAATTTGGATTTGAATAACTCTACCATTTTAATGAGCACCAGCGAAATACTAATATACCAAAACTCAGAAGGCAGCATAAAAATTAATGTTCGCCTCGAAGAAGAAACCGTTTGGATTTCACAAGACCAAATGGCTGCTTTATTTGGCAAAGCTCGAACCACCATTACCGAACATACAAAACGTTTTTAAAGAAGGTGAATTAAACGAAGAGATGGTATGTCGGAATTTCCGACATACCACTCAACATGGCGCTATTGAAGGAAAAACGCAGGAAGTTTCGGTAAAACTTTACAACCTCGATGTTATTATTTCTGTTGGTTACCGTGTAAAATCAACTGAACACCCAACAATTATGCTTAATTAATTGATTTTAAATTTTTTAAATTAGGAAAGTCCAATATTTTATGCTACATTTGACTTTTATTGCTTATCGTAAGGGAAGTCGTTTAAAAATCCAAAGCCCATTATTTTTAGGACTTTTGCTGGCAAGTCGAAAATCGACATTGCTTCTTGCAAAGAATTTCTTTTTCTCGACATTTCTCCTAATCGACTGCATATTATCAAATTGCTAATATTTTGATTTTATAACTGTTAGCAATATTTTTCACATAAAATACATACTGTGTTTTATGAATTGGATTTTTTAGCTGAAAGGGAAACTTGTATGTACGAAAAAAAACAACCCGTTTTTAAATCGCCCGACCTTACAAAAATGCAACTAGTTGCAATTGATCAAAGAACAAAAATTTATATTGCCCTCGACGCCGACCCTGACGAAGCAAGAAAACGCTACCAAGAGCGTTTTGCCTACCCCAAAAAGTTTTAAACTCAATTTTACGTAGCCTTTCATAAACTTTATAACTTATTGTCTGTTCCTTAAAAGAATGCCCTTTTACCATAGGCATTCTTTTAAGTTAATAGATATTCTTATGTGGTAACATCGAGAAAAATAGCTTAATTTTAGGTTGAATTTAAAGTAATTTCAATTTGAAACGGTTAATTGTACTTGTATACTTCTCCTTTACACTTCAGTTACTTTTGGCTTTAAATGCCAATGACGTTTTTTTTGCAGCAAGTGCAAGCACTAAAATACAAAACCAAAAATTTGGAAGCATACAGGTTACCTCCAAGCCCGACGGCATGGTAATTCACCTAAACGACCAAAATACTGGAAAAATTACACCGTACACATTCAACGGAATAGAAACTGGCGACTATACCATTAAGCTTACAAACCAATGGTACCAAACCCAAACTAAAAAGGTTTCGGTATTCGACGAACGAACTGTTCCTGTTAATTTTATAATGAAGTCGCTTTTTGCCGAACTAACTATTAATGCAACTACCGAGGCAACTATATATATTAATGGGAGTAGGGTTAGCCTAACCTCGTGGACAGGAAGAGTTATGGAGGGTATTTGCAAGGTTAAGGTCGAAAAAGTTGGGTACGCTACTCAGGAGTTTCAACTTGCAATTATTGCAGGTAAAAATCAAAAACTCGACATTAAGCTTAAGGCCGAAACTGGCGAACTTGAAGTAACAAGCGAACCCCAAGGAGCCGTTGTTACCATTGATGGAACCATTTATGGGCTAACGCCCATTAAAATACCAAGTCTTCCCGAAAAAAGGTATGTAGTATACATCGCTAAAAAGGGATATACAACAGTTATTAAATCGGTTGATGTTGTTGGCCGTAAATTTACGAAAATTGATGTTGTGCTTTATTCGGGTAAGCAAGTTGCAGTAACTAGCGAACCAAGCGGGGCTCAAATTTTTATTGGCGACTCGTTATATGGCAATACCCCAAAATCGATTTGGTTGGAATACGGTGAGTATCTATTTAAAATAACAAAGGGGAACAAAGTAATTGTCGAAAAAGTTACCATTTCGTTTACCAGTAGTGCCACTCATTCGTTTATTTTAAAAGATTCGAATGACCCATTGGACCAGTATATGGTTTTAGTAAAAGGTGGCACCTTTAAAATGGGCGACACATTTGGGGAGGGAAAAAAGTTCGAAAAACCTGTTCACGATGTTACAGTAAGCGATTTTTACATTAGCAATTACGAAATTACCCAAGCCCTTTGGAAAGAAATTATGGGAACCAGCCCAAGCCACTTTAGGGACTGCAATCAATGTCCAGTTGAGCGAGTTAGCTGGCACGATGCTCAAAATTTCATTAAAAAGCTTAACGTTTTAACAGGCAAAAACTACCGATTACCCACCGAAGCCGAATGGGAGTATGCAGCGCGAGGTGGCGAAAAAACACAAAATCATCGGTATTCGGGAGCACGAAATATTAACGATGTTGCATGGTACTCGGGTAATAGCGGTAATAAAACAAACGAAGTTGGCCAGCTTAAACCAAACGAACTAGGAATTTACGACATGAGCGGCAATGTTTGGGAATGGTGCAACGATTGGTTTTCGTCGTACAGTAGCACCACCGAAACAAACCCAAAAGGTCCCGAAACTGGCGATGGTCGAGTTGTTCGTGGTGGCAGTTGGTTTGGCTACATTGATGCCAATAGGCTAACATTTAGAGGTTTCGACGATCCCTCAAACTCAAGGAGCTACATTGGCTTTAGGATAGTGTTACCAACAGTAAATGAGTAAATTATTGATAAATTAATCTAACCATATATCATTTACATTATTTTAAATTGTATAAAAAAGTATTAGCCTATATTTTAAAGAAACGAATTGCAACTGTTTAATTTATTTAGCGTACATTCAATAATCCTTTTAAAATAAAAAAGCAATGTCAACTCGTCAAAAAATTCTATTTGCTTTACTTGCAACACTAGTAATGGCAGTAATATCGAGTATAATTGCTTTTTGGTTAAATAATAGGCAGGAACTTCTAATTACTAACCACAACATTGAACAGCACAACCATACATGCAAAGCTGCCATTGATATACAGAGTTCGAAGGTTAATCAAATTGTATACGACTATTCGTTTTGGGACGATTATGTAACTTTTATAAAAAAGCCTAGCCATGCTTGGGGAAAAGAGAACATTTCGAATTTAGTAACCTCATACGACCTTGATGCTGTTTGGATGCTAAACCTCGACAATAAAGTAATTTACTCCGATTTTAGTAAAAATGCCAAGTTGCTTTTTAAAGTTTCGTTCGACAGCATTCTACTAAATCAACTTTACAAAAACAGGTTTACATCATTCTATTTATATACCCCTATTGGTTTAGTAATGGTTCACGGGGCAACCATACACCCAACTTCCGATGCCGAAAGGCTAACAATGCCTCATGGGTACATTTTTTTAGCCAAGGTATGGGACTCGAATTTAATTGAAAAAACGGAAAAACTTTCGGGAAGCGAAATTCTCATTTTAAATGGAAAACAAGCACTGCAATTCTCTCCAGCAAACGAAATTCAGTTTAGCATTACTGTTGAAAACTGGCAAAACGAAAATGTAGGCGTAATTCTTTTTAGCAAAAAGTTACCTTTCATGGACTTGTACCGTCGTACTTCCATGCAAATGCTAATACTGTTCATTTTTACAGCTTTAAGTATTCTTATTATACTTGCTTTTCTTCTGTCGAAATGGGTTAGCAAACCCTTGTCGCTTGTAAGCGAGGCCATTGCAACCGAAAATATCGATAGCCTAAGTGAACTAAAAAAGGGTAGTGGCGATTTTCAACGTATAGCAATTCTAATTGATGAGTTTATTAAGCAAAAAAAGGAGCTTACCGCCGCCAAAAATAGAGCCGAAGAAGCCGATAGTCTTAAAACTGCATTTTTAGCAAATATGAGTCACGAAATTCGAACACCACTGTTTGGAGTTCTTGGCTTTGCCGAACTGCTAAAAGAAAAAGAGCTAACCGACGAAGTCCGCCTAAATCACATCGAAATAATTCTTAACAGTGGCCACCATTTACTATCGCTTATAAACGACATTATCGATTTGTCGAAAATTGAATCGGGCATAATGACTATTAATTGTGAGCAATTTAATGTTGACGAGCTAATGCTCGAACTTTACCAGTTTTACATGAATAATAGGCTGTTTAAAGATCACGATGTTAAGCTAAAGTTGTCGACCGAACTTCACGACGAATCGATAGCTATTGAAACCGATCGTAAGCGAGTAAAACAAGTTCTTACAAACCTTTTAAGTAATTCGTTAAAATTTACTACCAAGGGCGAAATTGAATTTGGCTACAAAATAATTGCTAAAAACGAGCTTGTTTTTTATGTTCGCGACACAGGTATAGGAATTGCTCGAGACCAGCACGATAAAATTTTCGATAGGTTTATACAGGTCGACAATCGCGTTACATCTCGCCAATTCGAAGGTACAGGGCTAGGGTTATCGATTTCGAAAGCACTTGTTGAGCATGTTGGCGGCCGAATTTGGGTTGAGTCGGAGCTTAACTGCGGTTCGCTTTTTAGCTTCACGCTACCTGTCGACATTACAATTTCATCCGATACTTCTCACCTAATAGTTAGCAATGCGTTTTCGAGTTTTATAAGCAAACCTAATTTAAATGGGAAAAAGGTACTGGTTGTCGACGATTTTGAGCACAACATACTTCTATTTAACTCGATGCTCGAAAAGGTTGTGTGCTCTTTTTTTTCGGCAACTAACGGCAATCAAGCCATTGAAATTATTAGGCAAACCGAAGGCCTCGACCTCGTTTTACTCGACATTCGATTAGCCGATAGGGATGGCTTTGCTATTGCCCGCGAAATTCGAAAACTTAAATTTAAGGTAGCAATTATTGCGCATACCGCTTATGTTTCCGACGACAATAGGCGTATGGCAATTGCAGCAGGCTGCAACGACTTTTTTACAAAGCCCATAAGCGAAGAAGACCTAATTAAGATTATTAGTAAAACGCTCAATTTCGAAAAATAATAGCTGTGCAAAAAGATTTCTCCTCCGAATTTTCCTTTCAGGCTTCGCGAAGCAGCGGGGCTGGAGGTCAAAATGTTAACAAGGTCAATAGTCGAATTGAACTGCGATTTAGCGTAACCGATTCGGCAATTCTGAGCGACGACGAGAAAACCATTCTGCTAATTAAACTAGCCTCAAAGCTAACCGACGACGGAATTCTGATAATAACTTCGCAGGTTTCGCGCTCGCAGCTTGAAAATAAAGAGCTTTGCATTGAAAAATTTTACAAACTTGTTGAAAAGGCTCTTACTCCTTCGAAGCCTCGAAGAGCAACTAAGCCAACTGCAGCATCGAAACGTAAACGGTTAGACGAAAAAAAGGGAGTTTCAGAAAAGAAACAGCTCCGCCGAAAACCACTATAGTAAGAAATTACATGGAAGATGTTAATCTTGATAAGGAGAATCGACAGATACTAATCGATTTGGTTACCAAAAAAATGCCCTTTGGCAAATTTAAGGGAACATTGCTAAAGGATATTCCCGTTTTTTACCTCGAATGGTTTCAGCGAAAAGGATTTCCGCCTGGACGATTAGGTGTATTACTTTCGACCCTATACGAAATTAAGCTTAATGGGCTCGACCAATTATTAAATAATATATCGCACAAATATAAATAGTTACACCATTTATTTAAAGTAAAAAAAGCTGTCCAAAAAGATAAAAAAAAACAAACCACAAAGGTCACTAAGTTTTTCTCAAAGAACACAAAGTATTGTATGTTAAAGTATTAACTTTGTGTTTCTTCGTTTTTTCTTAGTGGTCTTTGTGGTTAATCTTTTAATTTATACTGCCTCTTCTGTATGCTAATACAAATTCAGTTACGAAATTGAAATTTGCCTAACGGGCTTTTCCTTCGCTTCCTCCCTTTTGGGTACGGTAACACTCAAAATACCGTCTTTATACGAAGCCTTAATTTTGGTGCTTTCAGCACTTTCGGGAAGCGAAAAGCTGCGCTTAAACGAAGTGTAACTGTACTCACGCCTCAATACCTTTTCGTCCTTTTCTTCGTTCGAAAACTCCTTTTGGCTCGAAATGGTGAGCATGTTGTTACTAAGGTCTACTGAAAAGTCCTTCTTTTCGAGACCCGGAGCAGCCACTTCAATAGTAAACTCCTCCTTATTCTCGCTGATATTTACAGCAGGCAAGGTTCCCTGATTAAGTCCTTCAAAAAAATTTGAAAGGAAATCGTCGCCAAAGAATGCATCTACCAAGCTTGGGATGCTTGTAGTTGTAGGTCTTAACATTGGGATCATGATTGTACCCTCCATATTTAAGTTAAACATTAAAATTTGTAAACTTCAACTAACAATATTCAATTTAAATGCAATTGCATAAAAAATGCCATATTGGCATTTGAAAATAAATAACTAGCGCCATTATGACATTTGCTGTTTTTAAAAAGGATATTTGATAATTAGATGTAAAAAAGGAGTAAATGCCTAATGTTTAACTCTAATTGTTAAGAACTACAACTTTGTTAAGTGATAAAAAGGTTACTCTATTTTATTGCTATTCAATAGTTTTGTTATAACTTTAATTATTAAATCTCTGCAATTTCAACTTTCTATATTTTCCCTGCCTTTAACTTGCCTTTTTTGACAATAAAAAAAGTTCCGTCAAAAAAACATGCACTAAAATGCAGTTAAACCCATACTCTATACTGGCATTTTTATCGGCAATATTTTTAATTGCCTTGTTTTTCTTAGTACTTAAACTAAGGAGAACAAAGGGCGCTCAACTTTTTTCGTTTGTAATACTATGCTTTGCCCTTTACACTATTGGTTACGGATTAAATATTTCAGCCACATCGTTGGCTCAAGCTGTTTTATTCTTTAAAATCGAACGAATAGGAGTGTCGTTTATCCCATCGTTTTATATAATGTTTGCTCTTAGCTACATCGAGAACTACGACTTTCTTAAAAAGCGATTCGTTCCTCTTTACTTTATTATTCCAATTCTATCGGTAATTGCACTTTTAACAAATAACCATCACAGTCTTTTCTATAGCAATCCAAGTTTTTATCAAGGAAATTTAATATCTTCATTTGGCTATTCACCCCAAATATGGTACTTCATTCAACAGTTTTACATACTTGTTGGCTCGTTTTTGGCTAACATTGTATTAATAGCCTTATTTATAAGTGGATCGCGAATTTACAGGAGGCAAATTGGGTCAATAGTTATTGGATCGTTTATTTTACTCATTCTTCATTCTCTTTTTCATCCCAACATGCTTGGGCTCTTAAACCTAAATGTAAATATAACTCCATACATTTCAGTTATATCGGGTTTATTAATGTACGTTGGACTTAGGCAGTACAACCTTTTTCGTTTTGTGCCCATAATTCGCGATTCGCTGTTTGAAAATATGACCGATGGAATTATTGTAATCGATAAAAATGGAGTTCTAGTGGATTACAACGAAATGGCATCAATCTTTACAAAATTAAAAAAGGCACAAATGGGTGAGCAAGCCGAAGATGCATTACTATTTTGGAATGAGCTAAAATGTAATGAACTTAATATAAACGAAAGAATAGTACTCGAATATAATTCTGAAATATTGGGAATTGCAGCCTTTTACGAAATCCGGTTATCGCCATTTTACGATCGAAAAAATGTATTTCAGGGTCAAATTATTGTAATACGCGACATTACAGCACAAAAGGAATCTGAAAAAACAATTGAGGATCAAAGTCGGTTTATTAATGCAATGCTCGACAACCTTCCAATTGGGATTTTTATGGTCGATGCCGAAAATGGCAAACCCATAATTGTAAACAACCATGCTAAACTGTTAATGGGGAGAGGAATTTTACCCGATGCAACCAAGGAAAACCTTTCGGAAGTATACGAAGCATTTATAGCTGGAACCGACCAACGATACCCAACCGAAAAAATGCCAATAGCTCGTGGAATGATTGGAGAATCTTCTCATATTGACGACATGGAAGTAAGGCAACCCAATGGCACTAGGCTTCGACTCGAAATTGTTGGATGCCCAATAACAGACTCAAATGGAAAAGTTTATGCTAGTCTCGTTGGCTTTTTCGATATTACTGAAAGAAAGAAAACCGAACAATATGTACAAGAACAGAATGAGCGGCTTCAGGAACTTATTGCTACAAAGGATCGATTTTTCTCGATAATTGCCCATGACCTAAAAAGCCCCTTTAACACCATTATCGGTTTTGGCGAGCTGCTTAAGAATAGAGTAGACGAATTTACCAAAGAGGAAGTTTCGGAGTACTCAAAACATATTTATAATGCTGCAATTCATACATTTAAATTACTCGAAAATCTTTTGGAATGGTCTCGAATTCAGCAGGGTACTATAAAGTTTCAGCCAAGTTGCCAAAACTTATCCTCAATTTGCAACGAATGCCTGTCTGCACTTCAGGAATCGGCTAGCATTAAGGAAATTGAATTATTCCATTCGATTCCCGATAGTGTTCATATTTTTGTCGACAAAGAAATGGTATCGACCATTTTCCGTAATCTAATATCGAATGCCATTAAGTTTACACCTCGTAAGGGGAAAATTGAACTAATAGTTCACAATAACTCAAATAGTACCGTTGAAGTTATTGTAAGCGATACAGGTATTGGAATGGGGAGTGATATTAAGCAGAATGTATTTAAAATCGACGGAAAAGTTAGCCGACCAGGTACCGAGGGCGAACCTAGCACTGGGCTAGGCCTGCTACTTTGTAAAGAATTTGCAGCAAAGCATGGTTCCGAAATTGTAATAGAAAGCGCCGAAGGGGTAGGCAGTAAATTCTGCTTTAAACTACCAAAAGCTTAAACTAGTTTATATATTAAAATACGTATATATCTTTATTTCAGATATATATAAATAGGTTTAATTTGCATCTTCACTTATATAAAACCCCATTTTTTCGGGATGATCCGAAACGTACGAATTTCGATTTAATTTTCGGAGCATAAAAAGTGCAACAATATCGCCCCCAGCTGCCCAAGTAAAAAACACTCCAAAACAATGCAATCCTCCGTTACCTATGGCTAAGGCAAGCAGAATAGGTATTATGCCCATAACCACCAATGGCATTGCGCCTCCAATTGCGTAATGCTTTACTTTTAAGGGAACATTGCAATGGCAGTAGGGGGTTAAAAACTTCCAGTTTACTCCAAATTTAATTGTTTTAAATCCACCTTCGGCAAAAAAACTCCAGGTTACTCCGTGAAGCAATTCGTGAACTACTATACCAAAAAGTAAGAATAAAAGTATCCAGCTTCGAAAAATTTCCCAACCCATAGAAAATGTTTCGAAACCCCAAAAAACAATAAATGGCAATATGCTAACAACCGCAATTGGTATTATTAAAACAATGGCTATTAGGTTTACTATTCCCATATCCATAGTAAACTCCTTATTATTAATATCTTCGGTAACCATTTGGGTTGAAATGAAATTTAGAATCTGTTTAAATTTGATTCATTAAATATATTATAATTGCCATGGGCTTTAGCCCGTGGATAAAATTCATCAAATAAATTGGCTTTAGCCAAACAAACAACTAATTTGGGCTCTAAAGCCCGTGGCTATTGCAAATAAAAATTAAACAGTCACTTATTTTCGTTTAAAATACTTTGGTTTTGTAGTGGGTTTGTTAGTTGCCCCAAAAAAGTGGCTACGCTGCTTCAACTTTTCATCCTTGCCGCGAGCAACAAAAACCTTTTTGCTGGTGTAGGGGTTAACTCCAGTATAAAAAATGGTCGAGGCCAATGTCATTGGAGTTGGTGTAAAATCCTGAACCTGCTCAAGGTTTATCCTCATTTTCTGGGTTTCTGTTGCAAGGTTCTCCATATCCTTCAATGTGCAACCGGGATGGCTTGAAATGAAATAGGGTATAAGCTGCTGATTTAATGTATACTTCTGATTAATATTATCGAAGTTCTGTTTTAGCTTCTTAAACATTTCGAAGTTTGGCTTTCGCATCTCCATTAAAACATGGTCTTCGGTATGCTCGGGTGCAACTTTTAGCCTTCCCGACACGTGAAACCGAACCAAATCGCTAAAGTACTGCTGCGAAACGCTATCGGTCTTATTAATAAAAAGGTCGTAGCGTATTCCGCTGCCCACAAAAGCCTTTTTAATGGCTTTTAAGGTGCGAATTCTCTGAAATAGGCCAACTATTCGGCTATGACTGGTATTTAGGTTTTTACATATCTCAGGATGAATACACGAGGGTCTTTTGCACTTGGCACAAATTCGCTCATCAATACCTCGCATTCCGTACATATTAGCCGAAGGGCCACCAACATCGGAGAGGTAGCCCTTAAAATCGGGCATTTGTGTTACTTTTTCTATTTCCTCCATTACAGAGTCTTCGGAGCGAGAAACCACAAACTTCCCTTGATGTGCCGAAATTGTGCAGAAACTACATCCTCCAAAACAGCCTCTATGAATATTAACCGAGAATTTAATCATTTCCCAAGCAGGCACAATTTTATTGCCATATCGTGGGTGCGGAAGCCGTGTAAAGGGTAAACTAAACCAGCTATCCATTTCTGTTTCGGTTGCAGGCGCATATGGAGGATTTACAACCGTGAGTAAGCCTTCGGCTTCTTCAACTAAAACAGTCGATTTTTGTTTATTCGATTCCTCTTCGATTACCTTAAAATTTTCGCCAAAAAGCAGTTTATCCTTTAAACATTTCTCAAAAGAATGTAGTACAATACTATTACTATCAGTTAAATACAAATCCTTATTTGAAGTAATAAATGCCGTTTGGGGTAAATTCACAATGCTCTGTATCGATTCACCACCTGCAACTCTCTTGGCCAGCTCAACAATGGGCTTTTCGCCCATACCGTAAATTAGCAAATCGGCTTGAGTTTGGGTAAGAATGCCAGGTAATAGTGAGTTCGACCAGTAATCGTAATGTGTAAACCTCCTAAGCGAAGCTTCAATGCCACCAATAACCAGAGGTACCTCTGGAAACATTTTTTTAATAATTTGTGAGTAAACCTTTGTAGCATAATCGGGACGATTTCCAGCTTCGCCACCTGCTGTGTAAGCATCGTCGCTTCGTAATCGTTTATTTGCAGTATAATGGTTTATCATCGAGTCCATATTGCCCGATGTTACTGCAAAAAATAGTCGGGGAGTGCCCAATTTGCGAAAATCTCTTAGGTCGTCGCGCCAGTTGGGTTGTGGCACTATTGCTACTTTAAAACCCTCACGCTCAAGAATCCGTCCAATAACAGCAGCACCAAAGGCAGGGTGGTCGACGTATGCGTCGCCTGTAAACAAAATAACATCGGCCTGTTCCCAACCCAACGCATCCATCTCCTTCTTCGAAGTGGGTAAAAACATCGATGTTCCTTGCTTTTTCATTCCTTTTATTTTTTGCTATTGTGCACCGATTCCCGATAACTATCGGGATATCGGGGTATGTGCATCGTGTGGTGAAGAAATCATCTAATCAACATTGAACTATCGCCGTAACTCAAAAACCTAAAGTCGTTTTCGAGAGCATAGCTGTATATTCGCTTCCAATCTTCGCCCACAAAAGCCGATACGAGCAAAAGTAGGGTACTTTTTGGCTGATGGAAATTTGTAATGAGAGTGTTTACAATTTTAAAATCGTAGCCTGGAACTATGCATATTTGTGTAGCCGCTTCAAAAAAATCCTTTTCATTACCTTTCATCCAGTTTAGCAGTGAATTAATCGATTCGTCGACACTAATTCTGCTGGGAAGATTGTATGGTTCCCATTGACTAACATGTAAACTATTTGCCAAATCGATACCCATATTTACTTTAACGCCAAGCCAATAAATACTCTCAAGTGAACGTAAAGTTGTAGTCCCTACTGAGCAAATTTTTCCTTTTTTCCTTAAAATACTTTGAAGCAGTTCCTTTGTTACATAAAAATGCTCGGTATGCATTTCGTGCTCAACAATGGTTTCGGCTTTTACTGGTTTAAAAGTTCCTGCACCAACGTGAAGCGTTACCGAAGCCGTTTCAATGTCATTTTGTTTAATTTTTTGCAGAAGTTCAGGTGTAAAGTGAAGTCCAGCCGTTGGTGCAGCTACTGAACCCTCGGGTTGGGCGTAAACTGTTTGGTAACGACTTTTGTCAACTGCTTCATCTTTTCTATTTAAGTAGGGAGGAATGGGCACTTTGCCGCAAATTTCAACTACTCTGGCAAACGACAGGTTTTCGTTCCAGCTAAACTCAACTTCAACTCCCTCACCATTAATACCTGCTTTTTCTGCATTAAGAATTGCCGAAGTTCCATCAATTTCAAGCCTTAGTATATCGCCTTTCCACTTTTTTAAGTTACCAACAATGCATTTCCATTTGCAATTACTTGTCGATGCAAAGGATTGTGCATAATCAACAGGATTAATAGGTTCCAATAAAAAAACTTCGATACTGGCGCCTGTTTCTCTTTTAAAATTTAACCTTGCCTGAACAACCTTGGTGTTATTAAATACTATAAGGCTATCGGTAGGTATTAGGTCACTTACATTGCGAAAAGTATGTTCAGTAATGGTTTTATTCTTATAAACCAACAATTTCGATATATCGCGCTGCTCAAGTGGGTATTTTGCAATCCGCTCGTCGGGAAGGCTGTAGTTATAATCCGAAATATAAACTTTGGGGAAATTTAACACAATAATGTCATTTAAATGGCCGATACGATTTGCATACATAAACTGTCGGCAAAAATAGCTAATTTTGCACGCAGTAAAAAATTGAACTATAAACTGAAATACAACATATTACATAATGAGATACAAAGTAGGAGACAGGGTTCGCTTTCTAAACGACGTTGGCGGAGGAAAAGTTACTCGAATAATCGATAAGCGAACAATAGCAGTTACAAATCAAGATGGCTTTGAGATTCCAGTACTCGAAACTGAGGTAATAATGGTTGACAACAAAGGCGATCATACGCTAATTGCGGCACTTCCTGAGGATGAGTATACCGAAACGGGTAACAGAAAAAAGGCATCAGCCCAAAGTATTGCTCCAGTACCTGAACAAATAAGCGAGAGTCCTGAGGTTTCAATTAATTACTCCGAAAAGACCGGCGAAATTGATCCTAAAGGCGAATTGTTAGGACTATTTGCAGCCTTTGTGCCCACAAATCAGAGTAATGTTGGCGACTCCGATCAAGCACTTCACCTTATTAACGATAGCCCGTACCGACTTTTTTACGTAGTTTCGAAATGGGAAAAGGATACCGTAATTCCTTTAAAGGCAGGATTTCTATATTCCGATTCAAAGGAGGAAATAGCTACAATATCGAAAAATGACCTAAACGCTGAGCTAACGCTTAATTTCCAGATTCTGTTTTTTAAAAATACTGCATACAAACCGCACCAACCCGAGTATTACGATTTAGCCATAAATCCTGCCAAGTTCTATCGAAAAGGGAGCTACACCGAGAACGACTTTTTCGACGAAAGCGCTATGATAGTTTCAATAGCCGATAGTAAAAAAGAGGAAGTTCTTAAATCGTTAACTAGTGAAGCAATAAGCGAATCTATTTTAAGTAAGGATATTAAGCCAATTCCAGAAAAGAAGGTCGAAAATGACGATGAAATTGTAGAAGTCGATTTGCATATTCACGAACTTGTCGACAGCACATCGAATCTTTCGCCAACCGAAATGCTCGATATACAAATGGCACGATTTAAGGTTTCGCTCGATACAGCCTTAAACTCCAAGTCGAAGAAAATTGTGTTTATTCACGGAGTTGGAAATGGTAAGCTAAAACACGAAGTTCTTAAAGAGCTTGCAAAAAGTTACCCAAAACTAAGGTATCAGGATGCCTCGTTTCGCGAGTACGGATATGGTGCAACCATGGTTTTTCTTCGATAACAGAGTATTTAAAACTTATTGCACTACCTTTGTAGCATAAAAGCAGACCGTTCTACCGCTCTGTTTCGACAGGGAGGAAAGTCTGGGCACCACAGGGCACCATGTTTCCTAACGGGAAAATGTTCGTGAGAGCATAGCAACGTAACAGAAAACGACCGCCAAGCCCTTCGGGGGTTGGTAAGGGTGAAAAGGCGGGGTAAGAGCCCACCGGTCTCGTTGGCAACAGCGAGAGCCGTACGTCTCATGGGGTGTAAGACCATGTATATCGTAATTATTTCGGTTAGCCGGAATTACCGGGCGGCTCGTCTGGATTTAGTTCGCTAAAGTTACGAAGGGTAGGTCGCTCGAGTTTATTGGCAACAATAAACCTAGATTAATGGTAGAAGCTGTAAATTCGTTTGCAGAACAGAACCCGGCTTATAGGTCTGCTTTTTCTTTTAAAATTTTAAGGAATCTCGTTCCTTATTTATGTTAAATACTTTTTAGTATAACAATTGCTGTAGCCACTTAACTTCGAATGGGAGTAGAGTGGTTACTTTTTTTTGTACCAATATTGCTCTTAAATAACTATCATACAGTGCTTAGCCGTTAAATTCTCTTTTCATTAACAGCATTTCCTTAGTATATCTGGTTTAATAAATTTCATTTGCTTCAAATATCCCTAGCATTTTAGAATAACAAAAAAAATAGTAGTTGTTCACAAGAACACTGTATGTATGTGTAAACATTTGGTTGTTCTACATATAACAACGACTAATGTATGGTAATTCATGCTCACAGATAACACCATTCCTATCGAAATTATATCTTGATTACATTATGCAACCGCACCAAAAATCACCTATGGCTAAATATTAGTTGATGTGTCATGTGTGCACAACTTAATATTATATTTAACTCTATATTAGTTACTTATAAAATTTACTTAAATTCAATGTATAAGATTATCATAAATATTGTGTATTGCATAGGCATATCATTACGTATTATTATTGTATTTATATGAATACCAGTACTTAATAGCGTATGGTATCAATTTTAATTTAATGCATAGCATGCTAAAATTCAATAATACAATAACTTACTAAATTGTTTGGCATAATCTAATATTTTGGCTTTTAAAGGCAATAATGTGTGGGATTAGAACGAGAAAGCATATACTTTATGCTGTTTAATAGGGTTATACTTATTTTAGAAACAGCTTAATTGGAACGAATTTCATCTTCAACTAAAGTTGTTCAACCTCAATATTATTGCATTTTAATTCATGCGCTTTCAAGCTATTTATAGGCTTATTAGTTGTTAATGGCGGCTAAAGCATTACGAATTGCTAATTCAGAAATAATTATTGCTAAAATCACCTTTATTTTTCGAAACTATAGCGACAAGTTAGGTAAGCACTTTTCAATCAAAGGCAATTCTGCAACATCTATTCCTTGTTTTAATATGTAAACTATTAAATGAGTACAAATATCCGTATACATATGTAATCACTAAAGTTTACATATTGCTTACTGATTATTTTGTAAACATAAATTGTTTGATTTACATTTGTAGCATTAAATAAAACCCGATGCAGGATCGATTAACTAAACTTATTACTTCCGAGAAACTATCGCCCTCTAAGTTTGCCGAAATCATTGGTGTTCAGCGAAGCTCAATATCGCATATGCTTTCGGGTCGAAACAAACCTTCGTTCGATGTTATTCAGCTTATTATTAAGAAGTTTCCTCATATTAGCGTCGATTGGCTTATGATGGGAACTGGCGATATGTACCGTAAACCAGTGCAAACCAATCTATTCGATCAAACTCCTCAGTCTCCATCAGTACCATCAATGGTTTCAAGTTCTCCACTACCTGAGTATACTAATAAGGAGGTAAAAGTTAATAATGCTCCTGAACCCGTAAATGTGGTTCCAATTTCTAAAGTCCCTGAGAATGCGTTAAACGAAAAGCAGGTCGACCGTGTGCTCATATTTTACAGCGATAAGACGTTTACGGAATATAAGCCCGGGTAACTTCAAAGCTTGCGAATGTTTTTGCAATATTGTAGTTTTGCAAAAACACTTACAATGTACAAGCATATTATTCGTCCCCTGCTGTTCAAGCTTAGTCCCGAACGAATTCATTCACTTGTTGCAGGCGCAATAAAAACATCTTTTCGAATTCCTGGGTTTAAATTTTTAGTTAGCAGCTTATTTTCTAAGTCAAGCCCCATTCTCGAACGCGAGGTATTTGGTTTGAAATTCAAAAACCCCATTGGTCTTGCAGCTGGTTTCGATAAGAATGCTGAACTTTACAAGGACTTTAGCGCTTTTGGCTTTGGGTTTATCGAGGTTGGTACAATTACTCCTAAACCACAGCCTGGCAATCCAAAGCCCCGATCGTTTCGACTGGTAAAGGATAAAGCGCTAGTAAATAGAATGGGCTTTAACAACAAGGGGCTTAACTCAGCTAAATCGAAGCTTAGCAAAAGGAAACCGAGCAACGTAGTAGTTGGAGGTAACATTGGTAAGAATACTGCAACACCCAACGAACTTGCCATAAACGATTATATTCTTTGCTTTAAGGAGATTTACAACCATGTCGACTACTTTGTAGTTAATATTAGCTGCCCTAATATTGCCAATTTAAGGGATTTGCAAGACAGAGACTCGCTGCGGAATATTCTTCAAACTATTTGTACTTACCGAAACGAACAAGCCCAATATCGACCAGTGCTTCTAAAAATTTCACCCGACCTAAGCTTTAGCCAAATCGACGAAACAATCGAAATAGTAATGAGCGTTGGAGTCGATGGAATTGTCGCGACAAACACAACAACCTCGCGAAGCAATTTAGTAACTCCTCCCGAAAAGGTAACCAAAATTGGAAATGGCGGTTTAAGCGGTTCTCCGCTTTCAAACCGTTCAACTGAAGTAATTCGGCACATTCACCATAAAACACAAGGAAAACTGCCTATTATTGCCTCAGGAGGGGTAATGGGCCCAACCGATGCAATTGAAAAATTAGAAGCAGGTGCTTCGCTGGTTCAGGTTTATACAGGCTTTATTTACGAAGGGCCAGAAATTGTGAAGCAAATTTGCAATGCAATTATAAATAGTAAGCAACTGTAATTCAATACATAGTGCAAAAAAAAGGGTAGGGGGTATGAAATTTATTGAGGGAGAGGAGCATGACTTTCAAGTAATTAAACTTGCCGAATTACCCGACGAAGGATTCTTTTATGTGCTACGCCATTCATCAACCCGAAGGCTGTTACTCCCTTACGAAACCTATAAGTATTACAAAATAGAAATTGGAACCACAATAATTTGTCGTATCGATAGGGTTAATTGCACTGGTAACGTATTTCTCGAGCCAAAACATCCAATTTATGTTGAAGGGTTAACATACGATTTTCCAATTGTTGACCACGATAATTCATTTATAACTGTATCCGATTGCTTTGCAAACGAAATTAAGGTTGAAATTCCCGAAAGAATTACTGTTAAGGGTAATTTAAGTGAAATAAATTTAAAAGTACTTAAAGTTAAGAAGGGAAAGCCCATCCTAAGTGTTACTGATGATAACCGCAGCCGTTTTGATTACTTAATAGGCAAATCGTTAGTTTTTTTAGTTACAGCAGTAGTTAAAAACAATTTCGACGAAGATGTATATATTTTAAAATCCAATTCGTTTCCGAAGGCCGAATTAAAGGTTAGGCATTACCTTAATTACGGCTTTACTATTGGTAATGAAGTCGAAGCCAAAGTTTTAGGGATTAACGAAGATGGATTTTTAAAGGTAGAACCCAAGAATCCATTTTATAATCTGGGCGAACTGTACGAATTCACGATTAGTTTCTTTGAAGAAAGCGAGGCAAGTGGTGAGCCAATTGTAGTTGTTAACGATAATAGAGGAGCTAAAATTGGTGTTCCCATCACAGAACCCGATAAGATACTATTAAAAGAAAAAACCCGGGTTTTATGCCGGGTTATTGGGTTTAGAAAAGGAAAGCCTAAACTAAAAATAGACCTTTAGCCTAAATATCATCATCTTCATCAGCGTCTCCGCTGTCGGCTTCATCGCCGTAATCGTCCGCCTTATCCTCAGCTTCTTCTTCTGGAAATGAATCTTCTGATGTTCCAATATCGTCACTTTCAGAGAAGAGAGCTTTTTCGTCGTCTTCATCCTTAATTTTAGTATCGATTTTAACAGGAACTTTTACAAGGTAACTTGCATCAGCTGTATCTAAAGTAATCGCGTAAAAGAAATCGCCATTAGGTTTCGAAACCTTCATAACAAAGTTTTGGTATCCATGAGGATATTTTAACTTCAAAGAAGCTAATAACTCGGGGCTTAAATTTTTGTAATCGATAACAAGTCTTCTTTTTTCCATAAACTGCTCTGAAATTTTTTGCAATTATACGCAAAAATTTAAAAAACAAGCAACATATAAAAATTAAAAAAAAAATTAATTTTTTATTGATTTTATAAACCTTCCAATAATCATTTTAAAATACTTAAAATATGTCTTATAATGTATATTATGTTAAATAGAATCCATTAAAAGAAACAGACATTTAAGTCTGCTTCTTTTTATACTACTGCTGACTATCGATTTTCTCTAAAATAGCATTGTATTTGTCCATATACTCCTTACTCTCAGTTCTAAAACGGAAATATAAGTTTTTAAGCGTTTCAATGGTTAGTTTTTCGTTTGGATTAAGTTCAGTAGCTTTTTCCATAAATGGAATACTATTCTTAAACTCCGTTGATGCTTTCAGCATTAAAGCATCATATTTTTCGAACTCGCGCGCTGGAAGTTTATTAGCCTCTTCCTGGTATTTAACACCTTTGTTATAGTGTAATGCGCCTAAATTATAGTAAGCATCGAAAAAATTTGGGTCTAACTCAATTGCTTTTGTATAAGCAACTACTGCCAAATCAAAGTTTTCTAGTTTATCATGTAATGTACCTTCGGCAAATAAAAGCGATGCATTAGTAGGCTCCTTTTCCTTAGCAGCATTAAGGTATACTAATACTTTATTAGGATCATCGCCTTTCGATAAATAGTAGTTAATTAGGCCATAAAGTAGTGTTTGATTGTTCGGAAACTTACTAAATCCTAATTCTAAATACTGTAATCCTTCATCAGCTTTTTCTAAACTTACGTATGCATCATTTAACGACGAATATACATTGCCATCGGCAAAATATCCCATTTTAATCGACTTATTAAAAAGTTCTATAGCATTCTCAGGCTTTCCAGCTAGCTGTGCAGCAATTGCTGCGTAGTATACAATTGCCGTATCAACCGAATTTACTTGAGGCATCTCTCCTACTTCAACCGAAAGCGCAAAATTTCTATTTGCATTTTCAAAATCCTTTCTCTTATAAGAATTTAGACCTTCAGAAATAAAGTTGTACTTGAGTTTAGTTAGCGATTCGATAATGTCCTTACCCGATTTAGCTTTAGTGTCGAGTTCAATTGCTTTTTTATAGCAACTAAGTGCTTCAACTAAAGGATCGCTTGCTGTTATTGGTTTAGTAACAACCCATGAATTTAAAAGCCCATCGAAGAAGTAGAAGTTAATCCTATCCATTTTCAAAACGGAATAAGTTTCCTCTCCGTTTACTTCATCCATTTGTTCATTTGGTTTACCAACAAGTAAATTATACTCAGCAATTGGCATTTCCATGCGTGTTCCTAAAAGCATCGATTCGTAGGCATCGCGTAAAACATTGCCATGACTAATCCATGTTTTAGGAGCTACATTTTTCTTTGGATTATCCAAATTAGCTTTGCTCTTTTCAATATTCTTTTCAATTTTAGCAAAGTCAGTTTGTTTTGCTGTTTGAGCTATTACAGTTGCTACTGCAAGAAATGCTCCCAATGTTAAAATTACACGTTTCATTTTTGTGGGTTTAATTTTCGAATTAATTAGTTGTCTTGTTCGTCTATTGAAATGTTAGTTATTTCGTCTCCATTTTCTAATGGTAAATCGTCTTCGGCTTCAATTCTTGCAACTGCAGCAATACTATCGTTCGACCTTAGATTTATTAGTTTAACACCCTGAGTTGCTCTTCCAGCTAACCGAACACCAGCTACCGAAAGCCTTATAGTTAAACCGCTTCGGTTTATAATCATTAAATCTTCGGTATCGGTAACTCCCTTAATTGCAATTAGTTTGCCTGTTTTATCCGTAATATTAATGGTTTTTACACCCTTACCACCTCTATTTGTTGTTCTGTAGTCTTCTAGGTCGGAACGTTTTCCGTAACCTTTTTCTGAAACCACCAGAATATCACGTTTTTCATTGTCATTTACACAAACCATGCCAATGACCTCGTCGGTTCCTTGAAGCGAAACACCTCTAACACCACTACCTGTACGACCAATGGGGCGAACTGCTTTTTCGTGGAAACGAATTGCTTTTCCGTCACGAGCGGCTAACATTATGTGGCAGTTGCCATTAGTAAGGCATGCTTCGAGTAGCTGATCGCCTTCACGAACAGTAATGGCCATAACACCATTCTGGCGAGGACGGCTATATGCTTCGAGTGAGGTTTTCTTAATTATGCCCTTTTTAGTACACAATATGATGAAATTATTGCGCACATAATCGGGGTCGGTTAACTTTTCTACATTCATGTAAGCCATTACCTTATCGTCTTGCTCAATGTTTATAAGGTTTTGAAGTGCACGACCTTTAGAAGTGCGTGTTCCTTCGGGAATGTCGTAAACTTTTTGCCAAAAACACTTGCCCTTTTCGGTAAAGAAAAGCATGGTATTGTGCATTGAAGCAATATATAGGTCCTCTACAAAATCCTCGTCTCGAGTGGTACTTCCTTTAGATCCAACGCCCCCTCTAGCCTGCGTTTTAAATTCAGTAAGTGGGGTTCTTTTAATGTAGCCCATATGCGAAATAGTAATTACCACTTCATCATCAGCATAAAAATCTTCGGGGTTAAACTCGCCAGCATCAGGAACTATTTGAGTTCGACGTGCATCGCCATACTTATTTTTAACTTCAACTAGTTCGTCCCTAATAATTTTCATTTGAAGAACTTGATCGCTTAGAATACTATTAAGGTAATCGATAAGCTTCATGAGTTCAGCATGCTCTGCTCTAATTTTATCCCTTTCGAGGCCTGTTAAACTGCGCAAGCGCATGTCGATTATAGCACCCGACTGTATTTCGCTAAGGTTAAAACGAGCAATAAGTTGTTCCTTCGCTGCATTTGGGCTGTCGGCAGCACGAATTATTTTAATTACCTCATCAATATTGTCGATGGCAATTAGTAATCCTTCTAATATATGAGCTCTTTTTTGAGCTTGATCAAGTTCAAACTTTGTTCTACGAACAACAACATCGTGCCTATGCTTAACGAACTTTTCAATTAAGTCTTTAAGGTTTAAAAGACGAGGACGCCCATCGACTAAACAAACATTATTAATTGGAAATGAAGACTGTAGAGCAGTGTGTTTGTATAAATTGTTTAAAACAACATTTGCAACAGCTTCCTTTTTTAGAATAATAACAACCCTTGTTCCCTGGCGATCCGATTCATCGTTAATATAGCTAATACCCTCAAGCTTTTTCTCGTTAATGAGATTGGCAATTTTCTGAATCATTTCGGCCTTATTAACCATATAAGGCGTTTCGCTAACTATTATTTTCGATCTCCCAGTTTCGGTTTGCTCAACTTCGGTTTTGGAGCGAATAATTACCCTTCCTTTACCTGTATGGTAAGCCTCTTTAATACCTTGTGTACCATAAATAATGGCGCCAGTTGGAAAATCGGGGCCCTTAACGTATTCCATTAACCCTTCAATATCAATATCGTTATTGTCTATATAAGCACAAGTGGCATCAATAACTTCCGAAAGGTTGTGAGGGGGCATATTTGTAGCCATACCAACAGCAATACCAGCCGATCCATTTACGAGAAGCAATGGAATTTTAGTGGGCATCACGGTAGGTTCTTCGAGGCTATCATCGAAGTTCAACTGAAAATCAACGGTTTTCTTATCCAAATCGCCAAGTACATCTTCGGCAATTTTCATTAGGCGAGCTTCGGTGTAACGCATCGCGGCAGGACTATCGCCATCAATTGATCCAAAGTTACCTTGACCATCGACTAAAGGGTAACGTAACGACCATACCTGCGCCATACGAACCATGGCATCGTAAACCGAGCTGTCGCCGTGTGGGTGGTACTTACCAAGTACTTCTCCAACAATACGTGCCGACTTTTTATACGACTTGCCAGGAGTTACTCCTAAATCGAGCATTCCGTATAGCACACGCCTATGTACAGGCTTTAGTCCATCCCTTACATCGGGAAGGGCGCGAGAAACAATAACCGACATTGAATAGTCAATGTAGGCTGTTTTCATTTCCTCTTCGATATTTACCTTTAAAATTCTTTCGCCTTCTATCATTTTTTTCCTTTCAATTACCTATAAATCAAGTAAATAATTTTATTTGTTTCAAAAAAATAAAGCATGCTAATGTACTCATTTTACCTAAAACCACAAGCAGATATTTGTTAGTATTTATAAACACTTTAAACTTATTTTATTTTTTTAGGTTTGACTTAAACCGAATAAGAGATGTGTTGATTTTAAAAGTATAAAAAAATGAACCAACCCATAATATTTTCTGTTATTCTTACTACTTTAGTGACGTTTTTATTTAACTATTATATGAAGTCGGATTACTCAAATAAAATAAAGGATGTACTCTCGTATAGCCGCGAAGAAGCTGTGCGACTCGGAAATTCATCCATCGAAGCTGAACACCTTTTCTTAGGCATACTAAGAGACGGAGAAGGCATAGCAATTAAAGTACTTATTAATTTAGGCGTTGAACTTCCTGAACTTAAGCAACAAATTGAAGCAAAACTAAAGGCAAAGGTTGAAAATCAAGACTATATCGATCCTGAAACACTGCCATTGCTGAAATCAACCGAACGCATTTTAAAGTTAGTTTCGCTTGTTGCGAAGGAAATGAAAAGCGAAACCATTACTACTGTTCACCTTTTACTTGCCATATTAAAGGATGAAACTAATTTGGTTACACAAGTTCTCGAAAAGGATAACATTGACTATTACACTGTTCAAATGGAGTATAACCCAAATTTAAACACCCCAAGAGCCGAATTCTCCGATGAGGATGAGGAACGTGGAGGGTTTGGAGCTGCACCTAAAGGCCAGCCACAAACACCAGGAAAACCTGCCAGCGATACACCTGTACTCGACAATTTTGGTATCGACTTAACAAAAGCAGCCGAAGAAGGTAGACTCGACCCTATAGTTGGCCGCGAAAGGGAAATAGAGCGTATTGCTCAAATTCTTAGCCGACGCAAAAAGAATAATCCAATTCTTATTGGCGAACCTGGCGTTGGTAAATCGGCTATAGCCGAAGGACTTGCGCTTCGAATTATTAAAAGGCAGGTTTCGAGGGTTCTTTTTAACAAAAGGGTGGTAACTCTCGATTTAGCCTCTATTGTTGCTGGAACAAAGTACCGTGGTCAGTTCGAAGAACGTATGAAAGCCATTCTTAATGAGCTTACCAAAACCACAAATATTATCCTTTTCATCGATGAAATACACACAATTGTAGGTGCTGGAGGCGCAACGGGTTCGCTCGATGCAGCAAATATGCTCAAGCCAGCTCTTGCGAGAGGCGAACTTCAGTGTATTGGAGCAACTACTCTCGACGAGTACCGTGAGCATATTGAGAAAGACGGCGCTCTCGAAAGGCGTTTCCAAAAGGTTATGGTTGAGCCTACTTCGCCCGAAGAAACTGTAGAAATTTTAAATAAAATTAAGGAACGATACGAGGATCACCACAATGTACTTTATACTCCCGAGGCAATTGATGCTTGCGTAAAACTTACCATGAGGTATATTTCGGATCGTCATTTACCCGATAAAGCCATTGATGCACTCGATGAGTCGGGTTCACGAGTCCACATTTCGAACATAAAAGTTCCCGAAAAAATAGTTCTCCTCGAGAAGCAAATTGAGGAAGCAAAAAAGGAAAAGTTGAAAGCTGTTAAAAACCAAGATTTTGAGTCGGCAGCAAGTTTTCGCGATCGCGAAAAGCAGTTTATCGATGCCCTCGAAAAGGAACAGCAGCGCTGGGAACGCGAAATGGTAAAACACCGTGAAATTGTCGATGAAGAACGGGTTGCGGAGGTTGTTGCAATGATGACTGGTGTTCCAGTTCAGCGAATTGCACAGGCCGAAGGCGCAAGGCTGCTTAAAATGGCCGAAGAACTTGCAGGTTCGGTAATTGGCCAGGATGAAGCTATTTCAAAAATTGTTAAGTCAATTCAGCGTAATCGTGCAGGTTTAAAAGATCCCAATAAGCCAATTGGAACGTTTGTTTTCCTTGGCCCTACTGGTGTTGGTAAAACTCAACTAGCAAAGGTATTAGCAAAATACTTATTCGACTCAACCGACAACCTAATACGTATCGACATGAGCGAGTATATGGAAAAGTTTTCGGTTTCTCGGTTAGTTGGAGCGCCTCCAGGTTATGTAGGATACGAAGAAGGTGGCCAGCTTACCGAAAAGGTTAGGCGGAAACCCTACTCTGTGGTGCTTCTCGACGAAATTGAAAAAGCTCACCCCGATGTTTTCCATATTCTTCTTCAAGTCCTCGACGAAGGACAACTAACTGATAGCCTTGGCCGTAGAGTAGACTTTAAGAATACTATTGTTATTATGACCTCCAATATTGGAACTCGCGAACTAAAAGATTTTGGTCGAGGTGTTGGTTTCAAGTCGAATGCTGCCGAAACAATTGACAATGAGTACTCTAGGGGCGTTTTACAGAAGGCACTTAAAAAAGCCTTTGCACCTGAGTTCCTTAATCGTATCGACGATGTAATTATGTTTAACTCGCTTACTCGCGACCATATTCATAAAATTATTGATATTGAGCTTAAAGGCTTATTCGACAGAATACACAACCTTGGCTACATAATTGAGATTACTCCCGAGGCAAAGGATTTTATTACCGAAAAGGGTTACGATGTTCAGTACGGTGCTCGCCCTTTAAAACGTGCAATTCAAAAGTACCTCGAGGATGAAATGGCCGAAGTTATTCTCAAAAGCGAAATTGTTGTTGGCGACACCATTATGGTTAGTCACAACACCGAAAAGGACGAGATTAACATTTCGGTACGTAAAAACACCGATAATAAGCTGGAAACTGGAAAAGATATTGAAAAGAAATAAACTATATTTCAGGATGTTACAATTTTTAGGAGCGATTTTGTCGCTCCTTTTTTAATTAAAGGTTAAACAAAAATTACTTTAAGCTGTTTTTTCTGTACATTTAAAAACAAACCAAAGTTTCAACCTAAATAAATTAAACTATGAATACCAGAACAGTAAAATTTGGAGCCAACCCAGTAACCCTTGCAGGTAAAGAATTATTAATTGGCAGTAAAGCGCCTAACTTTTCAGTTATCGATAGCTCGCTAAAAGAGGTAAACCTCGATAATTTTAAAGGGAAAGTAAAACTTTTGTCTATTTTCCCATCGATTGATACGGGAGTTTGCTCGATGCAAACAAAAAAGTTTAACGACAAAGCCGCTGCATACGGCGAAAAGGTTGCTTTTATCTCTATTTCGGTCGACTTGCCCTTTGCCCTTAAGCGTTTCTGCGGAGCAGAAGGTATTTCAAACCTAACAACCCTCTCCGACCATAAAAAGGTCGACTTTGGTACAAACTATGGTTTTCTTATTAACGAACTTCGCCTGCTTGCCCGTGGAGTAGTAATTCTTGACAAGAATGATACTATTAAGTACGTTGAAATTGTTCCCGAAATTGGAAATGAGCCAAACTACGATGCTGCATTAGCCCAAATTGACAAGTTGCTATAATTTAATTAATTATATATTATTTGAGGCTTTAGTTGATAATAGCTTTGCAAACTGTAACAGGTTATGGACTAAAGTCTGCTTAAACTTCACATTAATAACTCCTAACATTCAAGGCTAAAGCCCTGAATGTTATATAATTTACAATACTTTTCTAACCGAGTGTCCCGATTTATCGTGATGCGAGTTCAGTGAATCTAAATTAAAGCCTCTGTAGCGCGTCTCAAAAAACACAACAATAATAAAACTAAAAAAAAAACCCGATTTCTCGGGGTTTCAATATTTAAACTAATCACCAAAGCTGATTCCTACACCCCTAGCAGTGCGCACCAAGTCGCAATCGGGTTCAACAAAATTAGGACGGTTTATAGCATCGATTAGCGGAACCGACACAATATGTGGATGGCGGTACGCCACCATTTCGCCAAAGCGACCCTCGAGAACAAGTTCGAAAGCTTTAGCGCCAAACTGAGTTGCTAAAACCCTATCGTAGGCTACAGGAACACCCCCACGCTGAAGGTGACCAAGAACGGTTTCGCGAATATCGGCCTCAAAGCCAATGGTTTTTAAATCGTGCGAAAGCTTTTGGGCAACCCCACCTAGTCTAAGGTTAGCATAACCAATTTCGTCACTCTGAACTCCACTAACATGCCCATCTTTTGGAATTGCACCTTCTGCAATGACAACTATTGCATTACCCTTACCTTTATTATAGCGCGATTTTAGTCGCTCATTAATTTTGTTTAAATCGTAAGGAATTTCAGGAATAAGGCAAACCTCAGCACCACCTGCTATTGCTGCGTGCAAGGCAATCCAACCTGCATAACGCCCCATAACTTCAAGAATAAGCACACGGTTATGGCTAGCTGCTGTGGTTACGAGTTTATCAACCGCTTCGGTTGCAATTTGAACTGCAGTTTGAAAACCGAATGTAAAGTCGGTTGAGGAAAGGTCGTTGTCGATAGTTTTTGGCACCCCAATTATGTTAAGCCCTTTTTCGAAAAGTTGCTGCGATATTTTTTGTGAACCATCGCCTCCAATGCTTATAACAGCATCGATTCCGAGGTACTGAAGCTTACGAATCATTTCATCCGACCTATCGACCGAACTCCAAGTTCCATCGTTATTCTTTATTGGCCAAGCAAAGGGGCCACCCTTATTGGTTGTGCCTATAATTGTTCCGCCTTGAACATGTATACCAGCTACAGAACGCTCGTCGAGAACCCTAATTTCGGTTGGCTCACGAAGTATTCCATCAAACGACTGGTAGCTACCAATCACTTCCCAATCGGGCTCTTGTGCAGCACGCTTAACAACGGCACGAATTACTGCATTTAAACCAGGACAATCGCCGCCTCCTGTTGCTACTAAAACTCTTTTCATAATAATATTTTTGGAAATTAATTCTTTTCAAATTCAATTTATATCGTTTGCTTAAAATTTAAGCCGATAATTTCACTTTGTTTTTGCTGCCCAGTTAGTTTGTTGTATTTTGCAACAACAAAAATTTTGGCCAAGCAAAGGTACAAAATAGAAATACGTTTTTAATAATTATTTGAAAGGGTTTTATTTTTTAACCGTAAATCGTTTGCACCACATAAAGCATTTCAACAAATCATTAAACCATATAAGACTATGATTACAAGTAAAAGTTTTAGTTTACGTAACATTTTAGCGGCACTACTAATAGCTGCTTTGCTCAGTTTTGCCTCGTGCAAACCACAGCCTACTAAGAATGCTGAACCATTTAAGGTTGTTCACCCCGAGTGGGTTGCAAGTGCCACAATTTACGAAGTTAACATTAGGCAGTTTACTCCCGAGGGAACCTTCACCGCATTTCAGCAGCATCTTCCCCGTTTAAAGGAACTTGGAGTTGACATACTTTGGCTAATGCCAATTCACCCAATAGGCGAGGTTAACCGCAAGGGAACAATGGGCAGCTACTACTCCATAAAGGATTATAAAGGTGTTAACCCCGAATTTGGAACGCTCGACGATTTTAAAGCGCTTGTTAACGAAGCTCAAAAATTGGGAATGAAAGTTATTATCGATTGGGTTGCAAATCACACATCACACGATAATAGTCTTGTTACTGAGCACCCCGAATGGTTTACCAAAGATTCGGCTGGGAATTTTGTTTCGCCATTCGATTGGACCGATGTTCTCGACCTCGATTACAGTAATGAGGGTCTTCGCGATTACATGATTGGTGCTCTTAAGTATTGGGTTGAAGAGGCAAATATTGACGGTTACCGCTGCGA
Organism: Bacteroidales bacterium UBA2287; assembly: GCA_002345675.1. GTDB lineage: Bacteria > Bacteroidota > Bacteroidia > Bacteroidales > Tenuifilaceae > UBA2287. Next base: position 30,222 of record DDWL01000061.1, on the reverse strand, counting down.
TGTTGCCTCGATGGTACCAACCGAATTTTGGAATCGCGCTCGCATGGAACTCGACGCAATAAAGCCAGTTTTTATGCTTGCCGAAGCAGAAGAACCTGTACTACAAGAGTTTGCTTTCGACGCCGACTATGGATGGGAGTTCCATCATATTATTAATGAAATTGCCAAGGGCAAAAAAACGGTTCTCGACATTGACCATTACCTATTAAAGGACATTGGCCGATACCCAAAAAATACCGTTCGCATGCACTTTACCAGCAACCACGATGAAAACAGCTGGAACGGAACTGAATTTGAAAGAATGGGGAAAGGTGCAAAAACCTTTGCAGCCCTAACCTTTGTAATTCCTGGAATGCCATTACTATATAATGGACAAGAAGTTGCCTTTAATCGTAGGCTCGAATTCTTCGAAAAGGATTTAATTGACTGGAAATCGAACGTTGAATTCACTTCGTTTTACCAAACCCTAACAAAGCTTAAAAAAGGAAATACTACCCTTTTGGCTGGCCTAAATGGTGCCGATTTGTTCAGAGTTAAAACAAGCAACGACGTGAACGTATTCGCATTTACACGCGAAAATGAAACCGATAAAATATTTGCTGTTTTTAATCTTTCGCCATTGGCTCAAAGCATTGATATTACTGGGGAAACTTTTGAAGGCGAGTACACCGATATTTTCTCGGGGAAAAAAGTGATTTTTGAAAAAGGAGCAGTAGTTGAACTAAAACCCTGGGGATTTTACATTTACGAAAAGTAAACGAATTCGATTTTTAAAAGGGGCTGTCTCAAAAGAAAAATTAACCACAAATCCCGATAACTATCTGGACGCAAAGAAAGAACAAAGAAACACAAAGTAAACCGCTCTTTGTGAACTTTGAGTAAAACTTAGTGCCCCGATAGTTATCGGGGTTTGTGGTTAGTCTATTTTTACTAATTAAGACAGCCTCATTTTTCTCTTTCAAATTCGAATTAAGCTAACTTTGCTACCTAAATGATTTTGAATTAATGAAAACCATAAAGGAGACCGATAAGGACTTTATTTGCGACATTAAGGCACCATGTTTTCAAATGCTTTCGCCTGAGGAGCTTGAATTAGTCAGAGATAGTAAAACGCAGGTACTCTTCCGAAAAGGTGATAATTTATCGAAACAGGGTGCTTTTGCCTCATATATTCTTTTTGTAATAAAGGGTTTAGCCAAGCAGTACATTGAAGGTGATGGCATTAAAAACTTTAACCTAAGAATTATTAAACCTGGCGAATTTGTTGGACTTTCGACTGTGTTTACTAAAAATACTTTTAGTTACTCATCGATTGCTCTTACCGATTGTCATGTACTTTTAGTTGAAAACGAAGTTGTTGAGAATATTATTAGGAAAAACGGCTCATTTGGCTTTAACATAACTAAAAGGTACTGTGAGCAAAATGCTAACCTTTTTAGTACCATTAGCAGTATTATATATAAGCAAATGAATGGCCGAATGGCCGATACATTGCTTTATCTAAATAGCTTTAAAACTGAAAATGTCGAAATTTTCCAACTCCTTTCGCGAAAGGATATTGCTGATTTTGCAGGAGTTTCGACCGAAAGTGCCGTTAAACTACTTAAAACTTTCGAAAAGGACGGCTACATAGTACTTAATGAAAAGGACATCGAAATTTTGGACAGCGAGGCGCTGCAAAAGATTTCAAAGAGGGGGTAAACCATAAGGGGCTGTCCAAAAAGTAGAAAAAAACCGCAAAGGGCACAAAGATATGCGCAAAGAACACAAAGCAAATTATGCGTGAGTATTGGCTTTGCGAAACTTTGCTTTCGATAATTATCGGAACTCAGCGGTCTTTGCGGTTAGAAGTCCTTTTCAGACAACTTCTTTAAATTCATTACAATATCTTTATATAGTTCCGATTACCGATTTAACAATATCAATCGATTCCTTTGTTGCACCACTAATTGCTTCAATAGCAACAGGCGATAAGCCTGAAATCATTTCGGACATGTTTAGCGTTGCCACGTAAGTTTTACCATCGTCCTTTTGGTACACCGAAATTCGGCATGGCATCATAACCGATACAATGCGTTCATCGTTTCTCTCAAGCATTTTGCCAGAATACTCGGGTTTGCATATTTCGATAACCTGTATGGGTCTAACTTCTTTTCCCGCTTTGGCCAACGATTGTTGAAGATTATGAACTGCTGGGTTTTGCCAATCCTTAAGAGCAGCAGCGGCTACTATTTTTTCAACAGTGGTTTCCACATCGAAGGGACTAACCTGTTCAATAATAATTTGATTTGTGCTCATGGCTATATTATTTTAATGTGAGTTCGACGCAAGTTTAACACAGAGGGTTGATGATTTTGCATTAATGCAAAATCATCAAAAAATGGAAAGAAATTTATTCTCACAATTCAATGTTTTTCCTTGTATCGAACTGACGTTATTTTAGGTTAACCTAATTCCTTTGCAATAGCAATGGCAGCAATGGTTCCATCGGCAACAGCCGTTGTTATTTGTCGATATTTTTTGCTAATTACATCGCCAACGGCATAAATATCGCGCAGGCTTGTTTGCATATCCTCGTTGGTTTTAATGTAACCCCATTTATCGAGTTCGAGTTTATCCTTAAAAAGTTCAATATTTGGTTTCATGCCAATAAATATAAACACGCCATCGCTTGTTAGCTTAATTCTGCTTTTAGTTTTAAGGTCTTCAACCTCGGTAACTATTTTATTACCATTGCGTTCGAACGACCTTGGTTCGTGCGAAAAAAGTGTGTTTACTTTGCTGTTAGCAAATAATTTTTCCTGTGCCTGCTTGTTTGCAGTAAAGGCATCGAACTGGTGAATAATGGTAATTTTACTTGCAAATTTGCTAATAAAGTCGGCCTCCTCAACGGCCGAGTTTCCACCGCCAATTACAACCACCTCCTTATCGCCATAATACTTTGCATCGCAAGTAGCGCAGTACGATATCCCCTTCCCTTTCATCTCTCTTTCGCCGGGAATACCCATTAGGTTTGGCGATGTACCAGTTGCAATGATAATTTTTTTGGCTTTCACTGTTTCAAACTCATCAATTACAACCTCTCTATTTTCAAGGTCAATTTTTGTTACATCAACAGCAACTTTATAAATGGTGCCGCACTGCTTGGTTTGCTCTGACATATTATGCGATAGCATATAACCGGGCTGTGGATTGATAAATCCTGGATAGTTCGAAACTTCGTGAGTTGTTGACACTTGCCCTCCGGGCAAAGCTATGTCGATGAGACAAGTATTCACCTTCGACTGGCAAAGATACAACCCTGCTGTAAGCCCTCCAGGTCCAGCACCTAGAATTAGTACATCGAACTCGGAAACGGTTGGTTTAATGTGCGATTTTATCTCCAAAACCCTTTCAGATGAAATCATGCTGTCGAGCTGGTGAATAATATCGCTTCGCTTAATACCACCCGACATACTTTTTTCGAGCTGAACGCCATTGTCGAAGAAAACGAGCGTTGGCGACGATTTTACCCCTAACTTTTCGGCTAACGGTTTATTTTGCTGGCGAAACATTTTAACAAACTTAATATCGTTGCCATAAAGGTTTGCTAATCCCTCGAATTTTGGCGCTAACGCGTCGCATGGTGGGCATTCGGTTGAGTAAAAATCGACAACTACCTTGCCTCCTGCAAGAACCTCAGTTTCGAATTCAGCTAAATTTATTTCTTTCATTTTTAACGGTTTAATTTCGTAATGCTTTAATGGGATTGTTACTATAAACCCTATCCTTAACTATTAGTGTAGTTGTATATGAATTAATTTTTTTCTGAAAAATAATATCGTGACCCAAGCAAAGTCCCATTGTAATTGTAAAATCGACATTTTCTCTGTTAATTTGCTCGGCTTGCGCTAACGGATTGCATGATACATTTTCGATTGAACTTTCGGTGTTTACTTCGGACTGTTTGAAACCTCCTGTTGTGCACGAAACGGGAACAATTTTAAACCCCGATTCGCGAAAAATTTGCGCAACTAAAACAGCATCCAGCTCCATTCCATAGCAGTAAGCAATTCCAATTCGATTAAAATTCATACTCTTCGAGAATTCAATAACTTCCTGCAATCGCGATAATGTTCCAGCTTTACCATTGTCGACAAGCGCTGCTGCGGCTTGTATAATTTTTTGATTGTTAGGAAGATGATAGGTAGCCATTAATGCTTCTGCATTGAACTTTTGAGCATTACACGGATCGGTAATTCGGCAATTCTTTGTTTTACACCTTGTACAATCCATTGCTATTTTTCAAAGTATGAAGCAAATCCAAGTTCGAGCAGTTCGGTTACGGGACGGCAATCGGATGAGCAAACATTGCCAGTTCTATTTTTAGCAATTGAGCCGCAACCTCCACCGCAAGCAAGCTGCATATTGCAGGTACTACATTCGGCAATTGACATAACATCGCGGTTTTCCCATGCGTTAATCATATCATCTTTACGCGAAACTTCGGGGTAAAAAGTTCCCAGCGATTCATCGGCTTTTCCAACGGTTGCTGTGCACGAATAAATATGGCCAGTATAGTCGAAAGCCCATTCCGACTTGCAAGCTGGGCACGAATCGAAAAGGGGATCGGGCAAGTTTCCATTCTCCGAAAGAAACTTCGAAATGGAGTATGCTGGCTTGTAGAATTCGACAATATATGGGTGCTGCTGAATTAGTGCGAACAGCTCTTCGTATAGCGAAACCCTACTAAACAGTTTATCGGGTGCCGACTGGCAATGGTGAAGCTCGTAGTTTCGGCCAATTTGCGTTTTAAAGAATGGGCTTGTTGTCCAGCCTTTATCAATAGCAAAACGAGCCAACTCGGGTAGGTTTTCAATATTTTCCTTGTCGGCCACCATTCGTAAATTTACTGTAATATTGTTGGCAATGCATGCATCGACACCCTCGCAAATTTTATCGAAAGTGCCAGCGCCACCCTTTAAAAAGCGACGGGAATTATGTACAGATGCTGTACCGTCGAGCGTTATTTGAATTTCACGAACACTACCATGTTTCAAAATATCAACATAATCGACAAGCGAATAGCCATTTGTAACAAAGCTAACATCGAGGTTAGCAGCATTCGCTTTGGAAATAAGGTACGAAATAAGCTCTTTTTGTTTTGGCGAATTAAGTAAGGGTTCGCCACCAAAAACCGTGATGTACTTCTTTCTACCAGCAAATTCGTTTTGGATATACAAAAAAAACTTATCGATAATGTGGGTGGTTAATACACCTTGCGAAGGTGCATACTCGTCCTGATAGCAGTACGAACAGGCAAAATTGCAGCTGTAATTTGTTACAAAGAAAAGTTGAATTTCATCATCGTTGCGACTGTCGACAAAATCGAGATACTTGTTTCGGTAAAGCTTTGCCTCCTCTTTCTCATCAACCCAATACCCTTTTTCGACTAATTCTGCCATAAAGTTAGCATCAGCAACTGGCTTACTATTCCTAATTTCAATAATCTTTTGGGCATCGTTAGGGCTAACAATGTCGGCATTGCCAGTTAACAGGTTTACAATAAAGAAATTTTCGGAGTCCTTTATTTTTGAGAAGATATTGTGTTTTGAGAATATCATTTTATGCTGTTGACGAAAAATTGTTTAAAGTATAAAGAGTTCAATGTTGTTAATTATAGATTTAATTGAATACAGAACAAGAATTAACGATTTAAGAAGATGTTAAAAACCAATCTATTGCCAACATCTGAGATTATAAATCGTTATTCCTTGTTCCAAAATCAAATTAAAAGGCTCTACTAAAACTAATCGTGGCAGCCTGGAATTTTTGTTGATGTTTTAGCGCAGCATTGTGCCACTTTTGCTACTACTTTTACGTTCTTTTTGACAATTAAACTTTTCATTTTTATCGTGTTTTAAGTTACTTAACTAATAAAAAATCGTTTACATATTTCACAAGAGTTTCTTTAGGTAATGCACCCATTGAAGCTTGTGGCTGACCGTTTACAGGTATAAATACCAATGTTGGTAAACTTTGAATGCCCATTTTTTGAGCCAACAATTTTTCCTTATCGGTGTCCACTTTGTACACTATAATTTTACCAGCATATTCCTTTGCAATTTCTTCAATGCGAGGCGAAAGCTGACGACAAGGGCCGCACCAATCGGCGTAAAAATCGATAATTACCGGCAGGTTTCCTTCGAATTTCCACTGCTTATTAATTTCGTAGTTGAATACCAATTGCTTAAAGGTATCGTTGGTTAGTGAAATAACCTTACTGCCCGAAACTGTATTCTTTTCGGCTTTTACAGGGTTTCCCGAAGTACAACTGCAAAAAACTAAGGAAACACCTACTGATATAAAAAATACAAACCTTCTCATTTTCTCTCTTTTTTTGTTTAAAATTAGTATTGTTTAATTGCTGCAGCTACATTTTCCCGAAGGCTTTTTAGCGGCAATTGTCCAGCTGGCAACCTTTATTTTCCCTTTTTCGTAGGGGGTCGATTCTTCAAGTATGCTTAAAGAAGAGAATCCAGCGTTTTCGAGATGTTTCAAGTATTCTTCTCGTGTTACCGAGCCAGCCCAGCATTCGGCAACTGCAACTGGGTCGTTTTTGTACTCATCGGGAACTGTAATAGTTGAGTATATATCGCTTACAACAAAGCGCCCGCCTTTTTTAAGAATGCGGTAAATTTCGTTCCAAACAGCCTGTTTATCGTTGGCATGATTAAGTGTACAATTCGATATTACAAGGTCGGCAACCCTGTCGGGCAGCTCAAGTTTTTCGAGCTCCGAGCGAATAAAACGCACATTTGTAGTATTAAATTTAGCAGCATTTTGTCGTGCTTTTTCAAGCATTCCATCGGAAATGTCGATTCCGTAGGCAAAACCCGTTTCTCCAACCGATTCGGCCATACGGAGCACATCGGTACCCCTTCCACTTCCCAAGTCAACACAAACCTCACCAACCTGCGGTTCTGCATAATTAATTGCGCCACCACAGGAAAGACAGCATTCCGATTCGGCCAGCTGGCTATACCTTGTGTTTATTTCTTTTATCTCCATTTCAAATTGAATTAAAAGTTAAATTAGCACGTACGGCAAGGGCTATTGGTGATAAAAAGTCCCAAAACTCCACCCGCAATTATGCTCGAAATTGGGCTACTTGTTATTGCACACGAACCTGAATTACAGCCCACAAAGTAGTAATACAAAAATCCAAGAGTGCCTCCAATTAGCACACCCGAAACCGGTTTCCAGAAATAGGAAGACCTTATTAATTCGTTAAAATTTTTAGGTTTCACTTGCGTTTCGCAGGTTTTGCTCATTGCATTCTCTTTAAAATTTTATAACACAAAGGTACGCTTACAGTTTAAATATTAGTAACCATTGTTAAAGGAGCAAAACAACTACCTAACAGTATTTGGACAACTTTTTTATTGAACTAAAACAACTTTAATTCTCAGGGTTCGGTTAATGCTTGCTTAATTCTTCAACTACCCACGATGGCCTGTTGGAAGTTATACAATCAACACCATTCTCAAGTAGCTTTTTGGCTCTTTTAGGGTCGTCAATAGTCCAAGAGTAAACCAATAGGTTTGCTGCTTTGTACTCGGCAATTAGTTTACTCGTTAAGTACTTGCTGATGCCAATATTAACCCCATTAATATTGCTATTTTTGAGTTTTTGGACAATTGCTTGCGGGCTCCTTTCTACTAAGTACTGAATCCAACGTGGCTGCAATACAAAAAGCCAAAGCATGGTAATATTAGGCATTAAGTTTTTGGCTTTAGCCAAAGTATAAAAGTTAAAGGCAATTATTTCAATTTGGTCGGAGCGTAATTTACTTTCTAAAATTTCTTGCTGTAGCCTTGGTATAATGCGACTGTCGCTTTTAATTTCAACTACTAACTTTCCCTTCGGAGGAACTGTTTTAAGAACTTCGCCAAGGGTTGGTATTCTTTCATTTTTCCATTCGGAGCCTTTAAACGAACCAGCATCGAGTGCGCGGAGTTCATCCATTGTAGAATTTCGTACAATCCTCTTTACCCCAGTAATTCGTAGAGTATCATAGTCGTGTATTACACAAATCTCGTTATCAGCAGTAAGATGAATGTCAATTTCAACAGCAGCAATTCCAAGCTCCCATGCAAGGTTAATTGCACCCAGCGTATTTTCGGGAGCATCGAACGATTCGCCTCGGTGAGCAATAAAGCATGAACGCAAGTTTTCCATTTACATAGAATTTATTTCAAACTTATAAAACACAATCATTATCAAAAGTACAATATCCGTTCGTACTATTGGATTATCGTCACCAACCTTTTTGCTATATTTGCCTTGTAAAAAACGAAAATATAAACCACTTAATATTTAAACGATAATGTACTACGAAGTACCTGTAAAAGGAAAAGTTTACTGGATTGGCGTTAACGATCGCCGCAAAAGGCTATTCGAAAATATGTGGCCAATGGACAAAGGAGTTTCATACAACTCCTACCTTATTGTCGACGAAAAAACTGCACTTATCGACACCATTGAAGACCGAGCCGCAGGCAACTACATTGAGCGAATTGAAAAACTTCTTAATGGTCGCAAGCTCGACTATTTAGTTATTAACCATATGGAACCCGACCATTCGGGCGAAGTAAAGGCAATTTTCGACCACTTTAAGGGTGTTACCATTGTTGGTAACAACAAAACTTTTAAAATGGTTGAGGCATACTGGGGAATAACCGAAAATCTTCGTCAGGTAGAAGATGGCGACGCCCTTTGCCTTGGTTACCATAACCTTAGCTTTGTAATGACTCCATGGGTACACTGGCCCGAAACCATGATGACTTACGATGTAACTGAAAAAATTCTATTCTCGGGCGATGCCTTTGGAACCTTTGGCTCGCTCGATGGTGGCATTTTCGACGATGAAATTAACTTCGACTTTTACGAAGAGGAAATGCGTCGCTACTACTCAAATATTGTTGGACTTTACAGCAATATGGTTCAAAAAGCTTTTGCAAAGCTTGCAGGAATCGATGTTAAAGTAATTGCACCAACTCACGGGCCAGTTTGGCGTACAAATCCCGCAAAAGTGCTTGGACTTTACGATAAATGGAGCAAATACGAAGCCGAAGAGGGAGTTGTAATTGTCTTTGCTTCGATGTACGGTAACACCGAGCAAATGGCCGATTACATTGCCCGTAAACTTTCGGAAAACGGTGTAAAAAACATAATAATTCACGACGTTTCGCGTACTCACATAAGCTACCTTATAAACGATATTTGGAAATACAAAGGCTTAATAGTTGGCTCGTGTGCATACACCTCAAGGGCTTTTCCGTTAATGGAGCAGTTTGCCCGAGAACTTGTTCATATTAAGCTGAAAAAACGTTTTGTTGGCATTTTTGGAAGCTACAGCTGGAATGGCGGTGGCGTAAAGAGTTTAAAAGAATTTATTGATGAAACCGACTTGGAGCTTGTTTCGGAACCTGTTGATATATACGGAAAGCCAAATTTAGAGAAACTCGCAAAATGCGACGAAATGGCAAAAAATATGGCTTTAAAGCTGAAAGAGTAAGTTTTTCTCGCAAAGGCGCAAAGGCGCAAAATTTTGATTACTAATAATTAAGAGCAATAATTTGAATAAAGTTCATTAATTGTAGCCAAATGATAAATAGAGTTATAGCCTTATTAATTGTGTTTAGTTTTATTTCTACTGGTAAAACGTTTTCGCAAAGCGACTCAATTCCTCCTTTAAATAAAAAGGTAGTTGAGTACGTAAACAGCGTAATGGGCACTCAGGTCGACCGAGGCGAATGCTGGGATTTAGCCAACCAGGCGCTTAAACTTATTAATGCGAATTGGAATGGCGAGTATGTTTATGGTAAACCTGTTGATTACAAAAAGGAAGAAGTTTACCCCGGCGATATTGTACACTTTAAAAATGTGGTTGTAAAGCAAACCAAAGGCTTAACCACCACTACCGAAACAATGGAGCAACACACCGCTGTAATAATTAAAGTTTACGGAAAAGGTATTTACGAACTGGCTCATCAAAATACAGGGTTTTCAGGTCGAAAAGTTGGTACAAGCCCAATTGACATGAACGGAGTTGTAAAGGGTAAAGTTATAATATACAGACCTGTACAGTAAATATATTTTAACTTATTTAATTTCGAAACTATGGTTCGAAGATTACTTATTGCAATAACGCTCCTCCCCTTTGCTGCATTCTCGCAGGGTGTTGAAATTAAAGTTAAAGTACTTCAGAGCCTTTCGGCTCAGGCAAAACTATTTATATATCAGGGGTCTCAAGTAGTTCAAGTCGACTCGGCTTGGCAACAGGCACCCGGTACTTACCACTTTAAGAGCGAAAAGGGCTACGAACAAGGACTTTACCGGGTAAGTGTTGGTAAATCCGTTTCGTTTAACGTAGTGGTTGCAAACGAACCTTTAATCGACATAAAAACTGTAGTTTACGCTCCCGAGGACAGCCTTTCGAGTAGCAATTCCATTGAAAATAGAATTTACTGGCAGTACCAAAAGGAAAAGCGAAGGGTAAGTCAGCATACATGGCTGCTTCGTTCGCTAATCGACCTTTACCCCGACAGTGCCATGTTTCGCCAAAAACTTTTAGGTGAACTATACCGCCAAGAGGTTGAACTTTTTGTACTCGCCAAACGATTAATTGCTGAAAATCCTACTCTTCTATCCACCAAATTTATTGCTGTTGAGCAGCGACCTGTTTCTCCCCCATTTATTGAAGCCGATATTACGAGGCAGTACCTAATGGAAAGCTGGTGGGATGGTGTTGACTTAAATGATATGCGGATTGTTTCAACACCTGAGTTCTCGAAATACTTATGGGCTTATGTTGAGATTCTTTTTGGCGAAAACTTTGATAAGGAGCAACAGGACGAAAACTTTATAAAAGGAATTGAAAAGTTAATGAACCTTTCAATGAGTCCCGAAATGAAGCCCCTCCTAAGGAGTCAACTAATTGAAGGATTTGTCGACTCCGATTACCAAATTGTAATTGAGTACCTTAAAACCAAATCGTTTGGCGAATTGCAAGCATTAATAGCTCCAAAGGACTACTGGAAACAGCAAAACGAAACGCCATTGCTTCGTGTGGGCAGTAAGGCCTTCGATTTCAACATTAAAAATGCAAAGGGAAAGTCGCAAAAAATATCGAAATTAAAATCGGAATACATACTAATCGTATTCTGGTCGACATGGTGCCCCCATTGCATTGAAACGTTACCACGTATTGCCGATGTTTACACCAAGTATAATAGAAATGAGTTAGAGGTTATTGCCATTTGTATTGATGAGGACGATAATCATTACCAGGAATACGTTTCGAAATTAAAACTTAATTGGATAAACCTTTACGAACCAAATACGGGTAATAGCAAGTTGCTTAACATGTACGACGTAAACGAAACGCCCAAAATGTTTCTACTTTCGAAGGATTTAGTTATTGTTTCGAAACCATCGACTCGTAAGCAACTGGAATTGAAACTAAAGCATTTGCTTAGGTAGAATTACTTTCGACAATGCTTATAAAACAGCTCCTGAGCAGTAAAATTGCCCAATTCTATTGCCTTTTTTAAATCGACACAGCCAAGTTGGGCTTTTCCCTGTTTTATAAGCATTTCGCCACGAAGGCCAAGTGCTTTAGCCCTTTTTGGTTCCATTTCAATGGCTTTTGTAAAATCGGCTTGTGCCAACTCCCAATTCTCCGATTTGGTATAAATTATCCCCCTCAATTCGTAGCAATCGGCATTGGCATTTCCCGAGCGAATAACCTTTCCAAGTGCAAATAGCGCATCGAGATAGTTTGAACTTTCGAACGAAATATGCGCTAATTGCAAATGCGATTTAATATTGTTTGGGTAAAAAGTTAAATACACCTTTACATCAATTGCCGCATCGGCGTAATTGCCCATGCCCGAAAAGGCTTCGGCTCTTATAATTAAATATTTTGGATTTCCTTCGGAGAGGCTTATTGCCTCATTTATATCCTTTAAAGCGCCTTTATACTGCTTTAGGTTAAACCTACACTTAGCCCGCCATTCGTAATATGTTGGGTTTCGCTTCGACCTTTTAATTGCCTCCGAAAAATCGGCTTCGGCCGACTTAAAGCTGCCCAGCTTAAAAAATGCTTCGCCTCTTAGCGCAAAAAGTCTGTGGTTGGTTCTACTCTTTTCAATCCTTACACTTAAAGCATCAACAATTTCGTTCAAATTATTTCGAGAAAAGAGGTATGCAACTTCGGCTAAAAACTTATCGTTTATCGAGTAGTACTCGTTTTTCCAGAGTTCAGTCCATTCGATTGAAATTTTCAAAATATCAAATGCAGGGTCGAGTAAAATTTCAGCTTCTGGTTTTTTTTCAGATGTACCCAGGTGTCGTTTTAGCTCTTCAATGGCTTTGCTTTTTTCGCCTTGTAAAGCATAGGTTTTGGCCAACCAAAGCGAAGCAATGCCCGCCTTTTGCTTTTCGACCTGTTGAAATACGCCAAGTGCGGATTCGAAATCTTCTTCGAGAAAATAAACTTCACCTAATTTTAAAAGATAATCAGCATTTTTGGGATTTTGGATAATTGCCGAGTCGAGCCAAACCTTCGCCACGTTTAAATCTTCATTCTCAATGGCAGCAATTGCTCGGTACCAGTAATATTGAGTTTTTTGGGCAAAACCCGAAGTAATATGGAAAAAGAATCCAAGTAGAAAAAAAAGTACAATTCGCTTTTTTGGAAGCATGGAATATACGCTTAGTTACATTTTAGGCTTAATGGCCAAAATTAATAATATAATGACCAAATAGTTATGGACTGGCGATTTATCTTGTTGTGAACTAAAATTCGACTTATAAATTTGCTGCATTAGTTACTGTTTTATTCGTGCGTTCGGTCAGACACACTATTTGACAAGTTTAGGATCAAACGTTGGCTTCCTAATGAGTAGGCTCAGGCTGTGGGACAAAGTCCCAAAACTTTTTGGGATGTGTGGCAATGAAGCGTAGGCTTTTATTTCTTCTTTTTATTTTCTAATTTTCTTATTGCTTTTTCAAAATCACCTTCTGATATCATTTTTTGCTCATAATCTTTATATTTTTCATATTCTCGTTCCGCATTTTCTTTTGCTAATCCGTGTGAGATTGAGCCTGCATTGGTTAAAATCTCCCTATCATTCAAGGTTAAAAATCCGTTTAATTTATCAATCCAATTATTCATATACATTGGAATCCTACGCTGTGCTTGTCCTTGAGCGAAAATTAAGTATTGTTCAACTAAATTGTTTAGTGAGGACAATTCATTCTCGTTTAAATAATTTTTGGCAATGGTAACATCTGTTTTTCTTATTTTATCACCTCTCCAATTGGTTAAGCCCATATTCTCTTTTGTACTATCGGCTCTCAGGCTAATTATTTCAGCAGCGGTTTGACCTGTAATTGCCCAGTGTAATTTATTTTGTACTGTTTTGAAAAAATCAATACTTATATCAAGTGTCGGGTCATAATCAACACTTGTAGCATAAATATCTGTTATTTTACGATAAAATCGTTTTTCCGATGTGCGGATGTCCTGTATCCGTCTTTCAAGTTCTTCGAAATAATCGAAAGGTAAATCCGGATTTTTTAATCGTTCATCATCCAGTACAAAACCTTTTACAATATACTCTTTTATATGATGGGTTGCCCATTGTCGAAATTTCGTGGCTACGTGAGATTTAATGCGGTAACCAACTGATATTATGGCATCAAGATTATAAAACTTTTGTGTTCGTTTAATTTCTCGTGAACCTTCTTTTTGAACTTGTAAGAAATCCTTACAAGTTGCTCCTTCGTCCAATTCTCCTTCTTCAAATATATTTTTAAGGTGAATGGTAATATTTTGCGAAGTGGTCTGAAATAATTCAGCCATTAACTTTTGGGAAAGCCAAACTGTTTCGTCCTGAAAACGAACATCTAATTTTGTTTCTCCATTTTCGGTTTGGTATATAATTATTTGGGATTTATTTTTTTCCATTTTCTAAAAATCAGGTTTTTTATTAATCCAAAAATATACAATTATCTGCAAGAGCGTCGGCTAGTAAGCAACTCTTTTGTCTCTATTTACAATCGGAATGGGTCGGGGCTTGCAAATGTGTTGTTTTACTCACAGATATTTTTATTTCAAAGGAGTTCACGAGCCCCCTTCAGTCGGTTGTGAGTGGACAGTTAATTATTATATTTTTTTCATTGCAAAATTACCGCTGTGGTATCTTTCTTAGGCTTGGCGGTAACTAATAGTTATAACCTACAAAACGATAATTGTATTATGTACTTATCAAAAACAAAGAGAATTTGAGTGTGAAATTAGTAATGCCTATTTAGTAAATTGCGAACCTCACTAATTTCCATAAACGAAGCGCCATTAGTAGGTCCAAAACTACCCCCAATTACAAGCACTAAATCGTCGGGTTTTACCTTTCCTTTACTCTCAATAAACGATATGGCCTCTGAAAGAAAGCTATCGCGAGTATTATGAAGTTCCATTGTATCGGCATAAATTCCATAAGTTAAAGCTAGTTGGCGCATTACTGTTGGTTTATAGCACATTGTATAAACTCGAGTAACACCTCTAAATGCTGCTAGGTAAAGAGCGGTTCGACCCGTAAGCGTATCGGTAATAATTGCTTCAACTGGAAGAGAGCAGCAATTTCGAACAGCACTTTCGGCAAGAGCTGCTGTAATTTCATTTTTCGAAATAAGTAACTTTAAATCCTTATCGGGCTGAAGGTTTGGCTCAATACTTTGGGCAATTCGGGTCATTGTTTTTACTGCTTCAACAGGATATTTTCCGTAAGCAGTTTCGCCACTAAGCATCAAGGCATCGGTGCGTTGGTAAATGGCGTTGGCCACATCGCTAACTTCGGCGCGTGTTGGGCGTGGGTGCTCAATCATGCTATGCAGCATTTGGGTTGCAATAATAACAGGCTTTGCCCTTTCGATGCACTTGCGAAGAATCATTCGCTGAATTACTGGAATTTTTTCGGCAGGAATTTCAATACCAAGGTCGCCACGGGCAACCATTATTCCATAGGTATGCTCTAAAATTTCATCAATATTATCGACTCCCTGCTGATTTTCAATTTTGGCAATAATCCTAATTGGGCTATTTTTCTGTTCCAAAATATTCTTCAGCGCAATAATATCCTCTTTATCGCGAACGAATGAGTGCGCGATGAAATCGAGATTGTTTTCAATGGCAAAATCGATAAACAGCTTATCCTTCTCAGAAATTGAAGGAAGATTTATAGATATATTAGGTGTATTAACACTTTTTCGATTTTTAATAACACCCTTATCGCTTGCTTTACAAACAAGGCAGTCGCTCTCCTTCGATAGTACTTCTATTTCAATTTCGCCATCGTCGATAAGAATTAAACTACCAACAGGAATATCGCGAACAAAATGTTCGTAGGTAACGTACAGTTTACTGCCACCCGAAGCACCATGTGGATCGCCATAAACCCTAATCTCGGTGCCACAATCTACAATAACTTCGCAACCCTCGGCCGAGGTACGAATCTCAGGACCCTTTGTATCAACTAAAATTGCAATTCGTTCTGAAACTGCACGGACATTATCGATAACCTTTTTCGATTGTTCCAACGACTGGTGTGCAGTATTAAGCCTAACCACATTCATTCCAGCCTCAAAGAGCTCGCGAATAAACTCAACATCACATTTCTTATCGGATATGGTGGCAACAATTTTGGTTCGTTTAAGCATAAGTTTTATATTTTAATGGTGCAAAGATAGTAATGAAACCCATACGACATATTAGTGCATGCTACTCTTTCGTTAATTTGAAGCAAACGTTGTAAGTGCTATATTTGTAGTAAATAGTAAAACATGAGCTGGAGCCACGCCATTGAGGATTATACGCGTTTTTTACGTTTAGAAAAATCGCTTTCGAAAAATTCGGTAAGTGCGTATACCCACGATGTTAAAGAGTTGGGGCAATTTGCCGAAGAGCAACTCAAAAAAGAACCCGAGGAACTTATTGGCGAGGACATAAGTCTATTTTTGGAGCATATACGCTCCAAAGGCTTAAATCATCGCTCGCAGGCAAGGCGCATTTCGGGCGTAAAAGGGTTTTTTAAGTACCTTTTAATAGAAGAAGTAATTGAAAATGACCCAACTGAACTAATTGAAGGGCCAAAAATGACCCGAAAACTTCCCGATGTACTTAGCATTGAGGAAATTGACTCGATAATTGAATCGTTCGACTTAAGTAAACCCGAGGGGCATAGAAATCGTGCTATTATTGAAACCCTTTACAGCTGCGGACTTAGAGTATCGGAACTGGTATCGCTTAGGATTACCGATTTGGACTTTGAGCAAGGTTTTATAAGGGTTGTTGGTAAGGGCGACAAGGAACGAATTGTGCCCATTGGCCGCAAGGCCATTAAAGAAATTGGTAACTATATGCCCGACAGGCATAGCCTACCAAAAATTGAAAAGGATTCGGAGAATATTGTATTTCTTAATCGTAGAGGGAAAAAACTAACCCGCGAAATGATTTTTACCATTGTAAAGGCAGCAACAAAAAATGCGGGAGTTAAAAAGAAAATTAGCCCTCACTCGTTTCGCCATTCGTTTGCAACCCATTTGGTTGAGGGCGGTGCCGATTTAAGGGTTATACAGGAGATGCTTGGTCACGAATCGATTACAACTACCGAAATATACACACATCTCGATAGCGTTTACCTAAAAGATACAATTTTAAGGTTTCACCCACGCTCCCAAAAGAAGGGTTAACGAGGACTTCGATTAAATCCTGAAAAACGAAATCAAATCGGTTAAGTGCTTCGATTTTGCAGTAAGTTCCTCGGCATTTGCTGCTAATTCCTCGGCAGCTGCAGCGTTTTGTTGTGTAATTCCATTCAAATT
Organism: Bacteroidales bacterium UBA2287; assembly: GCA_002345675.1. Lineage (GTDB taxonomy): Bacteria > Bacteroidota > Bacteroidia > Bacteroidales > Tenuifilaceae > UBA2287. The sequence goes on along the minus strand of DDWL01000061.1, from coordinate 13,293 downwards.
CTGAACCGACTCATTAACCTGCATTGAGCCCGATTTTTGCTCGAGGCTTGCTGCAGAAATTTCCTGAATCAAATTGGCCGTTTTGCGTATTTCGGGCAAACTTTTATTCATTAACTCACGAGCTTGCTCCGACACGTTGGAGCCCCTTTTCGATACAGCCATAATTTCGCTAGCAGCTAAACTACTCCTTTCGGCTAAACGGCGGACTTCTGCTGCAACAACGGCAAAACCTTTACCCTGATCGCCAGCACGAGCCGCTTCAACAGCAGCATTAAGCGCCAAGAGGTTTGTTTGAAACGCAATGTCGTTAATAATCGATATTTTTTCGGCAATCTCCTTCATCGAGTCAAGAGCAATATTTGTCGATTTGTTCCCCTCTTCAAGGCTTTTGCTCGAATTTGTTGCAATTCCCTCGGTCTCTATAGCATTATCGGCATTTTGCTGAATGCTCGATACTATTTGCTCCATTGTTGCCGATATCTCCTCGAGCGACGATGCCTGCTGGTTTACCGCATCGGATAGTACTAATGAACTTGCGCTGAGCTGCTCTCCTGCATTCTCAATTTCTTCCGAAGCAACGGTAATTCCCTCAATAACTTCCTTAAACTTATCGCTAAGTAACCTAATGCCACGAGTAAGCCTACCCATCTCATCTGCGCTATGTTCATGTTCATTATCAATCCTTATATTTAAATCGCCTTGCGATAATTTCTCGAGATTTGAAATGGTATTATTAAGCGGTTTTTGAATTTTTTTGCTTACTAAATAAACGCAATAAGTTGCATACCCTATGCCAAGTGTCGTACTTATATAAACCGGAAAATAGTCAGGATATAAGTACTTTAGGTTAGTTGCCAACGCAATTACAAGCATCGACGACAACCACAAACCAGTTATATAAAATAGAATTGATCCTTTAAATACAGACCTAATTATTAGTAAACCTACGGGTAAACCAATAACTACCGGAATGAATGCATTTATAATTTCACTTGACATCGCTTTGGGGTTAAGTTTAAATCCAAATATAATGCAATTTTAATACGTGAGTTTTAAATTTATATTGAATTAATCTATATGGCAAGCATTTTATGATAAACTACAATAATTGCGTGGTTAATGCTTGGTTTACATCAACAAAAAACCCCTGCTGAAAAGCAGAGGTTTCGTTACATCTTTGAGCTTTCGTTTAAACTGCAAGCGAATTGCCAATTAGGAATACTGCAGCAAGGGCAATAATTGCATAAAGTTCAGGGAATACGGCTAGAATCATAGTATTACCAAACACCTTATGGCCCGAACCAATAGCAGCAATACCATTAGCACTAACCTGACCTTGGCGAATAGCAGAGAATAAACCTACAAATCCCATTGCTATACCAGCGCCAAAAATTGCACCAGCCGAAGCCCATGTCATACCTGGCACTAAATATTCGGCAAGCATAAAGTAACCTGCAAAACCGTATAAACCCTGCGTGCCTGGAAGTGCACTCAAAATCATATAGTTACCAAATGCAGTTGGATCTTTTTTCATTGCTCCAATTGAAGCATTACCGCCAATAGTAACACCAAAAGCGCTACCAACACCCGATAGGATGATCATAATTCCGATTCCGAGATAAGCAAAAATAATTGGTTCCATAACGTTCAGTTTAATTGTGATTTAAGTTAATTGATTTAGTTGTTTTATTTAGTTTCTTGTTTTTGAAAAGGTTGATACGATTTGCCGCCTCCAATAAAACCAGAGTTTTTATAGAATTCAACAAAGGTTAAACGCATTGGGTGAACTAATGAGCCAAGTGCAGCCATAAACAGGTTTATTGAGTGACCAGCAACCAGTATTATTATTGTAACAATTGCACCAAGTACAGGTATATCGGGAGCCATACCAAAAGCTAAGCTGTTAAACACATTTCCGAGAATTGCACTCGATAAACCCAATGCAAAAAGACGAATGTACGAAAGCACATCGCCAAAAAGGCCTGTTACCATATTGTAGCTGTCCCAAATACCAAGTCCAAAATTTACAAACGGATTTTTTCCTGGGCTATTAAAGAAGAATATTCCAATCCCAGCAACGCCAAGTAATATTTGATGTTCAAGCCCAAGCAATTTTACGGTCTCGGGCTTCCATAGGGATAACCCATAAATTGCTGCGCTACCAATTAAAAGTAACAGCCATCCAAAAGTAGAAATGGAATGCCTCCAACCCCAAAGTCGAATTTGGTTCGCAGCTTTTACAAACATTCCAAAAACAATTTGAACTGCGCCAATAATTAAAGCAAGGCGAAACAGCTGATTTTGGTCGAGAAAGATCGACTTATACTTTGCAAGCATAGGCCAATCGACTTTAATTAGAGATATTCCGAAAAGGGTGCCAGTAATGATGCCAAAAATAACGGTTGAAACAGCTAACCATTGAACTAATGAAAGAATTGGACGAAACTCTTTTTTTGCTTTTAGTTTGTAAAGAGAAGCACCCAAAAGCATAACTAAGCCATAGCCTGCATCGCCAAGGCAAAAGCCAAAGAACATCATGAAAAATGGCGCAAACATTGGCGTTAAGTCGATTTCGCCATAGGTTGGGCTTGTAAATAAGCTACCTATAGGCTCAAAAAGACGGGCAAACCTATTATTTTTAAGAAGTATTGGAGCATTATCGGTTTTTTGTGCCCTTTCGGTTAAATATATAATACTTTCGCTTTCGAGAAACTTAACAAATTCGTCGTTTCGCGGACGGGGAACCCATCCCTGAAGCACCATTAGTTTCTCATCGGCTTGCCTGTCGGCACTTTGATGTACCGAATTAAACTCCAATCGGTTTACAAGTTCACTTTTAGTATTCTCAAGCTGAAGAACATAGTTTGCAAGCTGCTCTAACCTATTCTCAATGCTTTCAATCCTTTCGCGGAGCGATAAAATCTCGCTTTCCTTTTCAGAGAATGAGAATGATGGAGCCTTAACTTCAACTGCATCAATAGGCAAAACCTCGTCGTTTTCCTGAACCCAAACAAAGTAAACCTGCCCGGCCTCCCTGTTTATAACCTCAATGGAATACTCCTCAAGTAAATTTTCGGTAAACGACTTCTCGTTAGTAATGTAGAAACGTATTCGTAATCCCCTTTCGGTTAATGTTTTCAACAGATTAGTATCGAAACTACCCCATGGGCGAACATCGCTTAAATCCTTCTGCGACTTACGAATAGCATTATCAACCTGCTCTTTCTCTTTAATAATAGCTTCGAACTCATTTACAACTAATTCCGAGGCCATTGAGTCTACCTCCGTAATAGTAACATTACGGACTTTTAAATCCCTAATAGCTAATGTGTACCTATTAATTAGGGCTATTAAGGCACGTTCATCGTCGGAAATTGTACGCGACTGCTTTTCGATGTCGATCATTCCCAACTCCTGAAGTTTAATTAGAAAAGCCTCGAAGTCGCGATGGTACACCAAAAAGGCGTATTTGTGCATTGGGACTATCATGACTCAACCTCCATATTATCGTAACGTTTCTTAACTATCTTCATCGATGATTTCGAGAGATTCTCTTCGTCCTCAAGGAAACGTTTAATTTTCATTATAGCAGCCTCGTAGCCGGGTATTTGTACCTTTTCGTAGAGGTTAACCTTTTGGGTTGTTTTTTTGCGCGCGTAGTCGAGCAAACGTACCTTCTCGATATAAAATTCGCTTTCGATGCCTACTTTGGCAAGTTCCTTAAGAATTTCGACTCCTTCGGAATACCAGAATGGACGTGCAAAGATGCTGAAATCCTTAACCGAAAAAATAACCTCATGTAAAATAGGAATTCGTACACCAGCAATTTTAATAACCCCTAATTTAACATCGTCAACCCGAATAAGGTCGCGCTCGAACTCGCCCCAAAGGGAAACCATATACTCGTACTGAGTAATGCGCTGTTCGAGTTGCTGTTCGAGTTCAAGTACCCTATCCTTTGCACGCTTAACCTCAACGCGCAGAGCCGACTCCTTGTTTTTAAGAGTAGGTAAAGCCCTTACGCGAACCTTAAGCTGCTTATTTAGGTCGTGTAACGATGTTTTATTGAACTGAAATTTAATTGCCATAATAATTTCAATTACTGATTATTAGGCCAATATTTCTGAACTAATTCGTTACGTATTCCCACTTCGGCTTTTGTAAAGTACTTGGCAAGCAGTTCCCAAGCGGTGTTAAGCATTGTGTCAATCTCAACGTTAACATCAATGGCAAGTAGCTTAATTGAATAATCGTGGGCAAACTTTAGCGAACGCTCGTCGTAATCGGATAAATCGAAACCGTTTTCGAGTTTCGTTTTGGCATTTGCAGCATCGGCGTAAAGACGAATTGAAGCATTCATAACCTGAGGGTGATCCTCGCGGGTTTTCTTGCCAATTACCAGCTGTTTTAGTCGCGATAGCGAACGGAATGGGTCGACAATAACCTTATTTGTATCGGAATCGGTACGTAGAAATAGCTGACCTTCGGTAATATATCCTGTATTATCGGGAATTGCGTGAGTAATATCGCCACCCGAAAGGGTAGTTACTGCAATAATGGTAATTGAACCACCATCGGGGAACTGCACTGCCTTTTCGTAAATTTTAGCCAAATCGGAGTAAAGAGATCCAGGCATCGAGTCCTTCGAAGGAATTTGATCCATACGGTTCGACACAATACTCAACGCATCAGCGTAAAGGGTCATATCGGTTAGTAGAACCAAAACCTTCTCCTGTTTTTCAACGGCAAAGTACTCGGCAGCGGTTAAGGCCATATCGGGTACCAAAAGACGCTCAACAGGAGGCTGCTCGGTTGTGTTTACAAAGCAAACAATACGGTCGAGTGCACCAGCATTTTCAAAAACATTTTTAAAGAAAAGGAAGTCGTCGTTGGTTAAACCCATACCACCAAGAATAATCTTATCGGCCTGTGCCCTAAGGGCAACCATTGCCATAACCTGATTAAAGGGCTGATCGGGGTCGGCAAAGAATGGAATTTTTTGTCCTGTTACCAGCGTATTGTTAAGGTCGATACCTGCAATACCTGTAGCGATTAATTCCGAAGGCTGTTTACGCTTTAGCGGGTTAACCGATGGACCACCAATTTCGCGCGAAATACCCTCAACCTCGGTACCACCAAACAGCGGTTGTCCGTATGCGTTAAAGAAACGGCCTGCAAGGTCGTCGCTAACTTTAAGTTGAGGTGGATGTCCATAGAAAACTACCTCTGCATTGGTTGGAATTCCCTCGGTACCTCCAAAAACCTGAAGGGTTACCATATCGCCATAAATTTTAACAACCTGAGCCAGTTTGCCGTCTACCATAGCCAACTCTTCGTTAGCAACTCCCTGTGCTTTAAGCGAACAGGTTGCCTTGGTTATGCCAAGGAGTTGGGTATATACTTTCTGAAAAGCTTTAGTTTCCATTATTCAACTTTTCTTTCGTTTATAATTACGTTTACCTCTTTTTCGTATTTAAAGTACTCATCGCTTTCGAAAATTGAGTAGTTCATTTGCTTAAGAGCGTTTATCATCCTCTTGTATGTTGATGAGCAATCGTCGAATGATTGGAATGAAAAATTAGTTGCACAAATACCCATAACCAATTCGAGCATAAATTTTTGGCGAGCAAGAGGGCAACTTGAGTCAATTTTATCGAATGCATCCTGTTGAAGAATGATAAAGTCGATTAGCTCAGCTTTCCAAAAACGGTCGTGATACTCGAGGGGTACACCGTCGTCGCCAAGGATATTGATTTGCTCGTAAGCTTCTTTACCTCGTTGAACATAGTTTTTGGCACGCATTACCGTTTCAACCCAAGTTTCGGAAATTGTTTTGTTGAGGTATTCCTTAATCTCAGGATATTCGAGGTATTTCGAGTACGAATCCATTGGGTCGATGGCTGGGTAACGCTTGCTGTCGGCGCGTTGCTGCGAAAGAGCGTAGAAACAGCGAGCGGCTTTTTTAGTCGACTCGGTAACAGGTTCCTTTAGGTTACCACCAGCAGGCGATACAGTTCCGATAAAGGTTACCGACCCCATTTCTCCATTATTAAGGTATACTAAACCAGCACGGGAATAGAAGTTTGAAATAATTGCTGGAAGGTCCATAGGGAATGCGTCGGGACCAGGTAATTCCTCGAGGCGATTACTCATTTCGCGAAGAGCCTGTGCCCAGCGAGAGGTTGAGTCGGCCAAAAGCAGCACCTTCGCTCCCATTGATCGGTAATACTCGGCAATGGTCATTGCTGTATAAACCGAAGCTTCCCTCGATGCCACTGGCATATTCGACGTGTTTGCAATAATTGTTGTGCGCTCCATTAGCTTACGACCAGTTCTAGGGTCGTCGAGGTGAGGAAACTCGGCAAATATTTCAACCACCTCATTGGCACGTTCGCCGCAAGCAGCAATAATAATAAGATCGGCTTCGGCTTGCTTCGAAATGGCGTGCTGAAGCACAGTTTTGCCGCAACCAAATGGACCAGGAATAAAGCCTGTTCCACCTTCGGCAATTGGGTTAAACGTGTCGATTGCGCGAACACCAGTTTCCATTATTTTAAAGGGACGTGGCTTTTCTTTAAAGCAGGTAATAGCCTTTTTAACAGGCCATTTCTGTACCATTGTAACATTAATGTCGTTTCCCTTCGAGTCGGTTACAACTGCAATGGTGTCTAAAACCTTGTACTTGCCTTCGGACGCAATCGATTTAACTTTGTAAGTATCGGTAAACTTAAAGGGCACCATTATTTTATGGGTAAGCCAATTTTCGGGAACTTCGCCAAGCCAATCGCCAGCAACTACCATTTGGCCTACTTTTGCAAGAGGGGTAAAATCCCAGTCAACATCGTAGTCGAGCGCTTCGGTATAGTCGCCTGGTTTAAGGAATATACCATCCATTTTGGCTAAATCGTGCTGCAACCCATCGTAGTTCTTCGAGAGCAAGCCTGGGCCCAAATCGACCTCAAGTAGATGCCCTTCAAACTCAACAGGACTGTTAACCTTAAGCCCACGAGTGCTTTCGAAAACCTGAACGTAGGCAAATTTCCCTACAATTTTAATGACTTCGGCCATTAGGCGAACTCCGTTTCGATTAATGTAGCATATCTCATTTTGGGCAACCGGACCGTCCACCTCAACAACCACGAGGTTTGCAATGATTCCAATTACTTTTCCGTTAGTTTTCATTGTAATATTAGGTTATTAGCTATTATTTACTGAGTTCTGTTGGCATTGCAAAGGTCTTCCTAAGGTCGTCCATAAGTTTTGCGAACATTTCCTGACCTACTTTTGGGTCGAGTTTACTCCAACGGTAAACTATTTGCGCTTTTACCATAAAACCAAGAACAAACTCGGTGCTAAAATACTCCCAAAGGGTAAGCTCGTTTACCATATCCCATTTAAGCAAATCGATTCGACGCTCCCTGTCAATAATATCGGGAATTTCGGTAATGGAAATTAGCCTATCGATATAATCGATATCGCGTTTTAGACCAAAATCGGGGGCTTGGCTTCGGGCAAGGGATTCCTGAGTTTCGCCCTTTCCAACTAAATGGGCTTCAACTTCAATACCTTTGTTTCGGCATGTAATTGCGGTAAGTATATTTTGTAATTCGAGTAAGTACGAATACCATTTATTTACAAACCAATTTTTGTTTTTGCCCGCATAGGCAAAAAAGAGCTCGTTAAAGCGAACTTCGGAACCCTTTTCAATCCTTTCGCCTTCGAAAATGTCTTCGGGTTCCTCGGCAGCATCTTCATCTAAAACCTTACCAGTGTAATTGGCATAGAATTCCTGAAAATACTTGGGAAATTCAGAAATATTCTCGTTCAGGTCCTCGTAAAGTTCCTTGCCAAACTTACCCATTGGTGAAAATTCCCTTTTGCGTTTTAACACTGCATTTAGGAAGTTCTCATTATCGTATGGAAGATTTATGAACTCAATGAGTTCGTAATCCTTAGGACTTAGGTGCTCTCGAAATTCTTCGATGATTCGTTCGATATTGAAATCTTTCGTTTCCTGATCGAGGAATAGATCGGGGAGCCCTGCTACCAAGTAGTAGTAGTTTTGGCTCATACTACTTCCCTCCAAAAAGCATATTTACAATTCGAGGACGAACATACTCCCTAAAGAGAGCTTCGAAATCATTTTCGGTAAAGTTAATTATGTAGCTATTGTCCTGAGGTCCAATTTTAAAACCGTAGCCAATGTTATTGTCGGCAATAATATTTAAGCCAACATTTAATTTTGCTAAGGCTTTTTGGTTAAAGTGTTCGCTCATTGCAGTATGCAAATTGGCAGGAACTAATAAATTAAGCGAAATGCTCTCCGACTCGGCTTTATTCCAATTGGTTATGGCCGACTCGATTATATTTTTCAAAAACTCGGCATCCTTAAGCGCATCAACAACGGGTGCTTTAAGCACTTCGGTTTCGATAAGTTTAGCTATATCGAGCTTTAAACCGCTAAAAACCTGACGAACTGAAATGGCCGTTTCGGTTTCAACATTTTTTTTGTAGTCGTCGGCCTCTTTACGAGCCTGCAACACAATTTGTTCGGCCTGTTTTTTTGCATCGGCAACTATTCGTGCTGCATCATCTTTGGCTTTAGCCAAAATTTGATTTGCCTCTTCGGTACCTTTATTTAGGCCCTCTTTGTAAATTTTTTCGGTTAACTCCTGAAGTTTGTTCTGCATATAGCATTCCTCCCTAATTTTTTGGGGTTTCTGATTATATTATTGATTATCTATCTTTTAGTTCTTTTTTGAAGCGCAAATAGAAGCATAAATATAGATTTTTTTTATGACGTTTTTCATGTAATCCCTTTATAAATTCATTATAAAATTAAAAAAAATATAAATAAACAATTAGTTACAAAGTAGTTACCTGAGAATTTTAATACTTAAAAATGACCTAAATGGAATTTAAACTACTTAGTGATATAAATCACCAACGCTATTCTTTTTAAAGGAATGAATTAGCCAATATAAATTGAGGTTTTTGTATTTTTACAAATTATTGCTAAATCCTCCGACTATGAATAGGAAAAAGAAAAATAGAATACTCGTTTGCATCGATTTTCACGAGCAATCGCTAATTGCACTTCACCAATGCTACGATTTGGCAAGGTTTATTAATGCCGAAATTGATTTGCTATACGTAATTGAATCGAGCGATATTTTTTCGGGGTTTTTATCAACCAATCTCGACAAGGTAAAAGCCGAAGTTGATGCACGTTTAAATCAAATAGCAAAAAATGCTTCGGAGGAATCGGGGTTAAACATTAGCTACTTTATTGAAACTGGAAAAACCTACGAACGAATAGTATATAAAGCGAAAGAAATTAGCGCTCGTTTTATTGTTATGGGGAAAAACGGGGCAAATAAAGGAATTAAAAAATACCTTGGATCTAATGCAATTCATGTTATTAGTGAGTCGTCGTGCCCGGTTATTTCGGTTAAAGGCGAGCATACAATAGGCTACAAAACTATTATACTCCCACTCGACTTAACAAAAGAAACACGCGAAAAAGTTGCCAGCGCTATAGCCTTTAGCAAGTACTTTGGCTCACACATTCATGTTGTGTCGGTTTTAACAGGTGGCATTTTAATGCAAAAAAGTAGAATTTACCGTAAAATGAAACGTGTGCAAACCGAACTCGTTTCGAACGGAGTTAAGTGTTCCCTTAAGTTATTTCCAAAAGCGAAAGCCGACGATTGGGAACAGGTACTTAACTATTCAAACGAAATAAATGCCGACCTTATAATGCTTATGACCCACAGGGAAGGGCGCATTCGCGATTACTACATCGGGGCATTTGCCAACCACATTATTAACGAATCAGAAATCCCAGTTCTTACCATTATTCCTTCACGACCAATTGATAAAGATGAAACCGTAGTTGAAGCTATACTCGACCCATTTAACATTTTCTAATTCAACTAAATAAGCAGTAACATGAACGAATCGCTTGTAAGGGCGCTTATAAAACTGTTCTTTGTTGTGGTGGAGCCCGAGCAAAAAGGGTTGTCGCCAAACGCCATTAATGTTATTGCTTCGTTTCTCGAAAAGGATTTTGGCAAGGATGAAATTAGAGAGTACCTCGACGAAATTGGATCGGCGGTTTTTTCCGACCTGTCGACTGATAATAATGAGTTTGCGCAAACACCCGATGAAATTATTCACCACTCAATTTCAGCAATTTGCAAGCAAATAAATACTGAATTCGAGCAGCACCAAAAGGTTTGGCTTACCCTTCAACTAATCGAGTTTATTGGCGATACAGGTTATATAACTGAAAAATCGATTGAACTTATTCAAGTTATTTCGGGCGAATTCAACATTTCGCTCGAGGAGTTTAGCAGCGGAAAGGACTTTATTTTGGCTCAAAGCCCTGAAGCTATGCCATTGGTTTCGAAAATATTGCAGGTAAGCGAGAACAAAAGCGAATTTAATAGTAGCATTAAGTATCTATACCATAGAACTAAGGGGTCGCAATTCTTTTTCCTACGTATTCCTAGCACCAACACTCTTTTAGTCAAATTTTTTGGCGACAACGAATTCTTTTTAAATAGCCGACTTATAAAACCAAAGCGGGCATACATTTTCGCTGCCGGTTCGGTAATTCGTGGCTCTCGAATTGAACCAATTTACTACAGCAACATACTTGGAGTTTTCTTTTTAAGTTCGAAAAGGGCTAAGGTTCGGCTTTCGGCACTTAATATTAGCTACCGCTACAAAGGTAGCAACGACGGGCTTCACCCTTTTTCATTCGAAGCCGAATCGGGACAATTTATTGGAATTGTAGGCGGAAGCGGAGTTGGAAAATCGACCCTAATTAACCTTTTAAATGGAAACATTAAGCCTGCCTTGGGCAATGTAATTGTTAATGGATACGATATAAACGATAATAACAAAAAGTTAAAGGGGGTAATTGGCTACGTGCCTCAGGACGACCTACTTATTGAAGACCTAACGGTTTACCGAAACCTTTACTTTAGCGCAAAATTTTGCTTTAGCAATTACAGCGAAGAGCAAATTGAAAAGATTGTTGAAGAAACTATAAAGGATTTCGACCTGTTTGAAGCAAAGGACTTAAAGGTTGGCAATCCACTAATGAAGTTCATAAGCGGTGGGCAACGAAAACGCTTAAATATTGCCATGGAGCTGCTTCGCGAACCTGCAGTTCTTTTTGTCGACGAGCCCACATCGGGGCTATCGTCGTTCGACTCGGAGCGTATTCTACTTCTACTTAAAAAGCAAACATTTAAAGGAAAGCTGGTAATTGTAAACATACACCAACCCTCGTCGGACACGTTTAAGCTGTTCGATAAGATTATTGTAATGGACCAAGGTGGAAGGGTTATTTTTCAGGGAAACCCAATGGATGCGGTTGTTTACTTTAAGCATGAGGGCAACTACCTTAAACCCGAAGAAAGCGAATGCCTTAGCTGCGGAAATATAAACACCGAGCAAATACTAAGAGTTGTTGAAGCCCGTGTGGTAAACGAGTACGGTAAACTTACGCGTAAACGTAAGCGACCCGCTAAGGAGTGGTACGATTTATACAAGAATAATATTGAAAGTAAGCTTCATTTTACCGAAAAAATAGCCCCTACCCAGCTGCCCGAAAATAACTTCAGCATACCCAATAGGTGGAAGCAAACCTGGCTATTTTTCCGTCGAAATTTACTAAGCAAGTTGGCAAATAGCCAATTTATATCGATTAGCCTCTTCGAAGCACCCCTTCTGGCTCTAATTCTAAGCTTCTTTTCGAAATTTATTGCAGGCACGCTAAACAACCCTAACGCCTATATATTTAGCGAAAACGAGAATATACCCGCATACTTTTTTATGAGCGTAATTGCAGCGCTTTTTTTGGGTTTAACCATGAGTGCCGAAGAAATAATTCGCGATAGGAAAGTTCGAAAACGCGAAAAGTTCTTGAACCTTAGTTACTTCAGTTATATAAACTCTAAAGTGTTTACGCTGCTTATTTATTCGGCAATTCAGTCGTTACAATTTGTAGTTATAGGCAACTACATTCTCGAAATAAACGACTCGCTATTAACCACTTGGCTAATACTATTTTCAACATCGGTTTGTGCTAACCTAATTGGACTAAACATTTCGGCTGCGCTAAACTCGGTAGTTGCCATATATGTAACAATTCCGTTAATAATGATTCCAATGCTCCTTATGAGCGGAGTTGTGGTTAACTACAATAAGTTGCATCGTGTAATAATGCACCCCGAATACGTTCCCATAACAGCCGATATAATGCCAACCCGCTGGGCTTACGAAGCACTTTGCGTGGAGCATTTCAAGAAAAATAAATTTAATAAAGAGTTTTTTGAATACGATCAGCAACTATCGAATAACTCGTACATTGCTACATTCCTAATACCTCAACTCGAAATTAAACTCGACGAAGCAGCCAAAAGCATAGTAACAGAAAGGGTTACAGTAAGAACACAGAACGACCTTAAGTTAATACAAAATGAGCTTTCGTTACTAAAAAGAGATTATCCTTTAAATGGTATTGCATTTCCTGACACTTCACTTTTGAATTACAGCACTATTTCAATTAGCAGAATTGAAACCATAAAATCCTTATTAACTGAAATAAAGCAAGGCTACCTAAACCAATTCAACAAGTATAATAACGAAAAGGATGAGCACTTTAAGAAGCTAACTACAAAACTAGGAAGTGCCGATGCTGTATTAAAATTAAAACGCATAAACCACAACAGAGCAATTGAAGATTTAGTGCTAAATAAGAGGGAACTAAGAAAAATTGCGATTAACAAAAATCGCTTTATTCGACAATACAATACTGGATATGCGGTTCCTACGGCTACAAACGGCAGAGCCCCTCTTTTTGCGCCAGTTAAACGAATTGGCAAATTAGTAATTGACACCCTTTGGTTTAATATTGGAATTCTTTGGCTAATGTCGTTTATACTTTACAATACGCTGTTAACCAACTTTTTTCACATAGTAAACACATACATTGAACTTTTCAAGTTTAAACGACTGGCTAAACGTATTTCGCGCTATATTCCTCGATAAACAGTGCTAATCAGTCTTTTATAGTAGGTGTTTACTTAGAGTTTAATATAAACTCCAGTAATTAAAGACCGTTTCTCGGTTTTTTTTAACTTCGTTGAGCCCTTCGGGGTTCTCGCAAATCCCGATAACTATCCATAGCCGTCAGGTTAAGCATGCTTTCCCAACAATTATAGAAACTCCAGAGTTCATTCTATTTTCTTTTCTTCCTGACTTCATCATTTTTGCCTA
>DDWL01000012.1 GCA_002345675.1 Bacteroidales bacterium UBA2287 | reverse complement strand
CACTCATTATCAATGACTTGCAACTGTTAGCTTGACGGCTATGCCCAGCTGGGGTCGAATAATTTGAAAAGTTTTATTGCAGAGTTCTTTTGTGAGGCAGAGAAGTATTGTAAGACTAAACGATACAACCGAGCGTTTTTTGCGAACTCAGCGTAGCCAATCGTGCGGTAGCGGGTTTCTCTGCGATTAGTATTATACTACTTGCGGATTATCTGATAATTCATCAAAAAGAGAAATACAATACCCCCCCAGTTAGTATTTTTGCTTTGCCAATGGTCCATGCTACTCCCCTTCGTGAAGGGGGGCGCAATGTATTTGCATTAGCAGGGCAGCAAGATAGGGGGGTAAAGAAAAACAAACTCTGCGGTTCTCTCTCCAATAACTATCTCGGCTCTGCGATTTGTATTATTTTTTCTTGCGGATTTGAAATTTGTGCTTTTACTGCGCCTCAATTCCCTCAAAGCCTTCAATGTCGGTTACTTTAATTGGTCTGCCATTACGAAGTCCAACACCAATTACCTTGGCTTTTACCACTGTTTTACGGTCGGGAAGGCGAAGTATTTCTTGGTCGAAAATAACCCGAAGAAACCCTTCACGCCGGAGGCTCGTTTGTATTACAAATTTATCGCCACTGGTAAGCGAGAGCTTATAGTCAATTTCAATGCGGCTAACAACTAGGTCAACTCCTTCGGTATGAAGTTTGGCAAAATCGATTTTGCGTTCCAACAAAAAAGTATGGCGAGCGTGCTCGAGATAGTTTAGGTAAACAGCATTATTTACAATGCCCTGTAGGTCGCACTCGTAATCGCGCACAGTTAGTTCGAGTTCGTATTTGTTGTTCATAATGTATTCATTTCAATAAAAATGTTTCAACTTACTTAACATAGCACATTGTTCTCAAAAGTAGCAAAATGCATTTTAAGGTCTCCATTCCTCTTTAGTTTTTCAGAACGCGAAGCACATAATTATTCCGAATATTGTACAACTGAATAAAATACATCCCTTTTTGCAATTTACTTATGTCAATGGGTTGATTCATTTGACTTATTTCACCAATTAACCAGTTCCGTCCGAAAGCATCCACAATACTAAAACTGAACGAAGACGAAGATGGAGAGGAAATGTTGATGTACTGGCTCGCTGGATTTGGGTATAAGTATGGCTTTTCGATATAAGAGAGTGGATCATCGGATGTGGAGCAGCTAACGTATGAACCCTGGTTTACCGCATCGAAAACCGCTTCTTCGACCCTGTAAAAAGCCGAGTTTTCACCATAAGCGTAACCATTAAATACGCCATTGGTAAGAAAAATGACTCCTGCCCTCTTCACTGGGTCGAAGTATAAATCCGAAATCAAACCATAGGCTTCTCCGGCATGACCATACATTTGAACATTGGGGTAAACAATGTCGCCCATGGGAGTGTTGGTGGTTATTTGTATCCCTAATCCCCAACTTCGAAATAGTCCGTAGTAGTTATCGCCATTGCTCCCATTGTATGTCCATTGTGGCGTGTGCATTTCGGTTATTGATGATGCTGATATTATTTGTTCATCCTCAAAAACACCTCCATTTGTGTGCATCATCATTATTTTTGCTAAATCGAGTGCCGAACATCGTAAACCACCTTGAGGTGAAAAAACAAATCCATTTGTGCCAATGGTATAACTAGAGTAATCAATTGGACTAGGTGCTACCCCTTGGTAGTTGTCGATTTGAGCCACCCATGCTCCTCCGCTTTTTCGGTAAAGCACCGCTACATTGTCAATATTTTTAATATCTGCAACATTAAATGAACCCGAAATGCCCAGAGGATCGAGAATCTCGGTTTTCATAAAAATATCGAAACGGATATTGCTCAGCATCTCAATTAAGGTGGCAACTAATCCATAGTTTGCATTGCTGTATACGAAGTAAGTGCCTGGCATTTCGGTTCTCCACATGTTAGAAGTAAAGTGAGTTCCCCCGGAGGTTGTGAGCGACTGAATACTGGGCGGACTGGTATTTCCGTATGTTGCGCTTAAAAAACCGTTGTACCCACTACCATCCTGAAAACTACTTGTATGCGATAGCAGCATTCGAAATGTTATTGGAACATCTGGCCAGTTGGGGTTTCGAAGTGAAAAGCCTAAGTAATCGTTCACATCATCGTCGAGCGAAAAACATCCTTTATCGTAAAGTTTCATTAGGCCAGTGGCAGTTACCAATTTTGAAATTGATGCAATGCGGTACATGGTACTATCATCAACGTAAAGACTTCTGGTATAATCTTTAAAGCCCGAATGGTACGAACCTGTAATTTGCCCATTACAAGCCGAAACCACCGAAATGCCCATAAGGTTGTACTGCGACTTAATGCTTTCGATAGCCGTTTGTAGCTGAGCAAAAGCCAAGAAATTGGCTAATAGAAACAAAGTGAGAAGCAATGATTTCTTCATAGTTGTATAAAAAACCGAGACGAAAGTAGGTAATACTTTCGTCTCGGGCAAAAACTGATAGTTTCAATTAAATATTAGTCAATAATGTTGTAACGAATTAATCGTTGTTCGTACTTAGTTGGGGAAGTTGAAAAACCCCAAGTTAATAGCACCCTTCCTATATTAGCAGCATAAAAATAGGGAAATTCTTTGGGGTAACCTGGGTAATTCTCTGAATTAACAATAAGCATACAATTCAATACATTGAAAGTGCCAATTCCTAAAGTTAAAGGCTCTAGCTGTTTAACCATTTTATATGTATACGAAGAAATAGTATCGTTACCTACAATATAATAGCCTAAATGCAAAATGTCGGTAAAGTTGTTGTCAGAAAAAATAACTCGACCATCACTACGCAATAAATATCCTGAAGAATCTCTTACAATTTGCAGAATTTGCCACCGATGATGATCTGGGTATGATGTACCCTCAAACATGAAAAATTTGTTGCCATTAATAATTGTATCTCTCGAAATGATTACACTATCGATTTTTTGAAGGTTGATTTCAGATCCATCTTCATTTATTTGATAGTTTTCGTAAATCCAATAGTTTCCAACTTTCATTGGAATGTAGTTGGGTTTTGGTTCAATTGTTTCGTTGGTGCATGATACGACAGCTACTGTAGCTATCGCCAAAAGAATTAGGTTTCTCATTTTTAAATTGATTTGGTTAAACATTAGGGTTAAAAAATGAGTAGATTCTAATTCATAAGCATCATTCAATTGTTTTACTATTAAACTAAAACGATAGACAGCTGTTTTTATTTTTCCGTGGAGAATTCATTTTAAATCGTATCAATCTTACTTACAACTAGTATTAAATCAAAATCACATTTCAATTAATTTTTTGCCACCTAATTGTTATAGCCAATTTATCATAAATTGAAAATTACATATAAAGATTTGACCTGTCGTCGATTTTAATAAATAAAAAACCCGAGACGAATCTATTCCCTGTTTCGTCTCGGGCAAAAAGTGTTTATGTATGTATTTACTCTGTTTCGGCTTCGTTGCCTTCTTCTATTGTCTCTTCTACTTGCTCTTCAACAATAACCTCGTCGTCAACAATTAGCCTCGAAATAAATATTGATTCCTTAAGGTCGGGATTGTCGGTAATTTCGTTTAGTGCTTTAATTTTATTGGGCTCATCCTTTATTTCTAGGGCTTTTTTGGCAAATTTGGCCACTGCTATATCAACATCGGCATAGGTTACAGCCTGGTCTTTAATCCACGCCGTTTCAATCCACTTACCCTCTGTGCGTTTCCCAGCTACTTCAATAAATCCATTGCTTTCGCTTTTAACTGCAACAATGTCCATTTGACCAAAAAATTTGTCGGTTTTGTTTAACAAATCGGGGCGCGAGTATATTGGTGTTTGGTCGATAATAGCGGCGGGTCGACTTTCGAGAATCACAAAATCGCTTTGCACCCAACCCTCTTTGCTGTCTTTAAGTCGAACCTTAATGTAGTTTACGGGTTTTTTCCCTGTTTCATCGGTTGCTGTTTCTTTTAGGTACAGCACCGTTTCGCCAACGCTAATGGCCGAAAGCCATTTGCCTGCTTCTTCGGGTGTTCCCTTAAGTGAAACGTTGTCCCAAACGCAAACAGCGGCGTTTTTCGATTCGGTAAATGGCTTTTCGCCTCCGCCTCCGCAAGAAACTAAAAGCGCTAATAGCGCAGGCAGTAAAATTAATTTTCTCATAGTTTATTTTTTAGGGTTATTAAATGGTTAATGATTGTTTTTAACTTTAGCAATAAATACTAAAATGCTAAAATATTATAAAATTATTTATTATCCAAGCTTTTACAAATAGCCATTATATGATTTATCAACTTTTTAAAGTTGAAGCAATTAAGCACCAAAAAATCGGCATGAATTATTACATCCTCATTATCTGTATTTTGCAAGTTGCGTTTTTTTTTATATATTTGTAATAATTAATATTTATCCGCTGTTGAACAACAACCCTCGCGGTGGGAATTCAGCTCCTACCAACAACAGCAATTTTTCTAACTAAAAATGTAGCTATGCTATCAATTAAACAATTCAACTCCGAACAGGAGTTAAGCAAAATCCTTACTCGCGAAGAATTAGTATCCTTTTTACACACCCACCTCGACCAATTTCGCGACACCAAAGTAGCCATAAACAAGTGTATCGACTACGCCCTTTCAGCTCAAGAAGGGAAGGGCGGCTTTATTCTTGCTGGGTATTTCGACCAAAAACTTGCTGGTGTAGTAATAATGAACCGAACTGGCATGGAAGACTTTATTCCCGAAAACATTCTGGTTTACATTGCCGTTGATGCGAGCCTTCGCGGAAAAGGTATAGGTGCTAAGCTTATGAACGAGGCCATTGAGCGTTCGCAGGGAAATGTTAAGCTACACGTTGAGTACGACAATCCTGCTAAACGACTTTACGAGCGAATTGGTTTTACAACAAAGTACGCCGAAATGCGCTACGAAAAGAAAAAATAGTAATGGCCGAACTTGTTATTAAGTCTACTAAAATTCTTCAGAATGTTGAAAAGCTTAACCACCTTTTCGAGAAACACTGCGTACAGTGGACTTTAGTGGTTAAGATTCTTTCGGGACATAAGGAGTTTTTGCGCCAATTACTCTTCAATCCAATTGTTAAAAAAATTCATAGCGTTGGCGACTCACGCATTTCGGGGCTAAAAACAATTAAGGAAATTAACCCCGAAATTGTTACCATGTACATTAAGCCGCCAGCAATGGATACTATTAAGTCGATTGTTGCCTATGCCGACATATCGCTTAACTCCTCGTTTCGAACCATTGAAGCCCTAAACGCTGAAGCAAAAAAGCAAGGTAAGCGCCACAGGGTAATTATTATGATTGAACTTGGCGAGCTTCGCGAAGGAATTCTTCGAGAAAAGGTGGTAGAATTCTATACACGAGTTTTTCAGCTCGAAAACATCGATATTGAGGGAATTGGCACCAACCTGGGCTGCATGTATGGCGTTCAGCCAACTTACGATAAGCTTCTGCAAATGTCGCTTTACAAGCAGCTTCTCGAGGCTAAGTTCAACACTAAGCTCCCATTAATTTCGGGAGGTAGCTCAATTACCCTTCCGCTGATTGGAAAGTCGGCTATGCCAAAAAATGTGAATCATATTAGAATTGGCGAAAGCGCTTTTATGGGAACCAGCCCTTTTGACAACAAAAAATTCCGCGACCTCACAACCGACACGTTTGAGTACCGAAGCAATATTATTGAACTTGAGCTAAAGGAAACAACCCCCGATGGTATAATTACCGAAGGTAATATTGGCCACACTTCCGACACAGACCACCTTAAGTACGATAAAAGCTACAGAGCAATTGTCGACTTTGGGCTACTCGATGTTGACATTCACGAGTTAGCGCCAAAAGATAAAGAAATTCGTTTTGCAGGCACAACATCGGATATGAGCGTTTACGACCTTGGACCAGCTACCACCCAAAAATGTAAGTATAAGGTTGGCGACAAGCTAATTTTTACACCATCGTACATGGCAGTAGCCAGGCTAATGAATTCGAAATATATTGATAAGCGATTGTCCTAATCTTAAAAGCATTTGATATTTAAAGGGGCTGTCTTAAATGTTATATTATTTAAACCGCAAAGGTCGCTAAGATTTACGCAAAGTACACAAAGAACTGTATGCGTTAGCATTAACTTTGCGACACTTTGCATTTCCTCTGTGTCCCGATAGTTATCGGGATTTGCGGATAATAGGCTTTTGAGACAGCCCCTTTATTTTTGCTTATACGCCTAAAACCCTCCCTTTCTTATCATAAACAGGGCAATAATATTAAATATTTCCAATCGCCCAAGCAGCATGTTTATTGACAGGACAAACTTTCCGAATGCTGGAATGGTTGAAAAATTCGACATTGAACTAACCTCGCCAAAACCAGGGCCTACGTTGCCTATAGTGGTTATCGATGCTGAAAAGGCTGTAAATAAATCAACATCAATTGCTGTTAAAACTAAGGTTGTTGAAAAAAAAGTGAAAATGTAGAGGACAATAAAAACAAGCGTTAACTTTTCGAGCTGCTCACTAACGGCTCGTCCGTTCATTTTTACAACAAATATTGCTCTTGGATGCTGTATTAGCTTTAGCTGTTTGCCCAGCGACTTAAAGAATAGAAATACACGGTCAAATTTCAATCCGCCCGAGGTTGAACCAACCATTGCGCACTGAATGGTAAAGTAAATAAGAATAATATGGGTAAATGCTGGCCAGCTGTTTGTGTCGACAGTAGCAAAACCTGTTGTTGAAGCTAACGAAACAACTTGAAACGATGCAAAACGCAGCGAGTCCCACCAGCCATAGTAGTTTGAGAAAAAAAGTTTTAGTGCGACCAAAATTACACCAATAAATATTAGCGAAACAAACGCTCTAACCGAAGCTGTTGTAAAAATATTTTCGCTTCGCCCAATAACTGTACTATAAATTAAGCCAAAGTGGAGCCCCGAAATAAGCATGAAAAACACAATAATGTAATCGATTAACGGGCTATTGAAATGTGCAACACTTAAGTTTTTTGTCGAAAAGCCACCAGTGGCAATTGTTGCAAAGGAGTGGTTAATTGCGTCGAAAAAACTCATTCCGGCAACCGTCAGCAAAATAGTTTGAATGAGGGTAAGTCCTACATAAACCACAACCAGTACTTGCACAATTTTTCGAGCTTTGTAACGAAAGTTAAGCTTCGACAGCTCGCTCATTTCGGCATTTATAAGCGTTAGGCGCGAACTTGTTGAATGCGGAAGAATAAGCAGTACAAACATTATAATTCCAACGCCGCCAATCCAATGGGTCGACGAGCGCCAAAAAAGTAACCCTTTTGGTAATGCCTCAACATTTGTAAGAATTGACGCTCCGGTGGTTGTAAATCCCGAAACGCTTTCGAACCATGCATTAATTACCGAAAACTCGCCACCCCACATTATGTAAGGCAACATTCCAACTAAACAGGTAATTAGCCAGCCAGCAGCAACAATTACAAGCCCCTCCGAAAATGAAATTTCATCGTGGTTTTCGACAAAAATAAATGGGAAAAATCCGAAAATTATGCAAATAAGAAAACTGAAAAGGAGAGGAATTGTCGATGTTTCGGACAAAGCAGCAGAAATGAGAAAAGAAACAAGCAAAAAGAATGCGTTAAACAGCATTACATAGCCAGTGAACTTTATAATAACCTCCTTACGCATGGCTACTTAACTTTAGTTTCAGAATCTTTTGTTAACCTAAAAATAAGGCTGTTTATTTCAGTCTCTAACTTCTTAATTTCGTCGTTCGACTTAATGTTCGTTCGTAGCACCTTGTCCCTAATAGTAAAGTTTTTTACTGCCTCAGCAATTTCGCTAATTGGCGAAACAAAATACTTCGAAATAAAAAAACTTAGCAGCAGCGAAAATACTAATCCTCCAACAATGGCTACAATTCCGGGCATTATTGCCCTATGCGACTTTTCCTTTAGCATTGTAGCCTCTTCAAACATGCTACGCTGGTTTAATGTCATTAGGTCGTTAACGGCTTTCTTTACATTTAAAAACGACTTGTGAATATCCTTGTGGTAAACTCCTATTCCACCTTGGCTTTGCAATGAGTTAAAGGGTTGGCTCCATTTGTTTTTAAACTCCTTATACAAACTATCAATTCTGAGTATGTTAACGTCTTCATTAACCTCGGTAATGTTGTTTTTAGCAACTTTAAACGACGCTACAAACATGCTGTCGGCTGTATGCAGAATTTCACGTCCCGTATCAACCTCGTCAAGTAGAACAAGTAATATTCCGCTGTCCTCTCTCTCCAGTGCTTCGAGCATTGTTTTCGACGCTTCAATGGTTTTGTAGTTGTCGTCGATTAACACTGTTACCGATTGGCTTAATTTTAAAAACTCAATGGTTGAAACTGCGCCTGCAGCCATTAGTAAGGCAACCAGCATCATAAAGCCTGCAAGTATTTTTAGCTTAAGGTTCTTTTTCATGTGTTCTATTGCTTAAAGGGAAAATGACGTTCGGTTAATTACAATTTCCTATATAACTATTTCGAAAATATTTGGTCAAAGGTAAGCTCATTTGTATCTTAATTATTCTCGTATTCTCGTATTTTTTTATTCTACATTTTACTTGAATATGGTGAGGTCTCCCAAAATGTATTAGAAAGTAATCCGTTTAGTTCATTTTAAATAGCATTGTGACTCAATTCGTGGATAATTTGAGCCTCATTTTGTTTGTTTGTGAGCCCGAAATAATTCCTTACTTGTACCTCGTTCGGCTGAGGCTGGAGTCCATCGACGAATTTATCCTGACAGGCTTCGCCTGCAATAGCAAGCACACAGTTATCATAACGTTAGCGGCAAGGTGAATGGAACAAAATTCCTGAAAATTCGTTTAAGTTTATAGCTAATTAGTATCTTTGAAAATAAACTGTATGCGTTATGGATTTACAAACTAGAAAGTTAAATGCCATTGAATATTTAATACATCTTCAAGATGAAGATGTGTTTAAGATAATTGAAGAGACTATCTTTAAGACCAAAGATGTTAGAGAAAAGGCATTTAAGCCATTTACAGAAAAACAATTGATTGAAAGGGCTAGGAAATCAAATAAGGATTACCTTGCAGGTAAATATAAGACTCAAGAACAATTAGAAGCAGAATCCCAAAAGTGGTAATCTAATGAAAGTTATTTGGTCAAACTTTGCTTCTGAAACACTCAAAGACATTTATGATTACTACAAAGAAGTTGCAAGTGAAACAATTGCACGAAAAATTAAAGAGAATATTTTTATAGCCACAAGACAGCTGATTAATCATCCAGAGTCAGGACAAATTGAAGAAACTTTATTACAACTCGAAGAAGGACACAGGTATTTAGTTAACAACAATTATAAAATTGTATATAAGAAAGTTAAAGAAGGTGTTCTGATTACCGATGTTTTTGATACTCTTCAAGGCCCCATAAAAATTAATAATCCGAAAAGAAAACCCAGCCGCTAACAAAGGGTGTATTTATTTCTATGGAAATCTCCCGTGTTTTATGCTAAAAAACACCCTATTCCCTTTTATTGCCTCAATATGAGCTACAAAAAAGAATTGTTAGTAAATTTGCCTTTCGATTTCAACTAAACAATTATACTACGTTATGGCAGAAAACACCAAGAACTCCAAGCTATTCGCCGAGTTTCCCCCGGTTACAACCCGGGAGTGGGAGGAGGTAATACACCAGGATTTAAAAGGTGCCGACTACGATAAGAAACTGGTTTGGAAACCCCTCGAGGGTTTTAGCGTTAAACCCTACTATCGTGCCGAGGATACCGAAAACATTGGGCATATTCACGCTCAGCCTGGCGATTTCCCCTTTATTCGTGGCAACGAAACCAAAGGCAACACGTGGCTTGTCCGTCAGGATTTCGACGCAACCGACTCGCAAGCTACCAACGAGGCAGCGCTTAAAGCGCTAAAACAGGGAACCGAAGCATTTGGCTTCGAAACCTGCTCCGACTGCGAACCTTCTGTCGATGGTCTCGACAAACTGCTTAAGGGAATTGACTTTAGTAAAACCGAGGTAAACTTTGTTTCGGGTCACAACTCGAAGAAAATTCTTCCAGTTCTTGTCGATTGGCTAAAGGCCAACAAGCAAAACCCTACAAATGCACTTGGTTCGTTTAACTACAGTCCGCTTAACTCGTTAACCCGCAAGGGTAACTACTGCAAGGACGAGACAACTTCGCGAATTAAGGTTAAAGAACTTGTTGAAATGGGTCGCCAGCTTCCTAAGTTTAGGCTTATTGAAGTTGACGCAAGTATTTTTCATAACTCCGGTGGCACAGCAGTTCAAGAACTCGCCTTTGCCCTTGCAATGGGCGCCGAGTATATGCAGTGGCTGACCGAACAGGGCGTTCCTGCTGCCGAGGCAGCATCGAAAATTAGGTTCACATTTGCAATTGGCCCTAACTACTTTATGGAAATTGCCAAATTCCGTGCAGTTCGCCTACTTTGGGCAAAACTAACCGAGGCTTTCCTTCCCGAAGATATTTCGACTACACAAATAAACATTCATGCGGTTACTGGTAGGTGGAACATGACCATTTACGACCCTTACGTAAACATGCTTCGCTCTTCGACAGAGGCAATGAGCGCTGTTTTAGGAGGAATTCACAGCTTAACCGTGCTTCCCTTCGATGCGCCATACCAAAAACCAACCGTTTTCTCGGAGCGCATTGCCCGTAATCAGCAGCTAGTTATTCGCGAAGAAGCTTACCTTTCGAAAGTTGTTGATGCCGCGGCTGGAAGCTACTACATTGAAACCCTTACCTCTTCACTAATTGAACATGCGTGGAACCTTTTCCTAAAGGTTGACCAAATGGGCGGTTACAGTAAGGCGTTTATTGCAGGTTTCGTTCAGAGCGAAATAAAGGTGGTTGCCCAAAAACGTTTGGCAAGCATTTCGTCGCGCCGCGAAACAGTTCTTGGAACCAATCAGTACCCTAACTTTGGTGAACTGGCCGACCTAAATGCGGTTAAACCCGAACACGTTAAAGCTCCCGAAACCGTTAAGCCAACCGATGCAATTGCCGAACCTTTAGTGCCATACCGTGCAGCACAGCAACTCGAAGAGCTTCGCTATAAAACCGATGCAAGCGGTCGCCGCCCAAAAGTGTTTATGCTTACCCTTGGCGGTTTAACCTTCCGCAGGGCTCGTGCTCAGTTCAGCTGTAACTTCTTTGCCTGCGCAGGCTTTGAGGTAATCGATAATCTTGGTTTTAAAACTGTTGACGAAGGGGTTAAGGCAGCTATCGACGCAAAAGCCGACATGGTTGTTATTTGCTCGTCGGACGATGAAAACGCAACCTTTGCCCCCGAAGCTTTCGAAAAACTGAATGGCAAAGCCCTATTTGTGGTAGCTGGCGAACCTGCCTGCAAACCCGAACTTGAGGCAAAAGGAATAAGCAACTTCATTAGCGTTAAGTCGAACCTTTTGGACACGCTAAAACACTATCAACAGCTACTTAAAATAAATTAAACACAAAGACACAGACCCCGATAGTTATCGGGGACAGAGGAACACAGAGTTTATGACATTAACTGAAATTGAATATAACGAATTATCGAGCGAAATAATAGGCGCTGCCATTGAGGTTCATAAAACTCTTGGTCCAGGTTTGCTCGAGTCGGTATATCAGCACTGTTTAATGGATGAACTTAAGAGAAGAGGCATAAGTTTCAAAACTCAAGTTAAACTACCACTTCACTATAAAGGCAATAACTTAAATAAGGATTTTATTGTTGATTTATTGGTCGAAGACATAAATATACTTGAATTAAAAGCCGTTGAGGTAATACTTCCTGTTCATGAAATGCAGCTAGTTACATACTTAAAATTGGCAAACATAAAACTTGGTCTACTCATAAATTTCAATGTCCCTGTTTTACATACAGGAATACGTCGAAAAATTAATGGTTCTCTGTGAAACTCTGTATCCCTGAGTCTCTGTGTTAAAAACAAATAACTATGAAACCAGATTTCACTAAAATAAAAATTGACCAGGAACACTGCAGTGAGCATAAGGTAGAGGGAAATAACCTCTTTATTACGCCAGAGCAAATTCCTGTGAAGCCCATTTACTCGGCTTTGGACCTTGAGGGCATGGAACACCTCAACTATGCCGCTGGAATTCCGCCTTTCCTTCGCGGGCCATACAGCAGCATGTACGTAATGAAACCTTGGACTGTTCGCCAGTACGCAGGATTTTCTACTGCACATGAGTCGAATGCCTTTTACCGTCGTAACTTGGCCGCTGGCCAAATGGGCCTTTCTGTAGCGTTCGACCTTGCCACTCACCGTGGCTACGACTCCGACCACGAGCGTGTTATGGGCGACGTTGGTAAGGCAGGTGTGGCAATCGACTCGGTTGAGGACATGAAAATTCTTTTTGATGGAATTCCCCTCAACAAAATGTCGGTTTCCATGACAATGAACGGAGCTGTTCTCCCAATTATGGCTTTTTACATTGTGGCTGCCATGGAGCAAGGTGCAACGCTCGAGCAGCTTACCGGTACTATTCAGAACGATATTTTAAAAGAGTTTATGGTGCGGAATACATACATTTACCCACCCGAATTCTCGATGAAAATTATTGCCGATATTTTCCAGTATACGGCCAAAAACATGCCCAAGTTCAACAGCATTTCCATTTCGGGCTACCACATGCAAGAGGCTGGTGCAACCGCCGACATTGAACTGGCTTACACCCTTGCCGATGGCCTTGAGTACCTTCGTACTGGTGTAAATTCGGGACTCGATATCGATGCCTTTGCTCCTCGCCTGTCGTTCTTTTGGGCTGTTGGCATGAATCACTTTATGGAAATTGCTAAAATGCGTGCTGCCCGTTTGCTTTGGGCAAAACTTGTTCAGCAATTCAACCCAAAAAATCCTAAGTCGCTTGCACTTCGTACGCACTGCCAAACATCGGGCTGGAGCTTAACCGAACAGGATCCATTTAACAACGTTGCACGTACATGCATTGAGGCTATGGCCGCAGCACTTGGGCACACCCAAAGCTTGCACACCAACGCTCTCGACGAGGCAATTGCTCTTCCAACCGATTTTTCGGCTCGTATTGCCCGCAACACACAAATTTATTTACAAGAAGAAACAAATATTTGTAAAGCCGTCGATCCTTGGGCTGGCTCGTTCTACGTAGAAAAATTAACTCACGAAATTGCCAATAAGGCATGGGCGTTAATTCAGGAAGTTGAGGAACTTGGCGGAATGGCAAAAGCCATTGAAACGGGTCTTCCAAAAATGCGCATCGAAGAGGCTGCAGCCCGTAAGCAGGCTCGTATCGACAGCAGAAAAGACATTATTGTTGGTCTTAACAAGTATCGTCTCGAAAAAGAAGATCCCATTGAGATTCTCGACGTTGACAATACTGCTGTTCGCGACTCTCAAATTCGTCGATTAAAAGAACTTCGTGCAAACCGAAACGAGGCAGAGGTTCAAGCAGCACTCGAGAAAATAACCGAGTGCGCAAGAACAGGAAATGGAAACATTCTCGAACTTTCGGTCGATGCCGCTAAAAAACGTGCTACTCTTGGCGAAATTAGTACTGCATGCGAAAAAGTATCGGGCCGCTACAAAGCGGTTATTAGGTCAATTTCAGGCGTTTACTCATCGGAATCAATGAACGATAGCACATTTAAAGAAGCGCGCGAACTTTGCGAAAAGTTTGCCAAACTCGAAGGTCGTCAGCCCCGCATTATGATTGCCAAAATGGGGCAAGATGGCCACGACCGTGGTGCAAAAGTTGTTGCAACCGGCTATGCCGATATAGGCTTCGATGTTGACATTGGACCACTTTTCCAAACTCCTGCCGAAGCAGCAAAACAAGCTGTTGAGAACGATGTTCATATTCTTGGCGTTTCGAGCTTGGCAGCAGGTCATAAAACCCTTGTTCCTCAGGTTATGGCAGAATTGAAAAAACTTGGACGAGAGGATATAATGGTAATTTGCGGTGGCGTAATTCCTGCACAGGATTACCAGTACCTGTACGACAATGGCGTTGCTGCCATTTTTGGTCCTGGAACATCGGTTTCGTTTGCCGGAAAGCAAATACTTGAATTACTACTCGACAAATTTAACGATTAACAGCAACCTTTTTTACTTAAAAAGCATGGGATTCGTTCCATGCTTTTTTGTTTGAAGCCCAGAGCAAATGTATTTAATAAACCTGTCCCGTTAGGGACAGTATATCGGTAGACAGTGTTGTACAAACCAATTTAACTGTGCCGTTAGGTACAGAATATTCCGTACCTAACGGCACGATGTTTTATTATGTATTTGAACTCTACCGATATAATGTCCCTAACGGGACAATAAAACAAAAACGAAAAATATAATATGTTTACCGTTAGAGCATTTTAAGCAAACTTTAAGTGCGTTTACCCTAATTTTAACTCTTTCAAAACAGTATTTTATCAAAAAAAAAGTACTATAAGTCAATATTTTAATATATTTGTTTAGTGTTTTGAAGTTTTTAGAAAAGTTCCGCATTGTGTAGCCCTAAAACCGTATTATGTATACACACGACCCAAATGTTGACACAAAAATAAATAACCGTAGAGAAATTGTATTTATCGTTTTAGCTGGGTTTTTTCTTGGCACATTGGCCATGCTAAACATACTTGGCATTTCGCGTTACATTCACTTCGAAATTAATATTTTGGGACTTACTTTGCCAGTAATGGTATTTGTGGGCATTTTACCCTATCCTATTACATTTCTTTGTACCGACTTTATTAGCGAGCTATACGGTAAGCACCGGGCTAATGTTGTTGTTTGGACTGGTCTAATTCTAAACCTATGGGTGCTTTTTATTCTTTGGATTGGCGGTATGCTTCCTCCTGTTCCAGTAATATTAGATGCAACAGGCTTACCCGCTGTTGACGATCCCAGCCACGCTTTCTTTTATATACGTAAACTAACCTTTGGTGCAACGGCAGCATCGATGATTGCATACCTTACTGCTCAGTTTGTTGATGTTCATATATTCCATTTTTTAAAGAAACTTACAAAAGGGAAGCACCTTTGGCTTCGAAATAATGCATCGACCCTTACCAGCCAGTTGGTCGATTCGGTTGCAGTTGTGCTTATTACATATTTCTATACACAAGCAATACGAATTCCCGAAGGGAAAACCGCAACGCAAATTCTAATGACATTTATAATTTCGAGTTACGTTTTTAAAATGGTAGCAGCGTTGCTCGATACAATTCCATTTTATATTGGCGTACGAATTCTTTCGAAATACCTTCACCTTGACCCAATGGCCGAACACGGGTTAAGCGAAGAAAAGTATGCCGAAAAAAAGGTACTGGTAAATGAGCTTAAGCTACCCAATGTATCGGATTAAGAATTTTAACAACAACTAAGTAATGGCACTAATAGATACACTGAATATAAGGCGCGACGAAGTTTTCTCAGTATCACTTCTTGTGTTTCAGTCGTTCTTCCTGGGCGTATTTTTAGGCGCATTCGATGTTGCAGCCAATACTTTGTTTCTTAATAACTTTGAACAAAGCATGATTTCGAAGGCTTTTGTAGTTTCGGGGCTTGTTGGAATTATATTAACTTCGGGTTACTCCTATTTACAGGCTCGCTTGTCGTTTTCGAAACTTGCTGCAATAAACCTTACCGCTGTTGCAATTATAACCTTTTCGCTTCGAGCTGGGTACTTTATTACCGACACCAAATGGCTAGCCTTTGGCCTATTTGTACTAATGGGACCTCTTAACATTGTTGCCCTTGTGGGCTTTTGGGGAACCGTAACCCGTATTTTCGACATTAGGCAAGGAAAACGCATTTATGGATTTATTGACACTGGGCAAGTAATTGGTGTAATTATAAGTTCGTTTTCGGTACCGTTCCTAATTACTGCTGGTTTTAAAACCAACAACTTACTGTATATAAGCTCAATAAGTATATTTATTGCTCTGTTAATACAGTTTTATATAAGTTCAAAATACGTTGATAAAATTAACGGCATTGTTGTTAAGGCCAAGAAGACCACGTTTAAGGAAACCATGGAAATTCCATACGTTCGCACCATGGCGTACTTTGTAATTCTTTCGATGCTTGTTGCCTTTTTTATTCATTACCTATTTTTAGCCGTTGCAAGCCAACGATTTGAAAACCCCGACGATTTGGCCAAATTTTTTGGGGTATTAATGGGCTCGCTAACATTTGTAAGTATTCTGCTAAAAGCGTTTGTTTATGGTCCACTAATGAGAACCTATGGACTTAAAATTAGCTTGCTAATTTCGCCAATAGTAATGACCCTGGTTACCGTTGCGTCGGCACTTGTTGGTTCGGCATTTGGCTTTACTGTCGAGTCGGCGTCGTTCACATTCTTCTTCCTTCTTATTTCGCTCGGAAAATTCTTCCAAAAAGCACTTAAAGATTCCATTGAAAGCCCCGTTTTAAAACTCATTTATCAGTCACTAAGTCCAAATATTAGATACGAAGTTCAAGCACGGGTTGACGGCACAATAAACGAGTTTGCTGCACTTGCTTCGGGCGTTATTCTTACCCTTTTAGGCCTTTGGGGTTACATTACCATAATTCATTACATCTACTTTTTAATTGGCATTATTATTATTTGGTTTGTAGTTTCGTTTAGGCTGTTTTTTGGCTATCGCCGCACGCTGCAGCAAACTTTAGAACTGGCGGCCAAAAAGGACGATGTTGCTGTTCAAAGCCCTTGGGAAGCACATTTAAGTAGCCTAAATTTATCGTACCGTCTCTCGGTTGCCGAAACAGCAAAACCTTGGCTCCTACCAAGTATGCTCGAAAAAGAACTTTCGCTTTCGGGAACCGAAAACCTCGAAATTACCTGCGAGTACATTAAAAAAATTGCCGAAGTTTCGCTTATTCCAAAACTCGAAAACAGGCTTAACCGGGGCAATGAATTTGAAGTCAACGTAATTACTAAAACCATAGCATACCTCAACGAACTTAGAACGATTGGAAACGACCCAGCTGAATTAGGCCGACTAATTTCGTCGAAGGACTTTAACGAAAGGGTTTATGCATCGAAGTGCATATGGGCTTCGGGCAGCATTGAGGCAAAAAAGAGCTTAACGTTCCTTTTCCGCGACCTTGTGCCTGCCGTAAAAAAACAAGCTATTTGGGCTGCCCGTGGCTCACGGTCGAAGGAGGTTGTTAACTTTTTGGTCGACTTTTTAGAAAAGGACGAATACGCACCATTAGCCCATGCAGCTCTTTTCGACAGCAGTGAAATAGGGTTGGAACTTATTGAAATGGGATTTAACCGAAGCATGGTTTCCGATACCTTTCGGGCACGTACCTTGCTCACAATTCCTCATACCGGTAGCGCCATAGCCGAACGAATGCTGTTCGAAAAGTTAAACCTAAAGTCGCCATTTCGTGATATAATACTAAACAGCCTACTAAAGTTGAACTTCTTAGCCGACGACAGGGATAACATGAGGGTTCATCAGTTACTTGTTGAGCAAGCTGGAATTTGTGCCTGGAATTTGAATGCAGTATACTCCTGTCCTAGTACGCAACCTTTCGAACTGCTAAAAAACGAACTTGAACATGAGTTTAACGCAAGCCGAGTGGTTCTTTTCAACCTGTTAAAAACCATTTACGCAAAAAGCTCCATTGATGCAGTAGTTGAGAATATTGAAACAGGAACTGGCGAAAGTATTTCGTTTGCCCTTGAGCTACTCGATACGTTTATTGATGAGGATATTAAGTCGTACATTTCGCCATTACTCGAAGATACAGGGCTTGCCAATAGAATATGGGCCTTGCAAAACTACTTCCCTCTTAAAACATACACCACCGAGGAACTATTAAAAGCAATACTTAACCGCAACCAAAACCTAATTGGTAAAACCACTAAAATTCTTGCCCTTACTACATTTAAAAACATAAACGAGCTAAGCCTTTCGGCCGACCTTTTAGCACAGCTATTTAATACCGACAGAGTTTTAAGTGAGCTTTCGGCTCGAATTGTTGAAGATTTAAGCGAAACGGAATTCAACAGAGTAAGGCAACGGTTTGGGAATAAGCACCGAGCCGACCTCGAAAGGGCAACTCAGGTTTCCATTGAATCGGGAAAAGAGGTACTTGAACGGTTGCTTTTCTTTAGCAGCAAGTTTTCACGAGAAGAAGCCTTGTTTTGGCTCTACAACTCGAGCCCAATTACCGTGTCGAACGAAAACATTCTCGAACTTCCTGTTTTTCAAAATAAAAACCACCTCATCCTTATTGAGCATGGCGGAGTTACAACCTATCCCGATTCGTCGGAGGGCAAGGTTTTTAACGAGGGGGAAACATTTTTTACGAACAACGGAATAAAAAGCCAGGCACAAATAGTGGCCGACGACAATACCACTATTCATTACATTGACGTACATAAACTTAAAACGAATTTACTCGACATTGAGTTTCTTTCGAAATACTTTAACCATCAGTTAATCGATTTTTTTAACACAAAACACATTAACGTTTAATGAAACAAACACCCATTTTCACCCAGTTAATCTACAACATAGTACTTCCAGTTGTGGTTGCGCTTATTCTTTTGGGAGTAATAAACTTCCGTAATACACGGGTTATGCTTCGCGAGCAGCGCGAAATGCGAAACTTCTTAATTTCGGATGAGCTAATACAGGTTCTGAAATTTCAGGATATAACCCTGTCGATTTTAGAGGAAAAACTCAATAGCCAACTCGAAGAGGTAAGCAACGACCTTGTAATAAAACATGTTGTTAGCACAAAGGCTGTTGATAAAATAGACCTTGCGAAGCTTCGAACAGCAATGGGGCTCGATGCGTCGCTTTACGATATTTACCTAATCGACAGGAATGGCTTTGTTGTTAACACAACCTTTAAGCCCGACCTTGGCCTAAACTTTTTTGAGTTTGGCGAAGAACACAAGCACCATATTTTAACCATTTTCGAAAAGGGTGAGTTTTTAAGCGAACGCTTTACCATTGAGGCAAGTACGCGCCGACTTAAAAAGTACACTTACCAGCCAACCCTAAACGGCGACTACATATTAGAACTTGGCGTTTACTCGCCTGCTGCCGACGAAATTATAAATATAATTAAAAACATCCTTTCGGAATCGGGTAAAAAGCACGCCACCATTGTTTCGGCCGAGCTATTTATGAACGCCGACAATCCCTTTTCGCTCGTAAAGACCGACACTATTGAAAGCGCCGAAAAAGTATTTTTAAAAGATCGTTTTGCAAAACGCGATAGCGTTACTTTAGAGAAAAAAATTGACGGACGTTACCTTTCGTACCAGTATATTTACACCGAATCGGAAAATTCGCAGCTTTACAAAGGGTCGGTTATTCGTATAATTTCCGACACCACCAACGAGCGCAAAAGCGAGTACATAAGGCTGTTTAGTTTCCTTGGCCTTTTTACGCTTGTGCTAAGCGTAATTATGTTTCTTATTTACCGAAAGACTCGAATTATCACCGACCCAATTAAGAAACTGGTCGAACACGTTAATCGAATTTCGGAAGGCCACTTAAGTGAAAGAGCCCAAGTGGGTGGCAGCAAGGAGATTGCAACCCTTTCGCTAAGGTTTAACAAAATGATTGCCGAACTTGAGGAGCTCTATAACGACCTCGACAAAAAGGTAAAGGAGCGTACAGCCGAGGTTGTTGCACAAAAAGAGGAAATTGAATCGCAAAGGGATGCCATTGAGCACCAGCGCGACCAGCTTTCGGAGCAGCAAAAGCACATTATGGATAGCATTCACTACTCCAAAAGATTGCAGAACGCGATTCTTCCTACAAAGACCTTTGTAAATGAGCTGTTTCCCGAATCGTTTATTTTTTACTTGCCCCGAAATATTATTAGCGGCGACTTTTACTGGTTTCACCGAATTGGCAACAGAAAGTACTTCTCGGCTATTGACTGTACTGGGCACGGCGTTCCGGGCGCACTCGTTTCAATGGTGGGTCAAAACTGGCTAAACTATGCCGTTAAAGATCTTGGGCTCGACAAGCCAGGCTTAATTCTCGATGCTTTAAACGCAGGAGTAATGAGCACTTTTAAGGAAAATGACGATGAAACGTCGGTTAAAGACGGAATGGACATTGCCCTTTGCTGCATTGACTACGACACCATGACCCTCGAATTTGCCGGAGCATACAATCCTGCTGTTATTATTAGAAAGGGCGAAGCCATTACCCTTAAGCCCGACAAGCAGCCCATTGGCGCCTCGTCGAAACCCGATAGGTTGAACTTTACGAACCAAGAAATGAAACTTGAGCCAAACGATATGGTTTACGTATTCTCCGATGGATTCCCCGATCAGTTTGGCGGACCTGTTGGGTTTAAGTTTCTTATTAAAAAGTTCCGTGAACTTCTAATTGAAATTCACGAACTCCCAATGGACGAACAACGCATGATTCTCGAAACCACTCTGTACGACTGGATGGGTCCAGAAGATCAGGTGGACGACATAACAATTATTGGTGTTAAAGTATAAAATATGCCTACCGAAATTAGCATATCATTTTGGGTAAACCCCGTTAACCAAGGTTCGGTTAAGTTTGTCGATGAGCTTAAACTCGACCTCGAAAAGTGCCTTTCACGCTTTAAACTTTCGGCAACATTTAAAAATGCCGAAGAAGCCGACAAAAGCAGCTACACGGTGGTAACCCTTTCGGAATCGGACTTTAATGAGCCCGAAACTGCTAAACAAATAAGGAGTTTTTTAAGCAAAAGCAATGCCATTGCTATTTTTATCGACCCCATCGACTTGCATTCGCTAAAGGAATCGGGAAGCATTAAGCCCATATACTTCTGGGAAAAATCGTACGAAACCTCCGAAATTCTTTTGGTTCGCAAATCGACTCCCGACATGCAGGCTCGCTACTGGGAAAAGGTAACCGACATTGTGCAGCTTATTGAAGAGGGGCAAAAAACTGCTACTAAAGCAACACAAAAACCAAATGTTTACATTTCGCAGGTATACAATGCCCTTCAGCCCGAATGGGAAAACCTAATGCGAAGTATCGTCGACCTGGGCTACGATGTTGTTCCATCGTCGCTTTTGAGCAATAATATTGATGAGTGTAAGCAACAAATTACCGAACTCGCTTCAAGTGCTGAGCTAATTGTTCTGTTGATTCCTCCAATGTATAACCCATTCTTTACCACTCAACACCTTTCGTTAGCCGAGCACCAGTGCAACATTACGGCACAGCTAATTCAAACAAATGCAACAAAAGCCAAACGGCTTATTTGGATTCCGTCGATGTACGAGGCAGTAGATGAAGAGAATCAGGTTTTTGTTGAGCGCATTCAGCGCGACGACTTTCACTCGCAAAGAACAAGAGTACTAAAGTCGCCTATTGAAGACCTCAAGAGGGTTTGCCAACAAGCACTTTCGGGACAAATGGACATTATTTCGAACGACGAACCCGACACGTACCTAATTTTCGACAGTTTGAACCCAACGGTTAGGGAAAATATTATAAGTAAAGCGCAACAGCAAGGCATAAGCATTAAATCGAACGTTGATGGTATAACCTACAGGCAACATATTGAAACGTTAGCCAAATCGAAGGTTGCTGCCATTTGCTATACATCGGCAAACGAAACATGGCTTAGGGTAAAAACGGCCGAAATACTTAAATCGAAAGGCATGGACTCTTACAAACCGTTTCAAAAAGTAGTTCTGCTTAAAACTGCCGATGGAAATGGGACCTCGGATAGTACGTTTACAAACATAGTTGAGAACGTCGACGAATTTATAACACTACTAAAACCCGAACTGCAATAATTGGCTTAAGGATATGGGCAAAAATATTTCGAACGATACGGTAACTGTAAAACTTACCAATCCTTTTCCAGGGCTACGACCCTTTCATCCTAACGAGGCACATCTTTTCTTTGGCCGCGAAGGGCAAAGCGAGGAGATATTACATAACTTAGCCAGTAACAGGTTTACGGCAGTGTTAGGTGCTTCGGGCTCCGGAAAATCGTCGTTAATATACTGCGGATTACTTCCAGTTTTGTACGGCGGTTTTCTTCATAATGGCCGCTCGAAGTGGCGAATTGCAGTATCGCGACCTGGCTCGAATCCCATTGCAAACCTTGCAACATCGCTTGCCGAAGTGTTTGCAAAAGAGCACGATACGAAACACATTGAAACCGAGTCGTATATAAATCAGGCCGTTCTTACCCGTTCGTCGTCAGGAATTCAAAATTTAGTTGAACAGTACGGGGTTGCCTCCGACGAAAGCGTGTTAATTCTTGTCGACCAGTTTGAAGAAATTTTTAGGTACCAGTACTCAAGTAAAGATTCGAGTGCAATTGACCGGGTCGACCATTTTATAAATCTTCTTGTTAGCGCAGTTAAGCAAACCGAAGTTCCCATATACGTGGTAATTACCATGCGATCCGACTTTATTGGCGACTGCTCGCCATACCAGCAGTTTACCAAGTTAATAAACGACAGCCACTACCTAATTCCCCGAATGACCCGCGACGATTTTCAAAAGGCCATTACTGGACCCGTTGCTGTGGGTGGCGGAAAAATTTCGGATCAACTGGTACAGCTGCTGCTAAACGAAATGGGGAACAATCCCGACCATTTACCAATTCTTCAGCATGCGCTAATGCGCACATGGGAGTACTGGGTAAACTATAGCGACACGTCGCACCCAATGGGCATTACCGAGTACGAGGCAATAGGTCGACTCGACAGAGCCCTGTCGAACCACTCGAACGAGGCATACGACGAGCTAACCGTTGACCAAAAGCGAACCTGCGAAGTAGTTTTTAAATCGCTTACCGAAAAAGGTGCCGATAACCGAGGTATACGGCGTCCAACGCCAATACATGAACTTGCACAAATATCCGAATCGTCGATTGAGGATGTTACCCGTGTTGTTGAAGTATTTCGCCAAAAAGGTCGAACATTTTTAACCCCTTCTCCATCGGTTGCTTTGTCGCCCAACTCTGTAGTCGATATTTCGCATGAAAGTTTAATGCGGGTTTGGGACAAATTAAAGGTTTGGGTTGAAGACGAGTCGAGTTCGGTAAAAATGTACAGCCGCTTGGCCGAGTCGGCCGAACTATACTATCAGGGTAAAACAACCCTATGGGGTCCTCCCGACCTTCAACTTGCAACGGCATGGCGCGATAAGCAGCAACCCAACCTTGCATGGGCTGCACGCTACCACCCCGCCTTTGAGCAAACAATGGTTTACCTAAAAACCAGTGAAGAAGAGTACCAAGCTGAGGAAGAAAATAAAATTCGCCTTCAAAAACGAGCCATACAGCGTTCGCGTATTGTGGCATTAATTTTAGGAACTGCAGGTATGATTTCCATTGGCCTAGGAATTTTGGCGTTAATTCAACGGCAAGATGCAATTGTAGCCAGTAACAAAGCCATTGAACAGGAAAAGGTTGCCGTACTTCAAAAAGAGGAAGCCGACAAGCAGCGTATTTTGGCTCAAGAAAGCGAAAAGGATGCACTTACCCAAAAGGAACTTGCCGAGCAAAACCGAAAAGCTGCCGAAAAGCAAAAGGGAATTGCCGAGTCGAACCTAAAAGAGGCCGATAGACAACGATCGTTTGCTCAACAGAAATCGATAGAAGCGCAAGAGCAACAAAAAATTGCCGATGCAAATGCCAAGCGAGCCTTGGAACAGCAAAAAAAGGCAGAGCAAGCTAGCCGAGAGGCCGAAAACCGACGAATGCTTTCAATTGCCCAATCGATGGCCGTTAAAAGTCAGCTTATGAAAGCCGATACGCTTGTAAAAGG
The DNA here is from genome assembly GCA_002345675.1 of Bacteroidales bacterium UBA2287. Classification (GTDB taxonomy): domain Bacteria; phylum Bacteroidota; class Bacteroidia; order Bacteroidales; family Tenuifilaceae; genus UBA2287. The sequence continues at coordinate 14,425 of DDWL01000012.1, read as the reverse complement.
GCTGCTGGCGTTTCAGGCATTTCACTTTAACAATCAGTTTGAAGGCATTGCCTATAATCCCGATATTTTTGGGGCTGTATACTCGGGTCTTCGTTACTTTAAGGGCAGCAACTTTAATGTAATTGCGGCACATACCAGCATGGTGCGGACAATTGCATCCGATGGTGTAAGCATTATTTCATCGGGAAGCGATGGGAAACTCCAAAAGACCAATATTTCAACCCAACAAAATGAGCTACTTGCCGAAGAACTTGCCATTGTAAAAAAGGTGGTTTCGGTTGGCGACTATATTTTTGGCGCATCGGACAGGGAGCTGTTTAGGTACAACGTAAATACAAAACTTGTTGAAAGGCAAGTTGTTGAATATGGCGAGCTTCGCGACCTTTTTGCTATTGACGAAAACACAATGCTGTTCGTTTACAGCCAGAGTATTGCCATTCGAAAGGGGTTTGAACAGGCCAACCAAACCATTTACACATCCGAAGTCAAAATTAATGCAGCAAAATATAGTTCCAAATCGGGTAGCGTATACTTAGCATTGACCGACGGAAAAATTCAAGTAATTAGCGGCTTACAGTTGGCTAAACCCGAAGCAGCTACTTTTGTAAACATTCCTCAAAGCAACTGGGGCGAAATTGGGATAAATGAATCGCGCAACATTCTGGTTGGGGGTTTTGGTAATAATCAGGGTACAGTTTACATATGGAACTTGGAAACCAAGCAGCAGTTAAATATTCTGCGTGGTCATAACGCAAAAATTTCGGGAATATCGTTTTCGCCCGACAGCAAATTAATGGCAACAGCAAGTTACGATAACACCGTAAGGCTTTGGCACCTCGACGACCTAAACACCCTTCCTGTTGTTTTCGATGACCATGCAGCGTGGGTAACGGCAGTTCGCTTTAGTCCAAACGGAGAGATAGTTGTAAGCGGCGACCGAAATGGTAATTTGCGATTTCTCCCAACCGACGTTAATTATATTATAGCCAGCTACTGCCCATTCCTTACCCGACCCTTTACAAACGAGGAGTGGCAAAACTACGTTGGAGTTGATATTCCTTACAAACCCAATAAATGTGAATAGCTAAATGAACCGAGCCATGACAATACTATTGAAACACACATTCCATGATTATTGCAAGAGAAACGCTACACGACAAGTTAAGTCCAGAGAGTCATGGCGAGCTCCATCTGTACCTTTGAAAATAAAAAAATAAACAGATGAAAAAACTTATACTCTGCGCACTTCTTCTTTTAGTATTATACCCATTTGGATTGTTGGCACAAACCAGCTGTTCCGAACAACTTCGAGTTGCACAGCGCCGTTTCGACGAGGGTTTGCTCGATGATATTCCTAAATTACTATCGGGCTGCCTCGAAAGCGGTTTTTCGAAAGAAGAAAAAATGAACGCATATAAGCTGCTTATACAAACATACCTGTATAGCGATGCAACGGCAATGGCCGACCAAACAATGGTTGCATTTCTGCGAGATTTTCCAGAGTATAAAATTGCCAATAACGACCCTAAAGAGTTCGTTTTACTCCATAAATCGTACCGCACCGAGCCCATAATGAATATTGAATTAGTGGGCGGTGGTAATTTAAGTCTTCCAAAAGTTAAAGAGTTTTTTGGGGTTGAAAATTTAAGCAACGAAACTGCCAATTACGAAGCGCTGTTTGGTTTTAATGTAGGTGCAAATTATGTTGATAAGCTATATCGGGAATTCGACTTTAGCGCTGGAGTTTTGTTTCGTTTTCAAAAATATGGTTATACCAATAATGTATACAGCCACACCGAACTATGGGCTACTTTTACCGAACTGCAAATAGGGGTTCCCATTTCGGCTCGATACAACTTTAAGGTTTATGGAGTACGAGGGCACGCTTTTTTAGGCGTTGAATCCTGCTATAGGCTATCGACTTCGGTCGATTTTAGCCGAATTATTTCGGGCGGTGCCGACCCAATTAGTGGTACAGTAAGCCTTAACGAAATGAGAAAAAAGTTCGACATTAATCCGATTTTGGGCGTTGGCGGTTTCTTTAACATTGGAAGCGCAAAATTTAAGGCAAACGCAAAGCTTCGGTTTGCAACAATTTCGGCTACAACAAACGAACTTAGGTATAGCAGACCCGACCTTGTAGAAAAATTCTACTACATCGACGATAACATTTTTGTTCACGAGCTAAGCCTTTCGGTAGCATACATTATTTCGATATATAATCCTAAAAAGATACACTAAACGGTATAGCAATGTTTAGCAATACGCACAAATTACAGTCGGCCATATTAATAGCAAGTCTATTAATACTCGGTTCGTGCTCACCTGAAGTTTCCGACTTTCAGTCGAAAGCATTTATTAAGTACTTTGGAAATGGCAGGGGCACAGAGGGTCAAAATGTTATTGAATTACCTGACGGAGGCTACATTCTGGTTGGTACCGACCAACATTTAACCAAACGTAAGGAAATCTTTGCTGCACACATAAACAAGTTTGGCAATACTATTTGGCAAAAAACTTATGGTACAAATCACGACGAAACAGCCCTTGTAGTTCACTCTGTAAACAACGAAATTTTTGTTTTTGGCACCATCACACATTCAAACACAAGCGTTTCGAATGCTTGCATGTTAAGGCTTAGCACAAATGGCGATTCGTTGAATATGCATGTATTTGACACAAGTAGTCCATTTGAATTTAACGATGTAATAGTTAGTTCCAACTCGTTTATAGCCGTTGGAAAAGAACTTTCGGGAAGCCCCGCTAACGAGAACTACTATATATGCAGCATTACTCCCGAAGGAGTTTTAAGTAAGGGGCCAAACTTAACGGCGGAAGAAGACCAAAAGTTTTACAGAATTTTTGAAAAAACCGATGGGAATTATTTAGTAGTTGGAACAAATAATAAAACCCTTTTTAGCAGTGTTAACCGTGTTGTGGTGGTTGAACTCTCGCAAAACCAAATGCCGCTTATTGCCTACACGCTACCTTCCGAAACCGACCAATACTTTGCCGACGCAGTATTCGATGGTACAGACTTACTTGTGCTTTACAATATTATATCGCAAGGCAGTTACCAGGCAAAGGTTGCCTCAATATCAGCTTCGCTCGAATTAAACTGGGATAATACAATAAACACCGTTGGTACAGGCAAAACAATATGCTCTTTCGATGCTACACAGTTTACATTAGCATTCGAAAACAATAGCAATATTGTACTTAGCATGCTTAGCAACCAAGGTGAAATTTTACGTAACAGTAGCAGCTTCAACACTCTTCCTGGCTCGGTTAATCGCATTTTTAAAACAACCGATAACGGATTAATTTTTATTGGCACCACTTCAATAACCTACGGTAAAATGATTCAACTTATTAAAACCGATTCGGAGCTATTCCTTTTGAATAATTAAGAAATGAGAGCCATGAAAACTTTTAGAATACTAGTAGCCATTTTTGCTTGCTTAATGGCTACACAAGCAGTAGGAGCAACATTTACAACCACAATTTCATCACCGTCGTCTAGCCCCACTAATTCGAGCCCAATAACCATTAATATTGAGTTTGGAGTTGAAGTTGTTGAACTGCTTGCAAGTAATATAGCTATTACTAATGGCACATTTACAGGGCCAACTACATCCGACAATATAATATTTACCATTGTAGCAACACCTTTAACAAGCAATTCAGTTAGCATTTTAATTAATGCCGGAGCTTGCACAGCAGTAGCAGTGCCAGCCGACACAAACGAAGAGGGAACATTTAGTATTTTGTACGACAATATTGCCCCCACTGCAAGTATAACCTATAGCGACACCGATGGGTACGTAAAGGAAGGGCAAGTTTTAACCATTGCTGCTACGTTTAGCGAAGAAATGAACGATAGTCCCGCTCCTCAAATTGCTTTATCAGGTGCTGTTCCTCTTTCGGCAACTAATATGACAAAAACCAGCGCAACGGAATATTACTATCAATACACTGTTCCTGCTGGCAACGGCGAACAAACTGTGGTTTTAAGCAATGGCACCGATTTGGCTGGAAATTCAATAACCCCCGAACCTACGGCTGGGGCTACTTTTACAATTGATAATACGGCACCATCGGCACCAACAATCTCCGATATTTCGGCTGGATACTTTAACACAAACCAAACATTTACGGTAACCGGCGAAGCAAGCGCATTTATTGAATACTCGACAAATGGTGGCACAAACTGGTTCGAATACACAGGTTCTGTAAGCCTTACAGTTGCAGCCAACAACGAGCAAACATTTAACGTAACCGCTCGCCAAACCGATAGGGCAGACAACACCTCGGCAAATGCAGCAACAATAACAGTTACTATTGATAAAATTGCTCCTAGTGCACCCACAATTACAGGGATTACCAGTGGAAGTTATAATTCTGCACAAACATTTTCAATTTCTGGCGAAATCGGAGCAACTATATTCTATAGTATTAATGGCGGCACCAATTGGACCGAATACACTGGCGATGTTACCCTTTCCTCAGCCGAAACATACAACGTAACTGCATACCAAGTTGATTTAGCCAACAACACCTCGAGCAATGCGCCAATAATTACCTTAATAATTGACACAAGCAATCCATCCGCTTCAATTACATATAGCGATGCCGACGGCTATGTAAAACAGGGGCAAACATTAACTATTACTGCAACCTTTAGCAAGGAGATGAAGGATAGTCCGGTTCCTCAAATTGCTCTAACGGGAGCCGTTCCGCTTGCGGCAGCCAACATGACAAAAACCAGCACAACGGAGTATTACTACCAATACACTGTTCCTGCTGGTAATGGCGGACAAACTGTGGTTTTAAGCAATGGCACCGATTTAGCTGGAAACCCAATTACCCCAGAACCCACATCGGGAGCAACCTTTACAATTGACAACATTGCCCCTTCGGCACCAACAATATCGGGCATTTCGACTGGATACTTTAACACAAACCAAAGTTTTACAGTAACTGGCGAAGCAAGCGCATTTATTGAATACTCAACAAATGGAGGCACAAACTGGTTCGAATACACAGGCTCTGTAAGCCTTTCAGTTGCAGCCAACAACGAGCAAACATTTAACGTAACCGCTCGCCAAACCGATAGGGCCGACAACACCTCGGCAAATGCAGCAACAATAACAGTTACAATCGACAAAATTGCACCCAACGCACCCACCATTTCAGGAATTTCATCGGGGGCTTTTAATACTAACCAAACGTTTTCAATATCTGGCGAAGCTGGAGCTACAATTCAGTATAGCACAAACGGAGGTACAAACTGGAGCACATACTCATCGGCTGTTACCCTTTCAGCCGAAGGAACATATAACGTAACTGCACGACAAACCGACCAGGCTGGAAACCTTTCGGTAAATGCCACTACTATAAATGTAACTATTGATAAAACCACACTATTACCTACGTTAACTGCTCCTGCTAGCGACAGTTATATTAATAAAGACATTAACGTTACGTTTACATTACACGAAAATGCTCTTAGCAACTCTGTAATAATAACATTTACAAGAATTAGCGGGACTGCGGATCCCGGCTCGCCACACGTACTACGATTTAATTCGTCGTTCGAGGCAAGTGGAACTTACAATACGCAACTCGATGGTTTAAACTTAGTTTTCCACGGAAATGTTAGTCTTATATCGGGCTCAACCTCACTCGAAGACGGAACTGTTTACGATGTAGAACTCAAGTATCAAGACGCACTAGGCAACCCTATTCAATCGGCAATAAGCACAACGGTATCGTATAATAACGAAGGGCCAAGTGCATCGTTCGAGCCTATTACCCCAAACCCTCGAAACTTCTCAGCTGGTACAGTAACACTCAATTTCACAAAAATTGTTTGGTATGCCAATGTTGACTATACCGACTTTAGATTAACTCGAAATGGAACAAACATTCCCCTTTCAAACAGTTTACCAATAACCTACACGCTCGAAGCAGGATATGTTAACAGTTCAAGGGAGTTTTTCATTAATTTGTCGGGCTACGATAACGACAATGGAAATTACGTTTTAACCTTAGAGGCAACTGGATCGAATATTCATGATTGGTATAATAACTACTTACAAGATGACGCTTCGGTATCGTGGACAATTGATAAAACAGCTCCTACCCTACCATTCGTAAATTTTGTTTCGAACAACACCGACCCAACATACGCCCTTAAAAGCAACATTGTTACGCTTACTTTCGATTCGAACGAACCCATTTCCGACGTTGTGGTTACTATAAACGGTGTAGCCGTAACTGCCACCGAAACGGGCACTCCTAACCGATGGACAGCAAGTAAAACTATAACAGAGGATACTCCTGTTGGCAGCACAATTCCTTTTACTATAAACTTTAAAGACCTTGCAAACAACAGTGGCACTCAAGTTACAAATACCACCGACGGCAGTAGCGTTACTTACTACCCATCGAGCCCAACATTAAGCAGCGTTTCAATTGCATCGAACAACGCTTACAGCTCGTCGTATGCTAAAGTTGGAAACGAAATTACCTTAAACTTTTCATCGTCCAGTGCACTAAAAGACGTTTCGGTAACATTTGCGGGTCAGCCTGCCAGCACTATTACATCGACACCAAACGAAAAAGATTGGTCAGCAAAATACACACTAAGCGGAGTTGAAAGCGAAGGAGTTATTGTTTTCCAAATTAGCTATAAAGACAAAGCGGGAAACATTGGAACACCAGTTGCGTCGACCACAAATTCATCTTCGGTAACTTTCGATAAAACTACCCCAACGTTAACAAACGTTACTATACAATCGAACTACATTCGTCCTCAAAACGTTGGTACTGGTGGCATTTTAACTTTAAGTATTACTGCTAACGAACCAATTAATACCCCAGTAGTAACATTTGCGGGAAATCCTGCCTCATCAATAAACTTTGTAGGCGGATTTTGGCAAGCAACATACACAATGGCTGGAACCGAAACCGAGGGAAATGTGCCATTTAGCATTATAGCAACCGATCTTGTAGGAAACACAGCCGCAGCCGTATTAACCACAACAAATGGGCTATACGTAACCTACGACAAAACTGCTCCTGTAATTAGCAACGTTGGCATTAGCTCCGACAATGTAAACAATAGCGATTTGGCAGTTATTGGCGACGAAATTACAATTCTGTTCACCTCGAACGAGCCAATCGAAGGAATTTCGGTAAAAGCCAACGGTAAAAACATGGCCATTTCGAACATTTCTGGCAATAACTGGGAAGCAACATACGCAATGGCCAGCTCGAACCCTCAAGGCATTGTAACATTTACCATCGATTGCTTCGACTATTATGGCAATCCAAGCATAACAAAATCCACAACCGACAATTCATCTGAAGTTTTTTTCGATAAATTAAAGCCTATACTCAACCCTGTAAGCATTGTATCGAATAATGCACTTAACACATCGAAAGCAATTGTTGGAAACTTAGTAACTGTAACATTCGAGGCAAACGAAGAAATTACCAATGTAGCGGCAACAATACTTGGGAAAGCGGCAATGGTAACAAATACAAGCGGAAATATATGGACTGGTGAATACACTATAGCATCGAGCGACCCCGAGGGCATAGTAACATTCGCCATAAGCTGCTCCGACATTGCTGGCAACATGGCAAACACAGTAACACAAATAACAACTGGCAGTAACGTAAAGGTTGAAAAAACAAAGCCATTTTTAAATCCAGTAACTATTGAGTCGAACAACGCACTTAATAATCAGTATGCAATTACAGGCAACATTGTGACCCTAAACTTTACATCGAGTAAAGGAATTGTTATAACAAGCGCAACAATTGCAGACAACGCGGCAGTAGTTAATAGCAACCCACAGGGATTAGTTTGGACAGCTTCGACAACAATGCTAATAGGTAACCCCTCGGGGCTAATTGCCTTTAACATAGCCTTTCGCGACTCGGCCGGAAACATTGGCAACGCAGTTACCACAACAACAAATGGCAGTTCGGTTACTTTCGACAAATTAAGCCCAACACTTACATTTGTAGGTATAGCATCAACTAATCAAAACACAAATAGGGCTAAACTTGGCGATATAATTACGGTAACATTCACATCGTCGGAAGCGATTCAGACCCCAAGTGTTTCAATTTTTGGTAGGACTGCAACTGTCGAAAATATTTCGGGAAACCAATGGAAAGGATTTGTAACAGCAACCGCTGTTGATCCAGAAAACGAAGTTCAATTTAGCATTGCTTTTGCCGATATTGCTGGGAACAATGGCGTTTCGGTTACTAACCCAACGAATAGTTCTGCTGTTTATTACGACCGTACAGCGCCACAGCTTACCTACGCAAACATAATGTCGAACCACACAAACCCAAATTTTGCACGCGTGGGAAGCACTGTGTCGATTCTTGTATCTCCAAACGACCAGTTATTGAGCATATCAGCAATTATAAACGACGTAGTAGTTGCTCCTATTTATTTAGGTGGCAGCTGGATTTTCAGGTATATACCTTCTTCGAACGATACCGAAAGAACAATTCCGTTTACAATAAACTTTACCGATTTTGCTGGAAATGCTGGAACTCCTGTAACAGAAACCACCGATGCCAGTGAGGTTTACTTCGACAAAACCAGGCCTAACATAAGTTCTGTTAGCATTTCGACAACCGATCCATTTTCGCCGTTTGTAAAGACTGGAAGTTTGGCTCAGGTTTCTTTTACTACTGATGAACCTACCGAAAATCCGAATGTTTGGATAAACAACAATCCTGCTTCAACGTATACGGGAGGGCCTACATCGTGGGTAGCTTCGCGCGTTTTAAATGCCGAACCCCCAACAACCGTTACCTTTCAAATTCGCACTTACGATAGAGCTGGAAACGAATCGTTACTAATTTCAACCACATCGGACGGCACATACTTGGTATTCGACAATACCCCTCCGGTAATTTCATCGGTAACAGTTCCTGCTGGGCGCTACAAAACGGGCGACGATATAATTTTAACAATTACTGCCGATGACGACATTTACAGTGATTATAGCATTTCGGTTAACTCAAAAACGGGACTTCCGTTTAACAATATTCTTTACAATAAATACACCGTAACCTATACGGTCGAAGAAACCGACACCAACCTGCCCGAAGGAGGCACGCTTCCGGTTAGCATTCAGCTAATCGACTTTGCCGGAAATGTTAACGTACCAGTAACAAGCGCAACTGTAGTTGGCGGAACAATCTCTATCGACACACAAAAGCCAGCAATTCAAAGCATTTCCAGTAATGCCGAAAGCGTTGGATCGCTAAAAATTAACGACGAAATAGTATTTACAGTTATCCCTGTTAATCCCGAAATCGGTTTAACTGTAATGCCAAACACCTATAACGGTGGGGCTTTAAATTGGAGCACAACCGATGGTTCGATATACACAGCAACTTATACAGTTGTGGAAGGGCATGCAGAACAGCTAACCCCACTTCAGCCCAGTGCATTTACACTTACCGACATTTCGGGAAATGTAAGCGCTCCAATGCTGTACAACGGTGTAAGTAAGATTATCTATTCAATAAAACCAACAGTTACAATAACAGGCACAACAACAAGATGTAACTACCCAGGGCAAACAGTTCCCGTAACATTTACATTCACTGGCCATTCGCCCTATACAATTACTTACCACAACGGCACAAGCAACGTAGGTCCTCTGGTAATAACCGAAAACGTTTATACAATTAATGTTGAAAGTGGAACATATACCCTTTTTGGCTTAACCGATGCAACCGGAAACACACAAACAAACTCGATAGGAACTGCAACAATAACTGTTTACGAACCAACCACAATATCACTAAACATAACCGCATCGCCGTACTTTTCGACCGAAGACCCCGACGACCTGTATCAGTACGTTTCGCCTATAGGTGGTACTTTTAGCGGCAATGGCGTTGGTGCAAATGGCTATTTTTACCCTTCGGTAGTTGGAGTTGAAGGCGGATCGGCCACTTCGATAATTACATACACTTACACAAACGCAAATGGATGCGTATCGACTAGCACATACGAAATTGTTATTTCGAGCGGTGGTGGAACAATTTCGGGGGTTGAGTCGAGCTATTGCCAGTACGACGAGCCCGACTTAGTTTACGGATCGAACTCGAACAATATAATTGGATCATTCGAGGTTGTTGGAACCCCCAATGGATGGGATAACCTTGGCAACAACGTCCTAAGGCTTACGCCAACCCTTATGAAAGCAGGAACGCATGTTCTTTACTATCGATACACCGATGGCGGTGTGCCTTTCGAAATTCAACGTTCGTTTGTAGTTGACTCGGTTGGGCAGAATGTCGACTTTGTAACGCTTAACGACAATTACTGTGTTAACTCTTCTAACATTCAGCTTAATGCGGTTAATCTATTCCCTGCAAATGGCTTAGGCTACTTTAGCGGCCCCGTTTCTGGACTCACCGCCATTCCGGGTTCAACCAATGTCATTTTTGCACCTCAATTTGCACCTGTCGATCAACTACTCGAAATATCGTTTTACTACGTTTCGCCCCTTGGCTGCGTATCGCCTACAAAAAAACATGAGGTTACGGTTAACTCGTTACCAGTTCTCAACTTTACTCTAAAGGATAATTACAACTTCGACGAAAGCCCTGTTACACTAGTAGGAAATATGAGCGGAGGAACTTTTCTTGGAACTGGAATAAGCAACAATATTCTTTACCCAAGCCTTATAACCCCTGGACCCTTTACTGTAAGCTTTACTTATACCGAAACCGAGACAGGGTGTAGCAACACAATTCAAAAAGGATCGAGAGTATTAAAAGCCAACGAAATTATTAATAACCTAGGCTCTGCGTACTGCTATTCCAACGATGTAATAAACATAAATTGCCATCCAGTTATCGACCCATCGGTAGTTGGATCATTCTATAGCAAAAAAGGCTCAGTAACATCAACAGGCAACAACACAGCGGCATATAGCATTGCCGACGCAGGGAACGGAATTGACACCGTTTACTATAGGTATACTATTGTCGATACCGACTACGAGGTTTTTAAACGGGTAGTAATCGATTCAATAGGGCTGGTTAGCATTTCGGGCTTAATGGAAAACTACTGTCAAGACGGAGCGCAATCGACTCTTATTGGAGTTGAAAATCACCCTCAGGGCACTGGAAACTTTACGTGGAATGGAAATCCTTTGGCATTTAACAATGCTGGCGGAATTGCTGTGTTTTACCCAACGCTACAATCGCCCGGAACGTACCAAGCAACCTTTACATACACTTCGAGCATTGTTAATACATGCAGCGCACAATTTACCCAAAGCGTAACAGTTCATGCGCTTCCCCTACTATCGTTCACGCCTCCAAACTACTATAATCTCGACGATATGCCTCTCGACCTTGCGCCGCATGTAAATCCAGCTGGTGGTAGTTTTTCGGGATTGGGAGTTCTTTCGAATACCAGTTTATTTTACCCACAAAACGCAGGCATTGGACAAAAAACGTTAACCTACGCATACACCGACGAGAACTCTTGTTCAAACACCACCAACGCCAACATTATTGTGATTGGCGCCGATGCAACAATTGCTGGTATTCCTGCAAATAGCTCTACTTGTATTAACTCCGAGCCATTCTTACTAACCGGCGTTCCTAATAATGGATCGCAGGGCTTTTTTGAAGGGTCAGGAATTTCGAACACCGAAGAGAACAAGGCACTTTTTAACCCTGCAGTTGCCCTAAGCGGAACTCACCAGCTAACATACAGGTACATTAGTAGCGACGATAACTTTACTCAACTTTATGTAACTTTCGACATAACTGTAATCGATTTGGGAAGTGTTCAAATTTTCGGATTTAACGAAAGTAAAAGTTACTGCAAAAACAATCAGTCGGTTTTACTTAACGCCACGCCAAGCAATGGGATATTCGATGGCCCAGGCATTATCTTAAACCGTTTTTATCCAACCGACGCAAACATTGGAGCAAATGTTATAACATACACCTTTACATCGCAAGGCTGTACAATAATTGGCTCCGAAACTGTTACTGTAGAACCAATTCCGAATGTTAACTTCTCTGTTATTCAATCGTGTAGTAATCTGCTTTCCGATTCGGTAGCTTTTATAAACACCACAACACCACCAGAACTTGTCGAATCGTGGCTATGGAGTTTCGATGGGCAAAGCGGGGCTACTTCAACCCTTTTCGAGCCAAAGCACTTGTACTCTTCGGCCGGATCGAAACTTGTAACCCTAACGGCTATAACCAGCGCTGGTTGTAGCGCTAAATCCGAGTCGATTATTACTATTGGCATTAAACCCGATGCAAACTTTAGCTGGATTAACGAGTGCCTTACCGAAGAAGAAACTGTTATTACAAGCACTTCAACTGGTCCTACTATTTCGAACTATAAATGGGAAATAAGCGATGGAACCTCAATAAGTGGTATAGACTATTCATCACTAAGCCACACTTTTCCAAGTACTGGGTTTTATTCTGTTAAATTAACCATTTCATCGCTCGACAATTGCAAGGATAGTATTGAGAAAACTATCAACATTCAACCAATTATTAAATTTGCCGAAATTCCGAATAAAACATACTACCAAAACTTCGAAGAAGGAACAGGAAGTTGGTATGCTCGTGGAATTGCAGAAGGCTCCTATTATAGCTGGCAACTTAACGAACCTACTGGTAATATTATTACTCATGCCGCATCGGGCGAAGGTAATGCCTGGTATACTTCTATTGACTTTACCAATCAAAAGGTTGAAAGTTCAGCGGTCGTTAGTCCTTGTTTCGATTTAGGTGGATTAGAAAAGCCAATGATAAAGCTCAACATTTGGTCGTCGCCCGAACCAGGTCGAGATGGAGCAGTTATTCAATACTCATTAAATCAGGGTATAACTTGGCAAAACCTTGGAGCCATTAGCAAAGGTATTAATTGGTATAACTCAACTACCATTCAAAGCCGCCCTGGTGGGCAATTTTCTGGTTGGAGCAGCACTCCCATGAACGATTGGCAAAGCGCAAGGCTTAGCCTTGACAATTTAAAGGACGTGCCCAATGTTCGTTTTAGAATAGCCTACGCCGCCGACGGAAATGCACTTAACGATTTCGATGGTTTTGCCTTCGACGATATTTGGATAGGGAACAGACAACAATCGGTAATGCTGGAGTACTTTACAAACACTAATATATCTGATGAAAATGTTAACATAACTGCTGCAAATTTCAATATGGCATCCATTGATACGCTATATAGCAGCGATGTAGTTCCTGCTAACTACCATACGTCAACACCGTCGGGCGATCCAGTAAGTGCCCTTTTCCCCTATAGCTCATCGGGAAGGGAGTTCTTTTACGGTCTATCAACAATTCCGTATGCTCTTGCTAACGGAACTGCTCCTTTCAACTTCGCAAGCTCCGATTCTCCGACTTTCCTAAATAATAATCAGAATATTATTGAGGTTGAATCGCTTCAGGATCCTAAAATGTTACTAGGCGTTAACTATACCGATGGAAATGAGGTTGAAATTGTTGCCAACGTGCAGTCGCTTATCGATATCGACTCGGAGGATTTACTGCTGTTTTGTGCTGTAGTTCAACCAGATGTTAATGTTTCTACTGGCGAAACATACTACAATGTAGTTAGGGAGTTTCTTCCAAATTCGGCAGGTATTAACTTGCAGCGCAGCTGGGTTGCCAACGAAAGTAAATCGTTTACATTTACCTACAATCCTTCGGCCGACGAAATTGCCAACGAACCTCGCATTATAGTGATGGTTCAGAATGTTGCAACACGCAAGGTTTACCAAAGTAAATCAATCGATTTAACGTTAACGCCTAAATCCGTTTCGACGAATTCGTTTATTAGTACCAACGTTTTCCCAAATCCTGCAAAGCATAATGTTACCGTTGAGGGTTCGGAAGATATAATGACCGTTTCAATTATCGACCTTTCGGGAAGAACCGTTTCTATGACTCAGGTAAATGGTAGGCAAACAACCATTCCCGTTGAGGGGCTAAGCAAAGGCGTTTACTTTATGCAAATCGATTTTAAAAACGAACGAACTGTGAGGAAGTTTGTGAAGGAGTAGCGTTTTAAACTTTTATAAGAAAAGGCGTGCTTTAATGGCACGCCTCCTGTTTTCAGCGTTGAGGCACCCTAAAAATTAAATGACAATTATTAAAGTCGCTTAGGATTCGATTTTCTCTTTTTAATGTCTTTTGAGAAATTATAAACAATTCTAGCGAATATAAAATAAAAAAATGCTGCTGTATAATGGCGGATTTTTGTAATCATTTAATTATCAGTACGTATTGAAATGAGGCACCCAAACATAGAAAAGATCTCAGCAATATCAAGGGTTGTAGAGGGCGCCTCGAAAAAATGCGGAAAACAGGA
>DDWL01000018.1 GCA_002345675.1 Bacteroidales bacterium UBA2287 | reverse complement strand
GCGTACCCCTTGTTAAATCATTATAATTTACATCACTTTCAATGTTTCCAGTTAATTTGAATGCTTCAAATTCTAGAAGATCCATTAGTTGAGTTTCAGCAGGATCAGGAGATAAAGTATTATCGGTTATGAAACACTCCTCTAACACCTCAAATTGCATATCGGGAAACTTAAAGTCAATAGGCACAACTGCATATTGCCATGTTGGATTTTCTTCTGGAATATTTGGGTCGTGATAGGATAACCCCTCTTCTTTTATTTCATAGTCAAGGGGATAATCAAATAATTCTAGAGCTGCATTAATTAACGTGCTTAAGTCCGTGCTGTCGTTTGGAAGGAATCGAACGTATAAGTGCGTTGCTGCTATTTTAAAATCAGCAACTTTATTGCAATTCGCTTTTATATTCTTATAAGCTTTTTTCATATTCTTTACTGAATATGGGTTTAACAGTTTTTTACCTAAAACTTTTTTTTCTTTAGGCTCTTTATTTATACTAAAAGATTTAGTTTCATTTAAGTTGTTTGTTTTCAAATTAATTAAGTCCTCTTTTTGACAACTGTATGAACCAAGTATAAAAACTAAAATTAACGTAAAAATCTGAAATTCTCTCATTTGATTGTTGTTTATGAATAGTTAATAATTAGTTTGACATTTATTAAGAAAATGAATTGGTATATTACCATAAAATCATTTTCAAGACAACCATTTGTGTAATTCGGTATTATTTCAACTTGTATCCATATATTTTGAATCTATAGGGTTACAAAAAATATGGCATTAACGCTAACTCATGCATTTGTGCACATAATTAAAGTTGCTTAAACATGAACTAGCGAGGTCCAGTTACCACTGAATTTATTACCTAAAACGTACTTTAAATGGAACATGTCGAGTACGGTAATTGGTAAAATTGCACCACAGTTCATTACCAGCATTGGCTGCGACGACACCCAGAATTCTTGAACCATTTCGGTATTTACAATATACGAACTATTGCACCGGTAAAAGTTGTTTGGTAACAGTTTTTCGATATTCGAGAGCATTGAGTTTACCCAAATTCTTGTCGAATCGCGTAGAACAATTTGTGCTGTGTTGTCGATAGCTTCAATGTAGCATATAGTTTGCGCCTTTTCGAGCAGTAAGTATGCTGCATAAGCCTTTTCTCGTTCCTCTACTGCGCTAATAAATTGACTTTTCATACTATCGTATTTTAGTGGTTATACATCAACTTCTTTAAAAAGCATTTTTATGGCTTCGCTAATTTCGTTTTTTCAACCATTTTTGCTGCCTTTGCGCCAAGGGCTCCGCCGCTATCTTTAACTTTAGTAAAAGCTTGTATAGCGTCATCAACTTTGTTCTCGGCAAGGTAACCTAAGCCTAAGTACCAGTAGGCTTGAGTAGAAAAAATGGATTCGGAACTGGCAATTTCAGTAAGAAGTTTTCGCGAATTTTGAATATTATTAAGGTGAAGGTAGGTTACCCCTAAGTAAAACTTTAAAGTGGGCGAATTTGGGTTTTCGATTAGTAGTTCCTCAAAAATCTTAGAAGCTTCGGAGTAGTGGGAGCTACTATAAAGTATCTGCGATTTAATAAGTTGCTCGTTTGTAGCTACTTGCTCCGATTCGCGGTAAAGGTGTATTGAGGGGTAAGGGGCAAAGTTTTCTTTGTATAAATCGATTGGGCTTACGCCAGCATTACCTTGATGGAAAGCAGCCCAGCCTCCAATTGTAATACCTGCTAAAGTTGCTGCAGCGTAAAACAGTTTTTTAGTTGAAGATGAGTCCGTTTCGCCTATTAATCTCTGGTTCATTTTACGAGCCAGCTGTAGCTTAAGCCTTAGCTGGAGAACGGCATCCTCCTGGGCAAGTTCGTTTACCTCTTTTCGCAAAGCATACTCACGGCGCAACTCGCGGCTTAAAACAAGCTTCGCTTGAAGTTGGGCTAATTCGTCGGTTTCGATTGACGATTCGAGCCATTTTTCGATTGCTTCAGTTGTGTTCATCGTATTGGAGTTTTGAAGTATTAATCTTCCTTAATGTAAATAGGCGTGTCGGGTGCCGTTATGTCAGTGCCAGGGTCATCTCCATCCCCTCCTTTTAGGCGGTTCATTTCATTGTCAGTTATGCTTAAGTTTGCTAAAACTTCAAAGCATTTGCTCTTTATTGTGTTTGCTGAATTCTTCATAGTATTCTGATTTAGTATTGTTTAACTTTTGATTTTAAGGCATTTTCGAAATTTTCTTTGGAATCGTTGTAAGGGCAATTAGAGTGAGGCAGATCTTCTTTAAAGTAGTTTGCCTCCAAAGTCTCCTTGATATTATAAATCGACTCAATTTTTTCGTTTTTCCGTTTGGGCAGAAAAGCAAATGCTTTCTTACTGTTTTCAACTTTATAATTCATAGTCCTAAGGGTTTTTTGCTATTCTTTAATGTATATAGGCGTATCGGGAGCAGTTATGTCGGTTCCTGGATCACCATCGCCACCAAAAAGTCGATTCATTTCGATTTTACTTAATTCAACTTTTGAAAAATTAGAAAAACTCATGAGCTGCTCAAGGTTTAACTTTTTGCTTTTTTCATTCATCACCTTTAGTTTTTAGTGTTAGTAAATGCTATATTGTTTATTGTCAGTTTAATAAATGTTGTATGGGGATTTTAATTGAAATTAATGTACCCCCTCTACTTATATATGGTCGGAAATGCGATTTCGTGACAAGCTTTTTGAAACTATTTTTCATTTATTTTTCATATATTTTTTAAATACCTGTATATTAAGCATATATAAATGCGTTTTTTAAGACGATTTTTGCAACTGCAATGTTGAAAAAGGGAAACTTAAAGATGTTAATGTTCAGGTTTAGTTTGGTGTAAATCTCAGGATCGATAAATTTGGACCTTACGCTGTTGGAGTCCCACTAATTTTAATAGTTTTGCATTAAGATGAAAGCGTTAAAATGCCAAAGTACACAAATAGCGAACTTTTAAAGGGTATAGTTGAACAAAACCAAACTGTTCTTAACTATTTGTACGTCAATGTTTTTCCAAAAGTCCGAAAGTTGTTTGATAAGAAGGGTGTTGATTACGACACTGCAAACGACATTTTTCAGGAGGCCATTATTTTAATGTTTCGAAAAGCAAAGTCGAATAAATTAGACTCGACAATAATGGTTGAGAGCTACATTGTTGGAATTTGTAAGCTCATTTTAGTCAACCAAATTAAACACGAAAAAAAGGATAATACTCAAATTGTTCCCATGCCCGAAATTTTCGACGATTCGGTGCAAATGATTGTGAGCGAGTATCTTCAAAGTAGACGGAGGAAGCTTTTTTTAGAGCACTTTTACAAACTGCAGGAGGATTGCAAGAAAATTCTTATGTCGTTTTTTGAAGGGAAATCGTATGTTGAAATTGCAACCGAGCATGGTTTAATATCGGAGGAGTATGCGCGACGACGAAAGTATCTTTGTAAGGAATATCTCGTAAAAAGTATTAAAAGCGATCCTCTTTTTAGTAAATTATTAAATGAGTACGACGATGACTTATTCGAAACTCATTGACGATTACATTCTTGGAAAATTGCCAAAGGAAGCATTTGAGCAATTTGAAAAGGAACTTAAAGTAAACCCTGAACTTCAGAGGGAAGTTAACCTATGTCTCGAATTAAAAGATTCGATTACGAATGCCGATGAAAATAGCTTGAGAGAGAAGTTACATTTAGCCCATTCAAGTTTGAATCAAAATAAGTTTCGTGTTTTACGTATTGCACCTTTTATTGCTGTTGCAAGTATAGCTTTGATGTTTGGGGTTTATACACTTTTTTACACAGCAAGTAGTCCTCAAAAAGTATTTGAAGCGTATTATACTCCATTTCAGGTAACTGGCGAAACCCGAGCAGCGAATGGGAGAATTACAGCAGCTATTTCGCCCGAATTGGTTAGGTTTTATACAAATAATGATTACGAAAACGCGATTCCCATTCTCGAATCGACTTTAAAACAATACCCAACCGACAGTAAAGCAATGCTTATGCTTTCGTGTGCTTACATTCAAAGCAATAGAGCCGTTATGGCCGAGAAAATTCTTCGAACTCCAATAAGTGAAAACGACAGCCTGCTGTTTAGCGAAACCTTTAAGTGGTACTTGGCATTAGCAATACTTAAGCAAAACAGAACAGCCGACGCAAGAACAGTTCTACAGCAAATTCATAACGAAAATGGGCTGTATTCGGCACGAGCAAAGGAAATTATCGATTTGCTTTAGCTCTTTTTATTCGCTTACTATTTACTGTAAAAATTACTATCCCAAATACAAGAAGTAGTAGCCCCACAAATGCATACTTAGCAGCTAAAGGGAAATAAATTGCCGATTTGTTGCCAATTAGCTGGTACGATGCCCAGAAATATGGATGCGAACGTAACGGGTCGGCATTGTCGATAAAATTAAATTGCGCTTTTTGCAAAGCACGACCTAGGTTATCTCCATTCTTAATATTTTTCGCAAATTCAACCATTATTTCGGCACCACTAAAATCGTCGACTCGCCATTGCGCAGCAATAAGTGCAGGGCAACCAGCATACTGAAGTCCTCGGGCAATGCTCATTAAACCTTCGCCCTTAACAGAGTTTCCATCGCCACTTCGGCATGCGCTAATAATTGCCAAGCGGCACTTTAGGTTTAGCTCATATATTTCGTAAATATTTAGCATACCTTTTTCAATGCTGTCGTGCGAAACCGAAAGAACAAGTTTTGAAAAAAGCGGATTGGTTTCGTTAATGTGCGTATGCATTGCAAGGTGAAGTATGTCGAATTTTACAATTTCATTTGTAAACTGTTGTTTGCTAATACTTTTACCAGTTACTTGTTTGCCATTGAGTACTTTCGAAATTGCATTCGATTCCTTTTCGGCTCCAGGTAAATCGCCAAAATACTGCCTGCTTGTTAACGAAAGTAATTCGAAATCGGGCAATGGCCTATTGTACTCTGGAGCATACGAAATGGCGCTTACATTTAGTTGCGGTAATTGCTTTTTGGAGTCGAAAAATATTTTTGAAGAGGGAACATAGGTTGTTGAGTTCGTTTTAACAAGGTACCGAAGCGAGTAGAAACCCCTTGGCAAAGTGTCGTTTTGGGTAACTAATGCACAAAAAGGAATAGAGGCAAGCTCGTTGTGTGGAATAACTATTAGCTCTCGACCCTTTAGCAACTCTTCGTAAGGCTTAAGCAAGTATAAGTAAAGGTAGTATGATGAGTTGGCAAATCGTTTCAAACTGTGTCGGTTAATGCTATCAAAACCCTTTGGGTTAACTTCGTTGACAAATATTGCCAAGTTGTTAAAAAAAGTAGAATCGATTTTTGATACACTGCTTAAAACCTTATTTTTTGTTACTGCAAAACTTATCAACGCAGAGTCGGCAATTATGTAGTCGATTAGCAATTGCTTTCTGGTTAGTTTATTCTGTATCTCCTTAATGCTAACCGAACTTGAATCGTATTTAAGTGCAAAGTATTTTGGGTAACCCTTTTCAATTTGGGTAACTATTTTCTTTAAATTTTGTTGCGACTCGAAAAGCCTATTCTCAATTGACTGCAAAAATTTGGTTGAGGGGTTTGGCTTAGTACGTTCTTCGTAATGAAGTTCTTGCAACCTATTTAAAGTAAGTTTTAGCGATTGTTCGGTTTTCAGTAAATGCGAAGGAACACCTGCAAATTCAATTTCTTTTTCCTTGTTAAGGGCTTGATAAAGTACCGCTGCCTTTGCTTTCGATGCTAATTTGAAGGAGTAATCGATATACTTTGGATCCAACTTGGCTAATACCATGCACAAATGAATGGCTCGCAGATAAGTAGTGTGGTAACTTTCGGTTATAAAGAGTCTATCGCTTTCATCTTGCACATTTAACCGTAAGTCGTCGAAAAGTTCAATCGATTTTCTGTACGATGCAATGGCCTTTTCAGCATAAGCCAAATTATTATTTTGATTGTAAATACTTCGATAAACATCGCCTAACCCAACTAAACATTGAACTGCAATAGTAGGAGAGTAAAAATCGGATATGGAATTAATAAAATACGACTCCTTTCGATTTGCTTTTTGGTTAATTTCTATGGCTTCGGTAAACAAGGCTTCAGTTTTACTATAGTCGTTCTTAATTAAGTGAAATCGAGCATAGTTGCGAAGTAGCATTCCAACGTGAGGCGTAAATTTTATTGAGGGTGAAATTATTTTGTACCCTTTTTCAAAATATTCACTTGCCGAATTTAAATCGCCCTGCTGCCAATAAGCTAACCCCATACTATTGTATAATCCAATTAGTACTGAATTAGTCAATTTATTGGAGTGTTTTTGACTCGTTTCAGCTTCTTTAAAAAACATAATAGCATCGGAGTAATTTTCACTTTTAAAGTAAGCGTTTCCTAAACTGTAGCTAATTTGCGACAAGTATAAAGGGTTTGCTGTTTGAGCTAACTTATACGCAGTTTTTGCCGCATTAATAGCCTCGTAAACTTGACCCGAGAAAAGGTGTGAATTGGAAAGTTTCTGATAGGATTGGATAATTCGATTGCTGTTTGCAATAGAATCTTGTTGTAGAACCGAAATGCCTTTACGGATATAGTGAATGGCGTCGGCATAGTTTTGTTTGTAAGTTAAGCAGCTGCCCATTTGAACATAAAGAATCCCAAGGGTTGATGAGGGCTTGCTTTCGGCTTCATTCAGAATTGTTTCGGCTGTGGTGTAGTAAAACATCGCTGAATCGAGATAGCTTAGCTCCATTTTTAGGTTGGCTAAGTTTATATAGCCATTTGCCAGCTTAAACTTCGGGTAGTTTGGTAACGACTCGCGTATTTTAAGCGATTTTAAAAAGAATGTGCTGGCTTGCTCGTAATCGCCTGCTATGGCAAAGTCGACACCAGTATTATTGTAAACTTTTGCAAGGCTATCGGGGTTGCTTTTTGCTTGAGCATAAAGCGAAACGTTTGCACTCGAAAGAATTAGAATTAAGGCAGTTATTGCTGATACAGCAAACGAGATTGTTACTTTGGCACCTCTCATAGTAATGAGTAGTTAGTGCTTGCAATATATAAAAATTTGTGAAGGTTTGTTAAATCGGTGTCATTAGTGACCAATAAACGCTACGAAGTAAAAGAGAAACCACGGAGACACAGACCCCGATAGTTATCGGGGACGGAGGAACACGGAAAAAAAATCCGTGGAGATCTGTTCAATCTGTGTCATCTGTGTTCTATTATCGCTCTACCTTCGACTTGTAAATATGCTTTAGCGGGCTAAACAATCTATGTAAAAGGGGTAGGTCTTCGGTTGTAATTTCGGCAACTCCAAGCAACTCTCTGTCGAGCGGAAGGTTTACGCCATACGATGTAACTGGCCCAAAGGGTAGCGATGCTACTGCTGGGTAACCTTTGTCGGTATAGCCCGACGATATTGAGGTGAGCTTTGCCTCAACCATTCCAAACTCCATGTACGAGTAGCCATCGAGTTTAATGTTTACCCGTTGCCCTACTTTAACTTTCCCTGCACCTTCGAATGGAATTACAAGACGAGCCTGAACTTCACCAATATTTTCGGGGGTTATGGCAAATAGCGCATCGCCAGTTTTTACCTCCTGAACGTTGCTCCAAATGCTCATAAAGCTTAACTTCCCCGTTGAAGGAGCAATTAGCAAAAAACTCTTTTCCCAAGTCGAAAGAGAACTTGTAAGCTGCCTATGGGTATTAACCAGTTCGTCGCTAAGCGATTTATGTTTGCTTTCGTACTCGAGGCGGGTGTCGGCAATGCTTTGCTTTAGGCGTTCAATGGTTATTGCCGCATTCGAAAGGTTTATTCGTGAACTTTCGAGTTGCTGTCGTTTAGCCAAAACAACTGCTTGCGATTTTTCGAACTCGGCAGCGGCAATAACCTTATTAGTAAAAAGTGTTGAGTCGCGGTTAAACTGTTTTTGGGTAATTTTTAAATCCTTAAGCGTTAGGTTACGCTGACTCCAAAGCCTGTCGTAGTAGTTAAGGTAATGGTTGTGTTCGCTTTCGAGAGCATCGATTTTTTGCTGGTGGTATTTCTGCTTGTTAAAAAGTGTAAAGTCATTGTAGGCACGCGAAAATGAATTGTAAATTGGTTGCAATTCGCCCAACGCCATTTGCTTGTTAAAGAGAATACTGAAAAGCGAATCGTTCGAAGAATTAGTAAAACTGAAATGTGCAATGACCTTCGAAAGTGTAAAAACATCGATATGGTTGGCCGAACTTTCAATAACTCCAAGGGTATCGCCTTTTGTAACCAATTGCCCTTCGGCAACAAAAATTGCTGAGGGTTTACCTGTTGCCCTCGACAACACAACCGATGGAGGGTTTTCGGCAGTAATAACAACAGGAGCAAATACAGTATCAGGGTAACGAAAAAATGCGCTGCCAATAAATACTGTTGCAATTACAAGAAATAGCACGGTAATTCCCCAGCGAATAACCCAGCGTGGAGGCGTACCGAGTATTTCGGTAATTTCATCGGACTTTATGTTGATTTTGTTTTCCATTTTTTTTTACCACATTAGGCACATTAGGGCACTTAAGGTCTATTGATTTCCACTGTGTCTATTGTGGTTAAGGTTTTAACTTCCAATTCTTTTACCACATTAGACACATTAGGTCACATAGTTACTCTATTGTGTGCTACTGTGCCTATTGTGGTTCAATTTATTCAAAATTACAATTCTAACTGATTTTTAACTAAAGTATAGTATGCCCCTTTTTTCTCGCTCAATTCCTTATGCGTACCGGTTTCAACTATTTGCCCCTTTTCAATTACAATAATCTGGTCGGCATTTTTTACTGTGCTTAGCCTGTGCGCAACAACTATCGCAGTACGTCCCTTTATAAATTCTTGTAAATTCTCAAGAATAACCTTTTCGTTGTTCGCATCGAGCGAGTTTGTGGCTTCGTCGAAAAAGATGAACATTGGGTTTTTGTACACTGCGCGGGCAATTAGTATGCGCTGCTTTTGCCCTTGACTTAGCCCATGCCCTTCGCTACCTATTTTTGTGTTATACCCAAGGGGTAATGTAGAAATGAAATCGCCAATATTAGCCACCTTTGCAGCATTAAGCAAAAGACTTTTGTCGATAAATTCTACCCCTGGCGCAATATTTCTTGCAATGGTGTCGGAAAAAATAAAGCCATCCTGCATTACTACGCCGCACTCTTCGCGCCAACGGCGAAGGCTAAAGGCATCGAGGTTATTTCCGCCAAGGCGAATTTCGCCACCTGTTGGCGGGTAAAAGCCAAGTAGAAGTTTTACGAGCGTAGTTTTCCCGCTTCCCGAAGTTCCAACTATGGCCGTTTGCTTTCCAGCAGGAATGGTAACGCTAACATTGTTTAGAACCAGCTCCGAGTCGGGTCCTTCGTACCTAAAGTTAAGGTTTTGAACGCTAAGGTCGGCATTGGGTTGAATGTCGGTAATTCTCGAGCCTTCCAAATCCTCCTCGTCGTCTCGTAAATGAATTTCGCCTAACCTTTCAAGGCTTATTTTGGCATCTTGGGTTAGGTTCAAAAAGTTGATTAGTTGCTCAATGGGACTATTAAGCTGACCAATAATATACTGAACGGCCATCATCATACCCAGCGTCATATTACCATCAACTACACTTTTTGCAGCAATTACAGTTATAGCAATATTTTTAAACTCGTTTAGTAGCACACCACCGCTTTGCTGGTACTGGCTAAGGGCAAGCCCCTTTACACCAACCCTAAACAGGCGAGCCTGAATGCTTTCCCACTGCCAGCGTTTTTGCTGCTCGCAGCCGTTAAGCTTAATTTCCTGCATGCCCTGTATAATCTGAATAAGATTGCTTTGGTTGGCCGACATTTGCGCAAAGCGCCTGTGGTCGAGTTCGGCACGCTTTTTAAGGAAAAGCCAAACCCAGCCAGCGTAAAGTGCGCTGCCAATAAAGAAAACGGCAAAAATATTTACGCTGTAAAACAGCAGTACTGCACCAAAAATTATAAGGTTAACCAGCGAAAAAATTACGCTAAGCGATGTGCCCGTCAGAAAACTTTCGATACGTCGATGGTCGCCAATGCGCTGCATTAGGTCGCCCGTCATTTTTGTGTCGAAAAAGCGCATGGGTAGGCGCATAAGCTTGCTAAGGAAATCGGAAATAAGCGAAACGTTTATGCGAGTACCAAGGTGCAACAGAATCCAACCCCTAATAAATTCCACCGAAACACGGCTAAGGGTTAATACCATTTGGGCTATTAGCACAAGGTATATAAAGCTAATGTTGCGGTTGCCAATTCCTTGGTCTACAATGCTCTGTGTTAGAAACGGGAACAGCAGTTGCAGTAAACTGCCCAGCAGCAAACCCAGTATAAGTTGCACCACCATTCGGTGGTAGGGGCGCAGGTAGCTGAAAAGAAAACCGAAGTTGCGCTTGTTTATTTTCTCATCGCGTGCCGAGTAAAAATCGGGCGTTGGCTCAAGCAGCAGGGCAATTCCCATTTGTTCGTTACTCTCGGTGGTTGAGAGCCAGCAACGCAAAAACTCTTCGCGAGGAAATTTTGCTAGTCCACTGGCTGGATCCGATACGTAAACCATTTCTTTGCCTTTTGGGCCAGCTATGCGGTAAACCACCACAAAGTGCTCCTGGTTCCAGTGTAAAATGGCGGGCAATGGAGCCTCCTCCTTTAGCTGCTCAAAGTTGAGCTTTACCCCCATGGTACGAAACCCAATGCTTTCGGCGGCACGGCTAATGCCCAGCATGCTAACGCCCTCGCGAGTAATGTGGCTGCGTTCCCTAAGCGTGTCAACATTGTAATGCTTGCCATGGTAACGAGCCACTATTCGCAGGCTGGTTGGCCCGCAGTCCATTGCGTCGAGTTGGGTGTAGTGGGGGAATGGCATTGGTTAAATTTGGGTTTGCTAGGCAAAGTTATAAAAAATGATTAATAATGCTTTACAGATTATTACCAATCCTCTTAATAATTGGGCTGCCAAAACAAACTTCAGTCTGTAAAAGGTCGGTAATCGAACAGTGGCAATTAATAGCATTTATTATTCTTTCAACCTCTTATCAAGTATGACTTTAAGTTCTGATGAGCTTAAGTCACGAGCAATTATTATCCCATTTTCATCAACCAGCCATTTGCGTGGGACTCCGCCAAGATTGTAAAGTTTAGAAGTGTTTGTTTTAAAAACTTTAAAATCACAAACATGGTTTTCCCAAATCAAACCATCATCCTTAATGGCTTTTAGCCAAGGCTCCTTTTCGCGGTCGAGCGATACAGAGAGCACGGTAAAGCCATTTGCGTTAACGAATTTTTCATCCTTGTATCTGTTGTAAACAGCAATCGTTCCCTTCTTATTCCTACATCCCTTACACCACGATGCCCAAAAATCGATGAGCACAATTTTCCCGCGTAGCGAGCTCAAGGAAAGCATTGTACCATCGGGCATTGGAAGTTCAAAGTCGGGTGCTTGATTGCCAACCCGAAGGCCAACTTTAGGAGTGCGAGAGGAGTTGGATTCAAATTTGGCCCCTGAAGATTGAGGAAAACATAACAGGAGTAAAGCTGTTAGCACAATTGGTAAAGTGAATTGTAATAATCTTTTCATTGAGAAGTGTATTAACCCTAAATAAACCAGCATGTTTATAGTCTTAAAAACAACCACTTAATGGTTCTATTCATTATTAAAAGTTAGCATTTTTTACATTCTCAATCCAATTAATGCTATTTCTTGCCTTTCTATTTAGGTTTTTATTAGACTCAAAAATATATGAAAAACCCATATTTATTGTAAATAATTTAATTGACAGAGTGTTAGAATAATTATATTCTAAATGGTTTGTTTGTTGTTGGATTTTATAGTACAAAAAGGGCTGAACAAAGGTTAAACTGAGCGTCCCCTTCTTTTTAAGTATTTTCTTATTTAAGTAAAGAGCAAAATAAGTAGGAGGACTATACGAACCGTACGGCAAAAGGTATTTTCCCTTAAAGTTTAATTGTTGCTGAAAAGAGAAATCGTATTTAAAGTTTAAAAAGGAGTAAATTGTTAAATTAGAAGACAATAATTTGTCAACCCTATACTGATTATATATAGTTTGGTTATAAATATCAATATTTCCTCTTAATTGCCACCAATCTGTAATTTTTAAGTTTGCTACAAACCTGAAGCCTAACTGCTCTTTTTCCCCACTATTTGTGTATGTATCAACCATTAAACTATTGTGATACAATATGCTTTGGACAATTGAGTTTTTTGATGTTTCGTAGTATAAACTAAATTTTAAAAACTGCTTTCCTGGTAAAAAGGAGTACGATATATCGTAGAAGTTAGTAACCGAAACGTCTAATAGAGGGTTGCCCATCCTTACACTTGTCGAGTCAACACGGTAAGTATAGGGGTCGAGTTGCCAATAGTTTGGGCTGCTATGATTTTGGGAGTACGAGAAGGTAAATGTAGTTTTACTATTTAGTTTGTAACCTACACCAAAATTAGGGATAACACGTAAGTTTGAGTAAGGTGTTAAGTTCACTTCTCGATCATATTGTATTAATGAAACACCTGTCCACCAGTCAACTTTTTTAATCTTACCTGATAAGTCAACGAATAAAGAGCCTCGGGAGTCCCACATCTCGACATTTTTTAATGTTTCAATTCGCTGTTTGTTATCAAATTCTCTTTTAATGAATCTAACTCCGGTGGTCAAGTCGAAGTTTTTAAAAAGTGCAGTTTGGTAATCTATGGTTGCCTTATGAGAATTATTCCGATAATCTGTACTTGTTGACAGCAAGGTGTTTGAAAGTAAGAAGAGATTATCTTGTTGACTTATAGCATCCAATGTTTGAAACCCATATTCAAACTGAATTTTGCCTCCAGAATTTTTAAATAAATATTGATAGTAAGAATTGATATTCAACTCTTTGAAAAAGTCGCCACTAGTAACCTTTTCACTTATGGTGTCTGTAAATGGCGAAAGGGAATTGTTAACAATCCCATTATACCTATTATCCTTTATTGTGTACTTTCCAGAGATATTAAAAGTACTTGCTGAATTTGCAAATATATCAGCTCCCAAAGTAATATTGTGTGTGTTTCTAATCTGATGGTTTTCATTAGCAAAGCCAATACTATTGTTGGCTTGAAGGCTACTGTTAAATACCGTTGTCGATGTGTATTCATAGCTTTGCCTGTAGAAATTATACCCAGTATATAGTCTGAACTTCTCAATGTTATAGTTTAAGTTAATATAATCGCTATTTACAACCTTGTTGGGTGCATTAATAAATAAATTGCCATTGTAACCTTGCTTCAGTTCTCTCTTTAAAACAATATTTATTACGCTACTATATCCCTCTCCAGAGTATTTAGTTGGAGGAGTTTTAAGTACTTCGATTCTGTCTATCTGATTAGGTGTTAATAGTTTTAGTGGATTGCCTTCGCTGAACAATCTGCCGTTAAGCAGGATTAGAACATTCGACTTTCCATCAACTTCAATGTTATTGAGAGGGTCTGCATAAACCGATGGAACAAGATTAAACAACTCGGTTGTTGTATTTATTTTACTTAAAGCATCCTGAGTTACGTTATACGTGTCGTATCTAGAGTTGCTTTGATGTGTCTTTTTATTCCCATAAATAACAGTTTCAGGCAATTCTACTTCTCGCTTTTTAAGAGTTACCGAAGAAACTTTTGTTAACGACTCAGTAATGATTTGCTTAAAATGCACTGGATAGTACGAAATATGCGAAATGTTTATTCTAACACTATCTTCAGCAATACCATTTAAAGTGTAATTACCATTATTATCGGTTACTGTACCCAACGTTAGTGCTGAATCCGAAGCAAAAGCTGCAACGTTAGCATATTCAATGCCCCAACCATCAGCGTCAACAACTCTACCCGTAATAACCTTTGGATTTTGGGCAACAACCTTTAGGGTCATTAAAATGAAGAGGCACAATTGAAAACTTATAAATTTTTTCATAGTGCTTTATTATTTAAAGCCTTCCAATACATGTCATTTTTTTGTAATATTCTTTCGTAATTTGAAATGGGAGGGCAAAGAAGGTTGAATTCACAGTGCTTGCATGGTAGCAAATTATTTCTGGTGTCAAACCACGTTGAATTCGCACTATATAAACAATTTGAAATTATAGATTCGAGATTGTCGGAGAATAAATTCCTCCGCTCGGCGAAGTCTGCGACTTCGTCGAACTTAAATTGCGGTCTCCTGACCGCATAAAAACAATTACCGATACGTTTTCCACGGCAAGTCAATAAAAAATATTTAAAATCGTCCATCAAATTTATTGCAATCAAACAAAGTTAAGCCTTTTTAGTACAGTTTTAAAAAGTGGTATTTTGTGCAGTCAGAACTGAGCCGCACTTTGGCGAACTCGCCGAAGGCAAACCGCTGTTTAGCAATGAAGAAGTCTGGAGGCTTCGCCGAGCTATGGCGAATTGATTTTGGGTTAATTCATTAATGACGCTTTTTAATTCCAATTTTCAATCAGATTTATCTGATAATCTATTTGACTTGCTTCAATAGTTATAATGGTGTCAATTGAATTGTTCTTTAAGTAAATAATCGATGTTGAATCGAATAGGTTATTGTTAAATGTACTGAGGTTGGAGTTAAAGTAAATGTTATTCTTTTTTTCAATAAATTTCGATATATCGACCCTCGTGCCTGAGGTGAATATTAAAAATAATGATGAACTATCGCAAATCTGATCTAACATTAATTTAGAGAACTTTTTATTGCATGAAGAGCAACCATTTTCAGTTAACACAAATATTCGTTTAAAATTATTTAGCGATTGTACATTATGATATTCCTTTAAATAATTTAAAATTAACTTATAATCATTGGTTTTTTTTGTTTGTTGAGGAGAACAAAATGTAAATAAAACGATAGTTATTAAAAAGTTACTTTTTAAAAGTAAAAATCGAGAAAGTCTTTTCATGATCATTTGATTGTATTTTTAAATTTGGTTTCTTGGCTATCATTAACCCCTCTTGAGTTAATGCGGAAAAACCTCCGTTATACTTATCCTTAGGGAAATTAAACTCATTATATTTAGTAAATGATTCATTAAACACAATAATTGAGAAAGGTCGAAAAACAATATTAGCTTTAGAGACATCATCTTTTTTTAGTTCATGCACCACTTCAACTATATACTCTTTATCAATCGTATTATAATAAATTCGATTAATGTAGCCCTTGGTTCTTGCTTCGTCATTAATTATTTTCTCCAAGTAAGGTATCGTTTCCATACTTATGCTCGGAGCTTTTATGCCAATATCGGTATAGCGAGATGTGATTTTTATTTTTTCTAAAATCTCCAAATCATAAGGATTAACAACGAATAAAAAATCGGAATATGTTGAAAAAACAAAAATTTTATCATTTAATATTTTAAAAAATGGTGGTTCAACAAAAACTTTAGGGAATTCTGAAATTTGATTATAAAACGAGAATAAACCAAATTCAACATTTGGTGTTTGTGAAATGTAGTCGTTCACCTTAATAAAATAAGGTGAGTGAAGCGTGTTTTTATAAAAATATTTTAAGTAGTCTAAATCGTTTGCAGGCTCATTATTATTAAGTCTATCAATCGAGTTGTATCTCCATGAACAATTAAAAATCAAAAAATCTTGAAATTTAATACTGCTAGGCATTACCGATGTATAAAGTTCATATATATTATTGTTAATGTTTTGCATAGCATTATTCAAATCAACAGTATGCCAACATTTTCCTTGGCTATTTATTATTGCGTATTTATTAGTATATAGCGAATTAACAATAATTGTATCCTTTGAAATGACCGATATGCCTTCAATTTCTCCAAGGTAATCTAATGCATTGACTAATAAAATGCTATCAATAATATTACCAAATAAGTCGAATGTTTTTAAACATTTGCGGGTTACTGGTTCAGCAAAGTATATTATCTCTTTTTTTAATGTTTTATCGTAGTATACTCCTGTATATTTTGCAGAAGATTGAAACCCAATTTGGAAAGTTACCTCACGTTTTAACTCAATTTCGTCTTGATGTTTACAATAACATAAACTAATTATTAACATTATTATTAATGCTCCCTTGAGTTTCATGTTTTTTTAATTTTTTAATTTCATAAAAGGGATATGAGTGTTTACCCATATCCCTTTATAAATTTATTTCAGTGAAAGAGGGTATACTGCTACCACTTTACCATAAACCGAAGATGTAAATATAATGTACTTTGTGTTATCCGATTCATTTCCTCTTAAACTTGCCTTTAATTCTCCTTTAACAACTAGGTTAATTATTTCTTGGTCGATGTACTCAATAAAATAATCACCATGTTTTTGAAAAAGGCTTATAACTTTATCTGTGTCGTTTTTGTATATAGCATCAAACAGACTTTCAAATCCTTCTCCTTTTGGGGCTGGTTTAACAATAACGTCGTCTGCACAACTTCCACCTGACCCAGTGCAACCGTAATTATTACCCCCGTGATCATAAAAAATACGCATTTTTGCTGCTTTATTGTTATTTACAACTAAATTTTCATCCATTGACAATGATAAATCAGAATTAAGTTGTTCCTTTTCGCAGCTGACTAATGCAATTAACATAATTGCTACTAATGATAATTTTTTCATTTTCATTTTATATTTCAACCTACTCATTCCCAATATTGCGGGCTTTTCGGTTCCGCCCACCTCTCCACCTTGGCGCCTTATATGTGGTTTGGCAGTACAAACATAAAAACCTTCGCGGCAACCACCCTGCCGCGAAGGTTTTTGCAGTATGTTATACAGCATGTTTTTGGGTAAAGGATGGAGAAAACCTAATAAAATCAACTAAGCCCTGCAAATTAGTTGCACAGAAAATCATTTTCTAAAAGTAAATTACTGTCGGCAAATGTATTGCGTTGTATTTGTTCATATGTTATACTAAAACCTCTCTCTCTCTCTCTCTCTCTCTCTCTCTCGTTTTCCTCTGTTTCAATGGGTTCATAACCAAACTTAAATGCCACGGGCGAGCAGTAGTAGTATGTTTGGCGAGTGCGGCAGTAGCAAATGGTTGCTCCCATTTCTCTCAGCTGCTCAACGTAGTTTCGCGCAGTACGTTCGGCAACATCTAACTTTAAGGCTAATTCTTTAGGTGTACCTGTTGCACCTTTTTCAATAAGATTGTGCAGCAGGGTTAGCTGTTCCTGTAACTTTAGTAAATACATAACACTTTTTTATGGTTTTTTTTTTTTTAATAAAAGGGCATAATAGTCCCTCTACTTACATATGGTCCGAAATGCTATTTCGTGACAAGCTATTTCGAACTATTTTTCAAAAAAGTGCTTATATGTATTTATTCTAAATAATAGTATTTGGAATTCAGGTTTTTACAGGCTTAATTAAATTTATAAAAATTTAATTAAAGTTTTTAAAATTGGTTTCTCCTTATTATTTTATCTTTAGCAGTTTAACATTAGTGCTTGTATGAAATTTTTTAAAGTTGTCAGCCTTATTTTCTTGCTATTTGCATTGCATTTTAATTGCATTTATGCAAATACTTCAGTCGATAGCCTTCGGTTTGTATTGGCAAATGCCAGTAACGATTCGATAACGATTATAGCCCTATCGAAAATTGCCGACGAGTATTATAACGAGAAATCGGATAGCGCTTTTATTTACTACGATAAAGCAATTGAACTGGCAAAACAGAATAACTTCAGTAAAATTCTATTTAGTTTGCTCAATGCCAAAGGAATTTTTTATAGCGATAAGCAAAATTTTTCGGAAGCTCTTTTTGTATTCAAGCAGCAGGCTGAACTGGCTAACTCCATTGCCGACTCATCGCTTATTTCGGGAGCATATAGCAATTTGGGAGCTATGTATAATTACTTAGATTTAAACGAGAGGGCAATCGAATCCTATAAGCACGCCTTAATGTACCTAAATCCCGTAAAAGATTCGCTGAAAACAGGTGTTTTTTATGGACGACTAGGAAACTTAAATTTAACCATGTCGAAAAATAATGATGCTGAAATTTACTACTTTAAGGCCAAAGAAATATTTGAAAAGCTAAAAATTCGCCGCTACATTCCAATTACATTGCAAAATTTAGGTGTAATTGAAAAGAACCGATTAAACTACTTAAAAGGCATAGAGTACTACGAGCAAGCAATTGTGTTGCATCGCGAGTTTAACAACAAAATTGGGGAAGCGCAGTGTAAAGGGAATATTGGTGGTATTTATTACGAGTTAAAAGAGTATTCAAAGGCAATTTCAACTATAAACGAAGCTGTTGCTATGTTTCGTGCAGAAAAAGCTGATTACGACCTTACAATTGCCCTTCTTAAATTGAGCAAAAGCTATAATAGCACAACGAATTATGGTGAAGCTAAAAAGAGTTTAGAAGAGGCATTGGCGTTAACCGAAAAAATTGGTGACGTAAAGCAGTTGCAAGTCGACGTGCTCGAACATTTGGCAATGGCATACGCAGGATTAGGGCAGTACTTTAAAGCATATAATACAATTCTTCGTGGATATTTTGCTTATGCCGAATTTTATTCAACACAAAATTCCGAAATACAAGAATCGCTTCGTATTACCTTCGAAATTGAGCGTAAGGAAAAGGATATGGAGCTACTAAGAACGGATTTGGAGCTAAAGGATAACATAATTAAGCGAAAAAATACTCAGCTAATTCTTTACCTAATCGCATCGCTTTTCTTTATATCCCTTTTAGTTCTACTTTTCCGATTAAATAGAATTAAACAAAAGGCAAATAATGCTTTAGTGCTTAAAAATGCTGAAATTCTTCAGCAAAAAGAGGAAATTGAGGCGCAGCGCGACGAAATTGAAGCCCAAAAGGAGGAAATAGAATCGCAGCGCGACGAGTTGGAGGATCAACGAAGCTTAGCAGTTTCGCAGCGCGACGAAATTTCACATAAAAATATTGCCCTAACCGACAGCATTATTTACGCCAAGCATATTCAAACAGCTTTGCTGCCCAATAAGGCTGAACTCGACGATATTATTGGCGAAAATTTTATTTTCTTTCAACCGCTTGATATTGTTAGCGGCGACTTTTACTGGTTTTCGCCAATGCCCGGTGAAACAATTTTTGCGCTGTCCGATTGTACCGGACATGGAGTGCCTGGTGCGCTTATGAGCGTTATGGGAATTAATTTTCTTAACAGCATTGTAAACGATAACGGAATTACGCAGCCAGCCGCAATTTTGCAAAACCTTAATGATTCGGTTAAAAAAGCCCTTAGCCATAGCAATACCCAGTTGCAAAACAAGGATGGCATGGACATAGCGCTTATTGCTATCGATTGGCAAAACCTCGAATTGGTGTATTCGTCGGCAAATATTAAAATGCTGCTATGGCGAAAGGGCGAGGTAATGCAACTCAACTTTAATAAAACATCCATTGGTAAAGCCCCCGAGGGTGTAAAGGTCGATTTTAAGCAGTGGGCATTTCAGCTCGAGCCAAACGATACGCTTTACATTTTTTCCGATGGCTATATCGACCAGTTTGGTGGCGAAAGCTACAAGAAATTCCTGCTCAGCAGGTTAAAGGAACTTGTTAAAAGCATCGGACATTTGTCGCTTTCCGATCAGGAGCATAGTGTTAAAAAGACTTTTTTAGAATGGAAAGG
>DDWL01000015.1:99809-161693 GCA_002345675.1 Bacteroidales bacterium UBA2287 | reverse complement strand
TCCTGTTTTCAGCGTTGAGGCACCCTAAAAATTAAATGACAATTATTAAAGTCGCTTAGGATTCGATTTTCTCTTTTTAATGTCTTTTGAGAAATTATAAACAATTCTAGCGAATATAAAATAAAAAAATGCTGCTGTATAATGGCGGATTTTTGTAATCATTTAATTATCAGTACGTATTGAAATGAGGCACCCAAACATAGAAAAGATCTCAGCAATATCAAGGGTTGTAGAGGGCGCCTCGAAAAAATGCGGAAAACAGGAGTAAATTAATTTTGTGGGCAACAAATTCGTAGGGCTTGGTTGATTTTATTGCGGTTTCTCTATTCTTTACCCAATTACATGCTGTATAACATACAACTAAACGCTTCACGGCAATGTCGTTTCCGCGAGCGAATATACTTTTGTGCTGCCAAGCCAAACAGTAAGGCGCTATAGGAATTATGAAATCGTAAAATTTAAATACGAGTTTTTATTCTGCTAATTAAAGAATTTAGCCTATTTATTAGATACTAAAAGAAATTGGCAGCATGTGTTACTGTTAATGCATTCTGCGGGAGTTTTATATTCTTTACCATGGAAATGGGAAACATATAGAGAAACTGAATTTAAAATAACGAACTATAAAAAAACATTAGGGATATGGTTCCAAAAAAGTCTAAATAATAATTATACCATTAGGCTTATAAGTATTGATGATATGTCTGGTGATGAAAGAGAAGTTAACTTCCCTAATAGAACTGTTAACAACTCCGTAATAAGTTATGGCGATAAGTATTACATACAGGATGGGCTAACTTGGGACTATGTACCTTATTTTTCTTTTTACTACACTACGGCTTGAAATAGTCAGGGATGTACGAAAACATTTCAACAATAACCCAATAACAATGCCGTTTAGTTAGCAAAACTTCCCCTTTTAAAGGGATTCGCCCTTAGGAGGAGTTTTCTATTTAGGCTCCTTCAAAACAGTATTTAATTAAATATTTTCTCGTATGATTAAACATTCAGGGCTACTTTTAATTTTAGTAATACTCACGTTATCATCTTCAATTTCAACTGCAAATACGCCTGATAGCACCAGGCGACTCACATTGAGCCTTGGGGTTTATCAGGTTACCTCCGAGGAGGTTTCATATAGAAGCACGGCAGCAGGAGGATTTGTTGAATCACCCCTTCCCACTGCAGTTGCAAATATCAAAATTAGCTATGAGGCTGTTAACAACCTCGATATTGGAGGTTATTTGGCTTACTCAAATATGAACCATAGGGTTCCTTCAGTTGACTCAAACGACTACTATTTTAGTAGCAATACGCTGTTTTACGGTTTATTGGCTCAGTATGACGTCTTACCTATTCTTACTGGAAAAAACAACCTTCGTTTCAGTTTAAAGGCTACTGCAAAAATGGGTATGGTGTCGGCGAAATGGAGTGAACTTGAAGGTGTTAATTGGGTTAAAAACTGGAACGGTCCATTTTTGGAGTACGGCATTGGTTTGGGAGCGGGATATTTTTTTACAAAACGATTAGGAATAAATATCAACTACTCAGTGGGTAAGTTTTACAATAAGGATAATTCACGTATGTATTTAGGAATTTCGTATAGAATATAGCTGTATAACATTCAATGCTTAGTGTTTTTTGTTTCGCCCTGCATTTTAAAAAGAAATAAGACTTGTTTCGAATATCTGAATAATTACTAGCAAATGACTATAAAAAAGTATCTCTTAGGGTTCAACTCGTTTATGGCTGCACTTTTGCTTATTGCTGCCACAAGTTGCCACCAAAAAGTCGATTGGACTCCTCCTGCTTTTGAGCAGAAACCTATAGTGAATAGTATAATTAAGATAGGTAGTCCTTTAACAGTTAAAGTATCGCTTGCAGTTGCTTTTAATGCCCAAGCAACACCTGTGGTCGATAATGCTGAAGTGTTTTTATATGTTAATAACGAGTATATAGAAACCCTTGAGTATATTGGCGATGGGCTTTACAAATCGCAGTATATTACCCAGGAGGAAAGGGATTACCGATGCGAGGTTGTTGTTCCAGGTTTTCAACCAGCAATATGCTCCACCTATATGTCAAAACGTAAAAATATAATAAGTTTTGAGCATATTAACAAAGCAGGTGTCGATGAGGAGGGCCTTACCCATCCTGCCATAAAAATAACTTTTGAGAATGAGCCTAACAAACTTTTGTACTATGAAGTGGTTATTACATTAACCAGAGAGGGAGGTATTTATCGACCTAGACTTTTAAATATTACTGACCCCATTCTGCTTAACGAGGGTTTACCCATAGCCGTATTTAGCAACGAACTGATAGAGGGCAACAGCTATACAATGACCATTAACTACTCAACGGGTAGCGCTACAAATGCAAATGACACGGGTTGGGTTACAAATCTTTACCCATTGCAGGTGGACCTCCGCACCATTTGTTACCACTACTACAAGTTTATTAAACAGCAATACCTGTACGAGTTATCTACCAGCGAGGCAATCTTTTCTGTAGGGGCAACATCAACCTATAATCTGCACAGTAATGTGCAGAATGGGTATGGGATATTTGCTGGGTTTTCCTCGGTAAAATCCGAAATTATCAATCCATAAAATCGTAGCATAGTGATGAGTTTAAAGTTAGTAATTGTAAATATTGCTATGGTTTTTACCTGTGTTTCAGGTTTTGCTCAGTATCGTATTTCAGGTTTTGTTAAGGATAGCCTCAGCCGCGAAGTGCTTGTGGGAGCACACGTAATTGATAACTCGGGAAAGAAGGTTGTGACCACTGATAATTCGGGTTTCTTTAGCATAAATGCTAAGCCCGAAAGCAGCCTTTCGGTTTCATTTGTTGGCTTCAGGGCACAAATATTAAAACTTAAATCTTTGAGCGATACTCTTATCGAAGTGTTGCTTAGCCCCACAAATAGTATTGATGAGGTAGTAATTATGCATACGAAACGGTATACGCATAGTATAGCATCGTTAAGCAATATTGAACTGCAGCAAATCCCATCGTTGGGTGCAAAACCCGATGTAATGAAAGCTATCCAGTTGCTGCCAGGTGTACAGTCGCAAAACGAAGGGTCGAGCACCATATTAGTTCGTGGGGGTAATCCTGGCGAAAACCTTTACCTGTTCGATAACGTTGCACTAATTTACGTTAACCACTTGGGTGGCTTTACCTCGGTTTTCAACCCCGATATTATTAACAACATTAACGTTTACAAGGGCGGCTTTCCCTCCGTTTACGGGGGAAAACTATCGTCGATTGTTGATATTGCCCAGCGCGAGGGTAATGTGAGTAAGCTAAAAGGAGCTTACAGTATTGGAATAACCGATGCCTCGTTTGTGGCCGAGGGGCCAACTTCAATTAAAAACACCACATTCATTGTAACGGGGCGTAAAACCCTAATCGACCCAATTATGGCACTGGCAAGCAAATTGTCAGATGGAGGCGACTACATTATTTCATATGGTTTTCACGACTTTAATGGGAAACTCACCTGGCGCCCCAATGCTAAGAACATTTTAAGCATTAACCTTTACGAAGGCGATGATTACCTAAACTTTTGGTATAGCAATCGTAACAATTCGGGTAAAGAAAAGGCTCGCTTGTCGAACGTATGGGGAAACTGGATGCTGGCGGCTAGGTGGAACAGGGTGCATAGCACCAAATTGTACTCAACCCAAAGCCTGTCGTATGTACGATATAGAGTTAAGAATGCTCAAAGCTACTATAACACAGACCCTGACGATAAATTTGAGTTCAAAAGAAAGTACCAGACTTCGGTACAGGATATTTCTTATAAATGGGATTTAAAGGCAGATTTATTTAGAAGTTGGAGTCTTAACTTTGGACTACAATCATCATCCCTGAGGTTTAATCCAAATAGGATATACATTTCAAACAATTCTTCCGTAAAAAGCGAAGATCCCGTAAACGCTTTCGAATCGGCTTTGTATGCTGAGAATAGGTGGGATATTCCAAAACTACTTCAACTTCGACTTGGAGCAAGGGCAGTAAACTACACAACTAGAAATTACAACAATTTCCGCATTGAACCTAGAGCAAATATTGACATAAACATAGGTCGAAATAATACTATCAATTTTAGCTACATGCAAATAAACCAGTTCTCGCACCTACTTTTTACCCAAGGTGAAATTATGAGTAACGAGGTTTGGGTACCTGCTGACAAGGGTATTAGTCCAGCCTCCTCGCAGCAAATTTCGGGTGGGTGGCATGGCTCTTTCATCAAAGGATTGATTGATGTTGAGATAAGCGCATATCACAAAGACTTAACCAACATAGCGACATACAGAGAGGGTTATTCGTCGCTAATGGGCGACGGCAAATGGCGTTCGAAGGTTGAATCGGGAGGTGAAGGAGAAGCCTATGGAGTTGAATTCTTTCTGAGGAAAACACGAGGCAACTGGACAGGTTTTGTTGGTTACACATGGTCGAGGGCAACCCGAAGGTTCGATAATATTAACAACGGCAAGGAATTTACTTTTGAGTTCGACCGTCCTCACAGCCTGTCTTTAAACATAAACCGCAAGATAAACGATAAACTAACATTTAGTGCATCGTGGGTGTTCCAGTCAGGCTTGCCGTTTACACCTGTAATTGGACGCCAACTTGTGCCAAGTATAACTGGGTTAGATGAGGAAGTATACTACTACGAGGCTTTTATTTATGGTGATAAAAATAGCGAGAGGATGAGATTTTACCACAGACTCGACATTGCAATTCATTATACAACTCAAACTAAAAATGGGAATAGAGCGCAATGGTCATTTGCTGTATATAATGCTTATAATAGGAAGAACCCATACAGTTACTTGTATACGCACGACACCTCGCAAGAGAGTTTACTAGTGCCAAATCCTTTCTGGGAAAATATGGAATCATTTACTCTATATCAGGTAAGTTTTTTCCCAATTTTACCAACTGTTTCTTACAAGGTTTATTTTGACGACCTTAAACTTCTAAAATCGAAAAAGAGTAAGAAGAACAAAGAAAAAGAGGAAAAGAAAAAGAATAGTTGGCTTTACTTTGATTAGGTAAAAATATCAACATACTCTCTTGAATAGAAAAAGTCCGAAACCTTGTCGGAATCGGACTTTTTAAATAGTTTTTAAAAATTATCCTTTTATAATTTCTTCGCGAATTGAGGTAGCCAATTGAGTAATTTTCTCAATTTGCTCTTTACTTAAGCTGTCGGTAGTAACTCCAGCAAAAACATCCTGTAAAGGTTTAAGTAGCGCAATTACCTCGGCAACCATTTGGTCGCTTTCGCTTTTCGCCATAAGTTCCATTAGGTTATTAAGAGGATCTTTTTGGCTCGCAATAATTTTAATGAAATCGGTGTTGTCTTTTGTAATCGAAGCAATTTGAGTGGTTATGTAAAGCCCCTCAACCCAGCTTCCGCCCATTACAAGCAGCGAAACGTTATCCTTGCCATTGCTCATTAAAAATTGGTACGTGTCGTAAAACGATTGGCTAATAATATGAATTAGCGAATCCTTATTGTCGATATTAGCTTGAACTCTTTCGGCAAACTTTGCATTAAAGGCAGTGGTAATTTGAAGATCGTCGATAAGCCTTTTTGCAACATTAAAGTAGTTCATTGTTTCCTGCTTCATTTGGTAGGTGCTGGCGTAGCTAAGGTTGGCACCGTAAACACCCAAATTAAGCGCGCGACTCTTTAGAGTAAAGTACTTGTCGACATTTTCAACAGGATTGTTTAAGCTTAAAATGTAGCTTGCTCCAGCTTTATTAAGCATTTTAGTTACCTCGAACGAGGTTGGAATTGGGTACTGCGCAACGCTTTTTGCCGATACTTCGGTTGCGTCGGTTTGCGATGTTTCCTCGGTTTGCTTTGCTCCACCTCCGCAAGCCGATAGGGTTATAGCAGCCATTAGGGTGATAATGAACAAATTGATTTCTTTAACTCGTTTCATGCTTGTAGGTTTTTATTAGGTTTCGTATTCTTATTAGTGACGATTTTTTTGTGTGTTTAGCATCAGCTAAGGTAAAAAAAAATAATAAAATAGCGTATTTTAACACAATATTAGAAAACTTACAGAAATATTGTTGAAACCTATACTAAAACTGGTTACGACCCAACTCTCGGGCAAGGCTACTCATTGTCGACAAAATTTCCTGTATTTGCTGCATTACCTGCATGTACTCCTCGGGTTTTGCATCGGGGCCAAAGCTACTAAGCTGCTTGTGAAGCCTAAGTTTGGCCTCCTTAATAACTTTTGCTTTATAAATTAGCACCGACTTAGGAATTGCCTCTCGTAGAATGTCGATTTCGTCGGGAGCCGAGGCATGATGCTTGGACCAAATTTTACTCAGCTGATGCTGAGTTGTTGTTAGGTTAATTGCAATTTGACTAATGTCTTTATCGGGGTGATTGGTAAAGTGGCGGCTATCGAACTCGTCGCCATTATCCTTTTTAGCTTTATACTCGTCGAATATTTTTTTGTAAACCAAGTTTTTAAACTCCAAATCGTCGCTTAGCACTTCGTTAATAATATAAGTGTCAACTGCAACCTGAATTGCTTCGTCGGGGTCGTCGGACGATGGCGTTTCGAATAGCTTTTGAGAGCCGAACCTAAGCAGGTAGTAAAGTAGCTCCTTTTCCTCCTCTTCACAAAAAACCTCGTCGACAAAACTTGGAATTACAGGAGTTTTAGCCTTAACCTCGGTTACGGCATACGAGTACT
Source organism: Bacteroidales bacterium UBA2287 (assembly GCA_002345675.1). Taxonomy (GTDB): domain Bacteria; phylum Bacteroidota; class Bacteroidia; order Bacteroidales; family Tenuifilaceae; genus UBA2287. The sequence goes on along the minus strand of DDWL01000015.1, from coordinate 154,956 downwards.
GCTGGGGCGTTCCGTTCGAATACGCCTCGCGGCGTTTTTTTGCTACCTCGGAGTAAATTAGCGCCTCGTCGACGTTAAGGAACTTGGTGCTCTCCTTTATGTAAACCTCACGGGTAACGGGATCGGGAATAACGGCAACGCTTCGAACAATATCCGAAATAAGGTTTGCCCGCTGAATGGGGTCGCGCTCGGCATCCTTAAGTAAAAGGCGCGTTTTAAAGTGAATAAAGTCGGTTTCGTTGGCTGCAATAAAGTTAAGCACCTCAACGGCGCTATGGGCGCGTGCATAGCTGTCGGGGTCTTCGCCCTCGGGAAGTAGAACAACTTTTACGTTAAGCCCTTCCTCAAGAATTAAATCGATTCCGCGGAGCGATGCCTTTATACCAGCGGGGTCGCCATCGTAAAGCACCGTTATGTTCGATGTAAATCGCTTTATAAGTCGAATTTGGTCGGGCGTTAAGGCCGTGCCCGAACTTGCCACAACATTTTCGATACCCGACTGGTGCAGCGAAATTACGTCGGTGTAGCCTTCAACTAAAAAGCATTTATTCTCTTGTGTAATAGCCTTTTTTGCCTGAAAAATGCCGTACAGTACGTTGCTTTTGTGGTAAATATCGCTTTCGGGGCTATTAATGTACTTGGCCATTTTTTTGTCGGCCTTCATAATGCGCCCACCAAAAGCAATTACTCGTCCGCTAATAGAGTGAATTGGAAACATAACCCTGCCCTGAAAGCGGTCGAAGGGATCCATTCCGTCGCGAACAATTGAAAGACCCGTTTTGGAAAGATACTCGAGCCTATACCCTTCGCGAATTGCCGCTTGGGTCATGGCGTCGCGCTGTTCGAGGCAGTAACCAAGTTGGAACTTTTCGATTGTATCGTCGCGAAGGCCACGCTCGCGAAAGTAGCTTAGGCCAATACTTTTGCCCTCGGAGTGCTTATGAAGCGTGTCGGTAAAGTAATGCTGCGCCCACCCTACAACAACCATAAGGCTTTCGCGCTCATTACGCTGCTTCAGTTCTTCGGCAGATAGCTCCTTTTCTTCAACTTCGATATTATACTTACGAGCAAGAAACTTGAGGGCATCGACATAGCCCATTTGCTCGTGTTCCATAACAAAACCTACAGCGTTTCCAGCCTTTCCGCAGCCAAAGCACTTAAAAATTCCTTTCGATGGGCTAACGTTGAACGATGGCGTTTTTTCGTTATGAAAGGGGCAAAGACCAATGTAGTTAGTTCCTCGCTTTTTAAGCGACACAAAGTCCTTAACTACGTCCACCACGTCGGAAGCGGCAAGTATTCTGTCTATGGTATGTTGGTCAATCAATGGTTGTTACCTATTTTTACTGGGTTCGTACTTAGAAAAGCAAATGTACTTACTTTACCTTTAGTTTTTGGTTAAATGTGAGGGGAGTTATGAACAAGGTTGGCTTTGACGAATGGCTGAATAATTGAAAAAAATACTGCGATTAACCTTCCTAATCGACTGTATTTAATTCTTTTAAGAAATGCTCTTTTTGCTTTTGGTTTAGATTGGAGGTAATTATTTTTTTCTTCAGACTAACCTTTTGTTTTTCGATACTATTGTCCATTTCGGAGCAAAGGCTTAGGTATTCGATGGCAAAAACAAAATTGTTGGGGTAACTCTGAGTTAGCCATTTTATGTGCTCCATTGCCTCGGCCTTACGACTGTATATTTCCCTTTCAATTTTAAATAGAAAGTAGTGCGCTTCGGTGGCAATTGGCACCGATAAAGATTTTGTGCACTCGAGCAGCAATTCTCGCCCCAGCAGTTCGTTCGATGTAGGAAGAAAAATAAAAAAAGGGCGTAAAACAAAAGAGTTCTTTCGAATGCCTGCCGCCGTTAAATTGTAAACTCCAGCAACCAGCATGTACTCCTCGTTTGCTCGGGGCAATTCGAGAATTTCGTTAAGCGTTGGTTTTATTTTTAAAAATATATGCAGCGCAGTTCTCTTTTCGTCCTTAATTGAGGCAACTCTAATTCCGAATGTGCCAGCAATAGCCTTTAAAAAACGCTCATCACCATTGTCGTTGGGCGATTCTTGATTACTAATACCAACAATGCTGTGGGTTTTACTTTCGAGTTGTTTTAAATGAGGATTAAATCCATCGTAGGTTAGCCCTTTCCACCAAAGCGAATAAAGGTCGGCAACCGAATTGGCTGTTACATTTAGTGGCGAAATATGAGCCTTTAGGCTATCGGCTTTGCTAAACTGAAAGTTATACATAGCCTGAAAAAGTTTGTACAGGTTGGGGTCGGGAATTACCTCCTGTACCTTTCCATTAGGGCCTGCATAACTTAAAGTTGATAGTAAAGAAAATATCGAAATAGCCAGTGCCCTTTGTAAAAGCCCCATTTTATTTGTTGAATTTGAAGGTGTAAAGAAAATAAAATTTAAACACATAGAAATATAACCTCTAATAAATTAGCCCCATTCTACTTCGAAAGGGGCTAAATGTATAGGATTGTAGTTTTTTGTTCAAATTATTTCTTTAGTGCGGCTTTGGTAAAAATATGCTCAGGAATTTGCTGGTTAAACTTTATGGTTGTCATTAAAAACTCGGTTCCTTCGCCCTGTTTGAGCATGTCTTTAAAAACAATTTTAGTTGGAAACCAACGACCATCGATTTGTTTTACTTCGCTTAAAATTGTGCGCTTTAAAAGTTGCCCACTTTTAGCGTATAGCTCCTCCTTAAGCGGAATATACCTTTCGGTATCGATCCACATTTTACGAACATGGTACGACACATCGCTAATTTTAGCTGTTAGCTCGAGTAAATAGGTTTTTCGGCCATCAACAACCTCTTCGCCTACAACTTTTGCCGAATAAATATCGGTTAGCTTGCGGTCGTCCATCATGTCTTCGTACGAAAGGTCGGAGCCCATTACCGACTGGCGAAGCATATGCCCCGAAATTTGGATTGTTCGATCGGTTGAGGGAGAATATATCCAAAGCTGATTTTCTAACTTGAGCATTTTGGTTCCCTGCTCGCGGGCAGGCGAAAGGTACTCGGTAAACGACTGCTTGTCGCCAACGGAGTATGTTCGCGAAGTCATTGTTCGGCTGTTTCTTTTGCCGTGTATGGTCATTGACGATTCGAACACCCGATTCTCCGACGACATGTTTTTATCGACCCTATTTAGAATTTCATCGGCAGTTGGTTGTGCAAAACTCGAAATGGCAAGGAATATGAGTAAAATAAGTGGGGACTTTTTCATTTTTACTTTTTTTGAAAATTTAAGTTGAAAATTAAAACTCACTCGAAAGTAACCCTTCAATTTCACTTTTGAAATGAGGAAGATTATCTTTGACTACACTCCAAATAATTTGGTAATCGACCCCAAAATACGCATGAATTAATCGATTTCGCATTCCTATCATTTGATGCCAAGCAATTTTAGGGTTTTGGCTACAAAAATCTGTTGGTAATCGACTTGCTGCTTCACCAATAATTTCAAAGTTTCGGATAACTGGATCAACGGTTTTGTCGTCGGCAATAAACTCGCTGAACGACATTCCATTTGTATAGGCTAACACTTTTTGAGCCGACTCTATAATATCTTCGAGCAGTAGCCTTGTATCGCGCTTAGACATACTTCAGTTCGTTTTCAATTTGTAAAAAATACTTAGGCTTTATTGCGTTCCTCGAAACTAAATCGACTTTTCTATTTAAGAGCTCTTCAAGCTCCATTGCTAAGTCGATAAATTGTATTCCAATGGGTCTGCTAAATTCCACAAGTATATCAACATCGCTATCGTCGGTTGAGTCGCCTCGGCTTACCGAGCCAAATACAGCAATTTTTTTAACGCCATACTTTTTTGCAAGATTTTGTTTACATGCACTTAAAGTGCCTTGAATGGCTTCAAATGTTATCATTCTAATCAATTTTACTTAACAAATATATGGTATTAAAACGAACAACAAATAGCTAAAATATTAAATACCCATTGTTTCAAAAATGCTTCGACTTACGCTTCCAGCTCCTTGAACAACCTCGCTGTTTGGCGCTTAAAAATTCCTATCCCAGCAAGCATGGTTCCAATAACGGTTGACAGAACTCCAGGGATAAAGCCTAAGTAGAAATCGGGAACGGTTATTCTGGTTCGAATGTGCGTTGGAAGCATCATCGAAGCACCTTCCATCATTCCGCTAATGTTAATGCCGTGCACCTGAACGTACCAAGCAAAAGCAAGGCCAACCGTGGTGCCTAAAACCGTGCCGGCAATTCCAATGAAAATCGATTCGTAAATCATTGTACGATAAACATGACCCTTTTCTTCGCCCATGGCAAGTCGAATACCAACCTCACCATAACGGCGGAGACCGCCGAGCAATCCCGCATTCCAAAGTACCAGCGACATGGCAAAAATGAAAACCGAAGAAATAAGTACCGACCATATTTTCGAGAGTTCAACATACTGGCCCATACTGCCCTGTTGGCTAAGGCTTTTCATTACAGGTGTAAACTCGTCGGTAGTCAAGGCGTTGCTTTCGTTGAACTGGTTGGCAATTTTTACGGCTTTTTCGTCGTTATAAAAACCTTCGTTAAAAAACCCAATCATTTCGCCAGCTGCATCGGGCATGTCGAGTGCAATTCGAGCATCTTCAATATCAACAATAATCGACCCTCTGTCGAGCACTTCGGTTCCGAAGGAAATAGTACCAGCCACCGTAAAATTATACATACTCATGCTGCCATTCATGGTTGAGCCTATGAGCGTTACCGTGTCGCCGGGGTTAACCTTTAGCTTTTGAGAAAAGTCTTCGCTCAGAAGTGCTTCTCCTCGGTTTACGATAAGCCTACCTCTAACCACCGAATTTCGTAGGTTTAGCCGGTTTATCTCGTCGCTTCCATCCGAAAGCAAATCGACGCCCATTCCCATAGCTGGGCCCTGCGACTTGGTTTCGCCATTAACGTCGGGAGCATCAATAAGTCCGCCAAACTTTATGCGCGAAGCCCATTGAACATTGGGAAATTGCTGGCTTAACGTTTCGGTAAGTTCGCTAACATTAACAAGCGCTAGGTCGTTGGGAATTTGGTCCATTTCGTCGGCATAGGCTCGGGTCATAACCTTAAGGTGCCCGTTGGTAAACTTTGCGTTCATTTCAATGGTGTCGCCCATAAAACCAGTAATATAGGCGTGCATAAACACGGTAAGCATAACACCAACGGATACAACAATAATGGGAAGGCGACTTCGACTTTTATCGCGTATTAGCCCTTTTATTAGGAATTTTAGCATAGTGGTTTATTTATTGAGTGGCTAAAGTGACTAGAGTGACTAGAGTGACTAGAGTGACTAGAGTGACTAGAGTGACTAGAGTGACTAGAGTGACTAAAGTGGCTAAAGTTCATAGATTACTTGGTTTTAAGGGTTTTGCCAATGGAACTGAAAATTGCAAGTAACTCGTTTGACTCATCTAAAATTTCAAGCAGCTCATTTTTATCAATCCAGTCGAATTCTTGAGTGATTTCGAGCCAAAAAATGGTTTCGCTTGCTTCGCTTTCGCAAATTCCTACTCGGCTAATAAAATCGGCTTTACTTCGAGCCCTATTTGCTTCGCGATAGTTTGCACCAACGCTGGTTCCCGATTTTGATAATTGATTGCGAATCACCTTCGCCTCAATTGTATTTGGCAATTTAGCCGATAACTTCAATATTCTTACAGCAAACCGTTTAGTTCTTTGTTCTAATTGCTTTGCAAACTCCTTATTATCCATAGTTTAATGTAATATTTTGTTTAAAACTTTAGTTCACTCCCAACTTTAGTTCACTCCCAACTCTAGTTCACTCCCAACTCTAGTTCACTCCCAACTTTAGTTCACTTCCAACTTTAGTTCACTCCCCACTCTAGCTCACTTCCAACTCTAACTCACTCCCCACTCTCACTGTATCTTCCCCCTTAACGCATCGGTTGGATTCATTTTTGCAATTCGTCGCGATGGCAAGTAGCTTACCACTGCGGTTACAAGCATTACAATTAAAACCGTTGACACAACAAGGCTTACGCTGTAAATTGGGTAAAGGGTTTGAGCTATTGCCATTCCAAAATCGCTGGTGTCAATTGGCATTGTCCACCCTACTTTTGCCTGCCAGGCAAGAAACGGAATTCCATAAACTGCCGAAGTTAATGCAGCAAGCACTGAGTGCATTGTTCCCTCAACCGTAAACAGTCCAACAACTTGCGACCGCGTATAACCCAGCGCTATATACGTTCCAATTTCCTTTTGCCTACGAAAAATTGAGAGTACTTGTGTGTCGAATATTGCCAGCATGGCTAACAGCAATAAAATTCCGTATAAAACCGTTTGTCCAATGGTTTTTGTTTCGATAATCCTATCGACCGACGCAGTGAGCTCCTTTTTAGTTTTATGAGTCCAGCCTTCCAAGGGAACTCGATCCATTTCTCCATCTCTATATGTTAAAATGGTTGCCTGCTCAGGCAAAAGCAACATTGCTTGAAGCCTGTCGAGCGGAATGTATACTTGAGCCATCTCGGCCATTGGCACGTTGCTCGAAAAAATTTCGGTTATTACTACTTCGTCGGCATCGAAAGTGCCATTTGCATCGCGCCAGCGAATAGTAACGTGGTCGTTTTTATTCAGTTTAAGGCTTTTTGCCATTAACGATCCAATAATTGCAGGAATGGCATCGGTAACGGTGTCGAGTTTATGTGTTGGCAGCAAAAAAATCGACTGTTTTGGATCTATTCCTTTAATCATTATCGACTGCATTCGACCCTGCGGATAAATGGTTCCATGGGCAATAAGAACTGGAGTCATATTGCCCTTGGCTATTTCGTCTTTAGCATCATTGGGTATTGGTGCATGAGCGTCGGCAAGGGTAAACGAATCGAAGGGGTCGTAGTTTGAGTGCCAGTACTGGCCTCCGCCAATTTCCCAGTTTGTCATATCGGTTTTTGCCTGGTAATCCCAGCCAACCATTACCCCTTTTAGCCAAATTATTACCACAAACGAAAACGATAGCACAACAACGTTGAGCCAAGTTCGAAGTCCTGCCCCAATGAGATTGCGGTATGCAAGTTTAATTGCCAGTTTCATTGTTGTATGCTTTAGTTTGATTTAACAACTTCGTCCTTATCGACCCTGCCATCGAGTAGAAATATTTTTCGATGCAGGTAACTTATTACCTTTTCGTCGTGCGTAGCAAAAATAAATGTGGTTTGCAGCTCTCTATTCAGTTTCTCCATAGTTTGAAGAATATTGTGCGAGTTGGCCGCATCGAGATTGGCCGTTGGCTCATCGGCTAAAACCAGCGACGGCCTTTTAACCATTGCCCGTGCAATGGCAACCCGTTGGCATTCGCCCCCCGAGAGTTGTGGCGGCTTCGACTTGGTTTTATCGGTTAACCCTACCCATTCCAGTGCATCGGCAACCATTTTTTTACGTTCCGATGTGGAGTAGTTTAAAAGAAGAAGCGGGAACTCAACGTTCTCGAAAACTGTATGCACCTGAAGCAGGTTATAGCTTTGAAAAATAAAACCCAGATTCTCCTTGCGGAGTTTGGCTGCCTGCTTGGCGCTTAGTTTACCAATTGAGTTGCCCAAAACCAACGCTTCGCCATCCGATGGCACATCGAGCGAGCCAATAATGTTAAGCAGTGTGGTTTTTCCCGAACCGCTGGGACCAATAAGTCCTGCGAATTCGCCCTTTCCGAAGGAAAGATTTATGCCCTTTAGGGCTGTGAACTCACCTTTTCCCATTGGGAAGCGCTTGGTGAGATTTTGAATTTGGATAATTTCCATAAAATTGATATTATAAATGGAACGCTGATACTTCGACGAGCTCAGTACAAGTGACGCCGATTTAACGGATTTATACAGATTTTAGTAGAACACTGACAACACAGATTAAACCGATTACCACAAATTTTTAATAGAACACGCCTGACTGACTGAAGTTAACGGCAGGCAGCTATAACGCTGATATAACGGACGAACACTTAAGTTTCAACAATATAAAATCCGCTAAAATCTGTCTAATTTGTGTAATCCGTGTTCCATCATACGTTAATGATTAAACACAAACATAAGCTGCACCCCTTTGCCACCAAACATATTACTCTGCAGGTTTTGCTGAGGCAAGTCGATGGTTTCGGGATTCCAGTAAGCCATTAGGTGTAACGATATTTGGTTATACTGCCGTTGCCAGTTCAGAAAACTATAAACTTTATCCATTTCCCAACTGTAGTAAAAAATTGTTCCCACATTGTCGAAAAGGCTTACGGGGTAGCTAATTGAAAGAAGTGAAAAGTTCACCCTATTGCCAAAGGCAAATGGTTTCTCGTCGTAAGATGCCAGCAACTGCTCCGCAGCTACATAAAGTCCGCTTCCAAAACCAAAAGTGTAGTCGACTCCAACATTCAGTATAGTTTGATTTGTAAAGGTCATTAAATTACGACGACTACTTACCCAAGCGCCTTCGGCCCAGAAGCCAACCACCCAGTCGAATTTAGCATCGAGGCCAATTCGGTTTTCAGCAACTTCTTCGAACTGAAGGTCTGTCGAGAACATTTCCCTTGTGTCGGCAATTCGGAAGTGGTACGACAAAGCCGCTTCGCCAATTGAAATGGGAACCTGAATTCTGCCTCCAAACTCGGGATAATTGCTGTTGGTTTTGGCAAACTCCCAACCCTTAGGGTTTTTATTTCCGTAAAGGCTCCAGAGCCAAATGTTGGTATTGTTTAAGAAGTAGTAACGACCCAAAATGCCCCAAACACCATCGGTTAGTTGCAGCGGATCGCGGGGATCCATTTGGTCGAACCACATAAGCGGGCGAAGCATTGTTGCCGAGCCAAAGTTAATTTTTTGCAACCCAGCACGCAGTTCGAACTGTTGAGATGAAAATCGCCCCCAAGCCCTGTAGGGCTTTACTTTTCCTTCGGGATTGGGATTGCCAGGCAGTATTCCAAAAAGATTCGCAGACACTTCAGCATCAATAAGGTACGACTTTAAGAACTCTTTGCTCGCATTTAGTTGCGGAATATAACGACCACCAAGCAGAAATTCATCATTTGTACTATTATAATTGAACCACGTTGATAGTTGCCCTTTAAAAGTAATTGTATCTCTTCCCTGAGTAGCCATACCACTCAAAGTAGTAAAAAACAGAAAGAATGTAAGGTAGATTTTTTTCATAGTTATTCGTGAGGCACTATGCCATAGGTAAAAAAGTTTGCAATTTCCATAACCAGCTCTTGAGGAGACGCATATAGTTTCAAAACATTTTCATCCAGAAGCAACTCGGTAATTTTTTGCGACATTATTAGAATTATCTCGGGTTTAAAGTCTTTTCGGAGCCATCCATCCTGCTGTCCTTTCCTGAAATCGTCGATAATTTCAACCCAAACCATTTTTGATCGCTGCTGAATGTAAGCCGAAACCTCGAGCTCTGGGTTATTGTAAAAATCCATTAAGAACTCTTTGCTAATGTCGTTCGTGCCTTCCATCTTCATGGTTAGCATTCGCTTCATTTTTTCTGCCGCCGGAATATTTTCGTTCATCAACTTTTTAAAATCGGCAATGCTCTCATCGATAACTTTGTCGAAAACGGCTTTTGCAAGCTCCAGCTTGTTTGGGTAAAAGCGATAGAATGTCATTTTACTAACATTCGCTTTTGTACAAATCTCTTCGATTGAAACCCTTTTAAATCCGTGTTTCCAAAAAAGTTCCTTGGCGATTGAAAGAATTGCTATTTGCTTTTTTGAAGTCATATTTAACATTACGTTTACATTACAATATTACGTATTATTTATTATTTAGTTATATTCGTAACATTATTTTTAACTTTGTAATAAAAATAATTTTCGGCAGAGAAATACAATACCCCCCTATTAGTATTTTTGCTTTAGCAATGGTCCTTGTTTCCCCACTTCAAGAAGGGGGGCACATTGTAGTTGCATTAGCAGGGCAGTGAAAGGGGGGGGGTAAAGAAAAAAAATCTGAAGTCTACGGATTTATTTAACCACAGAGTTCGCTGAGTTCACAGAGAAATACATTACTGAATTAATAAGAAAACCTCTGCGATTCATCAAAAACGAGATACACAATACCCCACAATTAGTATTTTTGCTTTGGCAATGGCCCATGCTTCCCCCCTTCAACAGGGCAAACGCATTTAAAAAATTACTGTCCCGTTAGGGACATAATATTGGTAGCCTAAGTCTTATAAAACAATTTCACTGTGCCGTAGGTACAGAATATTCCGTACCTAACGGCACGGTGTTTTTCTGTTATTAAGTTTTACCGATATAATGTCCCTAACGGGACATAAAAAGCAAATTCAAAAATTGTTTTACAGATATTGTATTTTAAGCAATTTTTAAATGCGTTTGCCCTGCCCCTTTCAAGAAGGGGGGCACATTGTAGTTTCATTAGCAGGGCAGTGAAAGAGGGGGGGCAAAGAAAACAATCTCTGCGGTTCTCTGTCCCCAATAACTAACTGGACCCTGCGGTTTATGTTTCTTTACTTACGGATTTGAGCTAAAAATAAAAAACCATTTTATAATTTCATTACCTTCGCTGAATTATAAAAAAGTACCTATAAATGGAGATTACAAGCGTTCAAAACCCTAAGGTAAAGCAAGTTGTTAGGCTGCAGCAAAATGCTCGTGAGCGTAGGGAATCGAATGTTTTTGTTGTTGAAGGAGTAAGGGAATTTAGTTTAGCGCAAAGGGCAGGTTATAAACTGATTAGCGTATTTATTTGTTCCAACGTTTACACTACCGACGGACAATACCCAATTGAACTTCCTGAAAATGATTCTGAAAAACTATTCGAAGTTAGCCGCGAAGTATATTGCAAAATGGCTTACAGGGAAGGAGTTGAAGGCATTATAGGGGTTTTCGAATCGCAATTCTTGGGTCTTAGCCAACTTCCCGAAACAAAAAACCCGTTAATTCTAGTTCTCGAGAAAGTTGAAAAACCTGGGAATCTTGGAGCAATTTTTCGCACAGCCGATGCTGCGGGAGTAACAGCCATAATTATTTGCGATGCTGCATGCGATCCCTTTAATCCAAATGCCATACGTTCATCGGTAGGCTGTGTTTTTTCGGTGCCATGGGCAATTTGTTCGGGAAGCGATGCAATTAGTTGGCTTCGCCAAAAAGGAATATCAATATTCTCGTCGACCCCAGCAGGAAAAAGCAGCTATTTCGACGTAAACTATACCGCTCCTGCTGCAATAGTAATGGGAGCCGAAGACACTGGGCTCAGCGTGCAGTGGCTTAATGCTGCCGACAAAACGCTGTTAATTCCAATGCAAGGAAGTATCGATTCGTTAAACGTTTCCGTATCGGCAGCAGTGCTTCTTTTCGAAGCAGTACGACAGCGAAAATTGCTGTAAAATTTCGATATAATATCAAAACTGTCTATAAGTGTTTAGTAATTACCTATAATTGCGTATTACAAATTTGCACCATACCTTTACGAAAAAATGAGCCAACATGGTTTTTGTTTATAACATAGCTATTCGTTTTTATTACTCCATAATTGTATTACTCTCGCCATTTAATAAAAAGGCGAAACTGTGGTTAGATGGACGAAAAGACTGGGCAAACGAGTTAGAATCGTCAATTAGCCCTAACTACCCCACAGCATGGTTTCATTGCGCATCGCTTGGTGAGTTTGAGCAGGGAAGACCATTAATTGAGGCTTACCGAGAAAACCATCCTGGACACAGAATTCTGCTTACATTCTTTTCGCCTTCGGGATACGAAATTCGAAAAAACTACTCGGGAGCCGACTACGTTTGCTACTTACCGCTCGATACCCCCAGAAATGCGAAACTTTTTCTTTCCATAGCAAAGCCGGTAATTGCAATTTTTGTTAAGTACGAATTTTGGTACCATTTTATTAAACAGCTTCATAAGAATAAGACGCCCATTTACGTTGTGTCGGCAATTTTTCGCCCTAAACAAATATTTTTTCGCTGGTATGGCAGGTGGTACCGTAAAGTACTATATAGATTTAACCATATTTTTGTACAAAATAGCCAATCGGTTACACTTTTACAAAGTGTTGGCATAAGCAATGCTACAGTTGCTGGCGACACGCGATTCGATCGTGTTTTTGCTGCGGCCGAAAGAGCCGAAGAGATTCCATTGCTCGAAGAGTTTAGCGAAAACAGCTTAGTTATTGTTGCTGGAAGTACTTGGCCTAAGGACGATGAATTACTGCTCGACTATATTCGAACAGCACCTAAAGGGGTAAAATTTATTATTGCACCCCACGAAATTGATCGCTCAAAAATAGCCCGTTTTATTGATGCCACAAACCTTCCTGCAGTTCGCTACACTGGACCTGAGGGTGTTAATATTTACGACACACAAGTTTTAGTGCTCGACACTATTGGCATACTCGCAGCGGCTTACAGGTATGGCGACATAGCCTATATAGGTGGTGGTTTTGGAGTGGGTATTCACAATACTCTTGAGCCTGCAACATATGGAATTCCAATAGTTTTTGGACCCAACCATGGTAAATTCAACGAGGCAAAAGAGCTAATAAAAGAAGGAGCTGCTTTTTCAATAAGCAACTCCAACGAATTAATTAGCGTTTTTAATAACTTAGTAAACAACACCGAGACTCGAAATTCAGCAGGAACTGCTGCTAAAGAATTTGTTCTCGACAACATTGGTGCAACCGACCGAATTTTAGGTGAGTTAAGGCCTAAAAAGTAAGTAGTTGCCGAACCTAACCACAAACCTGCCCAACTGCGACATTCAGGCGGGGACACAAAGATTTACGCAAAGCATACCATGCAGTAAATTATTTCTACCTCTCAATAATTTGGTATTTATTCAACCTCCCCCTGCGGGCAAATTTCTTAGGCAAAACGTTAATCTAAAAGGAATACCTTACTTTTCAACTAAACTAAAAGTGTACAAAAGCGCTTCAACCTGCCTAAGGTAGTTTCTCTTTTTAAAGCGCGGAGCGTAAACATATCCTTCAACAGTAATAACCCTTTGGTTTGCTTCGTCAATTGTGGTAAGGCTAATAAAAGGCCCTCCCATGGCGTGAGCGTGAACATCCCAAAGTCCACGTAGTCGTCCAAAATAGCGATCTTTATACTCAATAGCCGAATACTCTGGAAGGATTTCGGTAAACGTTGTCATGTAGCTTCCTGCTGTTGGGCCTGGAACTAACTTGTTTACAAACTTGTTTCTTTTTTCAATTAAGTACGAAGCGGTAAATGTGTTCTCTTCGGTGTAGGGGTACGAGTAAATTAAAATTGCTTGGCTAGTGTGTGGGGTTTCGTGCGAAATCCAAACAAAGTCGGTGGTATCCTTATTTAGCCTATAGCCTTTTGGAAAAGTCATCGAAACGCCAAACTTGCTCTCGAGCAGCAAACGCAAACCCTTTTCCTCGTACTTTGTGGCATTGGTAACTACCCTGTCGCGCTCGGCCTGCTCGATAAGCTGAACTAGCCTGCCTTTTTCGTTTTGTAGCATTTCGGCAATGGCAGGATATGTAGGCCCAACAGCAGTAATAACTATTTGGGGTGTTGCCCAAACATCGCGTTGAACAACTATTTGAGCCTTTTTGTTTTCGCTACTAACTTTTGTAACAATAACGTTTCGGTGCATTTGAAATATACCCGAGAAGTTAATGGGCGAAACTAAAACCACATCGAAAATTGGCTCGGGCTGAGGAATCATTGGGTAGTCGGCCTTTAAAATGTCGATATAGGTTTTCCCAATATTTTCTTCCCATACCGCTTTATCCAATACAACAATAAGTTCGCTAGCCGAACCCGTTACATTAGGAAGAACAGTGCTTTTACCCTTACTGTCGTATTTGCACGAAGTGCCCAAGGCAACTAAAAATACAACTGCTAACGGGGCCAGGAATTTTAATGTTTTCATGCTACTTAAAATTTAATGTTTTGTATTGTGATGCTACTTTAATGCAATTTCCATAAAACGGCTAAAATATTTGTTAGGCGAAGAAGAACGGGCAAGTTTTGACAAATAATTTGGCTGATGCGAGCTAAGAAACTCCGAAGTTACAAGATTATCCCCATTCTATCATCATACATTAGCAATCCCTCTTGATTGAACACTGTATTTTTTAATCGAAAAGTTCTTTCAGTGTTTTGGTTGCAATAAACATTTTTCGACTGTCCGGTAGTTTTATAAAATCATACTTTTCATAGAACAGTTCAGCTTCATTGTCTATAGGGTCAACAACGACTGCAAAAGAGCCAATTTCTTTCGATATTTCATAACTTCTTTTCAACGCGTCTATCAATAGTATTTTTCCCAATCCTGTCGCTTGGCAACGTATATCAATCGCTAATCTACCAAGTAGAGTTGTCGGAATGGAAGTATAAGAAGTAGGCAACTTTTTTCTAAACTGTTCGGAGAAACTGCTAAGAGGAATACTATTGTTTGATAATGTGTAATATCCCTGAACATGATTTGTTTTATTCTCTGCCAATACAAAGCAAGCTGACAATTTTCTTTTTATGTCTTGACCTGCTTGGTTTTTTAGGTAACTGTTTAATAACTCTTTCCCACAGTCGAAATGGTTTAGAATGTGATTTTTGCCTAATAGTTCAATCATTATTCTAAAGTTATTCTGAAGTATAAGCATTATAATCATCCAAAGCCTTTTTCAATGTTTTTGATGGTTTCGTAGGCTTTGTAATTGCATCGAAAAAAATTTGACTATCTCTTTCAGAAGCAATAATTTGTTCTTTCTCTTTAATAATTTGTTTTGCTTTCTCTTGAACTGTAAGAATAACGAAGTCGGTCAGGTTTCTGTACCCCCCTAAGTAAGCAGCTCTCTCAAAAAAATGTTTTTGGTCTGCTGGAAGTCGCGCGTCAAATCTCGCTTGTTCTTTTACAACGGGTCTCATAGCTTAAATGTTTTTTACAAATATACGTATAATTTCCGTACACGTTACAAATAAGTACGCTATATTTCAGTACATTTGTAATGTTGCGTACAACCAACTGACAAATTCAACTTCAAATTTCTGCTCTTTTAACCTTTTTATTGCTGATTTTGAATCCTTTTTAGCAATTTCGAATCGGCCCAAACGGTAATAATTTGCCCAATAGCCAATTCGTTTGCTAGCTGTGGGTTCCAAACCTGTAAATCGTCGATTGTACAGCCATACTTAATGGCAATTTTATGCAAATACTCGCCCGCTAAAATGGTGTGCTGAAACTTAACTTTATTTTTTGTGCTCCCCGACAGGGCCGTAATATCGCTGTAACTTTTGGTTTGGGGTAACGATTCGTAAATTTCAACTTCGTTGGCGATAAAGAGGGGAATGCTTTTTTTAGGTAGATGAATTGGGACTGGCAAACCACTTTTAGGAATAAACCCTTGGCGATACATTGGGTTTAGGAACTGAATTGTTTCAACCGAAACTCCAATTTTACTGGCAATTACCGAAAAATTTGCGGGTTGCTTAATCATTACCGTATCGGTTAAAGCGAAGGTTACCAATGGCGAAACTTTACGAATTCCATGGCTCTCGGCATTTTTCATAACATATCCAGCCGCAATAAAGGCTGGCACGTAGTTTTGCGCTGCTACGGGAAGCGCATCGAATATTTTCCAAAAATTTGTTTCGCCACCGCTACGCTGAATTGCATTGCGAACTGCTCCTGGTCCAGCATTATAGGCTGCTAGCGCAAGATGCCAGTTATTAAATATTCGGTATAAATATTCGAGGTAAACGCATGCCGCTTCGGTTGCCTTTACGGGATCCATGCGTTCGTCGATGTAGCTGTTAACCTCGAGGTCGAACATTCGGCTGGCATCTAATTTAAACTGCCATAAACCCACAGCCCCGCTTGGCGAAACGGCCAATGGGTTTAATGCCGACTCGACAACGGCAAGGTACTTAAGTTCCAACGGAAGGTTGTACTTGTCGAGGTACTCCTCGAAAAGCGGGAAGTAGAGTTCGGCTAACCCAAGCATTTGCGAAACCTGATCGCGACGTTCTATTGTATAAATTTCGATGTAACGCTTTACGTGACTATTAAAATCGAAGTCGATTGGAGAAAGGTTGTCGATTTCGGCAATTCGATACTCGTAGGCTAAGTCGGGGAATGTAGGGTAATTGCTTGTGTTAGTTGCTGCTTTGCTATTTACCGAATCGGGAAATACTTTAAGCAAACTCAACTGCTCAAGCGATTCAACAATTTTACAGCCGCTTACAAGTCGTCTCGAAGAGTTCGACTCTTTTGAGAAGCCTGATAGCGAAAAAAATGAAAAGTACAGTAAAGCAATGTACCATTTACATTGCCTTGCCGACACATATATCATTTTAGTTAGTTTTGGGTATCCTTATTCTTGTCCTCATTAATTGAGGTCTCAGCCTCTTTAACTCCCTTTTTAAACTCGCTTACACCTTTTCCAAGGCCACGCATTAGTTCGGGAATTTTGCGACCGCCAAATATAAGAACAACAACGGCTAAAATGGCAACCATTTCCCATCCGCCAATCATGCCTGCTATTACAAGTCCATTCATTTTATTGAATTTTAAAATTATCTATTTAAAAAAGAACTTAATTACATCGTTAGCATTTGCAAAAATAACCAAAGCAAGAATAAAAATCATTCCAGCAATTTGGGCGTACTCCATAAACTTATCGTGGGGCTTGCGTCGTGTAATCACTTCGTATAAAAGAAACATAACGTGACCTCCGTCGAGCGCTGGAATTGGCAGCATATTCATTATTGCAAGAATTATCGAAAGAAAAGCTGTTAGCTCCCAAAACGATTGCCAGTCCCAAGTGCTCGGAAAAATATTGCCAATGGTCATAAAGCCACCTACCGACTCGTAAGCCTTTGTTGAAGGCGAAAAGATCAGTTTAAGCTGCTTTAGGTAGTCCGAAAAAGTTTTTAATCCTCTACTTATACCTGCGGGAATTGACGCAAAAAAGGAGTACTGAGACGTGCTTATTTCTAAAAACCTATTTAATGTGTAGTTATTCACTCCAACAATACCTGTTTCGGGTACCGAAACTGTAAGGTCAACTGGCTCACCATTACGCCACATGGTTACGTTAACCTGTTGATTTTTATTTGCTTGCATAGTTGCTCTAAACTGGTCATAGAAGCTTAGTTTTTCACCATTTATAGCAAGCAAACTATCGCCAGGTTGAATTCCCGCAGTATTAGCTGGCGATCCATCCTGTACTGAACTAATAACAAATGGAATACGAGGCGCAATTTGCTGCGACGCTGCCTTTATAAAGCGAGATTTAAACTCCTTTGGAATTGATATTTCAACAACTTGGCTGTCGCGTTCAACGGTTACCCAATTAACATCGTCGAGCAAAAGGGTTGGAACAACCTGATGAAAGGCCTCTATTTTTTTCCCATCGAGGAAAAGAATTTTATCGCCATTGCGAAAACCAATTTCTTTAGCTAAGGGTTCGCAGGCAATGCCATACTTTAGGTTTTCGGTTTTAATGTACTTTTCGCCCCATACATAAAGAACTGCTGAGTAAATAACAAGGGCTAAAATAAAATTAACCAAAACGCCTCCTGTCATAATTAGTAATCGCTGCCAAGCTGGCTTCGACCGAAATTCGTGGGGTTGAGCAGGCTGCTTCATTTGCTCCTTGTCCATCGACTCGTCAATCATTCCCGAAATTTTAACGTAACCACCAAGCGGTAACCAGCCTAAACCGTACTCGGTGTCGCCACGCTTAAACTTAAAAATTTCGAACCAAGGGTTAAAGAAAAGGTAAAACTTTTCGACACGAGTTTTAAATGCTCGAGCAAATAAAAAGTGACCAAATTCGTGGAGTACAACCAGAATTGATAGGCTTAAAAGAAACTGTGCTACTTTAACTAAAATTTCCATCTATTTAAATTGTTAACTGTTTACTATACAATAGTTTTTCAGCAATGCTTTTGCAATGTGCCGTACTTCGGTGTCGGTTCCTTTGTAGTCGTCGAAACTTGGAGTCTGAATAAATTTAACTCGCGAAACGCTCTCGGCAATTACCTCGGCAATCGATAAAAATCCAATTTCGTTGTTTAAAAAAGCGGCAACGGCTACTTCGTTGGCAGCGTTTAAAGCGCAGGGAATATTCCCTCCTCGTATCATTGCCTCATGAGCCATAAGTAGCGCAGGGAATTTTTTTATATCGGGCTCTTCGAATGTAAGAGTTGGATACTGTGAAAAGGAGAAACGAGGAAAATCGGACTTTATTCTATTTGGAAAACCAAGTGCATACTGAATTGGTAGGCGCATATCGGGTAAGCCCAGCTGAGCTTTCAATGAGCCATCTTCGAATTGAACCAATGAGTGAACGATAGATTGTGGGTGAACCACCACGTCGATTTGGTTGGGCGAAAGCCCAAAAAGCCACTTAGCCTCAATAACCTCGAAGCCTTTGTTCATCATAGTTGCCGAGTCGATGGTAATTTTGTTGCCCATGCACCAGTTAGGGTGATTAAGGGCGTCGGCAAGGGTAACATTTTGAAGCTGCTCGAGCGAAAAATTGCGAAAAGGACCACCCGAAGCGGTAAGAATTATTTTCTCAATTGGGTTTGCTTCGCCAACTAAGCACTGAAAAATTGCCGAATGCTCCGAATCGACAGGTATAATTGGCACCCTATTCTTTAGCGCCAAGTCCATTACCATTTCTCCCGCAACCACAAGTGTTTCCTTGTTGGCAAGCGCAATGGGTTTGCCCTTTTTAATGGCATTTATTGTTGGTAAAAGACCCGAGTAGCCAACCATAGCCGAAAGCACCATGTCGATGGTGTCCATTTCAACAGCCTGAGCAATGGAGTCTTCACCAGCATATACCTTAATACCAAGGGGTTCGAGTTCGGCTTTTACCTCGTTGTAGCGACTCTTATTACCTATTACAACCGCATTTGGCTTGTGCTCGCGAGCCTGACAAATAAGCGAGTCGACGCTATTATTGGCTGTTAGCAGTTCAACCTCGAACAAATCGGGGTTTTTACCAATTACATCGAGTGCCTGTGTGCCTATTGATCCCGTTGAGCCAAGTATGGCAATTCGTCGCTTCACTTTACTTTTTTATGATTTTTTAGAAAACTATATACTTTTCGGGGTTAATGGGGTTTCCATTGTGCCAAAGTTCGAAGTGAAGGTGCGGCCCTGTGGTTAACTCGCCCGAGTTGCCAATAATGGCAATGGCTTCGCCGGCTTTTACTTTTGACCCTGCTCGTTTAAGCAGCTTGCTGTTGTGGCGATAAACCGAAAGCAGGTTGTTTTCGTGCTGAACTTGAATAACGTACCCCGTTTCGAGTGTCCAGTTTGCAAAAATTACCGTTCCATCGGCAATGGCAACAACAACCTCATTTGGCGAAGCAACAATGTCAATTCCAAAATGGCTTTCTAAAATGTTGAAAGAATTGGTAATAACCCCTTTTACCGGAGGAAAAAAGTGAATACTCGAAAAGTTAGCGCCAGCCTTTTTATGGTCAAAAACCGAAAGGTTATAAAGTTCCTCCTCTTCTATTTGAAGTCGCAAAAGCGAATCCTCGAGCGAGCGAGTAAAGTTAATATCTTTATATCGAATTGAAGTATCGGGAAGACTCTCGAAGTTATTGGGGTTTTCGCCACGAAGAATGGCGTGTAAATTACCTAAATAGTTTCGCCACTGCTGAATTTCGCGCTCCATGCTATCGACCTTTAGCGCATTGTGAACAATATTGCGGCGGGTATTTCCATCGGGGTACCCAGGAATAAACTCCCTAATGGGCGTAAAGGCAATAAGAATAGTAACAATGGCAATAAGAAGAACGGCAAGGCTACCAACAACGGTAATTACGTTAAGCCTCGAAAGCCTAAGAACTAAAACTTCCTCGTAGGTTTGGTCGTTGTAAATGCTAAGCCTATACTTGTCCTTAAGCTTATTAATGTACTTTGCTTTTGGCTTGGGTGTACTCATTTTCGTATATTCGAATTGCAGCAAAGATAGCACTTTTTAGATAATAGAGGGAGATTTAAACGCAAAGGCGCTACGACGCTAAGAGACACCACAGAGACACGGAGAGCACTGAGGCGCACGGAGGAAATTTAAACGCAAAGGCGCTAAGACGCCCTTTGGGTAAAAAATATGTGTTTAGTCCAAATAGGAAATTTAAACGCAAAGGCGCTAAGACGCTAAGAGAAACCACGGAGGCACAGAGGGACAGAGACACACGGAGGAATCCGCGAAGATCTGTCAAATCCGTGTCATCCGTGTTCCAATATCCGTGTTCCAATATCTGTGTTCTATTAAAATCCGTGGCAATCCGTTAAATCTGTGTAATCTGTGGACTTTTAAACGCAAAGGCGCTAAGACGCTAAGAGACAACACAGAGGCACAGAGCCCCGATATCCCGATAGTTATCGGGAATCGGGACAGAGGCGCACGGAGAATAATTAAAAATCTGCGAAGATCTGTTAAATCCGTGTCATCTGCGTTCCAATATCCGCGTTCTTTTAAAAAACGCCAGCCATATTTTTCTTGGTATTCATTAAACTAGCATTACGAAAATGCCTGTTTACTTCATTTATCAGTTTATAGGGACGATTAAATGCCTCTTGCGAAACCTTAAAATAATCCGATAACTTCCTTATAACATCTTTTGACAATCCTTTTTGAAAATTCAATATTTTAGAGACCGTGCCTTTCGATAATCCTAAAATAGCAACCAAATCCTTAGCTTTTAAATTATGTTCAATCATTAACGCTTTTAGCAATTCTATAGGACTCAAATCGTTAAGAGAATTATGTTCACTATCCCACTTATTAATCAATAAAGTAAGTAAATCAATTTCATCTTGAACCGACTTATTTTCATGTGCAATTAAATCTTCAAGAATATTGCAATACATATCATATTGCTCTCTGCTCTTTACTATTGTGAATTTTAAAGTTTCCATTTTTATCTTTTTTAGTTGTACAATTTAGTACAAGTCAACATCATACTGTTTTCCTTCGTTGCAAAGTTTTGTGTATTCGCTGTGTGTCCCAATCCACTTAACAAACAAATGAATTTTTGAGTTTCCAAAATGATATTTGCAAATCATTCTGTAATTATTTCCTCCAATGTTAAAAACAACACGTTCACTACCTCTTCCAAGAATATCGGCACTATTAAAAGTCAAAATAATCTCATTGGGTTCATTCCAGTCAGCCCTATTCAAAATTGAAAACCATACCTCAAAAGATGCTCTACTTCGTGCATTTTTTAGGATGTAATCCTCAATTGTCTGCTTTTTTATTAAATGTACTTTCATAATACTTACTTGCAAATATACAAAAATGTTTCACAAAAGGAAACTTATTAGTGAAATAATTGATTCATTTTAACTAAGAGACACCACAGAGACACGGAGAGCACTGAGGCGCACGGAGGAAATTAAACGCAAAGGAGCTAAGACGCTAAGAGAAACCACAGAGACACGGAGAGCACGGAGGAACCCAGAGAAAAAAAATCTGTGTTAATCTGTGTAATCTGTGGACTTTTTCTAGCTAAGGTTCTAATTTTACTGTAGTTCTACTGTGCCCTAATGTGTCTAATGTGGTTCAAATAAAAATTTGTGTTAATTTGTGTAATCTGTGGACTTTTAAACGCAAAGACGCTAAGAGACAACACAGAGGCACGGAGCCCCGATATCCCGATAGTTATCGGGAATCGGGACAGAGGCGCACGGAGAATAATTAAAAATCTGCGAAGATCTGTTAAATCCGTGTCATCTGCGTTCCAATATCCGCGTTCCAATATCTGTGTTCTATTAAAATCCGTGGCAATCCTTTAAATCTGCGTTATCTGTGTTCTATTAACAAAAAAAAGGGCATTCGTTTCCGAACACCCTTTTCATTACAAAAAATTGATTTTAGTTTTTCACAAATCGCACCGAGCTCTTTTGGTTACCCATTATAACCTCGGCAAAATACATACCACTTGAACCGTTTAGGTTTAGCTGAAAACTCTGTGAACCTTCGGTTTTATTCAAGTGCTGAGTTTTTACTACTTGACCCAAGCTGTTTTTTATTACCACAACAACCTCTCCAGTGTAGTAATTACTAACCTTTAGGTTAAAATTGCCCTGGGTAGGATTTGGAAATACCACTAACTCGCTTACCTCAAGTGCATTCTCATTAACATCGGTAACTGTTGATTGCTCGATATAAACAGGAATTTTGGAATTTATGGTAATTGTAAATGGCACGCTGCTCAAAACAAGTTCTGTCAGCTGCTCATTTTTAACCTTAATTGTATAAGTTCCTGCATCTAATGCATTGGCGTTGGGAATGGTAAACACCCAGTTTGACGATGGCCCTTGTATTAACACTTCGTTTTTATATAGTGAATAGCGGTTATTGCTGCCACCAAGCTCAAGTACCGCCATATCCTTGGCGTTTAGGGTAATGGTTGAACCCACCTGGTAGGTAAAGGCTGTGTCGAGCAGGCTAAAGGCTCGTTGGGGGGAGTACTTTATGCTATAGTTTAACTTACTCCTGTTGGGCTCAAGGGAATGGAAGGTAAGATTGTTGTTACCAACTAAAAGACCATTGTATTGTGTCGTATAAAAGGTGGTAATGTCGCTTAAATCGGGCATGGTGGTAAAATAGTTATTACCAATCCTTAGATCAGTCAACTGAACCAAATTGGCGATTTCAGCGGGCAATATGCCGCTAAAATTGTTATCGGATATGTTCAGATGTTGAAGTTTAGAAAGGTTTCCTATTTGAGTGGGCAGGGAACCGCTAAAATTATTATTATGAAGTGTCAGAAATTGAACTTGAGAGAGATTGCCTATTTCAGAGGTAAGTGAACCGCTAAAATTGTTATAACCAAGAATCATCCATGTAAGCTTATTAAGATTCCCTATTTCAGCGGGCAGTGAACCGCTAAAATTATTATTTTCAAGGTTCAGTTCATTAAGTTGAAAGAGGTTCCATATTTCAGGGGGCAATGAACCGCTGAAATTATTATAACTGAGACCTAGCTTTTGAAGCTGTGAAAGATTTCCTATTTCTGCGGGCAATGAGCCGCTAAAATTGTTATGATAAAGGTACAGCACTTCAAGTTGAGAGAGATTGCCTATTTCAACAGGCAATGTGCCGCTAAAATTGTTATAACTGAGGTTTAGCCGTTGAAGTTGAGATAGATTGCCTATTTCAACTAGTAATGATCCGCTAAAATCGTTTTGGTTAAGAAGCAGCATATGAAGTTGAGAGAGATTGCCTATTTCAACTGGTAATGATCCGCTAAATTTATTACCACCAATATTTAAATATTGAAGATGAGAAAGATTCCCTATTTCATCGGGCAATGAGCCGCTTAAATTGCCAGTGACAGCACCAAGGTCCAGATAATAAAGAAGAGAAAGATTCCCTATCTCAACAGGCAATAAGCCGCTAAATTTATTGGCGTTAAGGTTCAGTTTTTTAAGTTGAGAAAGATTCCCTATCATCGTTGGTATTGCGCCAACAAGATTATTCCAAGTTAAACTAATATCAACCACCCTATCCTCTAAACTCAAGCTAGGGTTAGCATTAGTTGCCCCTCTAGTAATTCCATACCATGGCACTCGAGCACTAACATTATTCTTTGTGGTGTCCCAGTTAGTGTTATTTTGCCAGTTGCCACCATTAGTCGATTTGTAAAGCGCCTTTAGGGCTGCAAAATCTTGTGGTACTATACCCAGCGTTTGCGCCATTATGGGGTTGCCCTGTACCACGTTTGTGTTGTAAACCTTTGTGCTTGGGTTATACTCCATAACCATAATATGGTAATCGCGGTATGGCAGTAAACCAGTTACGTTAACCGAGGTGCCTGTACCGTTATAAACACAGTACCAACCCGTGGAGCCAATTTGCGAACCGCTCATAAATGCCGGGTTAGCAGTATAGGTTGCGCCATTGGTAGGTGCTGGATTTGCAGGGTACGAATCGTTTTGTACTTTTACAAACACTGCACGGTTACCACAGGTGCCGGGGGTCCAGCCAATGGTCATGCTGCGGGTTAGCACGTTGCTTACCACAATATTTTTTGCCTGCGAAATGGGATCGTTACCACAAACTTGTAAAACATTAATTTGTAAATCGTCGCTCTGTAGGGTAAGACCTGGCACTTGAGGGTGCGTTGCCTGTATAAAGTAAACGCCCTCGTTTGCTGTGGTTATGGGCGCAAAGGTTATTGTTGGGTTAGTTGAAGGACTAGTAACTGCCACCCCGTTTTTAAACCACTGGTAAAGGGTTTGGCTATTGCCAATACTCTGCACTGCAAGGGTTGTAGCATTTAGCGTTACCGTTTGGCCTGAATTATAGGTTAAGCTACTACTATTTAAAGGGAACTTGTACTGGGGAGAGTAATTATCAAAATTTCCCATGTAAGCAATATGTGGCAAAATATTGGCAAACGTTAAATGGTTAAAGGCCGTTTTCAATCCATCGCGTTCAATGGACAAATTATATGGAATACGGAAGGAGGTAAAAAAGTTCGACTCAATGTTAAAGTACTGTAAATTTGACACTCCTAGCCTTGGAATACCGCCTTCAAACATATTAAGGCTAAGGTTTACGCGCTCAAGAGCTAGTAGATTTTCAAAACCTTGAGGTATAGCTCCCGAAAGTTGATTATAGTTTACGTAAAACTCCCGAAGGTTTACTAATTGACCTATTTCAAATGGTAACTTTCCAGTTAAATTATTGTCGGCCAGCGATAGGTATTCAAGCTGAGTAAGTAACGTAAACGTTTCTGGTATATCTCCATCAAAATCGTTGGCACTAAGATCCAGAAGAACAAGGTTACTCAACTTTCCAATGTAATATTGCAAATTACCATTTAACCTATTGTTGCTAAGGTTAAGATAGCGCAAGCCGTCCATTTGACCTACCTCTTTAGGAACTTCGCCCACGAGGTTATTGCCCGCAAGATTAAACGATACTACCCTGTCGCGTTCTACTTTAACGCCATACCAGTTATTGCTTACGTTGTTTTCGCTAAAATTCCAGTTATGGCTATTTTTCCATTCGGGACCATTTGTGGCGTTATAAATCGCCTGAAGTGCCTCAAAATCGGTTGTTGTCACTTGTCCAAATACCCCAAGGCATATGGATAAAAGTGGAATTAATAATAATCGTCTCATAATTAAGGTTTTTTTGTTAATAATTTTATTTTTTATAGTGAATAACAGAACAAACATACTATTAGTCAAAGTATAAACAATAATATGTTACCATACTTTAAAATAAATATTCTACTATTTAGGATTGGTAAGGGTTTAGTAAAATATGTTAAACAACATATGTTGAAGTTGAAGTAATCAAAAAATTAAGAGTAACCACGGAGACACGGAGAGCACGGAGGCACACAGAGATTAAATTAAAACGCTTCGACCCGAAAAGACAACCGCAGGGGACTCAGGGATGCGCAGAGGTTTATTGCCAATTGCATCTTTCGCAATTTCACGCTTTCTCTACCATCTTTTTAACCAGTAATTACTTTAACTAAAAAAGGCTGCTCTACAATGAGGACAGCCTTTATATTCATAACTATTGAAAAACCTAATCTTTAACACAGCGGACAGATTGCCCGATTATCTTAGTAGCATTAGAACTAAAAGCAGTTGACCCCATATGACGGCTCCAAGCTTGATATTCGCTTTGCTCAGTAGAAGATAAAAATGAAGCGGTTTTACCTATTCTATCATAATCTAACGCATCATCAACACCCCATCTTATTCCACTAGGAAGGGCTGAAAAACCAAAAATATCATTGCTGTAACGACTGTCAGAATCCCAACGTGGGTGAATAGAGGTGCCACACTCGCCACCTAAGGGAGAATTAACCTGACGACAAGATATTAATTCGTTTATACTTTCGCCTGTGTTCCTTACATACTTTGATTGTATCATCCAATCTGTAGTATCTACATTTGGATTAAAACTGGGTACTCTCCAACCAGTAGGACAAAGACCACGTTCGTCGTCCACGGTATACCAATTGTACAAAGCACCATAGGCGGCGAGTACTTCGGCTTCTGAGTTAAGGCCATCTATGCTTTCGTGGGGATAAATAGCGTAAGCCCCTTTTTTTGTTTCATAAGTAGCAGACCATTCTTCAATAGTAAGGCCAGTGGGAATTAGGTCGCCATTGTTATACCTGGTAACTTTTAGGTTCTCTTTCATCCAACATTGAGTACCAATTATTACCGTTTCATAAACATTCCCATCAATATCAGTAACTGTTGTTGGGCAATTGCAACCCTCTTCAAGAGTTACAATTAGCGGTCCATTATCCTCATTGCGGAAGTGAAGCTTCAGCTCGGCATTGGTTAGCGTGTCAATGTAAGTTTCATAACCCTCTTTGGTAATATTTAAAATGTAGTTATCGTACCCATCTCTTATGGTTACTTGGTTGGTTATAGCTTGTAGGTTATTTGAGAACAAAACAATACCCTCCGAGGAAACTAAAAGGTCTGCTGTTGTTAGTTCGAAATTTTCAATCTGTGAATTATAAACAAAAACACTAACTAAAAAATTAAAGGTTTCAACTACTGTGAATGAAAAAGTAGAATACCCAAAATCTTCGGGGGTACTATTTTCAACGTCAACTACCTCAGGAACAATTTTGGTTACAACATCCTTAGCAATTGTAAAAGCAATTGGTAATGGGCTATTTACCAAATACGCATTAGTAGAACCCTGAATGGGTGCTACAAATAGGGCATTTCCTTGAGCATCAGCAACAATGAATTGTGTTAACTCATAATTACCAATAAGTAAGGATATTGGTCGGGTAATAAATGACCCATTAATTTTTATTAAAGGCAACTGCTCAAGGTTGTATACAAGAATTCCAGACGAATTTTTGATGCTAATAATAATGCTTGCAGCATTTTCAATGTCACTACTCTTCATCATACTTTTAGCCTTTGTAGCTATACTACTAAAGCTAAACAACACTTCGCCTTTAACATTTGGCTCGGGTTGCTGGTCGTGCTGGCACGAAAAACTCATAGTAAGGATTAGTACAATGCTAATCGAGGTGATTAATCTTTTCATACTCATTTCAAGGTTTTTTTTGTTTATAATTTGGTTTTTTATTGTGAAAAACGATGCAAACATACTATTAGTCAAATTATAAACAACAATTTATTACCATACTTTAAAATATATATTCTACTATTTAGGACTGGTAAGGGTTTGGAGAAATGTGTTAAAT
The DNA here is from genome assembly GCA_002345675.1 of Bacteroidales bacterium UBA2287. Taxonomy (GTDB): domain Bacteria; phylum Bacteroidota; class Bacteroidia; order Bacteroidales; family Tenuifilaceae; genus UBA2287. The sequence continues at coordinate 127,733 of DDWL01000015.1, read as the reverse complement.
AACATACGATGAAGTTGAAGTAATCAAAAAAATTATGAGACACCACGGAGACACGGAGAGCACGGAGGTTTTAAACGCAACTTCGCAACGACGCTATGCTATTTCTCGCTAAGGCGCAAAGGCGCTATTTTAATATAGAAAAACTATTGTGCCCCGATAAGTATCGGGGTATGTGTCTATTTGGTGAAAGGTTTAAACGCAAAGACGCTACGACGCGAAGAGAAACCACGGAGACACGGAGGGACATGGAGAAAAAATTAAACGCGAAGGCGCTAAGACGCAACGCGATAATCTTATATTAAACCTATTGTGTCCTACTGTGCCTATGTGGTTAAGATTTAAACGCTACGGCGCTACGGCGCTAAAAGTAACCACGGAGACACGGAGTGACAGAGGCACACAGAGAAAGATTTAAACGCGAAGACACGAAGACGCTAAGTCTTTAACTAAAACCTATTGTGTTCTATGTGTCTATGTGGTGAAAGGTTTAAACGCTACGGCGCTAAAAGTAACCACGGAGGCACGGAGATACGGAGCAACACAGAGTAAGATTTTAAAAAAAAACTATTGTGTCCTACTGTGCCTATGTGGTGAAAAAAGACACCACGGAGATACGGAGAGCACGGAGGCGCACGGAGAATTAAAAAAATCTGTGATAATCTGTGGAATCTGTGGACTTTTTCCAGTTACGGTTCTAATTTTACTGTAATTCTATTGTGGCCTATGTGTCTACTGTGGTAATTATGGTTAAGGTTGCCCGAAATCGGTCGCCATTCGTCACCTAAAAACGCCTATTAGTCAAATTGCCAGCATAATACGCTAATGGGCAAGGTTTTTGATTTTAAAAAAGACAAAATGTTCTTTATCTTTATGTGTGACCGCAATTGGACACTTTTTTACCTCCGTTGGAGGATTTTAACAAACTAATTGCAGGCTATTACGTAAAAAAGTTAAACTGCTCAAAAAACAGCAGAAATATTGCTATATAAATGATAATCAGGATTATAGTGAATTTGTTTATAGTGACACATTTTAATCAGGCATCCCGCTAAGCCCTATAAGTGGCTTATTTTAAGCGGGGTGGTTTTGCATATATCAAATTATTATTTACTTTCGCCCTTTGTTTTAAGTTGTTGGTCAAATAGTAACAGATTTTATTAACAGAGATATTAACAGCCTTTGGGCTGAAAGTTGTTGAAATTGAACATTTGAAAAATTCTACCATATGAAACGGACGTATACCCTTTTAATATTCCTGCTTTTCTGCTTTGCTATTTCCCTCAATGGTTATGGCCAAAATAATTTTGTGACCTTTGAGACCACTAACCAAAGCAATAAAATATGCCAAGATAAAACCCTTGGGGTTATTGCAACTCTTGCCCCCGAATACGAAGGGTACAAAAGTTTTGAATGGAATGGGGATTCGGAAAACTTCAAAGAAGTAAAAGATGAAATTGCCATTGTAAACTCATCGACTCCTGGGGAGAAGAGACTAAAGTTTACGCTTTCAATTGACGAAAAACAAAAGTACGAAACTGTTTTTGTGGTTAATGTTTTACCCAAACCACAGGTAGAAGTATCATATACAAACAAGAAATTAGGTTTTTCAGAAATATCGAGCAGTAAAATAGCCTCATACAAATGGGTATTTAACAATACAATATTACCTGAGAACACAAAAAGGATTATCGATAACCCACAATTGGGTAAATACAGAGTTGTTGTAACCGATAGTAACGGTTGCATAACAACATCGCAGGAAATTATAGTTGAATAGTTCGAAATTAATTTAAAAACCCATACAGATGAAAAAGGTTTACAAATTCATCACCCAATCATTGGCTTTACTCGCCATACTTACCATCACAACCTTAAGTCAGGCTTTTGGACAACTTAATGTTACAATTACAGGAGACTCTGAATGGTGTTTCGGTACTGCCAAATCACTAGAAGCATCTGCAACAGGAGGCACAGGGGACCCTTCAAATTATGAATTTGCGTGGAGTATAAACCCCGTTATCGCAGAATTTACTGGATTTTTTAATTTAGGGCTATTCAATAGTACAGCCCCCGTTGGTGTTTATACTGTTACTTGTGACGTTATTGACAAAATTACTTTGGACGTAGGTTCTGCAATGTATGGAGTAACAATTAATCCTACTCCAGTTTCAGTAATTTCAAACATTGGTTCGTTAACATTTTGCAATGGCGGTAGCGTTGAACTATATGAAGAAAACTGGCTCTTGCAACCCTCTGTAACATACCAATGGCGTAAAGGAGCCTCACCACTCCCTTTCGAAACAAACTACAACTACTTTGCAACTACTTCTGGAAACTATACAATACTTGTTAAGAACAGTTATGGTTGTTCAAAGTTGTCAAATACATTAACTGTTACCGTTAATACTAACCCCACCATAACTTTAGGAGCCAATCCGGCAGTATGTAGGGGAATAACATCTGCCGAATTAGATTTTAGTGCAACAACAAGTTCACCAAACCAGTACAGTATCGATTTTGATGCCACTGCCGAAGGTCAAGGATTTACGGATGTTACCGATGCCGTATTGCCAGCCGTACCGGGTCCCATTGTTATTACTGTTCCAGGCCTAGGCACTCCAGGTACTTACAATGCCATTTTAACTGTTAAAATATCTGCCACTGGGTGTATTTCTGCGAGTTACCCTATTACGGTTACAATAAACCCACTACCCTCAGCAGCGGGAGCAATTTCGGGTACGCCAACTGTTTGTCAGGGACAGAACGGAGTTGCTTACTCCGTCCCAGCCATTGCCAACGCCACCAGCTACACCTGGACATACTCTGGCACTGGGGCAACAATATCCAGTACCACCGCCGCCATTACCATTGATTTTGCGGCCAACGCAACCGCTGGTAACCTCACCGTTATGGGCACCAACGCCTGCGGTAACGGAACCGTTTCGGCTAACTACCCTATTGCCGTAAACCCATTACCCGCAGCAGCGGGAGCTATATCGGGTTCTCCTACCGTTTGCCAGGGGCAGAACGGGGTGGCCTACTCCGTACCAGCCATTGCCAACGCCACCAGCTACACCTGGGTCTACTCTGGCACGGGGGCAACAATATCCGGCACCACCGCCGCCATTACCATTAACTTTGCGGCCAACGCAACCGCTGGTAACCTCACCGTTATGGGCACCAACGCATGCGGCAATGGTATCGTTTCGGCCAGTTACCCCATTGCCATAACCCTATTACCCTCAGCAGCAGGTGCTATTTCGGGAACGCCAACGGTTTGTCAGGGACAGAACGGAGTAGCCTACTCCGTGCCAGCCATTGCCAACGCCACCAGCTACACCTGGGCATACTCTGGCACTGGGGCAACAATATCCGGTACCACCGCCGCCATTACCATTGATTTTGCGGTTAATGCGACCGCTGGAAACCTCACCGTTATGGGCACCAACGCCTGCGGCAACGGAACCGTTTCGGCTAGCTACGCCATTACCGTAAATCCATTACCTGCAGCAGCGGGAGCAATTTCGGGTACACCAACTGTTTGTCAGGGGCAGAACGGAGTAGCCTACTCCGTCCCAGCCATTGCCAACGCCACCAGTTACACCTGGGCCTACTCTGGCACTGGGGCAACAATTTCTGGCACCACCGCCGCCATTACCATTAACTTTGCGGCCAACGCAACCGCTGGCAGCCTCACCGTTATGGGCACCAACGCCTGCGGCAACGGAACCGTTTCGGCAAACTACCCTATTGCCGTAAACCCATTACCCGCAGCAGCAGGTGCTATTTCGGGAACTCCTACGGTTTGTCAGGGGCAGAACGGGGTGGCCTACTCCGTGCCAGCCATTGCCAACGCCACCAGCTACACCTGGGCCTACTCTGGCACGGGGGCAACAATATCTGGCACCACCGCCGCCATCACCATTAACTTTGCGGCCAACGCAACCGCTGGCAGCCTCACCGTTATGGGCACCAACGCTTGTGGCAATGGTATCGTTTCGGCCAGTTACCCCATTGCCATAACCCTATTACCCGCAGCAGCAGGTGCTATTTCAGGAACTCCCTCTGTATGCCAGGGGCAAAACGGAGTAGCCTACTCCGTGCCAGCCATTGCCAATTCCGATGCTAATGGTTATGTTTGGGTTTACACAGGTACAGGAGCAACAATAATAGGAACAACAAATAGTATAACAATAGATTTTGCGGTTAATGCAACCGCTGGCAGCCTCACCGTTATGGGCACCAACGCCTGCGGCAACGGAACCGTTTCGGCTAGCTACGCCATTACCGTAAACCCATTACCCGCAGCAGCAGGGGCTATTTCGGGAACTCCTACGGTTTGTCAGGGGCAGAACGGGGTGGCCTACTCCGTGCCAGCCATTGCCAACGCCACCAGTTACACCTGGGCCTACTCTGGCACGGGGGCAACAATTTCTGGCACCACCGCCGCCATTACCATTAACTTTGCGGCCAACGCAACCGCTGGCAGCCTCACCGTTATGGGCACCAACGCCTGCGGCAACGGAACCGTTTCGGCTAGTTACGCCATTACTGTAAACCCATTACCAGCAGCAGCGGGAGTTATTTCGGGAACTCCTACGGTTTGTCAGGGGCAGAACGGAGTTGCTTACTCCGTCCCAGCCATTGCCAACGCCACCAGCTACACCTGGGCCTACTCTGGCACGGGGGCAACAATATCCGGCACCACCGCCGTCATTACCATTAACTTTGCGACCAACGCAACCGCTGGTAACCTCACCGTTGTGGGCACCAACGCATGCGGCAATGGTATCGTTTCAGCAAACTATGCTATTACCGTAAACCCATTACCCGCAGCAGCAGGTGCTATTTCAGGAACTCCCTCTGTATGCCAGGGGCAAAACGGAGTAGCCTACTCCGTGCCAGCCATTGCCAATTCCGATGCTAATGGTTATGTTTGGGTTTACACAGGTACAGGAGCAACAATAATAGGAACAACAAATAGTATAACAATAGATTTTGCGGTTAACGCAACCGCTGGCAGCCTCACCGTTATGGGCACCAACGCCTGCGGCAACGGAACAGTATCGGCAAACTACACTATAACCGTAAACGAGGCACCAACCGCTAATGCGGGAGCTGATGATGATGCCTGTGGGTATTCTTATACTCTTAACGCAACACCATCAGTTGGTATTGGAACATGGACATATACTGGTCCAGGAACTGCCTCGTTTATAAATGAGAACGACCCTAACACTCTTGTTACGGTTGATTTACTTGGTGTTTACACCTTTACATGGACAGAGGTTAACGGCGGAATATGTAGCGATGCCGACGATGTTGATATCAATTTTTACGAAGTTACCATTGACAGTGTTGTTACTGCATTTCCTAATTGCTACGGAGGAGATGGCACAATTACCATTTATGCTTTGGGTGGTTTTGGCGATTTACAGTACTCAATTGACGATGGATTTACGTGGCAACCATTAAATAACGTTTTTAGCGTACCATTAGGCATATACTTAGTTGCTGTAAAAGATGCGAATGATTGCATTGCATATTGGCCAGAACCTATTGTTATGGAAGAACCTCAACAGATACTTGTGGGTGCAACAACATACCCAGTTACAGGGTGTTACGGCGATGCTACTGGGAGCATAGTAATTAATGTTTATCCTGGCACTCTTGCCGAATATGAATATTCAATATACCAAACCCCAACTGAAGCGCAGTGGGTTGAAAGTAATATATTCCCAGGATTAACCGCAGGTCAATACTATCCAAAAGTTCGTCATATATTAACACAGTGTGTTGTAGAAAACCCTGGAAACCCAGTAACTGTAGGAGGACCTGACCCCATTTTATTCACCACAACACCTAAGAATATTGATCCTACCACCTGTTGGGACAGCTTAAATGGTGAAATACGCGTTAGCAATGTTTCAGGTGGAACAGGCATTAAATGGGTATCGATAGACGACACCGATGTTTGGTTTAAAATAAACAACCCCGCTAGTGTTTACACCTTTACAGGCTTAGGCGTAGGCGACCATATTATTAGGGTAAGGGATAGAAATAACAACCCTAGCGCTACACCTCCTCCTTGCGAGGTTACCCGTGTGGTTACTCTTACCGGTCCCCCTCCAATTCTTATTACCAGTGTATCGCTTACCCACAACCAGTGCTGGGGCGATACAAATGGCGAAATTAATGCTACTGCCATTGGTGGCACTGGGGCGCGTACGTTCTCGTTATGGAGAAACGGTTTGCTGGAACTAGGGCCTCAGGCAACAGGGCTATTTACCGGACTAATTGCTGACACATACACAATTAGGGTTACCGATGATAATGATTGTGAACGCGACTCTATAGTTGAAATTGAAAGCCCTGACGAACTAGTTGCGTCAATGGTGGTTTTTAACTTATTGTGCCCATCCTCTTCAAACGATGGTGTAATACGTGCTAGTGGCACTGGAGGTACTCTACCATACACCGTTATCCTTTACCTGGATGGTGTTCAGCTTGGCCTTCCTCTCACTATTAGCCTTCCAAGCGCTACAGTTGATTTTACTGGCCTTGCCGCAGGCAACTATAAAGTTGGAATTCAAGATGCCAACCCAACCTGTTCCGAAGCATTCTCCGCTGAGCAAACACTTTTTGTTCCAGCTCCTCTTGCCTTTAATGGTGATCCAACTTGGGATGCTATAGATTGTGCCGGAGAATTAACAACCGTTAGGGTAAGCGCCACGGGCGGAACTACACCCTACTTCTTTACCCTATTTAATGCCAGTGGCATTCAAGTTGGTACTACAATTGAGGCACCTAACACCGACCCTGTTGAGTTTATTAATATTCCAGCTGGCGATGGTTACTACATAGCACTTGACGATATTAATGGCTGCGGGCCAGAAAACACCTTCCCATTTAATATTGTAGAACCCGAAATAATTGATTTTGATGTTGATGTAACAGGTCTTTCCTGTTTTGGCGATGAGGTAACGGTTACCGTTAACAATGTTACTGGTGGAAGCGGAACAGGATACCAGTACTCGTTCAATGGCGGAGCCTTTACAAACAGCAATGTGTACAGCTTCACGCCCACCGAAGGTGGTGTAAATGTCGATGTTACTATAGTTGTAAAGGATGATAACGAATGCGAATCAATACCTGTAATCGAAATAATACCTGTTCCCGCAGAACTAACACTTACTATTAACCCTGAAGATGTTCACACTGTAACCTGTTTCGATGGTGATGATGGTTGGTTTACAGCTCTGGCTTTAAACGGAACCCCTCCTTACGAATACACTCTCGAAACCATAGGTGGTTTACCCGTTGGCATTCCACAGAATGGTAATGCTGGCGAAACGGTAACCTTTAGCGATTTATCGACCGGCGATTATATACTTACGGTAACCGACGACAAAGGTTGCTCCGATACAAGACTCGTTAATATTGGTCAGCCCAATGAGGTTGCCGTTGAAATTACAGATTTTGTATCCCCAACCTGCGATGGTGATGGAAACTCTACGCCGGGTTTAATTATTGCCGAGGCTTCTGGTGGAAGCGGAACCTTCACCTACACTTTATATCAAGACGGCTCTTTAGTTGGCACACAGGTCAACCTAACACTCCCTCTAGTGGCTACATTCGGAGATCTATCGGCTGGCGATTACTATGTTATAGCTTTCGACTCGAATGGTTGCGGACCTGCTACATCCGACACTGAAACCTTAGATAACCCTACCGACATTGAATTTGACCAAATAACTTACGTTCCTATTCTTTGTCCCGGTGGAGTAACGGTGCTAACAGTAACTGTTAACAACCCAGTTGGCACGCCATTATACTCGGTGCTACCCGACTTCCCTGTTTGGCAGGTAAGTAACGAATTTACACTTGCCGGTGGCACCTACACTGTTAGGGCTAAGGACGATAACAATTGTATTATTACTCAGGGTTATTCAATAATCCCCCCTCCTGCTTGGAATATTGGAACAATTGGAACCTCTCCAACTACTGCTACCGATATGGATGGCAAAATTGAAGTTACAGTTATTGGAGGAACACCCAACTACCAACTTGACCTTAGTATTTGGAACGATGTTACAAGCAGCTGGGATTTCGTTACTTCTGTAGTTGATATTATAAGCAACCATACTTTTTTAAACCTTGGTATTGGCCTTTACCAAATAACCGTAACCGATGCCAATTTGTGTACTACTTCGGTTGAAGTAACACTTGCGCAGTTCACCATTACCCTTACAGGTACCGATGCCCTTTGCTTTGGAGTTTGCAGTGGGACAATTACCCTTACACCAATTGGGGGAACCATACAAACCTTAACATGGACAAAGGATGGCATAGACTTTACCGCCGAAATGGAAGCGAATTACAATGCCATAGACAATAAATACGAAAATATTTGTGGCGGTACTTATGAGGCTACCGCAATGGATACCGAGGGAATTACTAGTGTTCGAACTGTTACTATACAGCAGCCACAAGTGGGTATTGAAGTTAATGTTTTAATCGCTAGTAGCCCTGCCTGCTATGGAGATCTTGGGTATGTTGAATTCGAAATTTTAAACGGAACTCCTTACCCCGACGGCTACGACATTACCTGGGACGGAGGAAGCTCGAGAGGGTTTACTGCAAACCCACTAGTTGACAACGACCATACCTCGTATATATTTACCATTACCGATGCCAATCGCTGCTGGAAAGAGTCCGATCTTATTGTGTTTACGCCAGCTACACCTATGGTGCTTGGAGGTATTGTTCCTCTTGACCTTACTTGCCATTCGGGCAATGGACCTGCAAACGGCAAAATTTCGGTACTGGTTAATGGTGGTGCTCAGCCAATTACCTATTCAATTACGGGCCCAGTATTTCCAAACCCCGGCCCAAACACAAGTGGTATTTTTAACCAATTGCCTGCTGGAACATATACAATTAGCGCTGTGGATGCTAATGGTTGTACGTTCGATTTTGGCACAAACAGCCCAATTACGCTTATACAACCCGATCCGATACAAATACAAATAGTCGACCCATCGACCATAGTGCCACTTACATGCTGGGATGATCAAGGTGCCGATGTGGTAATGTCTTATGGCGGCGGTAATGGTGGATTTACTTATAGATGGCTTAAATGGGATGCTCAAGAAGAATTAAACTATTTGGTACAAGAATCGGAAAACTTAATTGCGCCAACACCAGGTTACTATACTATTTTAGTGACCGACAGCAAAGGCTGTATGGCAAGCGATATGATTCCAATTCCTGGGCCAACTAAATTCCGTTATAACTTCAATACTCAAGAAGCTATATGTAAAAATTCGGACGACGATCAGGGGGAAATTAAGATAAACTATGTGTTCTGGGATATTATTCCAACTGGAACTGTGGTATATACACCTGGGGAACCCGAAAATATGCTAACAATATCATGGAATCACAATGCAAATTTAAATAACATATGGTCGTTAACGGGGCTTACCTCGGGTAATTACAGTGCCACTATTACCGATGTAAATGGCTGTACCGATGACTTTGGTACTACTATTGAATTCCCCGAAATAAATAGTTACTCCCTTAGGGTATTTAAAGATGACCCTATTTGTAATAATGGAACTGCCTTCATTTCAGCAAATACAATTCAAAACACATGGAATTATGACCTAATTGATTCAATTGCATGGTATAGCGTAACTCCGGTTGTTGAGGGTGAAGACATACTAACCTTAGTTAACGTGGGTAACACATACTCACTAAATAACGTAACAAGTAAACTTGTTCATAAGGTTGTAGCAGTTAGTTACGCTGGCTGTATAGAGGAATTATACGACACATTAAGGGTTTACCCACGAGCAAGACCATTCGTTGATCCTCGTCAGCACCCATTCTTCTCGGCCGACACTTCTGCCTTTAGGGATACAACCGTTATTTCGATATTAGCCGATACGGAATACGATATGCTAGTGGAAACATACTTGGATAGCCTGTCGTACTTTGGTATATACCCATCGGAGTTCTTTAATCCATACACTTCGTACAATGCAGAGACGGAAGATGATATTGGCACAAGATCCTTCGCTACTAAGTTCAGGTTTAATATTGGATATTTCGAGCCCTATTTAACAGGTACAATGCGCAACTACAATACTGGGTTAAACGAAAAGTATATCCCAATTAAAATTCTTGTTCTCGATACAGTTACATATTGCCTCGATTCCCTTGAACTAAAGGCCCGGGTACTTAATAGGATTAAAATTCCAAACGTGTTTACACCAAACGGCGATGGAGTTAACGATGTGTGGATAGTTCCTTACGGTAATCTTTTCCCCGAAATTGAAATATACGTTTACAACCGCTGGGGTTACACCATTTGGGAAGGAAAAGGTAGCGAAGCTCATAAGGGTTGGAACGGCAACAATTCTCGAGGTACAGCCTACCCCACAGGAACATACTACTACGTAGTTAAATTTAATGTAGGTGGAAATTCGGGTTGGAAAAACCTTTCAGGTTCGATAACAATACTTCGATAACCGATGCGACTAATTAACGATATAATAACCAAGGCTATGAAAAGGTTTCTAATAGCGCTCTTAATGGTAAGCCTTGTAAGTTTAGCTTACCAAAATGCAAAGGCACAGCAGTTGCCACAGTTCACCCAGTACATGCTGAATCCTTTCATTATAAACCCAGCGGTTGCAGGAAATAACAACTACTACCAAATACGATCGAATAACCGTTGGCAGTGGACAGGGCTTACCGACGCTCCTCAAACCTACAGCCTGAGTGCCTATGGCCCTCATAATAAGCTCGACATGGGATTTGGCGGTTACCTGTATAACGACATTACCGGACCAACAAGCCGGCTGGGAATGAGCGGAACATACGCTTACAACAGGAGAATTACTTCCGAAATTAGGGCGTCGGCAGGCATTTCGCTGGGGTTTCTGTCGTTTCGTGTCGATGGTACAAAGCTCGACTTTGGCGATGCAGCAACAAATATTCCAGATCCTGCTGTATTTCGAAACTCAAAGTCGGTATTTACTCCCGATGCTTCAATTGGCGTTACGTTTTATACAACGTTCTGGATTGCAGGCATTTCGGCTCATCAGCTATTTGGACAAAAGCTTACAAAAACGCTTCTTTCGCGCAGAGACCCAAATAATAGCTACGCAATTATCGACACCATTTACGGAATAAACAGGCTTAAGCAGCATCTTATGCTAAATGGTGGCTACCTTTTTATTATTAATCGCGACTGGGAAATTGAACCCTCGGCAATTTTAAAGTATATGTTTGGTTCGCCCCTAACAATGGACGTTAACGCAAAGGTTACCTATCGCAAACAGTTTTGGGGTGGCCTGTCGTTACGCTGGCGCGATGGTGCGGCAATTATTATGGGCATGACCTACGACAATCGATACATGTTTGGGTACTCATACGATTATAGCTTTACAAGTATTCGAAGTCACCAGTTTGGCTCGCACGAAATAATGCTTGCATTTTTGTTCGATAAGCTAAAATAACCAACGAACAAATAAAATATTTAACTCCTAAACGCTGTTCGTATTCGAACGGCGTTTATTTTTGTAAAACAGCTACGGAGTAGCTAACTGTTTATAGAAACCTTTACTATTTGAAACTTAAAGCTCCATAGGAGCGCTCTGTTAATATGGCAACCGAGCTTGCGAGCTCAGACCAGATTGAAACAACGCTCGGCGGTCGGCTATGCCGCCGTCGGTTTATTATAAGCAGGCTGTGCCTGCAATATGCAGCACTAAAGAAAATTTGAGGTTAGTTCGAAACTTGTTTATTGCAGGCGCAGCCAACCACACGAACAGGCTGGTAACCCTGCAAGAATATATTCGATTGAGACGGGAGCCTCAGCCGAACGTGGGGTCATTTATTTAATAATCAACATCAATTTGGCGATAAAAAGTAGTACTTATTTTAGCTGCGGAGTAGCTAACTGTTTATAGAAACCTTTACTATTTGAAACTTAAAGCTCCATAGGAGCGCTCTGTAAAACTTGCGAGCTCAGCCCTGCCTGCGTGCCATCACTTCGGCAACAGGAAAACTAAACACCATTACAAGCGCAAATCGTTTAAAGATGAATATATTGAGTTGCTAAAAAAATTGACTGAATTACCTGTCAAGTATTAACCTGAGTTCGATGTAATTTAATATAACGTATTTGGCTCATAAATAAGGTAAAAACATTTGGAAATAGTTTTTTACTAAGGTTTTTTTAAAGAACACTTAGGTTTTAATGTCGCTTAAAAAACCTCTTATGTTTGCATTGTTTATAGTTAATATGTTTGCAATATAGTAAAAGGACAGTAATGGGAGAAATATAAAAACCAAGACAACATATCGCTGTATGTCGAGAATAAGAGAAATTCCCCGATAGTTATCGGGGTGCAGACTGATAAAAGAATTTCAACCTTTAGCCTTCGCTTATGAAAAGGATTTTACCAAAATTTAGAGTTTTTATTTGGGTTGTCGCTTTAACTTTAAGCAGTAACGCCTTTGCACAAAGCCGTTTAGATTTAAACGATGGCTGGAAGTTTCGCAAAGCAAATAGCAACGACATTTGGATGAAAGCAAATGTTCCGGGTACGGTTATCGCAAACCTCGAACAAAATGGAGCTATTGAAAATCCCTTTAACGACTGCAACCACGAAAACCTAAAGTGGATTGAGGAAACCGAATGGGAGTATTCGCTCGATTTTTTAATTCCAGGGTACTTTTCGGAAAGCAAAGAGCTTGAACTAGTTTTCGAGGGGCTCGACACTTATGCCGAGGTTTTTCTGAATGAAAAACAAATTCTAGAGGCTAACAACATGTTTCGCAAATGGACAGTTGATGTTACTAAGATTATCCGTATTGGGAAGAATGAATTAAGGGTTTCTTTTCATCCCATTTCAAAAAATATTGAAAATGAGAAGAATAGTGTAGGGATTGAACTCCCCGGAGGCGAATGGGCATACGCACGCAAAGCTGCATTTCAGTTTGGTTGGGACTTTGCACCGCGACTGGTTAACTGTGGAATTTGGCAACCAGTATACCTTCAGACAGTTTACGAAACGGCTCTAAAAACGGCTAGCATAACCACCAAATCGGTCGATACGAACGAAGCAATTCTCACTGCATCGTACACCATATCGTCAAAATCAGCAAAAGAGGGAACGCTTAAAATTGTAAATGCCGTCGACTGGCAAACCCTTCACGAAGAAAAAGTCGACATTAAAACGGAGTTGAATAACTTCGACATTAACTATACAATAACCAAACCTTTACTTTGGTGGCCAAACGGAATGGGGGCACAAAACCTTTACTCTTTAGCCCTTGTTCTCGAAACCGAAACCGAGCCTCAGCAAATTATAACTCGAAAGGTTGGACTTAGGACTATAGAACTTGTAAATGAGCCCGATAAAATTGGTACATCATTCTACTTTAAAGTAAACGGGAAACCAGTTTTTGCCAAGGGAGCCAACGTTGTTCCTCCTCATAGCTATAAGTTTTACGATAACAAGTTGTGGCAAAAACTTGCCATTGATGCAGAACTTAGCAACATGAATATGCTAAGAGTGTGGGGTGGAGGTATTTACCCGCCCGAATCTTTCTTTAATGCCTGCGACAGTTTGGGAATTTTAGTTTGGCAAGATTTTATGTTTGCCTGCTCAATGTATCCTTGGAGCGAAAACTTTACCGAAAATGTTCGCGCCGAGGCCGTTCAACAGGTAAATAGAATTAAAAATCACACTTCGCTTGCGCTATGGTGCGGGAACAACGAAGTTGATGAGGGTTGGCATAACTGGGGCTGGCAAAAGCAGTTTGCCGACGATTCATTAACTATGATAAAGGTTTGGGAAGGGTATCAAAAAGTATTTCATAATGTTTTAGCCGAAGTTGTTCGAGAAAATGATCCTGCCCGAGCCTACTGGCCATCGTCGCCACAGCATGGATGGGGAAAAGAGGAAAGTTTAAAACATGGCGACTCCCACTACTGGGGCGTTTGGTGGGGAAATGAGCCGTTTAAAACGTACAGCGAAAAAATTCCTCGCTTTATGAGCGAGTTTGGCTTTCAGGGCTTTCCATCGATGGCAACATTAAAGCAATTTGCTAATGGAAGCACATTGCCCGACTCAACACAGCTAAAATGCCACCAAAAGCACCCAAAAGGGTTTGAAACGGTAAATAAATTTTTGGTAAGCGAAGGATTTAAGCCAAAAAATCAGGAAGAGTTTACGTATTTCAGTCAGGTGCTGCAGGCTCAGGCATACCAAATTGCCATTGAAGCACATAGGTTGGCTGCGCCAAATTGTATGGGTTCGTTATATTGGCAACTTAACGATTGCTGGCCAGCGGTTTCGTGGAGTGGAATCGATTTTCTTGGTAACTGGAAGGCAATGCAGTATCAGGTTAAACGCTCACTTTCGCCTATACTTGTTGTTCCCAAATTTGTAAAAAGCAGGTTAACTGTTAACCTGAAGTCCGACCTTCCTTATACAGTTGAAGGGGAACTTGTTATTTCGGTTTATACAATCGAGGGTCAACGACTTGGAATTTGGAAGGAGTATATTTTAAATGTTGATAATACTCCAAAGCAAGTTTTTGCAATGGATTTAACCGATGGCGAAAAGTTGGACATGCAGCTAATTGCTCATGCCGAATTTACACCAAGCAAAATGCAGCCGTTCGTAAGGTGTGCCGTAAACACCGAATGCAGCAAAATAAAATTACCAAATAACCCCAATGTAGTAGTGAAAGTGAATAAAGTAAAAGAGGATACTTACCTTGAATTGCAAACAAAGCAACCGGCTTTTTATGTGGAGGTTTTTAATGCTGAAGGAAACCTAAAGCTCGACGACAATTTTCTTCACCTTATACCAGGTAAAAAGTATAGCATCAAGGTTCTCGATGGCAATTTAAAGGGAATTGGCGTTAAGTCGATGTGGGATTATATAAAGGGTCGATGATTTACTTGAAAAGATTCGACCCCGCTGGGGTCGTGGTTTTTCCCCTTTATTTTTTTATAAACATACAAACCCTCTGGGTTTGAAAAATGACCTCAGAGAGGTCAAATGTTTATAGAAAAAAGTGCAACATATAATTACAACCCCAGAGGGGTTGAATGTTTAAAGGATAAAAATCTGAAGGATTTATAAATTAGTTGAACCAAAAGTGACCTCGGAGAGGTCAAATGTTTATAGAAAGAATTATTAACGAATAATTACGACCCCAGAGGGGTCGAATATTT
This sequence comes from Bacteroidales bacterium UBA2287, assembly GCA_002345675.1. Classification (GTDB taxonomy): domain Bacteria; phylum Bacteroidota; class Bacteroidia; order Bacteroidales; family Tenuifilaceae; genus UBA2287. Next base: position 112,468 of record DDWL01000015.1, on the reverse strand, counting down.
TGAATATCAAAACATTAATCACTATGGCCGATACATTTTCTCAAATTTACATTCATGTCATTTTTGCTGTCCAAAACCGAAAAGCTCTAATTAAGTCGAGTTGGGAAGAAGAACTTTACAAGTATATTACTGGTACTGTTCAAAACAAAGGACAAAAAATGCTGGCAATAAATGGCGTCCAAGACCACATTCATTTCTTTATTGGGATGAAACCTTCGTGCTGTTTATCTGAATTAGTTCGAGAAGTTAAGAAGTCGTCTAACGCTTTTATTAAAGAGAAAGGTTTTACTCGATTCAACTTTCAATGGCAGGCAGGTTTTGGGGCGTTTTCTTATAGCCACAGCCAGCTAACAAATGTAATTCAGTATATCGAAGGTCAAAAAGAACATCACCGAAAACGCACATTTAAAGAAGAGTACGAGTCATTTTTAAAAGATTTTGGGATTGAGTTCAGTCAGGAGTACCTTTTTGAATGGATTGATGAAGAGAATGATTAACAACGCCATTCGACCCCGCTGGGGTCGTGGTTATTTAGCCTTTATTTTTTTATAAACATACAAACCCTCTGGGTTTGAAAAAGACTTCAGAGAGGATTATGTTTGTAAGTTAAAAACATGACGGAATCACAAATGTAATGAGCCAAAAAAGACCTCAGAGAGGTCTAATGTTTATAGAAATATTTGAAACAAGCAATTACGACCCCAGAGGGGGCGAATAAATAACTACATCAAACACATGAACAAACTATTAACCCTTTCAATTTCAATTCTTTTTACATCCTCAACGTTTGCACAAAAGAACAACTACGCACAATACGTTAACCCATTTATTGGCACCGATTTTCATGGACACACATTTCCAGGCGCAACACTTCCTTTCGGAATGGTTCAGCTTAGCCCCGACACTCGCCTTACGGGCTGGGACGGATGCTCGGGCTACCATTATAGCGACGCAGTTATTTATGGTTTTTCGCACACACATTTAAGCGGAACGGGCGTTTCCGACTATGGCGACATTCTCCTAATGCCAACCGTTGGCAAGCCAAAATTCAACAATACCGAATACTCCTCCCCATTCAGCAAGAAAAACGAAAAAGCGGTGGCTGGTTACTACTCTGTTTACCTCGATAAACCGAAGGTTTTAGCCGAACTTACCACAACCACACGGGTTGGAATGCATCGCTACACATTTCCCAAAACCGATTCGGTCAATATTGTGCTCGACCTTGAGCATCGCGATGAGGTACTCGATTCGTGGGTTCGCTTTGTTAGCAAAACCGAAATTCAAGGTTACCGTCGGTCAACGGCATGGGCAAAGGATCAGCATGTTTACTTCGCCATGCGTTTTTCGAAACCTTATGGTGCTTTAAGCATCGAAAGTAAAGATATAGATGCCTCAAAATTCGTCGGAGAAATTAAGAAATTCCTTGCTGGCGAACCACGCAGTTTCACTTTAAATGGGAAATCGCTTAAAGTAAATTTTCAGTTCGAAAGCAACGGCGAGCCAATACTTGTTAAAGTTGGTATTTCGGCAGTTAGCGCCGAGGGTGCAGTTATGAACCTCGACGCTGAACTTCCACACTGGGACTTCGATTTAATTAAAAGGCAAGCCTACGATACTTGGAATACGGAACTTAGCAAAATTGAAGTAGAGGGCGGAACTAACGAACAATTTATAACCTTTTACACTGCCCTTTACCACTGTTTTATTCACCCTAATATATTTAACGATGTCGATGGCAGCTATCGTGCTGGCGACCACTCGATACAAAAAGCTGATGGGTATACCTACTACACCGTTTTTTCGCTTTGGGATACTTATCGAACGCTGCACCCGCTTCTTACAATTATCGACACAAAGCGAACCACCGATTTCATAAAAACGTTCCTTTCGATGTACAAAACCCGAGGGCTTTTGCCAGTTTGGGAACTTGCAGCTAACGAAACCTATTGCATGATTGGTTACCACAGCGTTTCGGTAATTGCCGATGCATGGGCAAAGGGGATAAAAAATTTCGATTCGAACCTTGCCTTAGAGGCAATGAAAGCAAGTGCTGGCAAGGATCACTTTGGCCTCGACGCATACCGAAAGTATGGGCACATTGCTGGCGACATGTATCACGAAGGCGTTTCGAAAACACTTGAGTACGCTTACAACGACTGGTGTATTGCACAGTTTGCAAAAAGCAATGGCAAAACCGACGACTATAATTACTTCATTCAGCGAGCGCAGAGCTACAAAAATATTTTCGATGCCCAAACCGGATTTATGCGACCTCGCATGAATGGAGGCTGGAAATCGCCCTTCGACCCAACCGAGGTCGATTTCAACTTTACCGAGGCCAATAGCTGGCAGTACAGCTTCTATGTTCCGCACGATGTGTCGGGATTAATAGCGCTACACGGTGGGAAAGCAAACTTTGAGCGCAAACTCGACGAATTGTTCACTACCGAAATGGCCTTGAGTGGTCGCCAACAGGTCGATATAACTGGACTAATTGGGCAGTACGCCCACGGCAACGAGCCCAGTCACCATATGGCGTACTTGTACAACTTTGTAAACAAACCTTGGAAAACTCAGCAGCGCGTTCGACAAATTATGGACGAAATGTACTCGCACCTTCCCGATGGGCTTTCGGGCAACGAGGACTGCGGACAAATGAGCGCATGGCTGGTAATGAGTGCAATGGGATTTTATCCCGTAACACCGGGAAGTCCAACCTACACAATTGGAACACCTTGGTTTAAAAGAATTACCGTAAACCTCGAAAATGGGAAAAAGTTTGTAGTAAATGCACCATACGTTAGCAGCGACAATATTTATATACAGAGTGCAAAATTAAACGGGAAAGTTCAAAAAAAAGGGTTTCTAAATCACTCCGATATTGTAAACGGCGGAATAGTTGATTTCACAATGAGACCAAAGCCCAACACCACATGGGCTGCTAACGAAAACGACATTCCAAAAACAACAGTAACCACTAATTTAATTACAATTGTTCCTGTGATGATAGCAGCTTCGCCAACATTTTCCGATAGCATTGCAGTTACACTTGAGTCGATACAAAAAGGGGTTGAAATATTATATACAATCGATAGTAGCGAGCCATCAGCGCAGTCGACTTTGTATAAAACGCCAATTAAACTTTTTGAAACAACACTACTAAAAGTTGCCGCCATAAGCTCCAACAAAATTGCAAGTCGTACTATTGAAGCGAAGTTTTTCAAAATAAAAGTCGACTGGGCAATAAACATTAAATCGAAGTATAACAGTCAGTACACCGCAGGTGGTCCCGAAGGGCTAATCGATGGAATTCGTGGCGCAAAGAATTTCCGCTTGGGCGGATGGCAGGGCTATCAGAATCAGGATTTTGAAGCAACTATCGATTTGGGAAGCGAGAAACCAATAGTGAAACTTTCTGCAGGTTTCCTGCAGGATGCCCGCTCGTGGATTATGATGCCAAAGTGCGTTGAGTTCTGGGTATCGACCGACAATGTAAACTTCAGCCTTGTTGCCAGGGTTGGGCATACTGTTCCCGATAACGAAATGGAATCGGTTACTGTTGACTTGGAGGCAATTGTGAACACCAATGGCCGATACGTAAAAGTTATTGCTCGTAACTATGGGGCTTTGCCCCAATGGCATTTGGGAGCAGGCTATCCTGCATTTATTTTTGTTGACGAGGTGATGGTGGAGTAGTTAATTCCCAAACCTTGGGTTTACCACGTTGTTATATATTGAGCCAAACGAGTAGCTTAAGCCAACGCTACCCCAGTATTCGTATTGCGAAGCAAGTTGCTTACGGCGTAATAGAATATCCTCAGTTGATACATTGCCTTTTGGAAGATTAACCTGATCGTTAATAAGCGAAAGACCTCCTTGTACTCTTAATGAGAGGCCTTTAAATAGTCTGAGACTGAGCATTGTGTAAAAATCGAGCCGCTTCAACTTAATGTTATGAAAGTAATGGCTTCCAACAAGCGACGAAGAAATAGACCCCCACTTTTCCTTAAACTCAATGGCTGCACTAAGTTTTTGGCCAAAGAGAATTTCATGTTGTTTGCCGTAAATAGTTGTATCAATATAGTTAAAGGTTTTCGCGCCTAGGCCATAAAGTATTCGGAACTGCTTCCTGTTCGATTTGGAGTAAGGGAAAATATTATATTCAATTGCAGGGTAAACCATAGAACTCAATTGCAGGTTTTGGTACAGCGAAGATTTAAGGTTTAAGTTGTACCCAACCGACCAGTGGTCGTTTAAACTATTCACTAAAAGGTGGTTAAAGCTCTTGTTGTTTCGGGTGCTAATTATTGTAGTATCGTCGTATAAAAATTTATCTTCGCTATAGTTGTAGTTTAGCCAAAATTCGACTTTTAAATTTTCTGTAACTCTTTGTGCGCTTACCGACGACCAGTAACTTAAATACTTATACGATTGCTCTCCGTTGAAGTATCCGCTTCCATTAAATTCAAATACCCAACTATTCCATTTATCCATAATAGCATCCTGCTCATCCTCATCACTAAAGCTAATCGATATTTTATTAACCATAGGCGTTTTTGCTATGTATCGGATTAATCCGAGTTTTAAGTAGTCTAACTGCTTCGCTCTTATTTCTTGGTCCGTTGCATCAGAAGTTACTGAAAAGAAAAGCGTATCCACTTGTCCCTGAAACTCCTTTTGACCTAAAAAGAATAGGGTTTGCTTAGTTCCTCCTGCCCCAGTAGTTTCGAAGGTCGATAGAATATGCACTTGGGCGTCCTTGCGGTCGCGAACGTAGTTTACGTATGTTAATTCCTTTTTAAAATGGTCACTGTCGCAGTAGGAGCAGTCCAAGAAAACCTTAATTGCCTTTTCCCTCGAGTTGTCGGTTTGGGAGTATAACGATACACTAAGAGTTAAAAAAAAAAGAGAAAGCAGAATTGTTGTTTTTTTCATTTTTTTGAATTTGCTAACGAAATTACATTAAAATGCTGAATTGGCAATGCTTAGTTCGTTACTATTGTTACAAATAGTTTTGATAGTCGGCACAACAACTTGTTAGGATTTGATTCTTGTTGCTTTTTTTGGATTGAAATGGGAGCGCTACTTTTTTATAAACCCGAAAGACAAATGGTAAATTTTTCTTTTGAGACAGCCTCGTTCTTTATACATTCAGTCTATAAGGGCTTTACCATAATCATTTGCCTATCAACTTCGTTAACTTTTCGATGAAACTGAAAAAGTTCTTCATACTTTTCGGCTGTATAATTCCCTTTATTCCAATCGAGGGTTCTTACAAAGGTTATTGACTTTTTCTCAGCGAATACCTCCAGTTTATATGTTCCAAACTCACTTTCGATAAAAGCTGCCTGTGGAACCTGCTCGAAGGTAAATCGCTTAGGAATTTCGAACTTAATTGTATCTATCAGTTGTTTGTCTCTACGAATTACCATTCCAGTTTTTCGGTTGCTTACCCTTTTAATATCGTCGAGTAACGAAACCTGATTGAAGGGAAGAATGGTGGATTTATTTGATGTAGTTTGACCAATTTGTGTAACAGTTAATTCAATATCTTCAAGTACTTCAGGAACTCGCTGTTTTTTTTCGGTGTAAGTTAGCTTATTAATTTTTGCTTGGCTTATTTGCAAACGGCGCAGCAAAATTTCCCTTTGCCTGTCGGGAGTGAGCCTTTTATACATTGTTCCTTCTTCACTAGCCACTCCAACAAATGTGTTGGAAGCAAATACTTTTGCATCGCTATTTTCACCAAGTTTAAAAGTGTAATTGCCAATAATTTTATTTTTATCCCTGCCGTAAATATTGGTATGCTTTAAGTAGCTATTGTCTTTTTCAATAACAAGAATGTGCCTGTCGTCGGTAAATGTTCCGTTATAGCCGAAAGGTAACTCTTGGCTGGTGCACTCAACAAACACAGTATCGTTCCCAAAAGGAATAAGTAGGAAGGCATGGTTAAACTGGCTGCAAACAAAATTAGGGTCGATATTTGGTGTATCTTCGCCAGCTTTTACAAGGCAGTAGTTGGCTTTAACGCCAGCAATATTAAGCAGTGTATGCATATAGTTGGTAAGTGCCTTACAATCGCCGTACGATAATGTTTCAACAGTTTCGGCAGGAAATGGTTGCCAGCCACCAATGCCAATGGCAACATTAACATAGCGAACCTTATTTTGCATGTACTCATAAATTCTTTTGGCTTTTTCCCAATCCGATTCAGCATCGGCAATCAAAGCAAGCACCTTTTCCTTTTCGTTTGCCGAAACAACTGCTCTACCTTCGCCTAATCTATAAGCCCAATCGCCAAGCTCTTTCCATGAGTTATTCGAGCCAAAATAACCGTCCATGGTAAACGACTCGGGAGCAACCATTAGCACAGGCGTTTCTTCACCTAAGCCTCCTGCAAAAGGCTCGTATTCTATAGCTGGCATGTTGGTTGCTACCCAAGTAGATTTTGTGTTTCCTTTACTATCGGTTGAAGTTGTAGGAATAATGGTTAATGCGCTGTTCCCTTTGTACTTTACTCTTGCGTTGGGACTGAGAATAAGGTTGAAAATGGTCTTTTCCACTGCCAAGTTGTATCCAGCATAAACGCGCCACCCAGGCAACATAAAAAAGCTTCGATGTTTCTTTTTATAAGAATACTGAACAGTATATGGATAGTCGCCATATTCGGGATTAATGAATTTTACCCTATTGTCTTCATATAACGAGAAACCCTGAATTGCACTAAAGTCTCTTATTTCGCTGCTAGGTATTGTCCTAACTTTTTTCCCGTTTTTGTCGAATATTTTACCCTTAATTCCAGAAATTGAAGCGTATTTATTGTAGAAATCGACCATTTTGTTGTAATCATTACCCTTTTCGTTGAGTATGGTGACAACTGTACTTATTTCCTCAATTGCTTCGCCCTTTTCGTTAATTGACATGGTGGTTTCTTCAAAGCGAACAACTGCATTAGCTTTCAGTTTAAGTTCAGCAGGAATTTTCGATGCGGCCCATTCCTGCCCATTGACTGTTAAAACCACAAGTAAGGTTGAGGCAAAGCCAATTGTAGCACGGAAGATATTAGTAAACATGTTAAACTTTTTTTATAATAATTGTTTCGTTTAGTTTTTGCATCATCAAGTCGTATATTTCTCTTATATACTTATAATTGTATGCTTCATATTGCAGCTTACTTACTGTAAACTTTGCATTAACAGTAATTCTATCACCCTGTTTTTGAACCTGATAAGCAAAGCGTATCGATTTATCCTTGTTAAGTAGCTCTGTGGGCTTTGGAGTTTCGGCAAATTTAAAGTTTTCAGGAATAGTTAAGGTAATGGTGTAGGAATGTTCAATGGGTTGAGGATAACTAATAGGGAATCGTCTTTGTTCACGAACAAAGGGATTATAAGTAGGTTGCACAAACACAAACGGGTTAATGTTAACTAAATCGCTATTTCCCGAAATGGAACTTAAATGAACCTCATATTCACTATTAAAAGGTTTGTAAGGATCGTTAAAATTTTCGAAGTTGAATTTATCTATATACCAGCCCTGATATAATGCTTCTAGTTCTTGAATATAAGTGTCGTGGTCGGTTTTCGATTGCAGCAGTTTTTTGAAATCCAGTGCATTATAGTCGTCGCGAGTAATTTTAATTTTTCCGCTAATTTTACCCGAAGAGTCAATTACAAATTCCGAAGTTGAGCTCATTTTATTCATTTTGGTTGGCTCAATTGGCGGGTTACACTCAGCTTTGGTTTCGTTAATCGGAAGTCCTAGGCAACCCATTATTCTATCTGGGAGTAAATAATATGGAGCAAATTCTTCTGTAGCATCAAGAACCCACTTATCCATAGTAAAATCGACTTCAGCAATTAAATAGTTAAATTTACCTATAGTTGGGCTCAACTTCGTTATTTTACCATTCTCACGAGTGCTCAGGACAACAGGGTATGCGTTCAAGCCCAATTTGCGCAGAAGAACAACAAGGGAAGTATTTATATCGGCAGAGTTGCCACTTCTTAATTTGAAGGTTTGACTAAGATCTTGAGAGAGATAGCAGGCCTCTTGGCCGTTCCATTTTATTCGTTTTATAGCATCGAAGGCCAATTTAATCCTTTCCTCTTCATTATTGGTAACCCCTTTAATACTGTCGGCTAATGAGTTTAAGTGCGTGTTGAAATCTTTGAACTTACGACCAAGATAATCGTTGTTAATAAAGTATCTAATTACGTCACCCCACGTTGAAGCAAAAAACCCCATGGCATAAAAGTAGTTGTTTGAATAGTAGTATTTTATTACATCAATTTCCATCATCACACGGTAATCGTTGTTCGAAATGAGGTAGGGCTCAGTAACAAAGGCAGGCAGATTTTTGTAAATCCAAACATTATCCCTGTTATAAACGGGCCCTAATGCTCCAATCTCTTTAATAGTAAAGTTAACCCTTTGATGCTTGGGTAAAATAACAACGCTATATTTTACTGGAATGTATTGTTGTATTTCAATTGAATAGGGCAATCCGAACAGAGTGTATTGTACTTCAATAATAGTTCCCACTTTAACATTTGGCAATGCAATCCTAGTTCGGTAAATATTTCCTACTACACGCTCCTCGAAAACCGATTCCTTGGGCAGTTTAGTGGTAACAAGTTTCCCATCCTCCATATTATAAGCAGCAGCTTTTATACGTTGTTTTGCTTTTCCCCTAAAGCTCATATTTGCGTAGCCTGTTCCGGTTTTCTTTAAAATTTTAATGCGCTGATGAAACTTAAAGTCGCCAGTACTTGGGAAAAACTCGGTACACTGATAAAGAACCACAGCATCGGCAGTGGAATCTTTGTCATATGTTGTCATTTCTAGGTCTTCCTTCGAAAATTTTCCAAATTTCTCTTTCTTAACATCTTCTGCAAAGGAGCCATTTACTGAAAAGCTAACAATAATTATTGCTGCGAATAGTTTTTCTAGCATAATTTTTAAAATTTTGGATTAATAAAAAGTGGAATAATCATATAGTGAAGAGCATAATGTGAAAACGAAGTTAATAAAATTTAAATCCTACTGAAATTAAACAAATGGCTTTCGGGCTTATTTTAGGTGGAATAATGTTAACACACGCAGTACAACATAATAAGCAATTACTGAAATAATAAACCCCAATGTATTGGCCAAAACATCCAGTAATTCGGCGCTTCGAGTTGTCGTAAAAAATAGTTGAGTTAGTTCAATTAAAATTCCATATCCTATTGAAATGGAGCCAACAACAATTACTGTATTTAATGTCAAGTTTTCGTTTTCTTCTTGGCTGCGGCTCTCCAAAAATAGCAATACACCTAGTATAAGGTATAGCGAAAAGTGAACAAACTTATCGAAATGGTCAATTCGAAACAGCTTAAAACGAGGAACACCATCCGAGGGCATTGTGCATACAATAAAAATTACGACAGCCCAAGCTATCGATTTCCAGTAACGTTTTAAAAATAACATTTGAAGTTTTTTTAGGTGAAAACGATTTAAAAATAACTCCAAAATTTCTAATTATTGCGTTCCTTTGTTTTAAAACTATAGAATTTCAATCGTAATAATAGAAATTACAATGAGCAACTCAAAATCCGAAATTGCGCTTACGTATTTTATTGAAGGGGCAAGCTGCTCGCAGGCAATTATGGCTGCCTATGGGCCCATAGTTGGATTAACTATTGAACAATGCTTGCAAATTGGCTCAGGGCTTGGTGGCGGCATTGGCCGTAAGCAGTACATTTGCGGCGCAATAAATGCTGGCGCAATTATTCTTGGCCTTAAGTTTGGGAACAAAGACCTTGGAGATATTGACAGCAAAGAGCTGGTACGTGATATTACTGGCAAGTTTGTTTCCGATTGCGAAATGGAGCTGGGTAGCTCGCAATGCTCCGAATTGCTTAAGGTTGATATTAGCATTGCCGAGGAAAGGGCAAAAGCAAAGGATGATGGACTGTTCGATAGGGTTTGCAACAATGCCGTTCTTAAAACGGCACAACTACTCGAAATTTACCTTGAAGAGAAGTATTAGGATTTCTATTGTAAATTATTTAAAAGAGAGTTTTTCCATTCGTTTCTCGAGTAACGAATCGCCCAAAATTAGGGCAGTAATTGACAAAATAATAATCATTACCGAAGGGTTAAAAACAAATTTTTGTACTGTTTCAAAAACACTTAGTAGAAAACTTAAATTTGGAAAAAACAGAATAATTGAAGTAAGAATTCCAAAAAATAGCCCAATTATACTAATTGAGAGAGGAATCCACCCGGCTAAAAAGCCCATATAACTTCTACGAGGAGCATTCTCAGCTTCAATTGCTTTCATAACTACAAGTTCAAGTTCGGCTGGTGCCTCTTCAATTCCGTAGCTAAGAATTTTCCCTAGAGTTTTTTCGTTTTCGTCTATTGTATTCATAGTAAACTTTTTACTTCTGAGTTCAACATTTTGCTCAACTTCTCGTGAAGTTTATTTCGCCCACGGAAAAGCCTAACCTTAACATTCGATGGGGTTAGCTGCATAATCTCAGCAATTTCGTCAACACTTTGCTCTTCGGTATAGTAAAGCATTAAAATGGTGTTTTCGTCGGCGCTAAGTTCCAGCATTGCCTTTGCAAGGTAGTACTTTCTGTCTTCTATTCCAAGGGTTTCGAGAACGTTGGCAATACCGCCAAAATAAACTTGTTCGTCCGAAATTTCGGGTAAATCGACAAATTTTCTTTTTGCTCTATTCTGTGTTAATGCTTGGTTTACGGTTATGCGGTAAATCCACGTCGAAAGTTTGCTGTCGCCACGGAAATTGGGCAGCCCTTTATAAATTTTAATAAACGACTCCTGTGCAACCTCTAAGGCATCGTCGCGATTGCCCATAAAACGCAAGGCAATGGAATACACCATATTTCGATATTCTTTAAAAACTTCATCGAATGTAGGGTATTCCATTGTTTTGCTTGGCTTGTGGCCTTGTGTACCCTGTCTATTCGCTTTTGGCATTAGTTTTCCCAATAGTAAAGTAGTAGGTTAGCAAACCAAGGCCACCAAAGAGAAAGATTGTGGAAAACATAACTGCTGGCTGCTCAAGTTCGGTCTGATTAATTAGTATAGCCCCAATAAGTAAACCTAAAGCAACACCTACAAGCAAAAAGCCCCACTTAGCTGCTGCCTTTGGATTCGCTTCACGTTTCTTGTAAATTGACGAAACGTCGAGTCCCTTTTCAATCATGGCCATACGTTCACGATTCTGTGTCCAAAGGGCATAAACTAATGCAATTCCCGAAACAATAATTGCAATAATTGGAATAAACACTGCGATAATTTCCATAGCTTTAATTTGTTGGTTACAACCCTATGATGCAGCAAAGCTATTTTTGGTTACAACTTTTTTAAAGTTTTTTAAAAAGTAACCGTTTTATCGGCCCATACCACAAGGTTAACACAGTCAATCATTGTTGAAATTGGACAAGCCTCGGTTTCGTTTAAATTTCTCGATTTTAAGCACGTACCACAGGCAAGAATTTCGCCGCCTAAAGCAACAAAGGCTTTTAGCTGCTCGTCAACATTAAACTTTGGATGCGTTAACCCCTCGCATTCTACCGCTTCGCCCATAAGGAAAACCTTTACCTCGTGCCCCTGTTTTTTTGCCGTAACGGCAAACCGAAAGGCATTCCAAGCCTTTTCGAACTCTTTAGTTTCAATAATTACTCCTAGTTTCATTTTGTCAATTATTAATGTTTTATATTAACCCCAACCCCAAAGCTACCGAAATAATCATTAGCATTATTGCCACAAGGGTTTGAATAAACTTTAGGGTTACTTTTTTCAAAAGTTTACTGCCAAAATATGCTCCTGCAATGGCAGCCAAAGTTGCCGAAACAAGCAAAGTTAAATTATCCGAAAGGTTCGACGATGTATATCGCGATGCGTAAACCGAAAGCCGTGTAAAGTCAACCAAACAGGCAATCATTACGCCCGTGGCAATGTACGCCTCTTTCGAAAGCCCGCTTTTTATTAAAAATGCGCTGCGAATGGCTCCCTGAATTCCGGTTAGCCCTCCAAAAAAGCCGCTTAGTATGCCACCAAAAATCAGCTTGTCTTTCCCAAACTGTACCTTTTGAAACGAGGGCGAAATTTCGAGCACCGAGAAAACAATTAGTAAAATGGCAATAATAAGTTTTACGGGAGTTATAGCATATTCTTCGCCTCCCAGTTGGTACTCATAAATTGTTGGTAAGTCGGTTATTTTAAGCAGCAGCCATGCACCTAAAAACGAAGCAAGAATGGCTGGTAAGCCAAATCGCAAAAGCACTTTTTTGTCGGTATTTCGACCAACAAGCGAAATTTTAAACAAATTATTGGTGAAGTGCACAACCCCAGTTAGGGCAATAGCTACATCGATAGGAAAAAAAATGGCAAAAACTGGAGCCAGAATTGTGCCTAACCCAAAACCCGAGAAAAATGTTAGAATAGCCGTTAAAAAAGCCGCAAGCGAAATTATTATAATATCCATAAGGCACTTTTTTAAATTACAAACACAATAATAGTAAAATTTGAAAACAACCACAGCTTACTATTGTTTAATCATGGTAATAGGGCAAACGCATTTAACAATTGCTTAAAATGCAATATCTGTACTCCAATTAGAATTTCCGTATTTGCTT